>NZ_JABECQ010000003.1:0-485042 GCF_029285915.1 Sulfitobacter sp. M85
ATTTCTGAAATCGCGCACGAAGCGCATCCGGCAAAGGTGCTGACATGAACCATCCTCCTGAACAGGATGAATCACAAACAGAAGACCAAGGGAACTACCCGATTCAGGTTTTCACCGAACCGCTTTAGTCATAGCGAATCTCCTTCTCAAAGCCGGTCGAATGCCTTCGACCCTTGGCCCCCACAGGGAACCTACGCGAGAAGTCGCGATTGCGTTTCAAGAAAATTGCGTAACGGGGGAATTTTTCGCAACTTTGTTAACAAGTGGGCGTGCCAGCCGATATGGCGGCATACTGACTGCACGTTGGGGCCTTAAAATCCTTCTCCGGCACCTTTCCGTCAAAGTTAGGCAACGCCCCGCTCACCTCACTCCCGGCTGACGGTGCCCCCGCCAACGGCGGCGCGGACGCCTGTCGTGCCGGGGCACGAGGTGGGCAGCCCGCGCGCCACGCGTACTGCCAGATAGGCAAATGCCTGCGCCTCAAGCATGTCGCCATCGAGGCCGATCTCTTCCACCGGGGCGACGGGGCAATCGAGGCTGACATCCAGCATCCGCATCAGCACCGGGTTATGCCTGCCGCCGCCCGTCACATAGACGCGTTCGGGCGGGGCTGGGCAATGCTGCATCGCCTCAGCCACGCCAGCCGCGCACATGGCAGTGAGGGTAGCGCAGGCATCGGCATCGGAGAGCTCACCCACAAGGGCCACCATCTCGGCAAAATCATTCCGGTCGAGGGATTTGGGCGGCATGCGTGCGAAATAGGGCTCGGCCAGAAACAGCTCCAAGGCGCCCTGCTCGACCCTGCCCCGCGCGGCCAGCTTGCCGCCTTCATCGTAGTCTTGGCCAAGGCGGGCCTGCATCAAATCGTTGATCGGCGCATTGGCGGGGCCGGTGTCAAAGGCCAGCAGCGCGCCCTCTTCTTCGGGGCGGGCGACGCGCGGGTCGACCCAAGTGAGGTTGCCGACGCCGCCAAGGTTCAAGAAAGCCACCGGCCCGGTTCGCCCGGCATAACGCGCGCAGGCATGGTGAAAGAACGGCGCCAGCGGAGCGCCCTCGCCGCCCAGTTCAACATCGGCGCTGCGGAAATCCCAGACCACGGGCAGGCCAATCTCACGCGCCAGCAGCGCGCCGTCACCGACCTGCAATGTGCCCTGCATGCGTGGGGCATGGGCCAGCGTTTGTCCGTGAAAACCGATGAGGTCGACCTCAGGCGCATATTTCAGCAGGTCGGCCAAGAGCGCCAGATGCGCGGCCTCCACCGCCTTGGCGGCCTCCTCAACCTCGGCCCCGTGCCACTTGCCGAACCCCGCAGCGATCACGCGCCGCTCTTCAGAGGAATAGCTGCGATAGGCGCTGCGGCCAAAGCTGGCGATGTCCTGCCCATCGGTACGCAAAATAGCGGCGTCCACCCCATCCAAAGAGGTGCCCGACATCATTCCCAAAGCCGTCACCACTTCGGTTCCGGCATCTTGCCTGTGCTTGGCCCTATTCATGGCCTTTTCCTTTGCCGCTCGTGCGCATATAGATTGCCCCGCAATACAGTTTTGAGGCAAGTCACCATGACATACCATCCCAAATCGGAGTTCATCCACACGATGATGCAGCGCGGCTTTCTGGCCGATTGCACCGATTATCAGGGGTTGGACGAAGCCCTGCTGAAAGGCGCGGCCCCGGCCTATGTGGGCTATGACGCCACGGCCAAGTCTCTGCATGTGGGGCATCTGGTCAATATCATGATGCTGCGCTGGCTACAGAAATGCGGCGGCAAGCCTATCACCCTGATGGGCGGCGGCACGACAAAGGTGGGCGATCCGTCCTTCCGGTCGGATGAACGCCCCCTGCTGACGCCCGAGGCGATCGACGACAATATCGAAGGCATCCGTCAGGTCTTTGCGCAATACCTCGATTACGGCGAGGGTGAGAATGGCGCCTTGATGCTGAACAACGCGGAATGGCTCGACGGGTTGAATTACCTCGATTTCCTGCGCGACATCGGGCGGCATTTCTCGATCAACCGGATGCTGAGCTTTGAAAGCGTGAAGTCCCGTTTGGACCGCGAGCAGTCGCTGTCTTTCCTTGAGTTCAACTACATGATTCTCCAAGCCTATGACTTCATGGAGCTGCACCGCCGCTATGGCTGCATTCTCCAGATGGGCGGGTCGGATCAATGGGGCAATATCGTCAACGGCATCGACCTGACCCGCCGGGTGATCGATGGGGAGGTTTACGGCCTGACGTCACCGCTCTTGACCACCAGCGACGGCAAGAAGATGGGCAAATCGGCAGGCGGTGCGGTCTGGCTCAATGGCGATATGCTGAGCCCTTATGAGTTCTGGCAGTTCTGGCGCAATTGCACCGATGCCGATGTGGGCCGTTTCCTCAAGCTCTACACCGAGCTGCCGGTCGATGAATGCGACCGTCTGGGCGCGCTGGCGGGGTCCGAGATCAACGAGGCGAAGGTGCGTCTGGCCAACGAGGTCACGGGTCTGCTCCACGGGGAAGAGGCCGCCCGCAATGCCGAAGCCACCGCGCGCGAAGTTTTTGAAAAAGGCGGTGTGGGCGATGACCTGCCCACCCTGACCCTTTCGGCGGCGGATGTGGGCGATGGCGTTTCCATTGTGCAACTGCTGGTGAAATCGGGCCTTGCGGGTTCTGGCAAAGAAGCCAAGCGCCTGATTGCCGAGAACGGCGCACGTATCGACGACAAGCCGCTGACGGATGCGGGCTTGATGCTGGATGCGGGCGCGCTGTCCTCTCCGGTCAAACTCAGCGCGGGCAAGAAGCGCCACGCGCTGGTGCAGGTCGGCTGATCTCTCACGGGGCGGGCTTCGGTCTGCCCCGTCTTCCCCGCTCCCGCAGCCCTCCTCCCTCCGCAACGGCATCTCTTGCATGGGGTGAGACTTCGTGCTGAACTGAACAAGTGTTCATATCGGGGGGAGCCATCATGAAACTAGACAGTACAGCCGCCATCATCACCGGGGGCGCATCGGGGCTTGGCGAAGCCACGGCGCGCTATTTCGCGTCGCAGGGCGCGCAGGTCACCCTGTTGGACCGTGACGCTGCCCGGGGCGAAGCCATCGCGAAAGAGATCGGCGGCCACTACGTCTTGACCGATGTGACGGATGAGACCTCGGTGCAGGAAGCGATGGACTATGCCCAAGAAAAGATGGGTTGGATCACCGCGGCGGTGAATTGCGCGGGCATCGCACTTGGGATCAAAACCACGGGCCGCGACGGGCCGCATCCGCTGGACGCCTTTCAACGCACCATCGACATCAACCTCGTCGGCAGTTTCAACGTGGCGCGGCTGGCGGCGGTGGCCATGGCCAAGAACACCCCCGAAGACGACGGCGCGCGCGGGGTAATCATCAATACCGCCTCCATCGCCGCCTTCGACGGGCAGAAGGGCCAAGCCGCCTATGCTGCCTCCAAGGGCGGGATCGCGGGCATGACCCTGCCGATGGCGCGGGATCTGGCCAAGGAAGGGATTCGCGTGATGACCATCGCGCCGGGCATCTTCAAAACGCCGATGCTGGCCGGGCTGCCGGAAGAGGTTCAGGCTGAATTGGCCAAGGATGTGCCCAACCCGCCGCGCCTTGGCGATCCGTCTGAATACGGGCGGCTGGCCGGGTTCATCGTCGAAATGGGCTATCTCAATGGTGAGGTCATCCGCCTCGACGGCGCGCTCAGGATGCGCTGATGCCGCTGCAAAACCGCGTGCAACCGGATGGGGAGATCATCGCCCACCCGGCGCGGGGCAGCTTCATGGGCAACCGTGGCATCCTGCATGACGAAAACGGACTGCACCCCAAACGCCGTTGGGCGCATCAGAATTGGGTCTGTTGTCGGCTCAGCTTCAAGGGGCGCCGCCGCAAGCTGATGGCGCCGCGCCATTACACCGAGCTGTTCTTTCTTGATGAGGCCGTGGCCTTTGCCGCCGGTCACCGGCCTTGTTCGGAATGCCGTGCTGCGGATTATCGACGGTTTCGCGCGTGTTGCGACCTCCCCGGCCCCGCGGCGGATCTGGACCGTCAGTTGCACGCCGAACGCGCCGTGCCGCGCGTTTTACGTCAGCGCCGCCATGGGGATGTAGAAGCGCAGGACCTGCCCGACGGGAGTTTCGTCTTGGATCACGACGGCCAGAGCGGCGTGCTTCTCGGCGATGCGTTTCACCCCTATGCGCCGGAGGGCTACGGGGCTGCGCAGCGACGCCCGCAGGGCCGCGTTACCCTCCTCACCCCGCCGAGCATCGTCGCGGCATTCCGCAACGGTTACCGCCCGCAGATCGCCTTGGCAGAAGCGCGGGGTTAACCCTGCGCTTTCTCCTCCAGCGCCATCCACTCTTCTTCGGCGTTAGAGAGCTTTTCATGCCGCTGCACCAGTGCATCGGTGGCTTTCTGAAACTTCACTGGCTCGCGGGTGAAAAGCTCCGCATCGCTAAGCAGTTCTTCGAGCTTGCCAATCTCGGCCTCCAACCGCTCGATCTCAGCAGGCAAGGCTTCGAGCCGGTGTTTTTCGGTAAAGCTGAGCCCGCCCGCGGATTGCTTTTTCTCCGCTTTCGGCTCGGGTTTGCTCGGCTTGGTTTTAACAACGCTTTCAGCAAAATCATCCTGCCCGCGCTGCGCCAGATAATCGGACCAGCCGCCCGCATAGACCGTGGCGCGGCCATCGCCTTCCATCGCGATGGTGGTCGCCGCCACCCGGTCGAGGAAGTCACGGTCGTGGCTGACCAGCAGCACGGTGCCGTCATAGGTGCCCAAGAGTTCTTGCATCAGGTCCAGCGTCTCAACGTCGAGATCGTTCGTCGGTTCGTCGAGCACCAGAAGGTTCGAGGAGCGCGCCATGATCTTGGCCAAAAGCAGCCGCGCCTTTTCGCCGCCCGAAAGCGAGCGGACCGGCGCGCGGGCCTGTGCTTCATCGAAAAGGAATTCCTTGAGGTAGCCGACCACATGTTTCGGCTGACCCCGCACCAGCACCTGATCGGCCTTGCCCGAGACGCGCATTTCAGGATCGCCGGTGAGGCTGTCCCAAAGGGTCATGTCCCCGTCAAGCTGCGCGCGCGCTTGATCGAACAGCGCGAGTTCCAGATTGGTGCCCAGTTTGATCTCGCCCGCATCGGGCTGTTCTTTGCCGATCAGCATGTTCAGAAGCGTGGTCTTGCCCACGCCGTTTGGCCCTACCAGCGCAATCCGGTCGCCGCGCTGCACAGTGATCGAAAAGTCGCGCAGGATCTGTTTGTCGCCGAATTTCTTGGCGATACCGCTCGCTTCGATCACCTTGCGGCCTGACTTCGGCCCAGCCTCCAACGCCATGGCCGCCGTGCCTTGCCGTTTGATCTGCGCCGAGCGTTCGGCGCGCAACTCTTGAAGCGCGCGCACCCGGCCCTGATTGCGCTTGCGCCGGGCCGAGATCCCCTCGACCGCCCAACGCGCCTCGGCCTTGATCTTGCGGTTCAGCTTGTGGCGCTGCATGTCCTCTTCTTCCCAGACCTGATCGCGCCATGCCTCGAACCCTTCAAAGCCGATGTCCTGACGGCGCACGGTGCCGCGGTCGACCCAGAGGGTCGCGCGGGTCAGCTCGCGCAGGAAGGCGCGGTCGTGGCTGATGATGACAAAGGCGGTGCGGGTGCCCTTTAGCTCGGATTCGAGCCATGCGATGGCTTCGATGTCGAGATGGTTGGTCGGCTCGTCCAGCAGCATCAGTTCCGGCTCTTCGGCCATCAGCCGCGCAAGTGCCGCGCGGCGACGCTCCCCGCCCGATGCGGTGGCCACAGGGCGTGCCGGGTCAAACTTCAGCCCCTCGCCTGCGCGCTCCACCTTATACATCTCACCCGGATCGAGCCCATGGGCCGCGAAGTCGCCAAGCGTCTCAAAGCCCGAAAGGTCAGGCTCCTGCTCCATATAGCCGACCGAGACGCCGGGCCCGGCCACGACCGCCCCG
The DNA here is from genome assembly GCF_029285915.1 of Sulfitobacter sp. M85. Classification (NCBI taxonomy): domain Bacteria; kingdom Pseudomonadati; phylum Pseudomonadota; class Alphaproteobacteria; order Rhodobacterales; family Roseobacteraceae; genus Sulfitobacter; species Sulfitobacter sp. M85. The sequence continues at coordinate 5,941 of NZ_JABECQ010000003.1, forward strand.
CTGTCGGGCTCTACCAGCCCGGCCATGACCTTCATCAGCGTCGATTTGCCCGAGCCGTTGCGGCCCACCAAGGCCAACCGATCGCCGGTCTGAACCACGAGGGAGAGGTCTTCGAAAACAGGATCGCCACCAAAGGTCAGCGAAATGTCGGTGAGTTGTAAAAGGGGTGCGCGTGCCATGCCTGCCAGCTATCTTTCGGCGCGGGCAAGGTCAATGTCCAAAGGCGGTGCGGCTTCAGGCCAGCGCTCGCAAAAGCCGCGCGCGGTTGGGCGGGATCCCGGCGATCTCCAGCCCGGTGAAGACATGCAGCGTGCCCATTTGCCGATCGATCACGGCGTGATCGCTGACCCAGCCTCCCATCGCCAGATAGCTGCGCAGCAGCGGCGGGATTTGCTGGCGCGCGCGCCGCGGATCGGGGCTGTGGCGGTCGCGGGCATAGGGGTGGACCTCAGCCGCCCTGACGCGGGGGCGCCATTCCGCGGGGGCAAGATGCTGCTGTTTCAACAGGGCAAAGGCATCGCGGTAGCGGGTCGGATCCGTGCCCGTGAAAGAGGAACAGCCAAACAAAAGCGCCGCGCTGCTGTCATCGACTTCCCGGGCCAATTGCCCCCAAGCGAGGCGCTGAATGTCGGGGTCTTGCCATTCTGGGTGGATGCAAAAGCGGCCCAGTTCCAGCATGGCGCCTTTCATGCGCCCCAGACGGCTCAGATCGTAAAACTGCGCGGCATAGCTCTGGGCCAGCTCCGCGCCCTGAAACCGGGTCAGGCGAAAGCAGCAGACCAATGTGCCGCTGTCGCGATCCTCTATCAGAAAATGCCGTGCTGCCGCGTCGAATGCATCACGGTCGGCGGTTCCGGTCTGAAAACACTGCGTCCGCAGCGCCTGGGCCCGGGTAATGTCCCCGGGCGTGAGGGCTTCGCGCGTCAGATATCGGCCCGGGGGCGCTTGGGTCATCTGCGAGGTCGCCTTCGCTTATCCGCGGCCCTGCCCCGCTGCGGGGACATGCCAAGGGGAACTTAGCTGCCGAAGGCCGACGGGCTGAAGCGGCCAAGGTTGCCCAGAAGCTGGCGCAGGAAGGTGTTGTCGGCCACAGGCGATGTCGTCACGCGGCGCGACAGCGGCACGACCTGCCCGCGTTCAAGCCCGAAGCGTTCGACATTCGACACCACACCGGCTTCGTTGAAGCTGACGGTCACCACCTCACGCTCGATCTCTTTCGGGGCCATGAAGCCCAGAGCGCGTTTGCGCATCTTAACGTAATAGTAACTATCATCGCTCAAAACACCCGAAACCGTGGGCACACCGATCTTCTGCGCGACGCTTTCCTTGGTATCGCTGCCCACAACGACCTGCTCAAGCTGGTCTTGCGGCGGCACATAGCCGTGGTTCTCATACTGCGGGCTACAGGCGGTCAGAAGCAGTGCAAGGCCCATACCCGCGATCCGGAGGTGCGTCTTGCCGGTCTGTTTGGTTTTGCGCATTTGGTCTGCCCTCTTGCCCTGACGGATTATGGCTTTTATTTCGCATACACCAAGGCACCCCAAGTGTACAAGAAACGAAAGTCGGATCTCATGTCGCGCAAATCACCTACGCCAACCGCTCTTCGGGTCGCGGACCTGTCCCAGACGGAGCCAAACGCGTTCGCGCTGCGCCCTGAGGCGGAAGCGCTCGCGCAGATCGCCGAGGAACTCGATCTCTCGGCCCTGCGCAAACTTAGCTTTTCGGGCAGCATCAAACCGCTCGGCAAACAGGACTGGCAGCTGGACGGGAAACTGGGCGCGACCGTGGTGCAGCCCTGCGTCGTCACGCTTGAGCCAGTGACCACGCGGATCGACGCCGATATTACCCGCCGCTTCATCCATGATTTCGAACTCCCCGACGAAGAGGAGGTCGAAATGCCCGAGGACGATACGGCAGAGCCTTTGGGCCAATGGATCGACCCCGCGCAGGTCATGATCGAGGCGCTGGCGCTGGAGGTGCCGGAATATCCCCGCAAGGGCGATGCGGAACTGGGCCAGATGGTCCATGCCGAACCGGGCCAAAAGCCGATGACGGACGAAGACGCGCGGCCCTTTGCAGGCTTGGGCGCGCTGCGCGATGCGCTGAAGAAAGACGAAACCTAAGGAAACAAGCGGAAAACCGCGGAAATTCGCGCTTGCATCGCGCCGGTTTCGCGTTATTTTGCCGCCCTCACCCGAATTAAGGTTGGACATTGCGCGGCTGCGGCCCTAAAGCGTCGTCACGCCCGAAACGGGGTCCGAATTGAAACACGGTTGCGGCCTGCTTTGCCAAGTCAGCAACCCCGAAGGCAAAGGCACCAGACATGGCTGTCCAACAGAATAAAGTATCCAAATCCCGCCGCAACAACCGCCGCGCCCACGATTCGCTCTCCGCGGCGAACCCGAACGAATGTTCGAACTGCGGTGAGCTGAAGCGCCCCCACCACATCTGCGCGGCTTGCGGTCACTATGACGACGCCGAAGTTGTCGCCCTGACCGAAGAAGTGGACCTGGAAGACGACGCAGCATAAGCTGCGGTAGTTTTTAAGGTTTTCTCTTAGGCAGTGAGGCATTCGCACTGATGACGGCCCAGCCCGATCACCCCAACGCGAAAGCCGGACACACCCTGATCTCGGTCGACGCGATGGGGGGTGACGAAGGCCCGGCAGCAGTTGTTGCCGGGTGTGCGCTTTCTGCGACAGCAAATCCCGATATCGGTTTTATCCTGCATGGTCCCCGTGATCAGTTGGAGCCTTTGATCGCCAAACGTGGTGAGTTGTCGGACCGTTGCGAGATACGTCACGCCACGGATGTCGTCACGATGGATGACAAGCCCAGCCAAGTCGTGCGCACCGGCAAAGACAGTTCCATGTGGTCTGCCATCGAATCCGTGCGCAGCGGAGAGGCGGCTGTGGCTGTCTCTTGCGGCAATACCGGCGCGCTGATGGCGATGTCGATGATACGGCTGCGCAAATTGCCGGGCGTGAACCGCCCTGCGATTGCCGTGCTCTACCCCTCTTCCAACCCGCAGGGCTTCAATGTGATGCTCGACGTGGGCGCCGATGTGCGCGCCGACGCCGATGATCTGTTGCGTTTCGCGCTGATGGGCACCTCCTACGCCCGCAACGGCATGGATTTGCAGCGCCCCCGGGTGGGGCTGCTGAATGTCGGCACCGAAGAGCATAAGGGCCGCACCGAACTCAAAGAAGCCTATGATTTGATTCGCGCCCAAGGCGATGCCACCGGGTTTGAATTCGTCGGTTTCGTTGAGGGTGGCGATATCTCGGGCAACCGCGCCGATGTCATCGTGACCGATGGGTTCACCGGCAATGTCGCGATCAAAACCGGCGAAGGCACGGCCAGCATGATCGGCGACAGGCTGCGCGAAGCATTCAAATACTCACCCCTGTCGCGGCTCGCCTCGCTGCTGGCCTATACCTCTCTGCGCCGTCTCAGCAAAAAGATCGACCCGCGCCGTGTGAACGGCGGCGTCTTTCTGGGTCTGAACGGCACGGTGGTGAAATCGCACGGCTCCGCCGATGCGACCGGCATCTCCGCTGCGATCAAACTCGCCGCGCAGTTGTCGCAGAATAAATTCAATGACAAGCTAGCCGCTCGCGTCGCCGCGACGCTGCCAGCTGAGGAGTCCGTCAAATGAGCCTGCGCGCCGTTGTCACTGGTTGTGGCCACTACCTGCCCGCCCGTGTCGTGGAAAATGCCGAATTTGAAGCGACCCTCGACACGAATGACGAATGGATCCGCTCGCGCTCGGGCATCGAACGCCGCCACTTCGCCGCTGAAGGTGAGACCACCTCTTCCATGGCCAGCGCCGCCGCACGCAAGGCGCTCGAAGACGCGGGGCGCGATGTCTCTGATGTTGACGCGATCGTCGTGGCCACCTCCACACCCGACCTGACCTTCCCGTCGGCCGCGACCATGGTGCAGGCCGAACTGGGCATGACCAATGGTTTCGCCTTTGACGTGCAAGCGGTCTGCGCGGGCTTTGTCTATGCGCTGGCGAACGCCAACGCGCTTATCGTTTCCGGTCAGGCGCGCAATGTGCTGGTGATCGGGGCCGAGACTTTCAGCCGCATCATGGATTGGACCGACCGGTCGACCTGTGTGCTTTTTGGCGACGGCGCGGGCGCGCTGCTGCTTGAGGCGCAAGAAGGGCAAGGCACGCCCGAGGATCGCGGGATCCTCGCGACCGACCTTAATTCCGACGGGCGCTACCGCGAGTTGCTCTACGTCGATGGCGGCGTCAGCACCGGCACCACAGGCTATCTGCGGATGCAGGGCAATCAAGTGTTCCGCCACGCGGTTGAAAAGCTTGCCGCCACGGCCAATACCGCCATGGAGCGTGCCGGCGTCAGCGCCGAAGACGTCGATTGGATCGTGCCGCATCAGGCCAACATCCGCATCATCCAAGGCACCGCCAAGAAACTGAACCTGCCGATGGAGCGCGTTGTCGTGACCGTACAAGACCACGGCAACACCTCTGCCGCCTCGATCCCGCTGGCGCTGTCGGTGGGCCGTGAGCGTGGTCAGATCAACAGGGGCGATCTGATCGTCACCGAGGCCATTGGCGGCGGTCTGGCTTGGGGCTCTGTTGTCCTGCGCTGGTAAGTCCCTGAGCTAACGCGGAAAATCTCTGCCGAATCGTGCTCGATCCGGGCATTGATGTTGACTCTAAAAATCTGAGCAGCATATGCTATTGGAAAGCATGGGGGATATAATGCCGAACAAGACATTGACGCGCATGGATTTAAGCGAAGCTGTATTTCGTGAGGTCGGTCTTTCTCGCAATGAGAGTGCTCAGCTGGTCGAAGCCGTGCTTGAGCATATGTCCGACGCTCTGGTCGACGGGGAACAGGTCAAGATTTCCTCTTTCGGCACTTTTTCGGTGCGCGACAAGACCGCGCGTGTGGGCCGCAACCCGAAAACAGGCGAAGAGGTTCCGATCAACCCGCGCCGGGTGCTGACCTTTCGCCCCTCGCATCTGATGAAAGACCGGGTTGCCGAAGGCAACAAGTCCTGACCTATGGTCAAATCGCCGGACGCTTTTCGCACCATCTCCGAAGTCGCTGACTGGCTCGGTATCCAAGCCCATGTTCTGCGGTTTTGGGAGAGTAAGTTCACCCAAGTGAAACCCATCAAACGGGCGGGCGGGCGGCGCTATTACCGCCCCGCCGATATGCTGCTGCTTGGTGGGATCAAGAAGTTGCTGCATGACGATGGGCTGACCATCAAAGGCGTTCAGAAGATCCTGCGTGAGGAAGGGATGACCCATGTCTCCTCCCTCTCCGCCCCGCTTGATGAGTTGGATTTCGTGGAGCCGCGCCCTGCGCCGAAGCCGGACATCATCCGGCCTGAGACCGGTGTGGTTCTGAACTTCGGTGCGAAGACGGAAGCGCGCGGGGATGAGGCGAGCGCTGAGACGGTCGACGCGCGGCAGGAGACGACAGCAGAGCTGGAAGAACCCGCCCCCGCGGCAGCGCAGCGCCCCTCGCCCATGCCGCCCGCCGACGATCACCCACGGGCCACGCCCGATCCGCTGGCCCCCTCTGACAGCAACACGCCCGACGCGCCGCAACTCCCTGCGTCCGAAGCTGAGCCCGAAGAAGAACCCGCGCCGGAACCTGCATCGGATACCGGCCTGCCCGAGTTCCTCAAGCGCCCGCTGGCGGCTGAGCCGGAGGAGACCGCAGAGGTTTCGCCCGCCCCCGCTGAAGCCGAGGCGGAAGACCCCGAGGACGACAGGCCAAAACCCGCGATCATCGACCTGCCCGATTTCACCCCCGAAGCCGATTTCCCCGCCCGTCCGGGGCTGCTGAGCGTCGGGGCGCGTGTCCATCGCCTGCCCCGCGACGTGCAACCGCAGGTCGCCGGTCTGCTGCTGGATTTGGCCGAATTGCGCGCGCGCATGGCCGCAGAAGCCGGCGCGGAAACAAATTTCTAATCGCGATGAAAAGATTGGCAATTCCCTCTTGCACCCCCTGCGAGATCGGGTATGAAGCCCACGTAGTCGGGCTATGGCGCAGCCTGGTAGCGCGTCCGTCTGGGGGACGGAAGGTCGCAGGTTCGAGTCCTGCTAGCCCGACCAACCGACTACAACAAAACGCCCGCGCCGGTAACGCGCGGGCGTTTGTCATTTAAGAAGGCCGCGCCCGATGCCCAATGCGATGAACGGGGTGCTCCCCAACCAGCAGATTGCAGCGATGATCGAAAGCGGCGCCATCGCCGGCGATCCCGCGGTCACCTCTGCCCAGATCCAGCCCGCCAGTCTTGACCTCCGCCTCGGCAGCGTCGCCTATCGCGTTCGTGCGTCTTTCCTTGCCGGGCATGGGGCCAAGGTCTCGGATCGTTTGGCGGAGTTCGAGATGCACCGCGTCGACCTCAGCGAAGGGGCCGTGCTGGAAAAGGGTTGCGTCTATGTGGTGCCGCTGATGGAGCAGTTGGCGCTGCCCGAGGGTGTCTCTGCCGTGGCGAATGCCAAAAGTTCCACCGGGCGGCTTGACCTGCTGACCCGCACCATCACCGATGGTGGCACCGAATTCGACCGCATCGCGCCGGGCTACACCGGCCCGCTCTACGCCGAGATCTGCCCGCGCTCTTTCTCGGTGCTGGTGCGGCCCGGGATGCGGCTCAATCAGATTCGTTTCGGCAGCGGGGATGCGACCCTCGACGACGACGCGCTGCGCGCGCTGCACGATAAGACACCACTGGTGGATGGGACCGCCGTGATCGATGAGGGGCTGGGCTTCTCCGTCGATCTGCGGCTGCCCGGCACCAGCCTCGTCGGCTACCGCGCGAAGCCGCATACCGGGGTGATCGACCTCGACAAGATTGGCCATTACGATCCCGCCGCCTATTGGGAAGAGGTGCATAGCACCAACGGTCAGATCATCCTCGACCCCGGCGCGTTCTACATCCTCGTCAGCCGCGAAGCGGTGACGATCCCGCCTGCCTATGCCGCTGAAATGGCACCCTATTTGGCGATGGTCGGAGAGTTCCGCGTGCATTACGCGGGCTTCTTCGATCCGGGCTTTGGCCATGCCGAGGCGGGCGGCGCAGGCTCACGCGGGGTGCTGGAAGTGCGCTGTCACGAGGCGCCCTTCGTGCTGGAGCATGGCCAGGTCGTGGGCCGCTTGGTCTATGAGCATATGGCGCAGATCCCCAGCCAGCTTTACGGGGCCGACATCGCGTCGAACTACCAAGGTCAGGGACTGAAACTGTCGAAGCATTTCCGCTCCGCGTAAACACGCGGCGCCGGTCAATCCTCGAACAACTCGCTCTGCCCTTCGGTCGCTTCCGGCTCGCCCTCGCCATCGCCGACGGTGGGCAGCAGACCGGCAGGCGGACGGTTCTCCAACAACCCGGCAGAGCGCAGCTCTTTCAGCCCCGGCAGATCCCGCGCGCTTTCCAGACCGAAGTGATCCAGAAACTCCTGCGTGACGACAAAGGTCACCGGACGGCCCGGGGTCATCTTGCGGCGGCCAAAACGGATCCACTCCATCTCAAGCAACTGGTCCACCGTGCCCCGCGACACCGATACGCCGCGAATCTCTTCGATCTCCGCGCGGGTGACGGGCTGGTGATAAGCGATGATCGCCAAAGTCTCGATCGCGGCGCGGCTGAGCTTGCGGGTCTCGACCGTTTCCTTATGCATCAGGAAACCAAGGTCCGGCGCGGTGCGAAAGGCATAGGCATCGCCGACTTTCATCACCTGCACGCCGCGCCCCTGATACCGGTGCCGCAGGAAGGCCATCGCCTCGCCCACGTCTGAGCCGCGCGGCAAACGCTCTTCGAGTTCGCGCAGGGTGATCGGCTCGGAACTGGCGAAGAGCACGGCTTCGATCATACGCTCCTGCTCGGCAAGCGAGGGCGCGTCGAACAGTTTCTTTTCTTTTGTTTTAATCTCTTCCGACACGCATCAATCCTTCTTGCGCAGTTGGATGGGGGCGAAAATCTCTTTTTGCCGGATCTCCATATGCCCCTCTTTGACCAGTTGCAAAGAGGCGGCAAAGGTCGCCGCCGTGGCCGAGCGGCGGCGTTCCGGGTCGCTTTCCCAACCCTCGGGCAGGTAGCTGTTCAGATCGCCCCAATCGCCCGCATAGCCGATCAGCCCGCGCATGCGGTCCAGCGCCTCCTCCATGGTGAAGACCTTGTCGCGGTCCATCACGAAGGGGCGGAAATCCTCACGCGTGCGGGTGCGCGCATAGCCCTGCATCAGGTCCAACAGGGTCGCGGTATAAGTGACCTTTTTGACGCTGGTGATCTCTTGGGTCTGGCCGCGGGCAAAAAAGTCCCGGCCAAGCTGATCCCGCGCCATCAGACGCGCGGCGGCGTCGCGCATGGCCTGCAAACGTTCCAGCTGGAAGGCCAGATGCGCGGCCATTTCCTCGCCCGATGGGCCCTCTTCGGTCGGGTCTGGAGGCAGCAGCAGACGCGACTTCAGGAAAGCCAACCACGCCGCCATGACGAGGTAATCCGCCGCCAGTTCCAGCCGCAACTCCTTGGCCCGTTCGACAAAGGCCAGATACTGCCGCGCCAGTTGCAGCACCGAGATCTTGCGCAGATCGACCTTTTGCGTGCGGCTCAGCGACAGCAGCAGGTCAAGCGGCCCTTCATACCCTTCGACATCGATGATGAAGGCTTCGGCGGCCAGCCGGTCGGCCACGGTGCTGCCAGCCCCGGCCCGGTCTTCCTGAAATGTCGTCTCAGCCATGCACTGTCCCGCCCAGAAGCGTCTCAAGCTGGGCGCTGAGGGCGTCGATGTCAACGTCATCGGGAGTTTGCCGCGCATCCATGGCCCGCAGGGCGCGGGTTTGGGCGGCGGGGGTCATCTCACCCGCGGCTTCGGCCACGGCGCGGCGGTCTTCGAGCGGGCCGTTGCAGAAAAGTGCCACGTCACAGCCCGCCGCGATCGCGGCGCGGGTGCTTTCCGCTGGGGTCATTTGCAGCGCTTTCATCGAAATGTCGTCGGTCATCACGAGGTTGTCGAAGCCGATCTCTTCGCGGATCAGCCGCATCACCTCGGGCGACAGGGTCGCCGGGGCATTGTCCAGCGCGTCATAGACCAGATGCGCGGTCATCCCCATCGGCAGGTCGCGCAGGCTGCGGAAGGGGGCGAAATCGACCGCCTCCAGATCGATCCGGCGGGCCGCAACCCGGGGCAGATCGTGGTGGCTGTCAAGTGTCGCGCGGCCATGGCCCGGCATGTGCTTCATTACCGGCAAGACCCCTCCGGCCAGCAGCGCATCCGCCACGGCACGGCCAATCTCGGCCACCTGCCCCGGCGTTTCGCCGTAGCAGCGATTGCGCAGAAAACGGTGGGTGTCCGGCCCGGCCACATCGATCAGCGGGGCGCAGTTACTGTCGATCCCCACGCTGTGCAGCTCATGGGCGATGATCCGGTACATCAAGTAGAAGGCTTGGAGCGCTTGATCCCCGGCGCGGGCAGCGAGGTCCATCGGAGGCAGCCAATCGCGCCATTGGGGCGCGCGCATACGCTGCACGCGGCCGCCCTCTTGGTCGATGGTGATGACGGCCTCATGCCCCGCCGCCTCGCGCATCTCTTCGCAGAGCGCGCGGAGCTGGTCGGGGCTGTCGATGTTGCGGGCGAAGAGGATAAAGCCAAAGGGCCGCACGTCCCGAAAGAACGCCTTTTCCTCGACGCTGAGCCGATGGCCCGTCGCGTCGAGGATCGTGGCCCCGAAGGGGCGCATCAGCGCATCACCACCGGGATGCAATCCGCGTTTTCAGCCACGAGGGCCGAGCAGAAGCGGCGCGCGTCGGCAATGTCGTTAAAGCCCATGGCGCGCAGGCGGTAGAAGACCCGTCCGCCGCTGGTGGCCTTTTGCACGACGCGGCTCTTGCCTTCGAGATAGGCACCGAAACGGCCCTGCAAACGGTCCCACTGTTCGCGCGCGACCTCGGGGCTGTCAAAGGCGCCAAGCTGGGCCATGCGGGTGCCGGCGGGCAGCGATGCGGGATCGACTTCTTGGGTGGCCGCGGCCACGGGGTTAGGTTGCACGGCGGCGGGTGTCACAACGGCACCGCCCGCCGGACGGCGGCGCGGACGCAGGGAGTTGCGCACGCCCGGCGCGTTCAGCACGGCCTTGACCACCTTGGGCTGCACGGAGGTATCGGCCAGCGCCATCGCCACGGCGGCATCGACAGGATCGCCAGCGGCGGCCTCCTCCCCGGTGAGCGGTGCCACGCCATTGGTCAGTTGCGCCACGAGGTCTTGCACATTGCCCGAGCGGATCGCCTCTGAGGCGTCGATCAGGTCGCCGTCATCCTCACGCGCCACGGCTGGCGTCACGTTGCCTTGTGTCTTTGCGGCAACCATTGCCGCTTTGACGGGCTGGTCTTCGTCTTGCAATTCGATCTGGCGCGGCGCGAGGCGCAGCTCATCCGCCGGGCGCCCGGCGCTGCCTTCGGCGGCGACGACATTGACCGAAAGCCCCTGATGACGGGCCAATTCGCCGCCCGGCTCTTCGGGGCGCACGCGCATCTCACCTTCGATCGCGCGGACCACCGGGATGCCGGTCACGTCACGCACAAGCAGTTTGTAGCCCCAAACACCGATCCCCGCCACAAGCGCCAAGGACACCACGGCGCCCGCGATATTGGTGAGCGTTGTCAGGGTCTTGGGCGCGCTGCCCACTGCGTAGCTATGCGCGGAATCGGGCGCATAGCCCGCCGTCGTCGGGGAAGACGTGAAATCTGCCATCTCTGCCTCTTTGCCCGGCGTGATACATCGCCACGCGGGTCTGGTCATGGGGTTGCCTGTTTTCGGCGCGCTGGTGCGGTTACCGCATCTCTTGCGCCGGTGTGACCCCGAGAATACCAAGACCCGCCGCAATTACAATCGCAACGGCACGCGACAGCGCGATTTTTGCCTGCGACGTGGCCGCGTCCCCTTCTTGCAAGGCGCGTAAGCCATCCTCGGACCGGCCCAAGTGGTAGAGGCTGTGGAAATCGGAGGCCAATTCATAGAGGTAGAAGGCCACCCGGTGCGGCTCATTGCTGCGCGCGGCGGTCTCGACCAAACGGGGCCATTCGGCAAGCTTGCGCAGCAGGCCGATCTCGGCCTCGTGGTCGAGCTTAGACAAATCCGCGTCCAGCAGCGTGGCATCCGCCACCTCGATCCCCGCCTCTTCGGCTTTGCGCAGGATCGACGCGACCCGCGCATGGGCGTATTGCACGTAAAAGACCGGGTTCTCGCGGCTTTGCTCCAACACCTTGTCGAAATCGAAGTCGAGCATCGCGTCGTTCTTGCGCGTCAGCATGACAAAGCGCGTCACGTCCGGGCCGACCTGATCCACAACATCGCGCAGGGTCACGAATGTCCCTGCCCGTTTGGACATTTTGAACGGCTCGCCGTTTTTGAAAAGCTTCACCAACTGCGTCAGCTTGATGTCGAGCGGCACATGCCCGTCGCTCAGCGCCGAAACCGCCGCCTTCATCCGTTTGACATAGCCGCCATGATCCGCGCCGAAGACGTCGATCAGCATGTCGAAATCACGGCTGACCTTGTCATAGTGATAGGCGATATCGGGGGCGAAATAGGTCCAAGACCCGTCGGACTTCTTGACCGGGCGGTCCACATCGTCGCCATGTTCGGTGGATTTGAACAGGGTCTGTTCACGCGGTTCCCAATCGTCGGGCTTCTTACCCTTCGGCGGCTCCAACACGCCTTCGTAGATCAACCCTTTGGCTTCGAGCGAGGCGATGGCCGCTTCGATCTGACCCGTGCCATAGAGCGATTTTTCGCTATAGAAGACGTCCATCTCGACACCCAGTGCCGCCAGATCGTTTCGAATGAGGTTCATCATCGCGTCGGTTGCGAATTCGCGGATATCGTCCAGCCATTCGCTTTCCGGCTGGTCGACCAGCTTGTCGCCGTACATCTTGGCCAGCGCTTCGCCCAGCGGGATCAGATAGTCGCCGGGATAGGTGCCATCGGGGAATGCCACCTCTTTGCCATTGGCTTCGAGGTAGCGCAGATAGACCGAACGGGCGAGCACATCGACCTGCGCACCGCCGTCGTTGATGTAGTATTCCCGCGTCACGTCATAGCCCGCGAAGTCAAGCAGGCTGGCCAGTGCATCGCCAAAGACCGCGCCACGGGTGTGGCCCACATGCAGCGGCCCCGTCGGGTTGGCCGAGACATATTCAACGTTCACCCGCTGACCGGCACCAAGGATCGCGCGGCCAAAGTCGGTGCCTTGGTTCAGCACCTGACGGGCCACGTTTTGCCAGACCGAAGGCGCAAGGCGCAGGTTGATGAAGCCCGGCCCCGCCACTTCGGCGGAGGTGATGCGCGGATCGTTTTGCAATTGCGCGGCCAGTGCTTCGGCGATGTCGCGCGGCTTCATGCCCGCAGGTTTGGCCAGCACCATCGCGGCATTGGTGGCCATGTCGCCATGGGCCGCGTCACGCGGCGGCTCAGCGGTGATCGGGTCAAAGTTCAGGGTCGCAGGCAGAGCTTCCTGCGCGACCATCTGTTCCAGCGTCGCAATGATGAGATGGCGAATTTCGGCAAATAGGTTCATGTCGGGTATCCTTGTTCCCCGCCCGTTTATCATGTGCGGGGGTGCAGTCAATCAAGCGTCGGGCCGTCGCGGCCCAAGTTGGGGAGTGGCGTTTGAGCCGGTCTGGTTAGCCGAGGTCAAAACGCCCACTTCGGAGCCGTCGGCCAGCCTCAGACCCAAGGTACAGCGCGGTGTCCGTGGCCAATTCGGCCTGCCCCTCGGGCACAGTGATCAGGTGGAAATGCACCCCCCGCGCGCCAAAGACCTTGTCGAGCGCGGCATTGGCCGCCTCGACCGCGCCGATCATCCCGTGCCCCGCCAGCGCCAAGGGCTGGCTTGGTCGGGGCAAAACGGTCACCACAGAGCCCCGCCCGGCCACGAGGCCACGGCCCAAGGCGCGCACCATGGCCGAAAGCCCGCGGATCTGAGCATCCATGCCCTTGGCGCAATCGTCGGGTTCAAGCGGCATCAGGTTCAGCACCATATGCAGCGGCGTGCCGCCCCAGTTGCGGTGCAGCGGTTCAAAGCGTGAGACGAGATCGCCTGCTAGTGCCAGCCCTTCGACACGCTCGGCCGATTGGCTCATCAACCGCGCCAGCACCGCGGGATCGCGGTCCATCGCCACGACCTCCGCCCCCAGATCCGCCGCGCGTTTGGCCACCGTAGGCCCCGGCGCTTGCCCCGCCGAGAGGATCGCGAAGGTCGCGTCACCGGCCAGACTTTCCGGCAGAACGGGGGTTTGTATCATGTCATGTCACCTATGGATCATCAAAAGAAGACTACCATGCCGCGAAGACTAGCGGAAGCTGCGCAGGTCGCTGTCGAAGAGACGCGCGTGTTCTTGCAGGGCGAAACGGTCGGTCATGCCCGCAATGTAATCAGACACCATCCGCGCCAGCGCGGTTTCATCCTCTGCCGCCTCGATCGCCGCCGCCCAATGGCGCGGCAAGAGGTTGGGCTGTGACAGGAACAGCGGGAACAGGTCCTCGACCACCTTGGTCACCTTCTCGCGATTCTCCATCACCGAGGGGGCGCGATACATGCGCGTGAAGAGAAACTTGCGGATCTCGCGCAGGTCTTGCCAGACGGGATCTGAGAAACGGATCACCGGGCGGCCCAGATTTCGGATGGCGTCAGGGGATTTCGCCCCTGAGTCTTTCAGCAGTTTGGCCGAGGTTTCAATCACATCGCCGACCATCACCCCAAAGACCCGCCGCAGCGCCTCATGACGGCGGCGGTAGCTGTCGGTCTCGGGGTAGAGCCGGTCAACCTCGGCATAGGCGGGGCCGACCATGGGCAGTTCGGCGATCTCACTTTCGGTGAACAGCCCTGCGCGCAGACCGTCGTGCAGATCGTGGTTGTTATAGGCGATATCATCGGACAGCGCGGCGACCTGCGCCTCGGCGCTGGCATGGGTGTGCAGTTCCAGATCGTGCCGCGCGTCGTAATCGGCCAGCGCATGGGGCACCTCGCCCGTCACCGGCCCGTTGTGTTTCGCGATGCCTTCCAGCGTGTCCCACGTCAGGTTCAGCCCATCGAATTCGGCATAGTGCCGCTCCAGCGTGGTGACGATCTTGATCGCCTGCGCGTTGTGATCGAAGCCGCCGTAGGGTTCCATCAGCCTGTGCAGCGCATCTTCGCCGGTGTGGCCAAAGGGCGTGTGGCCCAGATCATGGGCCAGCGCCACCGCCTCGGTCAGCTCGCCATTCAGACGCAGCGCGCCTGCGATGGTCCGCGCGACCTGCGCCACCTCAATCGAATGGGTCAGACGGGTGCGGAAATAGTCGCCCTCATGCTCCACAAAGACCTGCGTCTTGTGCTTCAGCCGCCGAAAGGCAGAGGCATGAATGATCCGGTCCCGATCCCGCTGATAACAGGAGCGAAAAGTGCTTTCCTCTTCCGGCACCAACCGTCCCTTGGCGGTGTCCGGATCAGAGGCGAATTCTGCGCGCATCGCGGCTGGTCCTCTCTCGCGGTCCTTGTGACCTGTCCTTGTGCTTTCTATATGTTAGAGGAACGCGAAAGAAAACCGATGCATCGGAGCCCGCAGATGAACCTGCCCCCCAAAGTCACCCCCCGCGCCTTTGAACGCCTCGCCGAGATCGGGGCCGCAGACGAAGGCAAGGCCCTGCGCATCGCTGTCGAAGGCGGCGGCTGCTCGGGCTTTCAATACGACATCGCGCTGGACGAGCCCGCCGAAGATGACCTCATTCTCGAAGGCAGCGGTCAGAAGGTGGTGGTCGATAGCGTCTCCCTGCCGTTTTTGGCCGACGCCGTGATCGATTTCACCGAAGAGTTGATCGGCGCGCGCTTCACCATCGAGAACCCCAATGCGACGGCGGCCTGCGGCTGCGGCACGTCCTTTTCGATGTAGGTCTGTCGGGCGCGTTTAAACGCGCGCCCGGGCGAACCCCTCGAAGAACTCTTCGAAATAAGGCCCGGCGCGTTCGGCGCGCAGCAGGGTCGCGTGGCTCTCCGGGCAAAGATACGACAGCACATGCGGGCGCATCTGCCCCCAGTCGGCCCGGCGGTTTGCGCCCATGTCGTTGAGGCAAGCCGCCAGCGGGCGCAGGGCCCCTGCCCCCTTTCGGCTTTTGTGAAAACGCAATGCGCCTTTTGGGATATCGGTGGATCGCATCGGGCGGCCCGCAATCTGCATGGCCCAGCCGGTGACAAGCCATTCGTGGTAATCGTCCTGCAAAGTCGCGCCTTCGTCGGTGTAGACCCGCATGGCACGGTGGCGGGCGGCAATAACATCCTCCCACAACGGGCTTGGGGCCTGCCCGGCAAAACGCAGCGCGGCGCAGACCTCGGCCAGCAGGTCCATATCCTGATCGAGAAAAGCCAGCAGCCCCGTGAAATGCAGGCTTTTCAGCGCGGCCTCCGGCAGGTCCGGGAGCCGGCGGCCATAGTTTGACAGGTAAAAAACGATATGGGTCAACTCATAGGCCGCCTTGCGATTGGGCATGGCGAAGGTGGCACTGCGGGCGATAAAATCGCGCAACCGTTGACCGAGCGCCCCGTCCTCCACCCGCGGCCCCACACCCCGACGGCGCAGCAGACGGCGTGCCTCGGCCCGTTGCAGATCCGACAGCTCCGCCCCCTCCAGCCCTGCCCGCGCAACCTTGGCGCAAAGGGCCGCGCCGTAGTGCCGAGGCAAACCGAGGTCTTCGAGATCGAGACAAATCGACAGGATGAAACGGTAATACTGAGGAAAATCGCGCAGCAGGTTCCGGCAGCCCTGATGGAAGGCCGCGAGCGGCTGAAGCGCCGCGGTGTCGAGCGTGGCCCCCGTGCTCGCCAGCGCCCCGAGCAGTTCGGCGTTTTCCTTCAGCCAAAAAACATCCCCCTGCGCGTGACGCCCTTCTGCGAAGGCTTGGATCAGCCGGGCCCTTTGAATGGCCTGGTCTTGGCTTTCGTCAGATCTGAGCAGAACAACATTGGTCATCGCATGGCCTCCGACAGGGGGAACGGCGGGCGACAAAGCCGCCCGCTTGAAAGGGCTTCAGCCGCTGAAGGGCAGCACCTCAGCCGGGGCGAGGCCAGTGGTGAACAGGCCGACCCCGCCGCCTTGCGTGATGCTGCTGCCGTCCTGCTGTAGCCCAGTGGTGAACATCTCGACCCCTTCGCCCAACAACATGTCACCGCCCCCACGGTTGAGGCCGGTGGTGAAAAGGCCAACACCGGCGCCAAACGCCATGGGATTGTCCTCTGTCTGCGGGGCTGTTACTGGGGCAAAGTCGCGTGCAAAAATAGCGGTCATCATGAGGTCCTTTCAAAGGGCTTTGCAATTTAAAGATGTAGTTCTTCGACTGACGTACGTTAAGCGTGTTGATCCAAGCATTTTTCGGCTAACGCATTGTACTGAACCACTTATCCACATTAAGGTCGCGCCACAGTTTCGCCTTACTCCTCAAATTATCTTGCGCCCTGTGGAGAAAAAGAAATGCCGCCCACAGGGCAGGATCGAGACAATACGGGCAACCGCCTCGCGGACTTTCTATAATAGCAAGAAATCTGACCCGAGAATCACCTTAAGCGCGCAAGCCTTCCCCTTGCTCCGCGACGCCAATTGCGCGATAGCAGTCGGACGTCGAAAGAGGGCCGGATATGAAGATCGCGAGTTTCAACATCAACGGTATCAAGGCCCGCGCGGCGGCCCTTCCCGATTGGCTAGACGAGGCGCAGCCGGACGTTGTCGTGCTGCAAGAGATCAAGTCAGTGGATGAGGCTTTCCCCCGCGAAATGCTCGAAGAGCGCGGCTATAACGTCGAAACCCACGGGCAAAAGTCCTTTAACGGCGTGGCGATCCTGTCGAAACTCCCGCTTGAGGATGTGACCCGCGGCCTGCCGGGCGATGATGCCGATGATCAGGCCCGCTGGATCGAAGCAACGGTGGTGGGCGACGATATGGCGCTGCGGGTTTGCGGGCTCTACCTGCCCAATGGCAACCCGGCGCCGGGGCCGAAATATGACTATAAACTCGCATGGATGGCGCGGCTGCAAGCCCGTGCCGAAGCGCTTCTGGCCGAGGAAACGCCGTTCCTCATGGCGGGGGATTACAACATCATCCCGCAGGCCGAGGATGCTGCCAAACCCGACAGCTGGCGCGAAGATGCCCTCTTCCGGCCCGAGTCCCGCGCCGCATGGCGGCGGCTGGTGAACCTTGGCCTTACAGACGCTTTCCGGGCGCGCACCCAAGGGCCGGGACATTACTCCTTCTGGGATTATCAGGCCGGTGCGTGGAACCGCAACAACGGCATCCGCATTGACCATTTCCTGCTATCGCCCACCGTGGCGGACCGGCTGCGCGACTGCCAGATCGACCGCGACGTGCGCGGGCGCGATAAGCCGTCGGATCACGTGCCCATCTGGGTTGAGCTGGATATCTGAGGTCAGGCCTCCAGTTCGGCATCCCAATAGAGAAAATCCATCCAGCTTTCATGCAGATGGCCGGGCGGGAATTTGCGGCCCATGTTGCGCAGCTCTTCGGCGGCGGGTTGCCGCGGCGGTTTGCGCAGGGCAAGCCCCGTGCGGTGCAGGGGCCGCGAGCCTTTGCGCAGGTTGCAAGGGCTACAGGCGGCGACCACGTTTTGCCAACTGGTCACCCCACCGGCGGCGCGTGGTACCACATGGTCAAAGGTCAGATCGCCCTTCGCGCCGCAGTATTGGCAGCGGAATTCATCCCTTAGAAATAAATTAAAGCGCGTGAAGGCCACGCGCTTTTGAGGTTTGACATAGTCTTTTAGGACGACAACCGAGGGGATCCTGATCACCGTAGAGGGGCTGCGCACCACCTCGTCATATTCGGCGACGATCTCGACCCGGTCGAGCCATTTGGCCTTTACGGCTTCCTGCCATGGCCAGAGCGACAGCGGGTAATAGGATAAAGGTCGGTAGTCCGCGTTGAGCACCAGCGCGGGGTGGTGTTTGAGCGCCGCCGGGTGGCGGGTAAATTCGGTCCTGAAATCGCCGTCCATCTGGTCGCGTCCTCTGCCCGTTTTAGTCACTATATCTCGCGGTTTCTCTCTGGCAAGACAAAGGTGAACCACTAGATGTCGCCGGTTTTGCCCAAAGATTACGACAGAGGCGTGACAGATGGGCAGAGTTTGTTAACCTTGTGGCATGTCGAAAAGCCCCCTGCCCGATGCGCCCGCGCCGCAATCCCTGCTCGAAGCCGCCGTCTATGCCGATGATCTGGACGCGGCGCGGGGGTTTTACCGCGACATTCTGGGACTGAAACTGTTTCAGGAGGTGCCGGGTCGGCATATGTTCTTCGCGCTCGGCCCTTCGGTTTTGCTGGTCTTTAACCCGACCGCCACGGCGCAGCCGCCCGGCAATCCGAAAATGCCTGTGCCGCCCCATGGGGCGCGCGGCCCGGGGCATGTCTGTTTTGCAATGAAACGCGATGAGATCGCCACGATGGAGACGCGGCTGCTGGCCGCCGGGGTCGAGATCGACACCAGTTTTGATTGGCCCAACGGGGCGCGCTCGCTCTATGTGCGCGACCCCGCGGGTAATTCGGTCGAGTTCGCCGAACCCTGGCTCTGGGACGAGATGAAGAGTTAAAGCCCCAGTTTGTCGCGCATGAAGGCGAGCGCCACGCTCAGCCCATCGGGCGCGATGCCATGGCCCGTGCCCTTCATCACATGGGCGTAAACGTCTTGCCACCCTGCTTCTTGCAGCGCTTCGGCGGCCTGCGGCAGGGATTGCGGCGGCACCACGTCATCGGCATCGCCATGGACCAGCAGCACCGGCGGTTTGACCTGCGCCTCTTCGGCCAGCGCTTCGGGGTTGAGCAGACGCCCCGAGAAGGCCACGATCCCCGCCACCGCATCTTCGCGCCGTGGGGCCACATGCAGCGACATCATCGTGCCTTGGGAAAAGCCGAAGAGCACGACCTGTTCGGGCAACACGTCTTCGTCGACCATCAGCGCGTCGAGGAAGGCGTCGAGGTCTTCGACCGCGCTCATCATCCCGCGCATCGATTCCTCTTCGGATGATCCGTCGATCCATGGGATCGGGAACCACTGATAGCCCATCGGCGCACCGGCGCAGGCCTCGGGCGCGTCGGGAGCGACGAAAAGCGTGTCGGGCAAATGCTCGCTCAGCGGATCGGCAAGGCCCAGCAAGTCAGCGCCATTCGCGCCATAGCCATGCAGGAACACCACCACCGACCGTGTGGTGCCAGAGACCGGCTCGCGGCGCTCCGCGTTCAAAACCCGTGTCATGACAATCCTTCCTTTTGTTTCAACACCCGGTAGTAGGCAAAGAGCAGCCGCGCCGCAACCGACCGCCAAGGTGACCATGCGGCGGCCATGGCGGAGAGGTCTTTCGGGCTGGGACGGACGGGCAGATCAAAGAGCCCCCGCGCCGCCTCTTGCAGTGCCAGGTCGCCGCTGGGAAAGATATCGCGGCGGCCAAGGCAGAACATCACATAGATCTGCGCCGTCCACGGCCCGATCCCCGGCATGTCGACCAGCGCGGCGATGGCTTCGTCATCGGGCAGCCCGTGCAGCGCGTCGAAATCGAAATCACGTTCCGCCAAGGCCAGCACATAGCGCGCCTTGGGGCGGCTCAGCCCCGCAGCGCGCAGGCCGTCGTCTCCGGCGCGCAGGACGTTCTCCGGCTGATCCAACCCCGCCGCAACCAGCCGCGCATAGATCGCCCGGGCCGAGGCCACGCTCACCTGCTGCCCCACGATAATGTCGAGCAGCCCCGCGAAACCGGGCGGGCGCAGGCGCAGCGGCAGCGGTCCGGTTTTGCTCAGCGCCATGGCAAAACGCGGCTCCCGTTCGGCCAGCCATGCCGCGCCCTCGGCCACATCGGCGTCGCAGGTGATCGGGGGCGCGAGGCTCACAGTCGTGCCACCCAATCCAGCATCGCGTCGAGATCGCTCAGACAAGGCGCGCCCTTTGGCAGTGGCGGTCTGTCGATCAGGATCACCGGCAGGCCGAGCGACAGGGCAGCGTCGACTTTCGGGCGGCTGGCCTGCCCGCCGAGGTTGCGGCAAATCAGCAGGTCGACGCCGAGGTCGCGGAACAATGCCGTTTCACTCTCCATGGTGAACGGCGGCTCGCCAAAGATCAGATCGACAAAGTCATAGGGCGCGGCGCGTTCATGGCGGCTCGTCTGTCGTAGCATGAGGCGCGCGCCCTTGAACGGTTGGAAGGTTGGCAGGCTGGCCCAACCAGTCGCTGCAAAGACGCGGGCAGCGGGCGGCACGGTACGGGCGGCGGCCGCGACATCCGGCAACGATTGCAGCAGCGGGTTGTCCAAGGGCCAGAGGGGGCGCGAAAAGCTGACGAAAGGTTTGCCCAGAGACGTGGCGGCGGCATAGCCTGCGTGGCTCAGCCCCGCATCGAACCCGTGGCTGAGGTCGAGCACCGCATCAAAGCCCGCCATATCGCGCCGCAGCGCCGCGGCATCCCCGGCATCGCGCATCTCATAGGCCACCGGCATCGGATTGTTGCCGCGCGGCGGCTCCGTCAGCCAAGCGGTGACCCGGTGCCCGGCCTGCGTCAAGGCGCGGGCAAGCTGCCGCGCTTCGGCGGTGCCAGCGAGCAAAAGAAGGGTCAGCGAAGGGCGAACGGCGGCGGTCATCGGCGCGATCATCGGCGAGCTTGCCGCCGGGCGCAAGCGGGATCGGCGGCGCAAAAACCGCTGCCGGGCTTGCCCTTACCCAAGGGCAGGGCTACCCCTTGGCGGGAAGTGAGGAATTCAGACATGATCGACGACAGACGCGCGCGGCGCAACGTAGCGGTGCTGGTGGCAGCACAGGCCTTTCTCGGGGCGCAGATGCCGATGATTTTCCTTGTCGGAGGTCTTGCCGGGCAGTCGCTTGCGACGAATGTCTGTCTTGCCACCCTGCCGATCTCGATGATCGTTCTGGGCTCCATGCTTTCGGCCACGCCGGTCTCGGCCATCATGCAGCGCTATGGCCGCCGGGCGGGGTTCTTTCTGGGGGCCGCGGGCGGTGCCTTGGGCGGCGCGGTCGCGGCCTACGGGCTTTATCTCGCCTCCTTTCCGGTTTTCCTGCTGGGGTCGCTTCTGACGGGCATCTATATGTCGGCGCAGGGCTTCTACCGTTTCGCCGCCGCCGATACCGCCTCGGATGTTTTCCGGCCCAAGGCGATTTCCTATGTCATGGCAGGCGGTCTTGTCTCGGCCATCATCGGGCCGCAGCTTGCCACGGCCACGTCGATGAGCCTCGTCGTGCCCTTCCTCGGCACCTATATGGCCGTGGTGGCGGTGAACCTCATCGGGGCGCTGCTGTTTCTCTTCATCGACATTCCGAAACCGCCGATCCCGGCCCATGACGCGCCCAAAGGCCGCAGCCGGTGGGAGCTTTTGACCACGCCGCGCATCGCGGTCGCAGTGATCTGCGCCATGGTGTCATACGCATTGATGAACCTCGTGATGACTTCGACCCCGCTGGCTGTCGTCGGCTGCGGCTATAGCCAAGACAGCGCGGGCTATGTGGTCACCGGCCATGTGCTGGCGATGTTCGCGCCGTCCTTCTTCACCGGCCATCTGATCAACCGTTTCGGCGTCGAGCGGATCATGGGCCTTGGCATCGCGATCCTTGCCGCTGCCGGGGTGGTGGCGCTTCAGGGGGTGGAACTGGGCAACTTCTTTGTCGCGCTGATCCTTTTGGGGCTGGGGTGGAACTTTGGCTTCATCGGGGCCACCACCATGCTCGCGGGCGCGCATGAGCCGCATGAGCGCGGGCGGATGCAGGGCCTGAACGACTTGCTGGTGTTCGGCGGCGTGACCGTGGCCTCGCTGGCCTCGGGCGGGCTGATGAACTGTTCGGGCGGCACGGCGCAGGAAGGCTGGGCGGCGGTGAACCTTGCCATGGTACCCTTCTTGGTGCTCGCGGGCGGGTCGCTGATCTGGCTGGTGCTGCGCAGCCGCAAGGAAACGCAGCTGAGCTAAGCGCCTACCAGCGCGACGCCAATGCCCGCAGCGCGAAATGGCGACGCGGGTCAGGCAGCGCGGCTTGTGAGACCTTATCCGGCGCATCCACCGCGGCCCGCAACACCGGCCCCGCATGGGCGGCAGGCAGCAGCGCAGCGCGCGCCGCCTTGGGGATCTTCCCCCGATTGGCACGCGCCGATTTCAGCCGGTCAAGCGCCCCCTTGGCAAGGGCCGAGACTCCCTCCGCCGTACCATCCAGCAGCGGCACGCGGCCAGCCTCTTCCAAATTCGGAATGGCGCAGAGCCATGCGGCGATGCCAGTGGCGTAGGCCGCATCCCGCACCACTGCTTCATCCGTCGCCCCAAGGCGGCGGGCGGCGACCCACATCAGATGGCCTGCAGTTTGCTCAATATAGCGCTCGAAATGCGCGGCATCCTCGAAAGGGTCTTTGTAGATGTCCCACCGCCGCGCGGCGACGAGTTCATCGAGCAGTTCGGCATCCTCTGGCGCAATCGCACGGGCCAGCGGCGTGGTCACCTCATGCCGCCGCACCGGGCCGTCCTTGGCGATCTCCTCCAGCGCGTCGCGCCACCATTGCAGCCGCATCTCGGCGATCATCGTCTCTTGGGTGACCCATGGGGCGCGGGCCACTTCGACGTTGAAGGCATAGAGCGGGAAGAGCAGCTTGCGCGTCTCGACGGGGGCGGCCATGGCGGCGCGAAAGCGCCAAGGGTCGGCGCGCTCTACCATGGCGGCGCAGGCGTTCAGGTCAGCGTCGAAGGTCATGTGGGGCGCGCCACCGTCAGAAGATAGCCAAACTCATCCCGATGCGCGCGCCAACAGGCGATCTCCGCCTCGGCGGCATCGAGCACTTGGGCCAAATCATCATCCGCACCCGGGCGCAGCTTTTCAATCCGCGCCTCCAGGGGAGTGTAGTAATTCTCCCAAGCTTCATCCGACAGGACACGGGTCGCCACGACCTCATAGCCCGCCGCGCGGACCCGCTCGGCAATGCCGTTTGCGTCGCTCATCGCGGGGTAGTCCGCCCATTGCGCGCGGGCCTCTTCCGACGGGCTATCCGTCAGCCAGCAGGGTTCGGAGAAGGCCACCACACCGCCCGCGCGCAGCGACTTGCGCCAGCGGGTCAGCGCCTCGGTCACGCCAAGGAAATAGACCGCACCGGCGCACCAAATGAGATCATATTCATTGGCGATCGCGGCCATATCGGCCCGCAGCAGGGTAACATTGCCATCGGCCACAAAACGGCCCCGCGCGGTGTCGACGAAATGCGCAGTTTGATCGAGGGCCGTCACATGGCCCTGCGGGATCGCCGCGCGGAGGGCGCCGATGTCGCTGCCGGGGCCGCAGGCCACATCGGCAATCTCGGCCCGCGCGGGCAGATCGACCTGATCCACGGCCCAGATCACATCCGCAGGCTCCCCCGGCCCTTCGCGCGGCAGATCGCGATGGAGAGTGAAAAAGGCGGTCATATCATCTGTCATTGGGCGCGGTCCCGGATCAATTTCCAACGTATCGCATCAAGCAGCGCTTCGAATGAGGCGTCGAGTATGTTGGCGCTGACGCCCACGGTGGACCAGCGCCGCCCTTGCCCGTCTTCGCTGTCGATGATGACGCGGGTGGTGGCTTCGGTGCCGCCTTGGGTGATGCGCACCTTGAAGTCAACCAGACGCATGTCCTCCAGAAGGCTGCTGTATTTGCCCAAATCCTTGGCCAGCGCCTTGGACAGCGCGTTGACCGGGCCACGGTCCGCGCCATCCTCGTCCAGCGATTCCGAGACCGAGAGCCGTTTTTCCCCGTCCACATCAATGACCACGACCGCTTCGGAGAGGCTGACCATCCGGCCTTCGGCATTGCGGCGGCGTTCGACGGTGACGCGGTAGCGCTCGACCTCGAACAGATGCGGTAGCTGGCCCATCACGTCGCGGGCCAGCAACTCAAAGCTCGCCTGCGCGGTGTCATAGGCATAGCCCTGCGCCTCGCGGTCCTTGACCACCTCCAAGATCCGGCCAAGCGCCGGGTCGCCCTTGGCTACCGAGAAGCCCGCATCGCTCAGCCGTTTGCGCAGGTTGGATTGCCCGGCTTGGTTCGACATCGGAATGACGCGCGTATTGCCGACCAGCGCGGGGTCGATATGCTCATAGGTGCTGGGGTCTTTGGCGATGGCACTGGCATGCAGCCCCGCCTTATGCGCAAAGGCCGAAGACCCGACGAAACCCGCCTGTTTCATCGGCACGCGGTTTAGGATTTCATCCAGCATCCGACTAGTGCGGGTCAGACCGCGCAGCGCGTCATGGGTGACGCCGATCTCGTAACCGCTGGCATAGGGCTCTTTCAGCAGCAGGATCGGGATCAGGGTTGTCAGGTTGGCGTTGCCGCAGCGCTCGCCCAGCCCATTGAGCGTGCCTTGGATCTGCCGCGCGCCCGCGTCGACGGCGGCCAGCGTACAGGCCACGGCGTTTTCGGTGTCGTCGTGGGTATGAATACCCAGATGATCCTCCGGGATGCCCGCCGCGATCACCGCACGGGTGATACGACCGATCTCATCGGGCAGCGTGCCGCCATTGGTGTCGCAAAGCACGATCCAGCGCGCGCCCGCGTCATAGGCCGCGCGGATCGCTTCCAGCGCGTAGTCTGGATTGACCTTGTAACCGTCAAAGAAATGCTCGGCGTCGAAGAGCGCCTCGCGCCCTTGGGCGACAAGATGGGCGACGGATTTGGCGATGTTGTCGGTGTTCTCGGCCAGCGTGATGCCGAGGGCGGTTTTGACGTGGAAGTCATGGGTCTTGCCGACGATGCAGACGGATTTGGTGCCCGCGTTGAGCACGGCGGCCAGCACGTCGTCATTCTCAGCCGACATGCCCGCGCGTTTGGTCATGCCAAAGGCGGTGAGCCTTGCCTGCGTCGGCGGCGCGGCGTCGAAAAAAGCGCTGTCGGTCGGGTTGGCGCCGGGCCAGCCGCCTTCGATGTAATCCACGCCAAGCGCGTCGAGCG
The DNA here is from genome assembly GCF_029285915.1 of Sulfitobacter sp. M85. NCBI lineage: Bacteria > Pseudomonadati > Pseudomonadota > Alphaproteobacteria > Rhodobacterales > Roseobacteraceae > Sulfitobacter > Sulfitobacter sp. M85. The sequence goes on from NZ_JABECQ010000003.1 coordinate 30,915, forward strand.
CGCTGGCGATCTGGCGTTTCTCATCGGTGGAGAACTGCACGCCTTGGGTTTGCTGCCCGTCACGCAGGGTGGTGTCGTAGAGGGTGAGGCGCGCGCGGGTCATGAGAGATTGCCTCCTTCCGCGTCACACTCCCGTTCGTGCCCTCGGCACGAACAGCGCCCGACCGCCCCCATGGGCGGGCGCTTCGCTTCCGCCCGCGGTCGAACGCCGTTCTTAGGACGGCGGCGAAACATCACAACAACCCCTCCAACTGGCCCCGATCAAAGCCCGGCGGCGGCGTCAGCTTTACCCCATCTTTGCTCATCTGCACCTCGATCCCGACCGAGGTCAGCGATTTTTTGATCCGGTCCACCTCGGCGAAATCCTTGGTCTCCATCGCAGTGGCGCGGGCATCGCTGAGGAAGGCTTCGATATCGGTCAGATCCAGCGCCTGAACCGCGGCCCATTCGGGGATCAGATCGTCCAGCAGCCCCAAGAGCGACAGCGCCCCGCGCAAGCCTGCCGTATCGCCCGCGTTGGACAGACGGTGGCATTCGGTCAAAGCAGCGTGGGTGTTGAGATCATCGGCCAAAAGCGCCACCAGTTCAGGCCCCGGCGTCGCGGCCTCGGCCTCTGCAGCCTGAAGATACCATTTGCGCAGGGTCTTTTCGGCCTTCTCGCGCTTCTTCTCGGTCCAGTCCATCGGCTTGCGGTAATGGGTCGAGAGCATCACGAAACGGATGACCTCCCCCGGCACGCCTTGGTCCAGCAAGTCACGGACGGTAAAGAAGTTGCCCAGGGACTTGGACATTTTCTTGCCCTCGACCTGCAACATCTCATTGTGCAGCCAGTAGTTGGCGAACCCGTGGCCCGCGCATTTCGACTGGGCGATCTCATTCTCATGATGCGGGAATTGCAGGTCGATGCCGCCGCCGTGGATGTCGAAACGCTCCCCCAACAGGTCATGCGCCATGGCGGAGCATTCGATATGCCAGCCCGGACGCCCCTCACCCCATGGGGAATCCCAGCCGGGGGTGTCTTCGTCCGAAGGCTTCCACAGCACGAAATCCATCGGGTCTTCTTTATAAGGCGCCACCTCGACCCTTGCGCCTGCGATCATATCGTCGACCGACCGGCCCGAAAGCGCGCCATATTCGGCGTATTTACGCACCCGGAACAGCACATGGCCCTCGGCCTCATAGGCGTAGCCTTCATCCATCAGCCCGCGGATCATCGCGACCATCTGGGGGATATACTGTGTCGCGCGAGGCATGTGGTCGGGCTCCAAGGCGCCCACGGCGGCCATGTCGTCCAGATACCACTGCGTCGTCTCGGCGGTGATCTCTCCAATGCTGCGCCCGCTTGTCGCGGCGCGAGCGTTGATCTTGTCGTCCACGTCGGTGAAATTGCGCACGTAAGTCACATGCTGCGGCCCGTAAACATGGCGCAGCAAGCGGTAGAGCACATCGAACACGATCACAGGCCGTGCGTTGCCCAGATGTGCCCGGTCATAGACGGTGGGGCCGCAGACATACATCCGCACATTCTGCGCATCGATCGGGGTGAAATCCTCTTTCTTCCGGGTGGCGGTATTGTGCAGCTTGATCGTCAGGTCACGGGTCATGGGCAGGCGTCCTTGCGCGGGTGTGACGCGGGCTTGGCATAGTTTTGTCAGAATGGGAATGACGTGAACAGCGGCCCGCGAGGATGTCTCAGCGGGTAATGCAGCAAATAATGAGCGTTGCGGTGTTCATGACCGGGTTGTAGCAAGCGCGCCGCCCTGCGCCAAGCCCCTTGTCCGGTTAAGTTTTATGCAACCCTGCCTTCCGCCTTGCCTGCGCGGATTGACAAAGCCCCAAGGCTCTGCCCCCTTGTGCGGAAAATTTCGGAGGCATCATGGATAGATCATCGCGCATCAAAGGGGTTCTGGCCGGAGGGTCCGACGGCTGGGAAGTGTTTCACAAATCGCGCGCGATGATCGCGGCGGGGGTGCCGGTGACCGAGCTTACCATCGGCGAGCATGACATCCGCACCGCCGCCCCGATCCTACAAGAGATGCACCGCAGCGCGCTCGGCGGCCATACCGGCTATGCCGCCGTCCCGGGCACCGATGCCCTGCGCGACCGGATTGCAAAACGCGCCGAAGAGCGAACCGGCGTGCCAACGACCCGCGACAATGTGGTGGTCACCCCGGGCGGGCAAGCGGGGCTATTCGCGGCGTTCATGGCGGTCTGCGACCCCGGCGATGCGGCGCTCTACATCGACCCTTATTATGCCACCTACCCCGGCACCCTGCGTGCTGCCGGGGCACGGGCCGTGGCGGTCGAAGCGCGGGCCGATCACGGGTTCCTGCCCCGCAGGGCGGATCTGGCGGCAACCGCCGAGGGCGCAAAGGCGCTGTTGATCAACACGCCCAACAACCCGACCGGCGTGATCTATGGCCGCGAAACCTTGGAAGAGATCGCGCAGGTCTGCCATGATCACGACCTCTGGCTCGTCTCGGATGAGGTCTATGACACGCAGATTTGGGAGGGCGCACATCTCAGCCCCCGCGCCCTGCCCGGCATGGCGGAGCGAACGCTGGTCATCGGCTCCATGTCGAAATCCCACGCGATGACCGGCAGCCGCTGTGGCTGGATCATCGGGCCTGAAGACGTCATTGCGGACTTGATCGACCTTGCCACCCATACCAACTACGGCGTGCCGGGCTTCATTCAGGACGCAAGCGACTACGCCCTCGCCCAAGGGGCCGCTTTCGAAGAGGAAATCAGCGCCCCCTTCGCCCGCCGCCGCGCGCTGGCGCAGCGGATTTTGGGCGGTCAAAACGTGGTGCGCTCGGTGCCCTCGCAAGGGGCGATGTATCTGATGCTGGATATCCGCGCCACGGGTCTCAGCGGCAGTGAATTTGCCGATGCCCTGTTGGAAGACCAGCAGATCGCGGTGATGCCGGGCGAAAGTTTCGGTGCGGCGGCGGCGGGCCATGTACGCGTGGCCATGACGATCGAAGACAGCGCGTTTGAGGCGGCCCTGCGCGACCTCTGCCGCTTTGCCGAAGGGCGCGCCAGCCGCGCCGCGTAAACAAAAAAGACCGGCCTCCTTTCGGAAGCCGGCCCTTCATCAAAGCGGGTCCTCCCGCCAAGTCAGATCAGAAGCGCATGGAACCGCGCAGGGAGATCGTGGTCGCGTCCAGATCTTCGCCTGTTCCGCCTACGTCATCGAATTTGTGCTGCAGCACTTCACCACCGACGGTGTAGCGGTCGGTCACTTTATAGGTGACGCCCAGACCGGCGAAGGGGCCGGTTTCATCGCCAACGCTTGTGTCGGCACGGGCCGCACCGGCTGTTGCGTAAACCAGTGTCTTGCCGAAGTCGTAGCCAGCCTTGACCTTGGCGCGTGCCACGGAGTCCACATCGCCTGCGCCGTTGCCCAGATCGATGTCGGTCTTGTCGTAGTCAAGTTCGCCACCCAGAACGAATTTGCCGAAGTCATAGTCGTAACCGGCGTGGAAACCGTAAGACGTGTCGTCGCCGTCAAGGTTGCCGCTGTCGCTGTCGACGTCGGTCTGGCCGACCTGAAGACCGGTGTAGAAGCCTGTCCAGTCGCCATCAACGGCCACGGGTGTCGGCGCCGGTGTGAAAACCGGTGCTTCAACGGTGGTGTCTTCCAGCGAACCGGCTGCTGCTGCACCCGCGAAGGCGGTGGATGCGATCAGGGCGATGCTGGCGATTGTTGTCGTGCGTTTCATGTTCTGCTCCTTAAATACAGGTGACCCCGCGATCCTCGCCGCAGGGTCACTCACGCAACGCCCCATTTAGGGTTGGGTTTCAGTTTTTTCACATCACAGAATTGCGATGCGCTGATTGTCGCACATTTGCAACATACCCTCGGCTAGGGGCCGCTTAAGTTATGTATCATGTGTCGAATTAGGCGGCGCGCAGATGCATTTTATCTCGCTAAATCAAAGGGTTGATGCCGCAACACGAATTCCCGGCCATGTTTGCCCTCACCGCAGCGAAAGTTCCGCCAGAGAAACGACCCAGAGACAACCGCGCGAAAGAGGCTCCCCGATCGAAAAGCACCAAAACGCCCCCGGCCCCGCACCATGCCCTCACGGTAGACCCCGTCCGAGGCTTGCTGTCACCACTGAACGCGTTATCTGCTTGTATTGTCAGCAAGAAGGAGCAGGCCCCACCCCATGTCTTGGATCACCACCCATCTGGAAATCGTCATCATCGTGATCCTGACGCTGCTCGCGGCGATCGTGATTTTGCAACAGCGCCGCACGCCGCAATCGACTGCGGCGTGGCTACTGTTCATCATCGTGCTGCCCTGGGTCGCGGTGCCGCTGTTTCTGGGGCTTGGCTTTCGCAAACAATCCTCGCGCTATTCACCGGTGCACTTTCTGAAAGGCGATACCGGCGGCCCGCCGCCCCGCCCTGTGCATACGCTTGACGCGACGATGCAGTATTTCGGCCTGCCCGCCGCCGTCCATGGCCAAGACCTGCGGCTCTTGGGCGACCCGACGGCGGCCCATGAAGCGGTGATGGCGCTGATCCAAGGGGCCGAGAAACGGCTCGACGTGCTTTTTTACATCGTAGCCAATGACGACACCGGACGCATTTTCGTCGACGCGCTGACCGAACGCGCCAAGGCGGGCGTGAAAGTTCGGCTGCTGATGGACCGTTTGGGCACCCTGCGCGGCCCGACAGCCGCCCTGCGCCGCCTGCGCGAGGCGGGCGGCGATGTACGCTTTTACTCTCCGCTACTGCAACTGCCGGGATCGGGCCATCTGAACCTACGCAACCACCGCAAAATGATCATCGCCGATGATGCGCGGGTGTTTTCCGGGGGCATGAACATCGGCGCGCATTACCTCGGGCCTGCGGCCTTGGAGGATGGCTGGACCGATCTGGCCTTTCTGCTCGAAGGCCGCGCGGTGCAGAGTTTCGGCGATGTGTTCCGCTCAGACTGGGGCGTCGCCAGCGGGGAGGCTTTGGACCCGGCCCCCTCGGTCGCGGCCCATACGGGCGGGACGGCAACGGTGCAACTCGTGCCCTCCGGCCCTGATATCGCCGAAGACCCGCTGCATGATGGTCTGATCCGCGCGATCCATCTGGCCGAGGCGCGGATTTGGTTGGTGACCCCCTATTTCGTGCCGACCGAGGCGCTCGGTTCGGCTTTGACCACTGCGGCCCGGCGGGGGGTGGATGTACGGGTACTGGTCCCCGAACGCTCGAACCAACGGATGGCCGATTTCGCGCGGGGCGCCTATCTGCGCGATCTGCATGAGGCAGGCGGCCATGTGCTGTACTACCAGCCTGGGATGATCCACGCCAAAGCCGGGATCATCGACGATCTGGGGCTGGTGGGCACGGCCAATTTCGACGTGCGCAGCATGCTGCTGAATTTCGAGGTCACGCTCTTTGTCTATGACGCGGCCTCGGTCGCGAAGCTGCATGATTGGTTCGAACATCTTTCCGAGCATTGCGCCATGGAAAGACCGCCCAGCGGGATGTTCCGCAAGGTGGCCGAAGGGCTGTTTCGTCTGGGAGCGCCCATCCTATGATCCCCGCCGTCGCCCCGCAATCGCTGCGCATCGTGAGCTATAACATCCGCAAGGCCATGGGCACCGACCGGCGCCGCGATCCTGAGCGGATCATGCGGATCATCCGCAGTCTGCATGCCGATGTAGTGGTGCTGCAAGAGGCCGACCGCCGCCGCGCGCCGCGCCCCTCGGCCCTGCCGCTCGACCGGGTCGAAGAGGTGACGGGCCTGCGCCCTCTGCCCACGCCGAGCGACGTGAGCATCGGCTGGCATGGCAATGCCGTTCTGGTCCGCCCCTCGGCCAAGATCGACCGGGTGGCGCATCTGACCCTGCCGGGGGTGGAGCCGCGCGGCGCCATGGTGGCCGACCTGCATCTCGGCGCGCGCCAATTGCGCGTGATCGCCTCGCATCTCGGCCTGCTGCGTCCGTCGCGCAAGGAGCAGCTGAGCGCCATGATCGCCCATCTCGACGCATGCGCCGCCTGCCCCACGCTGATCGCGGGCGACTTGAACGAATGGTCGCAAAAGGTGGGGCTCGGGCGTCTGGCGAAACGGTTCACCATTCATGCGCCGGGCAAAAGCTATCACGCGCGGATGCCCGTGGCCTTCCTAGATCGCATCGCCTTGGACCAACATCTTACTGTGCGCCAAGGCGGTGTGATCGAGACGGCCCAGACCCGCCGCGCCTCGGACCATTTGCCGATCTGGCTCGACGTGGCGCATCGCTAGACGCCCTCACCCCGTGGCCCAAGCCAATTCGCCCACCATCATGTTGCAGGCCTGTTGCGGGGTCGAGAAAGCGACCTGCATATCAAAGGCCATACGCACATCCGCCCTTGCCTTGGCGATGGTGGCATCTGTGGCCCCAAGTCGCCGCGCGGTGGCGATATTTTGGTTGGCATCATGCCGCAGCTTGCGCACGCTTTCATAGCCGCCCGCAAACCCCGCACATTGTTTCGCCGTCAATTCTGCCGCCGCCGCTTTGCGCGCCGCAGCTTCCATGGGCGAGGCCGGGGGCTCCACACAAGCGGCCAGCAATCCGGTGAGAAATCCCAATATAACAAGACGTTTCATCAAATTCTCCCTTTCATGACCTTGATAGGGAGAGACTGGTTTAATTTTGGTTAACGCAATCTGGATGGCAGCGCGGAAATTAACCCTTTCGCGCAAGTATGCCTGAGGCGCGCCGGCAGCCTCGTCGGGGCGGGCCTTGCGGCCCTGCCCCTGCGCGCCCCTTTCGGGGCACATCTCATCAGCTACAGCCCGAGGTGCCGCCGCAGGTGTTGCACTTCATACAGGTGCCGTTGCGAACCAATGTGTAGTTGCCGCATTCACCGCAGGCTTCGCCTTCATAGCCCTGCATCTTGGCCTTGGCCCGCGCATCAAGGCTGACCGCCCCGGTGCTGGCAGAGGCCGAGGGTTGCACCGCGACCGCCACGTCGCCGCCGCTCACTTGGGGGGCGTAGGCGGTGCTCGGCTCGACGCCCTGCCCGCCCTGCAACACTACCAACTCTTGTGGAAGGCGGTTGCGCAGATAGCCGGTGGAGCTGATTTGCTTGAGCACTTCCAAGGACTTATTCGCGGCCCACTCGCTCAACTCGCTGACGTTCGAGAGGTTCTCTTCCTCGCCCCGGCCCAGATCGTCAAAGGTCGCGCCCTCGGGCTTCACATGCGCCAGATCGGTGCGGTCGAGGTAGCTCACCGCCAATTCACGGAACACATAGTCGAGGATCGAGGTCGCCTGTTTGATGCTGTCGTTGCCCTGCACCATGCCCGCCGGTTCGAACTTGGTGAAGGTGAAGGCATCGACGAATTCCTCCAGCGGCACGCCGTATTGCAGACCGACCGAGACCGCGATGGCGAAGTTGTTCATCATCGCCCGGAAGCCCGCGCCTTCCTTGTGCATGTCGATGAAGATCTCGCCCAGCTTGCCGTCCTCATATTCGCCGGTGCGCAGATAAACTTTGTGACCGCCCACGTTGGCCTTCTGGGTATAGCCCTTGCGGCGCTGTGGCATCTTCTCGCGGTGTGATTTGATGATCTCTTTGACGATCACCTTTTCGACGATCTTTTCAGCCAAAACGGCGGCCTTCTCATGCGTGTTGCCGCTTTCCAGCGTCTCGGCAGCGTCTTCGTCGTCCTCCACGAGGGCTGCGGCCAGCGGTTGGCTCAGTTTCGAACCATCGCGGTAGAGCGCGTTGGCCTTGATCCCCAGCGACCAGCTGAGTTCATAAGCCTTCTGGCAATCCTCGATCGTCGCGTCATTTGGCATGTTGATCGTTTTAGAGATCGCCCCCGAGATGAAGCTCTGCGCCGCTGCCATCATGTGGATGTGGCTGTTGACCGACAGGTAACGCTTGCCCTTCTTGCCGCAGGGGTTGGCACAGTCGAAGATGTCGTAATGCTCCTCGCGCAGATGCGGCGCGCCTTCGAGCGTCATGGTCCCGCAGACGTGGTCATTGGCCGCTTCGATATCGGCCTTGCTGAAACCGAGGGAGCGGAGCAGGTCGAAGGTCGGGTCGTTCAGCTTTTCGGTCGGAATGCCCAGCACCTGCGTGCAGAAGGCTTCGCCTAGCGTCCATTGATTGAAGACAAAGCGGATGTCGAAAGCCTGTTTCAGCGCGGCGTCGATCTTGGCCAATTCATTGGCGCCAAAGCCGTGCCCTGCCAGCGTGGTGTGGTTGATCGCGGGCGCATTGCCGATGGTGCCGTGGCCGACGGCATAGCTGACGATCTCTTCGATCTGGGCCGACCCGTAGCCGAGTTTTTCCAGCGCGGCAGGCACGGATTGGTTGATGATTTTGAAGTATCCACCCCCTGCGAGCTTCTTGAACTTCACCAGCGCGAAGTCGGGCTCAATGCCGGTGGTATCGCAGTCCATGACCAGACCGATGGTGCCGGTGGGCGCGATGACGGAGGTCTGCGCGTTGCGGTAGCCATGGGCTTCGCCCAGTTTCAGCGCCTCGTCCCAGCAGGATTTGGCGATGTCGACCAGCCCTGCCTGCGGGCAATTGGCGTGATCCAGCGGCACCGGTTTGACCGAGAGTTGCTCATAGCCGTCCGCCTTCCCATAGGCGGCGGTGCGGTGGTTGCGGATGACGCGCAGCATGTGCTCGGCGTTCTTGGCATAGCCCGGGAAGGCGCCCAATTCGCCCGCCATCTCAGCGGAGGTCGCATAGGCGACGCCGGTCATGATCGCGGTCAGGGCACCGCCCAAAGCGCGGCCTTCGTCGCTGTCATAGGAATAGCCCATGTTCATCAGCAAGCCGCCGATATTGGCATAGCCCAGACCCAGCGTGCGGAAGTCATAAGACCGCTGCGCGATTTCCTTGGAAGGAAACTGCGCCATCATCACGCTGATTTCCAGTGTCACGGTCCAGAGGCGCGAAGCGTGCATGTAGTCCTCGACCTGAAAGACCCCGTCCTGAAGGAAGGTCAGCAGGTTCATCGAAGCCAGATTGCACGCCGTATCGTCAAGGAACATGTACTCCGAACAGGGGTTCGAGCCGCGGATCGCCCCGTCCTCGGGGCAGGTGTGCCAGTCGTTCACAGTGTCGTGGTACTGGATCCCTGGATCGGCGCAGGCCCATGCGGCATGGCCGACCTGATCCCACAGGTCGCGGGCGCGGACGGTCTTGACAACCCGGTTCTCGGTGCGGCTGATCAACTCCCAGTCGGCATCCTTCTCCACGGCCTTCAGAAAGGCATTGGTGACGCGGATCGAGTTGTTGGAGTTCTGGCCGGAGACGGAGTTGTAGGCCTCGCTATCCCAGTCGGTGTCATAGGTCGGGAACTCGATGCCGGTGTGGCCCTGCTTGGCATAGTCCAGCACGCGTTTGACGTAAGTTTCGGGGATCGCGACCTTCTTGGCCTCGCGGATCGCCTGTTTCAGCGCGGCGTTCTTGGCGGGGTCATAGGCATCCGCCTCGGCCCCGTCCCATGCCTTGATCGCGTCGAACAAAAGGTTGAGCTTCTGCTCGTGCATCTTGGAGCCGGCGACGATGGAGGCCACCTTCTGCTCTTCGAGCACCTTCCAGTTGATGAAATCCTCGATATCGGGATGGTCGGCGTCGACGATCACCATCTTGGCAGCGCGGCGGGTGGTGCCGCCGGATTTGATGGCGCCAGCGGCGCGGTCCCCGATCTTGAGGAACCCCATCAAACCCGACGACTTGCCGCCGCCCGACAGCTTCTCGCCCTCTCCGCGGAGCGATGAAAAGTTGGTGCCCGTGCCCGAGCCGTATTTGAACAGACGTGCCTCGCGAACCCAGAGGTCCATGATGCCACCGTCGCCCACCAGATCGTCGCCCACAGACTGGATGAAGCAGGCATGCGGCTGCGGGTGCTCATAGGAGGATTTCGACCGGGTCAGCTTACCGGTTTTGTAGTCGACGTAGTAATGCCCCTGCGCCGGGCCATCGATGCCGTAAGCCCAGTGCAGACCGGTGTTGAACCACTGCGGGCTGTTCGGGGCCGCGCGCTGGCTGGCCAGCATGTGGCGCATCTCATCGTAATACGCGCGGGCGTCTTCCTCGGTGGTGAAATAGCCGCCCTTCCAGCCCCAGTAGGCCCAAGCGCCCGCCAGACGGTCGAAAACCTGCTTGGAGGAAGTCTCCCCGCCCATCTCGGCCCCTTCGGCGGGTTCGGAACGCCACAGGAACTCAGGCACGTCCTTTTCTTTGACCTTGCGGGTCTCGCTGGGCACGCCCGCCTTGCGGAAATACTTCTGCGCGATCACGTCGCTGGCGACCTGGCTCCAGGATTTGGGCACTTCGACGTTGTCGAGCTTGAACACCACCGAACCGTCAGGGTTGCGGATCTCTGACACCGTGGTGACAAAGTCCAAATCCGCATAGGCATCCTGCCCGGCCTTGGTGAAATTCCGTTCAATCTTCATCGTCGCTGCCCTTTTTCAAACTCTCAAAATTTGGAGCCGACCTGCCCACGGCAGGCCGTCTCACCCCTATGTGCTGGCAGTTTGAACAAAGCTTCCCCGCGCCACCTGCTGACGCAAGCGGCCCGAAACCGATTGAAACACTGGCTCTATGCTCTGTCCCCGCCGCCCAAGCGCCCCGTTGCGTTAACCACAACATATTGTGGCGCTTTACTTGACCCCCACAAACTGACGTAGATCACACTAATTGGTCAACGGTTTTTTTCGGAATTATTTCGGGGCGGGTAGTTGACCGAAGCCCCCCGATTTGCCCCGCGCCCTACCCCAGTGATTCAGCCTCAGGATATCCCCAAAGATACCCGCAAGTTCGATTGGTGGGCGGCTTTGAAATAATCCATTGCCGGGGCCGGGTTAGCGGAGGTGTTTGAGAGATTAGTTGAATTCATCCACAGCCCAAGATCACCCGCCGGGCGACAGGCCGCCGAAAGTGAACCCTGTGCCACGATCACCCGGCCCAAGCCCCCTGCCCCATGTCCGCGTCAAGAACCGCGGCAGAATCATCACGATCTGGGCGCGCACAGGCGCAAACCTGCCAATGCGGCGGCGATAGCTACTATATCTTGTGCAGAATGAGGATAGGACAACGGGCGCGCCTCAACCAAAGCGGGAAGCGCTACACCAGCGATGTTGTAAGAAAGTGGTCGGAGCGAGAGGATTCGAACCTCCGACCCCCTGTACCCAAAACAGGTGCGCTACCAGGCTGCGCCACGCTCCGACTGGGGCTTCTTTAGCCATAAGCCCGCCAATTGAAAAGCCCCGATTGACCTTAAAATTGGAAAATCCGCGAAGTCTTTAGCAGGGCCAAGCCGGAGCGTTCCCGGCAAAGGCCGGATGGCGGATTTCGCTGCCTTCGGTGATCCCAAGGCGTTTCGACAGGCCGCCGTTGATCTCCAGCACCGACAGCAAATCGTCGCCGCCCGGGATCGGTGTTTCGTCCAGCGGTTTGGCGGAGTGGTGGATCTTCTGCACCACACCCCTTTCGTCTATGAACAGCAAGTCCAGCGGGATCAACGTGTTGCGCATCCAGAAATTCAGGGGCTGAGGTCTTTCGTAGATAAAGAGCATGCCCGCGCTCAGGGGCAGCGAACGCCGATGCATCAGCCCCTTGGCGCGTTCCGCCGTGTCATCGGCCACTTCGACAGAGAAGCGGGCCTTCCCCCACTCCCCGCGGAGCGTCACGGAATCGATACGGCAAACCTCGGCCACCGCCGCGCCGGTCAGCAGCAAGCCAGCCAGTGCCGCCCCTGCCATATGCCTTGCCAGTCGCCCGACCTTTAGCCGTCTATCACCGCGTCCCATGAGCTTACCTCCGCCGCCAGATGACCCCGATCGCCAACAATCACACGCATGGCAAGTGCTTCGCCCGGTTGCAAATCACAAAGTCCGGATTGGCGCAGCACGTCGATATGCAAAAACACATCTTCCGCGCAGCCAAAGACATTTGCAAACCCGAATCCCTTGGCCTTGTCGAACCATTTGACACGGGCGGGCTCAAACTCAGCGGTGGCCAGTTGCTCAGGATCGAAACCGGCGAATTCCACCACGGCGGCGGGCAATTCACTGGGCGCCTCGACGGAAAGCAATTCGACCGCCTGCGCCCCGCGCTCGGTCTGTTGGACGCGCACCGCCACCCGCGCCCCATCCGCGACAGAGCTTTGGCCGTAATTGCGCAGGACATTGACGTGCAGCAGGATGTCCGCCCCGCCCGCATCCGCGACGACAAAGCCGAAACCCTTGACCGGGTCGAACCATTTGACCACGCCTTCGAGGGGGTCATCTATCGCCGCTGGTTCCGCTTGGGTTTCAGACACATCTTTCATGGGGTATCGCGCCGTCAGATCAGGGGTTGAGCCGGGTCACGGCCCAGGGTGCCGCGACATCTGCGCGCCGCCATTGGAAACGGTCATGCAGGCGAAACTCGCCATCGGCCCAGAATTCGATTTCCAGCGGGGTGATCCGGTAGCCGCCCCAGAACGGGGGGCGCTCAGGGTTCACCCCTTTCTGCGCCGTCACCTTGGCCACCTCGGCCATCAGCGCACCGCGGCCCGAGAGCGGCTGCGATTGGCGCGAGGCCCAAGCCCCCAGACGGCTTTTGAGCGAGCGCGAGGCGTAATAGGCATCGGCCTGCGGCCCGTCCTCTCGGCTGATCAAGCCGCGCACCCGCAATTGGCGGCGCAAGGATTTCCAATGCATGACAAAGGCCGCTTTGCCCGCGCCGTCAAGTTCCTGCGCCTTCTGGCTTTCGTAATTGGTGTAAAAGACAAAAGCCTCTGGCTCGATCTCTTTCAGCAGCACCATGCGGGCGTTGGGCAGCCCTTGCGAATCTACCGTGCTGAGCGCGATGGCATTGGGATCATTAGGCTCGGTCGCCTCTGCTTCGGAAAGCCAACGCTGCGCAATTGCAAAGGGATCATCCCCCGCAAAAATACCAGTCCGCGTCTCCATTCGGCATCTCCTTCAGAGTGCTTTGCCTGTCACCGGTTCTACGCCGGGGTCCGATCTCTTCGGTATGGCATTTGTTAACAATCGGCAACTCAAAGGACAACCTCACCCGATTTCCGACAGTTAGCCGCCGATCTTATGGCCAATCTCGGGGGTGAAGGCGCCTGTGCAGTCTTGATGGTAGCGCTGCAATCGCCTAGACCAAGACAACCTCAACGGAACATAGACAAGAACATAGACAAGGCGGCGGAATGGGAAACGAACTGATGCAGGGCAAGCGCGGGCTCATCATGGGGCTGGCGAATGACAAATCCATCGCATGGGGCGTGGCCAAGGCACTGGCCGATGCGGGGGCGGAACTTGCTTTTTCCTACCAAGGCGAAGCGCTGAAGAAACGCGTCGGCCCGCTGGCCGAGCAGCTTGGCAGCGACATCGTTCTGCCCTGCGACGTGGGCGATGAAGCGTCGATTGATGCGTTGTTCGAGAGCCTGAAAGAACGCTGGGGTGAGTTGGATTTCATCGTGCACGCCATCGGCTTTTCCGACAAGGGCGAGCTGCGGGGCCGCTATGTTGACACCAGCCGCGGCAATTTCGCCATGTCGATGGACATCTCGGTCTATTCCTTCACCGCCGTGATGCAGCGCGCCGAGAAGATGATGTCGCCCGGGGCAAGCGCGCTGACGCTCACCTACTACGGCGCCGAGAAGGTGATGCCGCATTACAATGTCATGGGCGTGGCCAAGGCGGCGCTGGAAGCGAGCGTAAAATACCTCGCCGAAGATCTGGGCAAGGACGGCATCCGCGTCAACGCGGTCTCGGCGGGGCCGATCAAGACGCTGGCGGCTTCCGGCATCGGCGACTTCCGCTACATCATGAAATGGAACGAGTATAACTCGCCCCTGCGCCGCAACGTCACCACAGAGGACGTGGGCAAGGCCGCGCTGTTCCTGCTGTCGGATCTGGGCAGCGGCACCACGGGCGAGAACCTCCATGTCGACGCGGGCTATCACGTCGTCGGCATGAAGGCGGTTGACGCGCCCGACATGTCCAAGGAATAAGCCGCCCAAATTAATTCGCGCGGGTGCCCGCGCCAGCTGCTGCAAAGGACCACCATGACCAAATCCAAGGACGCCTCGCGCCTGCCCCATGAAAAGGGCTTTCACATCTCTTGGGATCAGATCCACCGCGACAGCCGCGCGCTGGCGTGGCGGCTCGACGGTCTGGGCCCCGACGATGGCGCGTGGCGTGCCGTGGTGGCGGTCACCCGTGGCGGCATGGCGCCCGCGATGATCGTCGCGCGCGAACTCGACATCCGCACCGTCGACACGATCTCGGTCATGTCCTACCACTCGGGCGGCGGGGCCGCCGACCAGCGCCGCGAGGCAAAAGTGCTGAAATCCCCCGATGCCGAGATGATGGGCGACGGCACCGGCATCCTGATCGTCGACGACCTTGTCGATAGCGGCAAGACCATCGAACTGGTGCGCGAGCTTTACCCGCAGGCGCATTTCGCCACCGTCTATGCCAAGCCCGAGGGCGAGCCGCAGGTCGATACTTTCATCACCGGCGTGAGCCAGGACACATGGATCTTCTTCCCGTGGGACATGGCCCTGCAATATGTCGAACCCTACCGCGGCAAGGACTGACCGGCCCCGCGCCACCTGCCCTGCCCCTATCTGACCGGATACCCCCATGACGCTTCCGCGCACCGCCACCACGTTCTTCCCCCCGGTGATGGAGGCGCGGCGCTGGCTCGATGGCGTCGACTTCCCGCCTGACCGTCCGCTTATTAACGTGAGCCAAGCCGCGCCCGTCGATCCGCCCCCCGAAGGGCTGCGCCGTGCGATGGCCGAGGTCACGCTGAACAACGATGAGGCGCATCTCTACGGGCCGGTGCTGGGCCTGCCGGAACTGCGCGCCGAACTGGCGCGGCAAACAGCCGAGAAATACGCGGGCGTGGTGACCGACGAACAGGTCTGCATCACCTCCGGCTGCAACCAAGCCTTCGCCGCCGCCATCGCCACGCTCTGCGGCGAGGGCGACGAGGTCATCATCCCGACGCCGTGGTACTTCAATCACAAGATGTGGCTTGATATGAGCGGCGTCACCGCGGTGCCGCTGCCCGTTGAGGCCGACATGCTGCCCGACCCCGAGAAGGCCGCGGCCTCCATCACCCCGCGCACCCGTGCCATCGCGCTGGTCACGCCGAACAATCCCGGCGGCGTGGAATATCCTGCCGCCCTCGTGCAGGAATTTTTCGAACTGGCCCGCCGCCACGGCATCGCGCTGATCCTTGATGAGACCTACCGCGACTTCCACAGCCGCCCCGGCCCGCCGCATGCGCTGTTCCGCGACCCCGATTGGCATGACACGCTCATTCACCTCTATTCTTTTTCCAAGGCCTACCGCCTGACCGGCCACCGCGTCGGCGCGCTGATCGCCAGCCGCGCACGGTTGGCCGAGGTCGAGAAGTTCCTCGACACCGTCGCCATCTGCCCCGCGCAGATCGGCCAACACGGCGCGCTTTGGGGGATGCAGAACCTCAGCGCATGGCTTGCCGAAGAACGCGAGGAAATCCTCACCCGCCGCGCCGCCATTGCCGACCTGATGCCCCGGCTTGAACCGCTGGGCTGGGAGCTTCTGGGGCTGGGTGGCTATTTCGCCTATATGCGCCACCCTTTCAGCGTTTCTTCGGCTGATCTGGCGCGCGATCTGGTGCGCGACGCGGGCGTGCTCTGCCTGCCCGGCACGATGTTCCAGCCCGAGGGCGACGCCCGCGGCGAAAGCCAGCTGCGCATCGCCTTTGCCAACCTCGACGCCGCCGGTCTAAAGGAGCTTTTCGACAGGCTTGCAGCCCTGCCACGCAACGCATAGACAGGTCCGAAATCAACGAGGGACCGTGTCATGGCCAAAAAGGGCTTCAGCTTTTCGAAAACCGCCGTCTGGGCCTTGATGGCCCTTTTGATCTTGGGTCTGGGCGGCTTTGGCGCGATCAACCTCAGCGGCAATCTGCGCAGCATCGGCACCGTGGGCGACAAGTCGATCTCGGTCGATCAATATGCCCGCCAGTTGCAGCAGGAAATCCGCG
Source organism: Sulfitobacter sp. M85 (assembly GCF_029285915.1). Classification (NCBI taxonomy): domain Bacteria; kingdom Pseudomonadati; phylum Pseudomonadota; class Alphaproteobacteria; order Rhodobacterales; family Roseobacteraceae; genus Sulfitobacter; species Sulfitobacter sp. M85. Next base: position 46,923 of record NZ_JABECQ010000003.1, read on the forward strand.
CGATCGAAGCGCAAACGGGGGAAAGCCTGCCCTTCGCCCGCGCCCAAGAGATGGGGCTGGACCGCGCCGTCCTGCAACGGATCGTGCGCAACCGCGCGCTGGATCACGAAGCCGACGAAATGGGCATCTCCATCGGTGACGCCACCCTGCGCGATGAGATCGTGGCAATCTCGGCCTTCCAAGGGATCGACGGCAACTTTGACCGCGAAGGCTATCGCTTTGCCCTTCAGCAAAGCGGGATGAGCGAGGCCGAGTTCGAACGCTCGATCCGCGAAGAAGCCGCGCGTGGCCTGCTCCAACGCGCCATTCTGGGCGGCGTCTCCATGCCCGACACCTATGCCCGCACGCTGGTCGACTATGTTGCCGAAGAGCGCAGCTTCACTTGGGCCCGGCTGAGCGAGGATGACCTCGACGCGCCCCTGCCCGCCGCCACCGAAGACGAATTGCGCGCCTATTACGACGCCAACACCGATGACTTCATGCTGCCCGCCAGCAAAAGCATCACCTACGCTTGGCTCGCTCCCGAAGACCTGCTGGACGAAGTCGAAGTGCCCGAAGAAGAGCTGCGGGCCGAATATGACGCCCGCAGCGACGAATACGACCAGCCCGAGCGGCGTTTGGTCGAACGTCTGGTCTTTGCCGATCAGGAGGCCGCAGACCGCGCCGCCGCAGCGCTTGAGGTCGACGGCACCACTTTCGAGGCGCTGGTCGAAGAGCGCGGCTTGGCCTTGGCGGATGTCGATCTGGGCGATGTCGCGAAATCCGATCTTGATGATGCAGCCGATGCAGTCTTTTCCGCCGAAAGCGGTGACATCGTAGGCCCGCTGCCCAGCTCGCTTGGGCCGGCCCTGTTCCGCGTGAACGCCATCCTCCCGGCGCAGCATGTGCCTTTCGAAGAGGCCCGTGAGGTGCTGGAAGAAACCCTCGCCATCTCCCGCGCCACCCGCGCTGTCGAAGCCCGCGCGCAAGAGGTCGACGACCAGCTTGCCGGGGGTGCCACGCTCGAAGACTTGGCCCAAGAGACCAAGATGCGCCTTGGCACCATCGACTGGACCCAAGACAGCAGCGAAGGCATCGCCGCCTATGGTGCCTTCCGCGAAGCCGCGGCGGGGCTGAGTGCCAATGACTTCCCGCAGATCGATCAACTCGAAGACGGCGGCGTCTTTGCCATGCGTCTGGATGAGACCAAAGAGGCGCGCCCCGAACCTTTCGAAGAGGCCCGTGATGCGGTTGAGACCGCATGGCGCAACGCTCAGGTCGTCGAGGCGCTGACCGAAAAGGCCGAAAGCCTGACCGAGACGCTCGGCGAAGAAGGGGGTTTTGAAGCCGCCGGTCTCACGCCGCAGCTTGGCGAAGGGCTGACCCGCAGCTCCTACGTCGACGGCACGCCGGACGACTTCATGGATCAGGTCTTTGACCTCGACGAAGGCGGCGTGGCCGTCCTGCCTGCGGGCGATAGCGTCGTGGTTCTGCGCCTCGATGCCGTGACACCGGCGGGCGAAGACGACCAGACCCAAGCGCTGATGGACCGTCTCTCGCAGCAGTTGGATCAGGCCCTGGCCCAAGGTCTTTTCGATATCTACAGCAATGCCGTCATGCGCGACGCCGATCCCCAGATCGACCAGCGCGCGGTCAATGCCGTGCATGTGAACTTTCCCTGATAGGCAATTTTGATGGCCCTGACCCCGGATTTCGACACATTCGCCCGCGCCTATGAGGCGGGCGAGAATCAGATCGTCTACACCCGCCTTGCCGCCGATCTCGACACGCCTGTGTCCTTGATGCTGAAACTCACCGGCGCGGCAGAGAATGCCTTTGTGCTGGAATCCGTCACCGGCGGCGATGTGCGCGGGCGGTATTCGATCATCGGCATGAAACCCGACCTGATCTGGCGCTGCCGGGGCAAGACCTCCGCGCTTAACCGTGCGGCGCGCTATGATGCCGATGCCTTTGAGGATATGCCCGGTGACCCGCTGGACCGTCTGCGCGACGTGATCGCGGAATCGCGGATCACCCTGCCCGACGATCTGCCGCAAGCCGCCGCCGGGCTTTTCGGCTACCTCGGCTATGACATGATCCGGCTGGTGGAACATCTGCCCAATGTAAACCCCGACCCTCTGGGCCTGCCCGACGCCGTGATGGTACGCCCTTCGGTCGTCGCAGTCCTCGACGGGGTGAAAGGCGAGGTGACCATCGTCTCCCCCGCTTGGGTGTCCGAAGGTCAAACCGCTCGCGCGGCCTATGCCCAAGCCGCCGAGCGGGTGATGGACGCCGTGCGCGATCTGGAACGCGCCATGCCGCAGACCTCCCGCAATTTGGGAGAGGCCGATGACGCGCCGGAGCCGGTCAGCAATTTCACCCGCGAGGGCTATAAATCCGCCGTGGAAAAGGCGCGCGACTATATCAAGGCGGGCGATATCTTTCAGGTGGTGCCAAGCCAGCGGTGGGCCCAAGGTTTCACCCAACCGCCCTTCGCGCTCTACCGCAGCCTGCGGCGCACCAACCCCTCGCCCTTCATGTTCTATTTCAACTTCGGCGGCTTCCATGTGGTGGGTGCCAGCCCCGAAATTCTCGTCCGGGTCTTCGGCAACGAAGTGACCATCCGCCCCATCGCAGGCACCCGCAAGCGCGGCGCCACGCCCGAAGAGGACCGAGCGCTGGAGGCCGATCTGCTGAGCGATCCCAAGGAACTGGCGGAACATCTGATGCTGCTCGATCTGGGCCGCAACGACGTGGGCCGGGTCGCCAGGATCGGCAGCGTGCGTCCCACGGAAGAGTTCATTGTCGAGCGTTACAGCCACGTCATGCACATCGTCTCCAACGTCGTGGGTGAGTTGAAAGAGGGCAAGGATGCGCTCGACGCCTTCTTCGCCGGGATGCCCGCAGGCACCGTCTCGGGCGCGCCAAAGGTTCGCGCGATGGAGATCATCGACGAGTTGGAGCCCGAGAAGCGCGGCGTTTATGGCGGCGGCGTGGGCTATTTCAGCGCGGGCGGCGACATGGACATGTGTATCGCCCTGCGCACCGCCGTGGTGAAGGACGAGACGCTTTATATCCAAGCAGGCGGCGGCGTGGTCTATGACAGCGATCCCGAGGCCGAATTCATGGAAACCGTGCATAAATCCGGCGCAATCCGCCGCGCGGCTGCGGATGCGTCGCGGTTCGGCGGCAAAGGCAACGGCTGACCATGGCCCCCCGCGCGCCCTTCCAGATCGCGGGGCATTCCGTCGCCCCCGGCAGCAGCCTCGCCGTTGATCTGCCCGTTTCGATCCTGCCGGATCACACGCCGGTGCATCTGTCGCTGGAAATCTTCCACGGCAAACGGCCCGGGCCGACGATGTTCGTCTCAGCGGCGGTGCATGGGGATGAGGTGATCGGCGTGGAGATCCTGCGCCGCCTGTTGCGCGCGCCGCAACTCTCGGCGCTGCGCGGCACGCTGATCGTGGTGCCGGTGGTGAACTCCTTCGGCTTCCTGAACCGCTCGCGCTACCTGCCTGACCGGCGTGATCTGAATCGCTGTTTCCCCGGCTCACCCACCGGCAGCCTCGGCGCGCGGCTGGCGCATATCTTTCTGCAAGAGGTGGTGCTGCGCTGCGACTTCGGCATCGACCTGCATTCGGCAGCAATTCATCGCACGAACCTGCCGCAAGTGCGCGTCTCTCCGGCGGATCAGGTGACCCAGAAAATGGCGCTGGATTTCGGCGCGCCGGTGGTGCTGACCTCCCCCCTGCGCGACGGATCGCTGCGCGCGGTCGCCGCGAAACAAGGCACGCCGATCCTGCTCTACGAGGCGGGCGAAGGGCTGCGCTTTGACGAGATGGCCGTGCGGGCGGGTCTAGCGGGCATCTTGCGGGTGTTGCGCGGGCAAGACATGCTGCCCGCCAAGGGCATCGCCCGCGCCCGCAGCGCGCCCTATATCTGCACCGCTTCCCATTGGCTGCGCGCCCCCGCAGGCGGCCTGCTGCGCACCTTCCGGGCCGAGGGCGAAACTGTCGCCGAAGGCGATCTTCTGGCCATCGTCTCAGACCCTTTCGGCAAGGAGGAGGCCGAGCTTCTGGCCGATGCGCCCGGCATCCTCATCGGGCGGGCGATGCTGCCCATCGTTAACGAGGGCGATGCGGTCTTTCACCTTGCCAAACTTAGCCCCCGCGCGGCGGAGGCGACGGTAGATGAACTCGCCAGCCAGTTGGAGGAAGACCCGCTCTTCGACGAGGACGAGATTATTTAACGTCAAACCCCGCCCCGCGCGGGGTCACTCTTCGCGCAGCAGCACCGCCGAGATCGGGACCAAAGCCACATCGCTCGCGCGGTCTTGCAGCCCCCAGAGCAGCAGGGCGGAGACGGTATCGGGCCGCAGGCGGCCCAGCATAATCACCGCGCCCTCCTGCCCCGCTTTGAAGGCCGCTTGATCCAGAAAACGCCGGATCACCCGCGCCGACTGGTCCTTGCTGTCAAAATCGCGAAACACCGGATCGGCAGGCACACCCGCCTTGCGCGCCAGCTTGGGCATGGTGTTAAGCCCCTTGTCCTGCGTGACCAACCCGTGGCCTGATTGCGCGAGGATATCGGTCACCTGATCGGCCAGCGCGCGGCTGCCTTGAAAGCCGCTTTCGGTGCCTTCCAACACCCCCACCACCGGGCCAATCTGGTCGAGCGTGGCGCCAAATGCGGTCTCGGCATCGCTGGGCTGCGCGCCCTGCGGCAGGTCGACCATGGCCAAGACCTCGAACCCAGCCTCGCGGTAGGTTTCCACCCGCTCGGCGGCATCCGGCAAGGTGCTATCGACGGCGAAACTCAGCGGATAGGGAAAGCTGCGCAATGCGGCCAGCCCGGCGCTGCCGGCGGTGACCGAGGTGCCATCGTCGATCAGCACCACGCTCATCAGCGGCTTGCCCTCAGGCAGGTCGCTCGGGAGGCTGTTGACCACCACAGGGCGAGGGTCCTCGTTCACGATTTCGTCAGCTTCAGCGGGCTCTGCCACCACCTCTGCACCGGGGCGGTTAATCACGACGCCTGTGTCTCGCTCGGTCAGGCTGGTCGCTGGTGTGCCGATGGCCGGGCGGCTGTCGGCTTCAGTTTCAGCAGGCTCTGGAGTGGCTTCGGCAACCTCCGTCTCTTCCAGCGGCGCGGGGCGCGCCTCCTCGATCTTATCCGGCTCAGGCATCGGGGAAGACAGGTCAGCTTCAGCGGCCTCCGCCTCACCGCGAGGCGCGTCTTCGAGCGCATCGGCTTCGGCCTCCGGCTCTTCAACCACGACCTCTTCCGCCGGCAGAGTGATCGCCTCCTCCTCCTCTTCGACCTCCGGCGCGGCCATGCCCTGCGGCGCGTCAAAGGCCCCTTCGATACCCGCCACATCCGGCGCGGGCGGCTGCGCGGGTTCGGTGCTGATCGAAAGCTCATCCGCCGCGGGCGGCGCATCCGGCGCTGTGGCCTGCGGATTGGGCATGACAGGCTCTTCCGCGCCAGGCGACATCGGCGTCTGCCCCTCGGGGGCCGCGGGGGTGCTGAGCCCCTCCGCACCACCGGTTTCAGGCAGGCTGGCCGAGGTCTGCGTGTCGGGGTCAAGCGCGGCGAGGCTGTCTTGCTGCGGCACATCCGCGCGCGGTGCGGGGGCGTTCAACACCGGCGCGCTATCGCGGCTGCGCCCCTGCTCGCCCGCATCCGTCACATTGATCCGCGCCGGCGCGGGACCGGATCCGGGCGCATCGCCCACTTGCGGTGGCAGCGGCAAAGGCATCATCAGCGACACGGCACCGGCCACACCGATGCTTGCCACACCACCCCAAATCAGCCCGCTCAGAACTCCGCGTGCCATCTGCGCTACTCCTGCTGTCTGCGCCATGGCCAGAAAGCCCGGCGTTCCCCTCAATTGGCTTGCCCCAAACTCTTGACGATGGGGTTCAAGCCTGAACATGTATGCGAAAACCTATACCGCGCTCCGGCGCGGTTTCTCCAGTCCTAATACAAAGAAATGCCTGCCTGTGCTGCTGCTCATCGATAACTACGACAGCTTTACCTATAACTTGGTCCACTATCTGGGCAGCCTCGGGGCGGATGTGCAGGTGCACCGCAACGACGCGCTCAGCGTGGACGAAGCGATGGCCATGAACCCCGCCGGTATCCTGCTGTCTCCCGGCCCCTGCGACCCCGACCAAGCGGGAATTTGCCTAGAGCTGACCCATGCCGCCGCCGCGGCGCGCGTGCCGCTCTTGGGCGTTTGCCTTGGCCACCAGACTTTGGGCCAAGCCTTCGGCGGCAAGGTCGTGCGCGCAGATGATATCGTGCATGGCAAACTGGGCCAGATGCAGCACGACGGGCGCGGCGTTTTTGCCGGGCTCCCCTCGCCCTTCGGGGCCACGCGCTATCACTCGCTGGTGGTCGAACGCGCGAGCCTGCCCGACTGCCTTGAGATTACCGCAGCGCTTGAAGACGGCACCATCATGGGCCTGCAACACCGCGACTTGCCGCTGCACGGCGTGCAATTCCACCCGGAATCGATCCGGTCCGAGCATGGCCACGCCCTGCTGCAAAACTTCCTGAACGAGATGAAGGTCCCGGCATGAGTAGCGCGCTGAAACCCCTGCTGGATGCCGCCGCAAACGGGCCGCTGACCTCGGATCAGGCCGTTGAAGCCTTTGAAATTCTGTTCGAGGGCGAAGCGACCCCCAGCCAGATCGGCGGGTTCCTCATGGCGCTGCGCACGCGCGGCGAGACGGTCACCGAATATGCCGCCGCGGCACAGGTCATGCGCAGCAAATGCAACGCCGTGCGCGCGCCCGAAGGCGCGATCGACATCGTTGGCACCGGCGGTGACGGCAAGGGTACGCTGAACATCTCAACCGCGGCCGCCTTCGTGGCCGCAGGCGCAGGCGCTGTCGTGGCGAAACATGGCAACCGCAACCTCAGTTCGAAATCAGGTGCTTCCGACGCGCTGTCGCAACTGGGGATCAACGTCATGGTCGGCCCCGCGGTGGTCGAGCGTGAATTGGCCGAGGCCGGTATCGGTTTCATGATGGCGCCCATGCATCACCCCGCCGTCGCCCATGTCATGCCGACCCGGTCCGAGCTTGGCACCCGCACGATTTTTAACATCCTCGGGCCGCTGACCAATCCGGCAGGGGTCAAACGGCAGCTAACCGGCGCCTATACCCGCGATCTGATTGAACCGATGGCGCTGACACTCAAGCAGCTCGGCTCGGAAAAAGCATGGCTTGTGCATGGCTCCGATGGCACGGATGAGCTGACCATCACCGGTGTCAGCTGGGTCGCAGCACTGGAAGACGGTGTCGTCAACCTGCGCGAATTGCACCCCGAAGACGCGGGCCTCCCGGTCCATCCGTTCGAGGCCATCGCCGGAGGCGAGCCCGCCGAAAACACCAAACATTTCAAGGCGCTCCTGGACGGAGTTCCATCAGGCTACCGCGACGCTGTGTTGCTGAACGCAGCCTCTGCTTTGGTGGTGGCCGACGTGGCCCCGGATCTGAAAACCGGCGTCGAGATGGCCCGCGAAAGCATCGACAGCGGCGCGGCGCGTGACCGGATCGAAAAAGTGGCGCGGATCAGCCAGTCGGCATGACGCTACCCAGCCTCACCGCCCTTGGCGCATGGGCCGAGCTGCCCTTTTTTGCCGAGGATTGGCCGCGTATTGCCAAGCAGCTTGCCGCGGAAACGAGGGTCGTCCTACCGCCCGCCCCGCAGATATTCGCCGCACTTGAGCATCTGCAACCAGCGGCTGTGGAGGTGGTGATCCTTGGCCAAGACCCCTATCCGACACCCGGCCACGCCCATGGCTATGCCTTTTCGGCCGAGCCGGATGTGCGTCCCATTCCCCGCTCCCTTGTCAATATCTTCAAGGAGTTAGACGCCGATCTTGGCGCATCACCGCAAGACCCAGACCTGCGGTTCTGGGCCGATCAAGGGGTTCTGCTGCTCAACAACGTGCTGACCGTTCCGGCGGGCTGCGCGCATGGTCATGCGAGGCTCGGATGGCAAAAGTTGACCGCTCAGGTGCTCAACCGTCTTTCTGATCGCCCCCGCGCCTACCTGCTTTGGGGGGCGCATGCGCAAAAGGCGGCGGCAGAGGTCGATCCGGCGCGCAACCTGAAGATAGAGACGCCGCACCCTTCACCGCTGTCAGCAAGGCGCGGCTTCTTCGGCTCACGCCCCTTCAGCCGCGTGAATGACTGGTTGCAGGGCCAAGGCAAGCCCGGCATACATTGGACAAAGCCGTGAGGAAGCCATGACCGCCACAATTCTTGAAAAAATCAAAGCCTATAAGCTGGACGAAATTGCCGCTGCCAAGGCCGAAAAATCGCAGGCAGAGGTCGAAGCTGCGGCCCGCGCGGCCCCGCCAGTCCGCCCCTTCGCGCAGAGCTTGCACAAAGCCTCCCGCGAGGGCTACGGCCTAATCGCCGAGATCAAAAAAGCCAGCCCTTCCAAAGGTTTGATCCGCGAAGATTTCGAACCCGCCGCCCTCGCCCGCGCCTATGCCGCAGGCGGCGCGACCTGCCTCTCGGTCCTTACCGACACCCCGAGTTTTCAGGGAGCGAAGGAATTCCTCGTCGAGGCCCGCGCCGAATGCGATCTGCCGGTCCTGCGCAAAGATTTCCTCTACGACCCCTACCAGGTCGCCGAAGCGCGCAGCCTTGGTGCCGACTGCATCCTGATCATCATGGCCTCCGTCTCTGACGCGCAGGCCGCGGAACTTGAGCAAGCCGCTGATGAATGGGGCATGGACGCGCTGATTGAGGTTCATGACGCAGAGGAACTCGCCCGGGCCGAAAAGCTCAACAGCCGCATGATCGGGATTAATAACCGCAATCTCAACACCTTCGAGACTTCTCTTGATGTGACGCGTCAACTGTCAGAGGCCGTCCCCCACGACCGTATGCTGGTCTGTGAATCCGGCCTCTACACCCCCGCGGACCTCGCCGATCTGGCTGTCTACGGCGCGCGTTGCTTCCTCATCGGCGAAAGCCTGATGCGCCAGCAAGATGTCGAACAGGCCACCCGCGATCTGCTCGCAAACCCGCTCGTTCCTGGAGGGATGTAATGGCGCTCACCCATTTCGACGCCGAGGGCGACGCCCATATGGTCGATGTCTCGGGGAAAGCCGTGACTTCGCGGGTGGCTAAGGCTGAAAGCTACATCAAGATGGCGCCGCAAACGCTTGATATCATTACTGAAGGCCGCGCCAAGAAGGGGGATGTTCTGGGGGTCGCAAGGCTTGCCGCGATTATGGCGGCCAAACGGACGGCAGACCTGATCCCGCTTTGCCATCCTCTGCCGATCACCAAGGTGAGCGTCGATCTGACCCCAGACACCGCACTGCCCGGCATTCGCATTCTCGCCACTGTCAAAACCACTGGCCAAACCGGGGTTGAGATGGAGGCCCTCACCGCGGCCTCCGTCGCCGCCCTCACCGTCTATGACATGGCCAAAGCCGTGGATAAGGCGATGGAGATTGGCGGCACGCGGGTCGTTCTGAAAGATGGCGGTAAATCAGGCCGTTACGAGGCGACATGATCAGCGTCGAAGCGGCTTTGGAAGCCGTCCTGAACCTTGTTGCACCTCTGGAAACCGAAGAAGTCGCCCTTCGCGCCGCCCATGGCCGTGTCTTGTCGCAGCCCGTGCGCGCGCAGCGCAGCCAGCCGCCTTTCGCCGCCTCCTCTATGGACGGCTACGCCCTGCGCCGCGCCGAAGTCGAACCGGATGCGATGTTCAAAGTCGTCGGCGAAGCCGCGGCGGGCCATGGCTATGCGGGTACGCTGCGGGCCGGACAAGCGGTGCGCATTTTCACCGGCGCGCCGGTGCCCGAGGGCGCCGATTTCGTGGTGATCCAAGAAGATGTGACCCGGCGGGGTGACCTTATCACCCTCGGCCACAGTATTGATGACAAATACAATATTCGCCCCGCTGGCGGAGACTTCACCAAAGGCGAATACCTAACCGCCCCGCGCATTTTGCGCCCCGCCGATGTGGCGCTGCTCGCTGCGATGAACGTGGCACATGTGCCCGTCACCCGCAAACCCATCATCGCGATCCTAGCCACGGGGGATGAATTGGTGCAGCCCGGAGAAAGCCCCGGCCCCGACCAGATCATCGCCTCCAATAGCTACGGCCTCGCCGCGATGTTCGAAGAAGCGGGCGCCGAAGTGCGCATGCTGCCCATCGCGCGGGACACGACAGCATCGCTCAAACAGGCCTTCGCCCTAGCCCGCGGCGCGGATTTGATCGTCACCATCGGCGGCGCGTCGGTGGGCGATCATGACCTCATCGCGCCCGTGGCGGCTGAGCTTGGCATGGAGCAGTCTTTTTACAAGGTCGCGATGCGCCCCGGCAAGCCGTTGATGGCAGGCAAGATCGGTGATGCCGCGATGATCGGGCTGCCGGGAAACCCCGTTTCTGCAATGGTTTGCGGTGCGATCTTCGTGTTGCCTATGCTGCGGCGCATGCTTGGGCTGACCGAAGTCCATCCTGCGATACGCGAAGCCCCCCTTGGACGCGAGATTGGCCCGAATGGACCCCGAGCGCATTACATGCGCGCCCATCTTCGGGATGGCGCACTCCACCCGGATGATCGGCAGGATTCGTCTCTTCTATCCGTGCTCGCGCAGGCCGATGCGCTGATGATCCGCCCGCCTAATGAACCGGCGCGCAAGCCGGGCGATTTGCAAAAGTACATCTTGATTTAACGCCAACCCACGGTTGACACAAAACAAGAACATCCCTAGAACAAAAGCAATAAAAGCTTCAGGGGCCGCGCGATGCTGACCAAAAAACAACTCGATCTGCTTTCTTTCATCCACCAACGCGTGCAGCGCGACGGCGTCCCGCCCAGCTTTGATGAGATGAAATTGGCGCTCGACTTGCGGTCGAAATCCGGCATCCACCGGCTGATCACGGCATTGGAGGAGCGCGGCTTCATCCGGCGCCTTGCCCACCGTGCCCGTGCGATCGAAGTGGTCAAACTGCCCGAAAGCCTTGGCGGTGCGCCCGGTTTCGCCCCCCGCGTGATCGACGGGGACCGGCCCGACGCCCCGCCCCCGCCTGCGGCGCAACCGGTCACGGCGCATCATGCGTTCGATGTGCCGGTCATGGGCCGGATCGCTGCCGGTGTCCCGATCGAGGCGATTTCCCAAGTTTCCCATAGCGTCACGGTGCCCGGCGGGATGATCGCCGGTCAGGGGGAGCATTACGCCCTTGAAGTGCGCGGCGACTCGATGATCGAAGCGGGTATTAACGATGGCGATATCGTGGTGATCCGCGAAACCTCCGTCGCCGACAATGGCGATATCGTGGTGGCCTTGGTCGAAGATCAGGAGGCGACACTGAAGCGTTTCCGCAGGCAGGGGTCTTCGGTGGCTCTGGAGGCCGCCAATGCCGCCTATGAAACGCGGGTCCTGCCTTCGGACAAGGTGAAGGTTCAGGGGCGACTGGTCGGATTGATCCGCACCTACTGACGCTGCGGGCGGCTGTTCCATAAGCGTGCCCCGGCGCGGTCTTTCGCGGTGGTGACTTCCCAACCCTGCGCCGATTTGTTCAGCGCGATTGCGCCGGTTTCACGCAGGCGCAAGGGATCGTAGACTTGGCAGCCCCAATCTTGGGCGGTCGCCATATCGACGGACGCGACCACGACCTCCTCGGGCTGGCAGCCGCTGAAGGCGGCGACCGCCCGTTTTCCTGACAGATGGATGATACCCTCCTCTTGGCCCGCCCATCTTTGCGCGGCCACGGCTTGATCCGTGCCGTCGCCATCATTCTCCAGCCAATTGCGCGCGACGAAACCTGCGGCTTTGTCTTTGCTGAGCGCCCGGCCCGCCGGCGTCAGGACACCCACAAGCGTTCCCGTGTCGGCGATGAGCACGTCAGGGCGTGTGGTTCCTTGCCAGAGGGCGAAAGACAGCATGATCGCGGGCAAGCCGAACCAACGTAGATGACCTTGCCACAGGACGAGCCAGAGAAACCCGAGCGACAAGAGCGGCAGCACCCATCCCCCCGGCGCCGGCACGAAGCTGCGCGCGCCGGGCAGATGCGCCGCCACATCCGCGACCGATAGGATCCATTCAAGGCCCAGACCCATCGCCCAAAGCGGTATCCCTTCACCGCCGAAGGGCGCAAGGATCGCCGCCAGCACGGCGGCGGGGATGACCAAGACCCCCATCAAGGGGACCGAGAGCAGGTTCGCGACCAATCCGTAATGCGCGATCGTGTTGAAATGCGCGGCGGATATGGGCGCTGTGGCGATGCCTGCGACGGTCGAAGAAATCACCACCGCGGCGACGGGGCGGAGGCGTTTGGGAATGACCTCGCCTTCGAAATCGCGGATCCAGCCAAAGACGGCGACAAGCGCCGTGGTCGCGGCGAATGACATTTGAAACCCCGGCCCCATCAGCGCCTCGGGCCGCAGGGTCAGCACGATGATGCCCGCCATGGCGACCGCGCGCAGAGAGATCGCCCGCCGCCCGATCATCAGCGCGCATAGCGCCACGGCGCACATGACATAGGCCCGCTCGGTCGCGACATTTCCGCCCGACAGCGCGAGGTATCCGGTGGCGGCAATCAGTGCGGCCCCCGCGGCGATGCTTCGGCTTGGCCAGCGGGTGGCGGTGACCGGATGCAACGCGAGAAGCAGGCGCGTTGCACCGAAGACAACTCCGCTGAGCAAGCCCATATGCAGGCCCGAGATCGCCAATAGATGCGCCAAATTGCTGCTGCGCAGGTCTTGCAGGGCATCTTGCGAAATGGCGCTGCGGTCGCCGGTGGTGATGGCGGCGGCGAAACCGCCGATATCGCCCGGAAGATGGGCGCGTACCCGCGCGGAGGCGGCCATGCGCAATCGGAAGAGGATCAGCGCGATGCCCCCTTCCACAGGCTCCGCCATGCCTAGGAGCGGCACGCGGCTGTAGCCCACCGCGCCCAACTCGGCAAACCAAGCATAGCGCTGAAAATCAAAGCCGCCTGGCTCGACCGGGCCTGCGGGGGGTGACAGATGCGCCGTGGTCATCACCTGCATGCCGGGGGTTGGCGTGATCGCGCCGGGGAGCGTCGAATGGAGTGAGACGCGAACCCGGGGCGGCGTGCGCGCGGGCGGCACCCGATCCAACCGCACCTGATCGAGTGTCACGCGCGGCGCGTCGGACTGGCTTCGGTCAAGCGCCATGACACGCCCCTCGAGCGGGCCATAGTAACGCCAGCCGAGAACTGGGGCCGCCACCGAATGCGCCCGAAACGCCGCCAGCAGCAGTCCCAGCAGGACCAAAGCCGCGCCGACAGCAAAGGGGGCCGTGATCTCAGGCAGCGCCCGCGCGACGACCGCCAGCACGACCACGACACATGCCACCGCCGCCAGCACCCCCCCCGTAGGCTCCGCCCGCAGCGAAAAATACCAGCCCATCCCCAAGGCGAGGCAGACCGGCACCCAGCAAAACAGATGCCCGCGCTGGCGCAGCATCACGGCGCTGAACTGGTTCCAAAGGCCCATGCTTGCCCCCGCGGATCGCACTGGGTAGATAGGCGTCAAATCCTAGGACCGGGATGGTTACCAATTGGTAAACGCCGCTCCGAACACCATATCTCTGACCGAAAGGCCCTCCGCCATGAACGCCTCTGTTGTGACCCGTTTCGCCCCTTCTCCCACCGGGTTCCTGCATATCGGCGGGGCGCGGACCGCCCTGTTCAACTGGCTCTATGCGCGTGGCCGGGGGGGTAAATTCCTGCTGCGCATCGAAGACACCGACCGCGCGCGTTCCACCCCCGAAGCGACGGAGGCGATTCTGCAGGGCATGTCGTGGCTCGGCCTCGACCACGATGGCGAGATCGTCAGCCAGTTCGAGAATGCCCCGCGCCACGCGGAAGTCGCGCAGGAACTGCTGGCCGCCGGCAAAGCCTATAAGTGCTTCGCCAGCCAAGAAGAAATCACCGCCTTTCGCGAGGCGGCCAAGGCCGAAGGGCGCAGCACGCTCTATCGCTCCCCTTGGCGGGATGCCGATCCGGCGAGCCACCCGGACGCACCCTACGTCATCCGTATCAAGGCGCCGCTGGAAGGCACCACCGTAATCCGCGATCATGTGCAGGGTGATGTCACCATCCGCAACGACCAGCTCGACGATATGATCCTGCTGCGCTCGGACGGCACGCCGGTCTATATGCTGGCCGTGGTGGTGGACGATCACGACATGGGCGTGACCCATGTGGTGCGCGGCGACGATCACCTCAACAACGCCGCTCGCCAGATGATGATCTATGAGGCGATGGGCTGGGACGTGCCGGTTTGGGCGCACATCCCGCTGATTCACGGCGCGGATGGCAAGAAGCTGTCGAAACGTCACGGCGCCTTGGGTGCGCAGGAATATCAGGTGATGGGCTATCCCGCGGCGGGCATGCGCAACTACCTCGCCCGTCTGGGCTGGAGCCATGGGGATGACGAATTCTTTACCGACGCACAGGCGCAGGAATGGTTCGATCTGGACGGGATCCGCAAAAGCCCCGCGCAGTTTGACCTGAAAAAGCTGGAAAACCTCTGCGGTCAGCATATCGCACAGGCCGATGATGCCGCGCTGCGGCGCGAGATCGAAGCCTATCTTGAAGCGGCAGGAGAGCCCGCGCTGACCGAAGGTCAGGCCGAGGGGTTGGAGCGGGCGATGTACTGCCTCAAAGATCGCGCGAAGAAATTCCCCGAACTGCTTGAAAAAGCGTCCTTTGTCTTGGCCGATCGCCCGATCACCCCAGATGAGAAAGCGGCAAAGAATCTCGATACGGTATCCCGTGGCATACTGTCGGAATTGACGCCGCAATTGCAAAATGCTAGCTGGAACAAAGAAACGCTGGAGGAGGTACTGAACGGCTTTGCTGCCGCGCATGACACCAAATTTGGCAAGCTGGCGGGGCCGCTTCGGGCGGCGTTGGCTGGCAGGGCAGTCACCCCATCGGTTTTTGACATGATGTTGGTGCTGGGGCGCGATGAGACCCTTGCCCGACTGACGGACGCCGCGGCCTAAGTTTTGGTTCACCACTTCTTTGGGCGGCAGGTATAACTGAACGGGACAGCCCCATATGGGGCTAGGCCCAGACGGCGGGGGCATCTCCGCAGCCTACATTCGGGAAGGGATTTCATGACCAATAACAATAAAACCGCAACGCTGACGATCGACGATCAAAGCTTCGATCTGCCGATTCACAGCCCCACTGACGGGCCCGATGTTGTCGATATCCGCAAGCTCTATGGGCAGGCGGGTGTCTTTACCTATGACCCGGGCTTCACCTCGACCGCGGCTTGCGACAGCACGATCACTTTCATTGATGGTGACAAAGGCGTGCTGCTGCACCGGGGCTACCCGATTGAGCAGCTGGCGTCGAAGTCGCATTACCTCGAAGTCTGCTACCTGCTGCTTTATGGTGAGCTGCCCTCTCCCAAGGCGCTGGAAGATTTCGAGTGCCTGGTGACCAACCACACCATGCTGCACGAGCAGATGATGAATTTCTTCCGCGGCTTCCGTCGCGATGCGCATCCGATGGCCATCATGGTGGGCGTGGTTGGCGCGATGTCGGCCTTCTATCACGACAGCACCGACATCAACGATGAGCACCAGCGTGAGGTCGCCACGATCCGCCTGATCGCCAAGATGCCGACGATCGCGGCGATGGCCTATAAATACACCATCGGCCAGCCCTTCGTCTATCCGCGCAACGATCTCGACTATGCGTCGAACTTCCTGCGCATGTGCTTTGCCGTTCCGGCCGAAGAGCATGAGGTCAACCCGATCCTCAGCCGCGCGATGGACCGGATCTTTACCCTGCACGCCGATCACGAGCAAAACGCCTCGACCTCGACCGTGCGTTTGGCGTCGTCTTCCGGTGCGAACCCCTTCGCCTGTATCGCCGCTGGTATCGCCTGCCTCTGGGGTCCGGCGCATGGTGGTGCGAACCAAGCTTGCCTTGAGATGCTCAAGGAAATCGGCACGCCCGATCGCATCCCTGAGTTCATCGCCCGCGCCAAGGACAAGAACGACCCCTTCCGCCTGATGGGCTTTGGCCACCGCGTCTACAAGAACCACGATCCCCGCGCGACCGTGATGAAGGAAAGCGCCGACGAGGTTCTCGAACTGCTGGGCGTGGAGAACAACCCGATCCTTCAGGTTGCGAAGGAGTTGGAGAAAGCCGCGCTGGAGGATCCGTATTTCGCGGAAAAGAAGCTCTTCCCGAACGTTGATTTCTATTCCGGCATCATCCTCGAAGCGATGGGCTTCCCCACGTCGATGTTCACCCCGATCTTCGCGCTGGCGCGGACCGTGGGCTGGATCTCCCAGTGGAAAGAGCAGATCAGCGATCCGCAGCTCAAAATCGGCCGTCCGCGTCAACTGTACCTCGGCGAAGACAAGCGCGATTATGTCGATATCGAGAACCGCTGAAGCAACCTTCAAAGACCATGCAAACGCCCCGGATTTCCGGGGCGTTTCGCGTTTCGCCCGCCACTGCCCGCAATACCTATGATTGAGGTTGTTGACCCTAGGGCAACAATGGGGCCGCCGGTGGGGCGACTGATTCCGGGCACCCGAATCGCGAAAACCGGTGCCCTTTTATGCACTGTCAGCAATGGCGTGAAAAATCAGTGAATGTTTCCAAGCGTTTTGCCGGACGCGAAACACCGGAGCCGAAAATGCGGCCAAATTGCGGCACTGTTTCGCACCTCGTGACAATGCCCCCGCCCCGCTTGACGGGATTCCCCCCGCGGCGGTAGCCTCCCTTCACGATGTCTTTTCGGGGTGGGAAGGGCATCATTGCGGCACTGCCGAAGGGGTTCGCTCTTTCGCAGTCCGGCCGGCGTTCACCCCATTGTAGACGCCCAGCAGTACAGCCGGGCCGCGACGAGAGGATGCAGGATGACCGCAACGGACCGGACCAAAGGGCTTCGCTGGGACTGCGCCACCGGTCTGACGCCTGCGAAGGCCGAAGACGTCCCCGGCCCTCAGGGTGCGCTCGTCCCCGATACATTGCATGACTGCGACCAGATCGCCGTGGTCTATGACAAGGGCCAGACCCCGCCGCGCATCACCATCGCGCAGGTCTCGAACTCGGTCCATACGGTTTTGGCGGATGGCGTCGCTGTAGCGGTGGTGGCGCGGGCCAATGGCCCGGCGCCTTCGGCCAGCGATGTGCTGCTGGTTGAGCGAAGCTGCTAGCGCTCAGCGCCCCTGAAACTTGGGGCTCCGCTTTTGGGTAAAGGCCGTAACCCCCTCGGCGAAGTCCTGCGACTTGCCGCAGCGGCCCTGCGCTTGGGCCTCAAGCGAGAGTTGATCCTCAAGCCCATTGTCCCATGACGCGCGGATCGCCTTCTTGGCCTCGGCATAGGCAGCCGTGGGGCCGCCGGCCAATTGCGCGGCCTTGGCGCGCCAATGGGCATCGAATTCCGCATCCGGCACGGCCTGCCAGATCATCCCCCAATCATCTGCCTGACGGGCGGTGATCTTATCGGCGAAGAGGGCCGCCCCCATTGCCTTGGCCATGCCCATCTGCCGCGGCAACGCATAGGTGCCGCCCGCGTCGGGGATCAGGCCAATGCGGGTGAAAGCCTGCATGAAATAGGCGCTCTCGCTCGCAAAGACGACATCGGCGGCCAGTGCGATATTTGCCCCTGCCCCTGCCGCCGGGCCGTTCACGGCGGCGATGGTCGGCACCGGGCAGTTGATGATGGCGCGCAGCAGCGGCGCATATTCTTCGCGCAGCGTTTTCTCCAGATCGGCCACGCCGCCCGCCCGGTCGGCCAAGTCTTGGCCCGAGCAAAAGGCACGCCCCGCCCCCGTCAGGACCACGACCCGCGCCGCGCGCCCGCCCTCGGTCACCGCATGGGTCAGCTCTGCCCGCATCTGGGTGGTGAGCGCGTTCATCTTATCGGCGCGGTTCAGCGTGATCAGCGCGACATCGTCGGTCAGCGCATAGGTGATCGTTTCATAGTCCATCTTGCTATCCTCGATTGCTTGGCCGCAGCATATCAAAGCAATGTGCCGCTGCCAGTGCAACGGGGCGTCAGCGGTCGAGAATATCGCGCAGGCGGGCTTCTTCCTCTGCCGAGAGGGGCGCTTCGCTTGGGGTTTTGCTGCGGGCGCGGCCGCGCAGATAGATCACGCCCAGCCCCCCGGCCAGCAAGAGCATCAGCGGCCCCGCCCCCCAAAGCAACCAATTGGCCCCCGTCGCCTGCGGGTTCAGCAGGACATATTCACCGTATCGGTCGACGATGAATTCCACCGCCTCCTCATCGCTGTCGCCCGCCACCAGCCGCTCGCGCAGCAAGATGCGCAGATCACGCGCAAGGCTCGCGTTGCTCTCATCAATGCTTTCGTTCCGGCAAACGAGGCAGCGCAGACCTTGGCTCAACTCCCGCGCGCGGGCCTCCAATGCGGGGTCGTCCAGCATCTCATCAGGCTGCACCGCCCAGAGGGGGCTGGCGAGCAGAGTCAGGATCAGCAGCAGCCGTTTCATTCCGCAGGCACCCCCGCCGGTTGCTTGCGCGCACCCGCCGCGACCCGAAAGCGTCGGTCGCTGAGGCTCAGCACCCCGCCAAGCGCCATGAGCGCGCAGCCGATCCAAATCCAATTGGTCATCGGCTTGATATAGGTCCGCACCGCCCAACCGCCGCCGTCTTGCGCATCGCCGATCACCACATAGATGTCGCGCGCGAGGTTATAGTCGATCGCCGCCTCAGTCGTCGGCATCTGCGCCACGGGGTAGAACCGCTTTTCAGGCCGCAGGGTCGAGATCACCGTGCCGTCCTCCGCCAGCGTAATCTCGGCCATGCTGCTGAGGTAGTTCGGCCCCCGAACCTCGCTCACATCCCGCAGGGTCAGCGTGTAGCTGCCCACGTCAAAAGGCGCGTCGATCTGGGCCACGCGGATGTCATCCACGGCCCAAGCCATCAACCCCGCGATCCCGGCCATGGTGACGCCCAACCCGCCATGCGCGGTGGCCTTGCCCCAATCCGCACGCGGCAGGCGGCGCAAACGGCGTAGCTTGCCCGAGCCACGCCCAAGACGCTGCATCACATCCACCACGGTGCCCATCACCAGCCACGCCCCAAGGAACAGGCCCACAGGCCCCAGCAGGCCGCGCCCGGTCTGCATGGCAAAGGCCAGCCCCCCAAGCGCCAGCGCCAGCAGGAAGGCATAGCGCAACGGGTAGAGCGCGCGCATGATCTTGGCCCGTTTCCATGGCATCGCGCTGCCGATCGGCAGGATCAGCCCGAGCGCTACCATGAAAGGGGTAAACGCGGCGTTAAAGAACGGCGGCCCGACGCTGAGCTTCCGGTCGAGGAACATCTCAGCCACCAGCGGCCACATGGTGCCCACGAAGACCACGAAACAGGCCACTGCGAGCAGCAGGTTGTTCACCACCAGTGCCGTCTCTCGGCTCAGCAGGCCAAAGACGCCTTTCGCCTCCAGCGCCGAAGCGCGCAGCGAATAGAGCACCAGCGCCCCACCGGTAAAGACCCCCAGAATGGCCAGAATAAAGACCCCGCGCTCAGGGTCGTTGGCGAAGGCATGGACGGAAGTCAGCAGGCCAGAGCGCACGATGAAAGTTCCGATTAGCGAAAAGCCGAAGGCGAGGATGGCCAGCAGGATGGTCCAGCTTTTCAAGCTCTCGCGTTTCTCGACCACGATGGCGGAATGTAGGAGCGCCGCCGCCAAAAGCCAGGGCATGAAGCTCGCGTTCTCGACCGGATCCCAGAACCAGAAACCGCCCCAGCCAAGCTCATAATAGGCCCACCAAGACCCAAGTGCGATGCCGATGGTCAGAAACACCCAAGCCGCCAGTGTCCAAGGCCGCACCCACCGGCCCCAAGCCGCATCCACGCGCCCTTCGATCAGCGCCGCCACGGCAAAGCTAAAGGCCATGCTGAGCCCGACATAGCCGAGGTAGAGAAACGGCGGGTGGAAGGCCAAACCGGGGTCTTGCAAAAGCGGGTTCAGGTCTTGGCCGTCAAAGGGCGGCGTGCCCATGCGCAGAAAGGGGTTCGAGGTGAAAAGAATGAACGCCAGAAAGGCCACCCCAATCGCCGCCTGCACCGAGAGCACCCGCGCGCGCAGGCGCGGCGGCAGGTTGCCGCCAAACCACGCGGCCATCGCCCCGAAAAGCGCCACGATCAACACCCAAAGCAGCATCGACCCTTCGTGATTGCCCCATGTGCCGCTGATTTTATAGAGCATCGGCTTGGCGGAATGGCTGTTGGCCACGACCAGTTGCAGGCTGAAATCCGAGGTGACGAATGCCCACATCAGCGCGCCAAAGGACAGGGCGATCAGGATGAATTGCGCCGCCGCCGCCGGCTCGGCCACCGCCATCCAGCCTGCGCGGCCCCGCCACGCGCCCCACATCGGCACCACCATCTGTACAAGTGCCACGCCAAAGGCGAGCACAAGCGCGAAATGTCCAAGCTCTGTAATCATGGGCCGGACTATAGGGGGCCGAAGCCCCCTAAGCCATGGCAAATCAAACGTGAAAAACGGTCAATCGGTCGCAGTCAGCCCCGGCTGCGACGCCAGGCATCTAGGGCCGCATTCTCCGACGGCGCGACCGCAGCGAGGGCCAGACGGCTGTCGGCACCGGTGTCGGCCACCTGAGGGCTGTCGGCGCGCATCTCGCGCAAGGCTTCGATATTCTCGACCACCTGCGGCACTCGCGCGATGGTGCCAACGATGGCACGCTGAAACTCCTGCGATTTCACCTGCTGCCGCGCGCCGAAATAGAAAGAGACGATCACCCCCAACAACCACCAAAGCGGCTCAGGCACCAAGGCGATGCCCTGCATCCGTTCGGCGAACCATAGCGGATTGACCATGGCGGTGACGAACAGGCCGAGCGTGCCGAGCGCCAGCATCGGGCGCGGCAGCCGGTTGACCCCATCCATGAAGCGGTCAAAGCCACCTTGCCGCGCTTGCGCGAACTCGGCCCCATATTGCGCCATGGCTTGGCCCTGCACCGCATGGGCGCGCTGCGCCCCGGCCTCGGCATTCTCGCGGAACACTTCGACCGTGTCGCGGATGACGTTCCGCTCACCGCCGAAGATTGTCGTGAAGATACGTTCGATCAGCCCCATTGTGCCACCCTCCGTGCGAAATCGGCGTCGCTCATGTGATACCGCGGCGAGATGAATTCTTCGGCCCTGCGTATCCACCCCCCCTTGCCGCCTGAGCGACTGCGGGCGTATTTCCGGCTGGCGGGGCGGCGGTCAGCAAGGCGGAAGTAATAGTTGCGCCGTGCGATGCCGTAGGCGTCGACCAGATGTTCGGGGGCGGCCTGCCATGCGGTATGCGCAGCGCGGATCGTCTGCGGCCCGATGGCTCCGTCAACCGCGACCTCCTGCCCCATCTCGCACAGCAGGCTTTGCAGGATTTTCACCGCGTTGCTGCCAGCGTTGACATACATGTCGAAAACGCTCGGCTGCAAAGGTGCGGGCAGTTCGGCGATGCGCGGCGCATTGAAGTAATGCCGGACAAAGATATCGACCGCCTGCGCGCGGCCAAGGCGGCGCACATCCGCCACATCGACCGCCCCATCGCCGGTCAGGTCCATCCCCAAGCGGCGCATGGTGTGGATCGTGACCCCGTATTTCGTCGCCCCGCCGGGGTCATCGGGGTCATTCACAAAGCCGCCCTCGCGGGCGACGATGGCGCTGGCGATCTCACGCACGGACTGCATCGCGGCTCTCCTGTTTTGCATGCAAACAGGCTCCGCCGGATTGGTTAACCGATGCTCACGCCCCCGCGCGTTGCGCAGCGGTCAGCCCTCAGATTCGCGATAAACGCCCTGCTCTTTCAGCGCGTCCGTCACTTCCTTAGGCATGTAGGTCTCATCATGCTTTGCAAGGATTTCAGTGGCTTCGAACACGCCGCCGACATAGCTGCCGGTGCCGACCATGCCTTGGTTCTCTTCAAAGAGATCCGGCAAAACGCCGGTGAAAACCACCGGGACAGAGGCCCCGCCATCGGTCACGGCAAAGCTTATCTGCTCCCCCTGCCCGCGCTTGAGCGACCCTTCCTCGACCAGCCCGCCGATCCGGAACACCT
The DNA here is from genome assembly GCF_029285915.1 of Sulfitobacter sp. M85. NCBI lineage: Bacteria > Pseudomonadati > Pseudomonadota > Alphaproteobacteria > Rhodobacterales > Roseobacteraceae > Sulfitobacter > Sulfitobacter sp. M85. The sequence goes on from NZ_JABECQ010000003.1 coordinate 68,981, forward strand.
CTGTCGGGCCGGGCGGCTCGGCGATGACTTGGCTCGGGGCGCGGAAATAGTTGATCCCGTCACGCAGCGCATAGCCGATCAGTGCGGTCGACAGGACCAAGGCCACCGCCGCCACGGCGATGATCTGGATCCGGCGCTGTTTTTTGAGGCTCTTCATGGGAAAAGCGGGGCCATCATCAGCCCCTCGGTTTCCGGCAGACCCAGCATCAGGTTCGCGTTTTGCAAGGCTTGCCCGCTGGAGCCTTTGGTCAGGTTATCGAGCGCCGCGACCACCGTTGACCGCCCAGTCTGACGGTCTGCCACCACGCCGATATGACAGAAGTTCGAGCCGCGCACATGCCGCGTGCTGGGCGCTTCGCCGAGAGGCAGCACCTCGATAAAGGGTTCATCGGCATAGGCTTTTTGCATTGTCTCATAGATCGCCTGCGCATCACCTTTGACATAGCAGGTCGCCAGAATGCCGCGGTTCGCAGGCACCAGATGCGGGGTGAACTGCACCTGCACGGGCCGCCCGGCGAGGGCCGAGAACTCCTGATCGAACTCCCCCAGATGCCGATGCGTACTGCCAAGCGCATAGCCGTGATAGCCCTCGCTCAACTCCGCATGAAGCAGGTTTTCCTTCAACGACCGCCCCGCGCCGGAAACGGCGCATTTCAGGTCCAAAATGATATCATCCAAGGCAATCACCCCCGCCGCGATCAGCGGGCGCAGCGCAAATTGCCCCGTGGCCGCATTGCAGCCCGTCCCCGCCACCAGCCGCGCGGCGGCAATCTCTTCGCGGTAGAATTCGGTGAGGCCGTAGACCGCCTCTTTCTGCTGCTCAAGCGCAGCATGTTCATTGCCGTACCACTTGGCATAATCCTCAGGATCGCGCAGGCGGAAGTCGGCGGAAAGATCGACGATTTTCATGTCCTTCGGCAGCGCCGCGATCACCTCTTGGCTGGTCTTATGCGGCAATGCGCAAAAGCACAGGTCAATCTGGGAAAAGTCGATTTCATCAATCGTGACCAATGTGGGCAGATCGAGGTGGCGCAGATGTGGAAAGACCTCGGCCATGGACTGGCCGGCCTTGGAGTTCGCGCCCAAAGCCTTGATCTGCATAGAGGAGTGGCCAGCGATCAGCCGGATGAGTTCTGCCCCGGTATAGCCGGAGGCGCCAAGAATGGCGATGTTCTGGGTCATGGTCTGTCCCCTTGTTCGGAACGAAATGTAATTGGAGTTCAGGCGGCGGTGAATGTGATCTGTCGTCGCAGGAACTGCGTCGCGCGGTCGCTTACCCGGGCGGGATCACCGGTGGTGAGAAAAGCCGCCTCACCCGTGCCTGTCATATCGGGATGCCGCTCAAGGTAATCGGCCAAGGAATCGGCCACCAATTCGGCCTGACTGAAGACTTTGACCTGCCCGCCCAAAGCCGCCTGAAAGGCCTCCTGCATCAGCGGGTAATGGGTGCAGCCAAGGATCGCCGCATCGGGGTTGGGCATCTTGCGTTTCAGCGCGTCGACATGGCTGCGCACCAGCGCTTCGGCAAGGATCATGTCGCCTTCTTCGATGGCATCGACAACCCCGCCGCAGGCCTGCGCCTCAACATCCACACCGATGGCGCGGAAAGACAGTTCACGCTGAAACGCGCGGCTTGCCACCGTGGCAGGCGTGGCGAAGAGCGCCACATGGTTGACGGCCACCTCGCGGGGCGGAGAGTTGTCGCCCCATTGCCGCTCGGTCATCGCTTCGATCAGGGGCACGAAAACGCCCAGCACCCGCTTGTCGCGCGGGATCCACCCCTCTTGCATCCGGCGCAGCGCGGCGGCAGAGGCGGTGTTGCAGGCAAGGATCACCAGATCGCAGCCCGCATCGAAAAGCCGCTGCACGGCGGCGCAGGTCAGCTCATAGATATCATCGGCGTTGCGCACGCCATAGGGCGCATGGGCGCTGTCGGCGAGATAGACGAAATCCACCTCCGGCAGCCGTTCTTGCACCTTGTTCCAGACGGTCAGCCCGCCTAGCCCCGAATCGAAAATACCAACTGCCATGGTCTGTCGTCACCTGTCGGCTCTATGCCGTTCCTCAAACTCGTAACCGAGGCCCAGATATTGGCTCGGCTTTGGTGACAACTCATAGGTGGCTTTGCGCAGGAAATCCATCATCGCTTTTGCGTCCCCTGCCAGAGGGTCAAGCATGGCGCGCGGGATCGGGTCGCCGATGGCCACGCGCACGGGCGTATCGACACGTGCGCGGAACTCTTTGATCAGCAGCCCCATGCGCAGGTTTGCGTGCAGGTGACTGGCGATCTGGAACAAGCGGCTGGTGTGACCGTCAAAGTAGATCGGCACCACCGTGGCGTCAGACTTGGCGATCATCCGCGCCGTGAAGCTGCGCCAGCCGGGGTCCAACGGCTGCGAAAAGGGCCGCGCGGCGGTGCTGACGGTGCCCCCGGGAAAGATGCCAATCGCCCCGCCCTGCGCCAGATAGTTTAACGCGGTCCGGCGGGTGGCGAGGTTGAGCGCCAGTGCGGCGCGGTCTTCGGCAAAGCTGATGGGCAGCAGGTGATGCGCCAGATCCGGCGCTTGGCTAAAGACCGCATTGGCCATGATGCGAAAATCGCCGCGCGTCTGGCTCAGGATATGGCCCAGCATCAGCCCATCCAGAATGCCGTAGGGGTGATTGGCGATCAGAATGACCGGCCCCCGCGTCGGGATATCCGCCAAAGCGCCGCGCATCACGTCCAGCGTCAAACCACAGCGCTGCACCATCGCATCGAAAAATCCCAGCCCTGCGGCCAGATCGTCTTCATAGCCTTCGGCCCGTTTCAGCAAGGACACGCGCCCGGTAGTGTTTTCCATCAATCGAATGAGCGCCCTCCCGCCCCGGGTTCGGGCGGAATGGGCATAGCTTATGTCACGGGCGTAGGTCACATCTCGGCCTCAGGATCGTCTAGGCGGACACTTTAAGGCAAAGATGTAACAGCGGTATTACTCCGCCGCCTTGGCCGTGGCCGTGCCGCCTGCGCGGATCACCGCCAGCAGTTCTTCGCGCCGTTTCGCGGCCTTCGCCTCATTGGCCTGTTTGACCGGTCCGAAACCGCGGATTTGCAGCGGCAGTTCGGCCAGCGCCACGATGGCGTCGCGGGTCTGGTCGGTCAGCTTTGGCAGCACCTCGGCCATATCGGCCTCATATTGCTTGATCAACGCACGCTCCATCTTGCGCTCGGCGGTATAGCCGAAGGGATCGAGCGGCGTGCCGCGCAGCCCTTTGAACTTCGCCATGACCCGCAGCGGCCCTTCCAGCCACTGGCCGAACTCACGCTTCTGCGGACGGCCATTCGGCCCCATCTTCGAGATCAGCGGAGGCGCCATGTGGAAGGTCATGTTGAAGTCGCCATCGAACTGCGCGCGTGCCTTGTCGCGGCTGGTGATCAGCAGGCGGGCGACCTCGTATTCGTCCTTGTAACTCAGGAGTTTATGATACCCCAAGGCCACCGCCGCCTTGACGTCACGATCCTCGATACCGTCGAGCATCTTGGTATAGCGTTTGGCCAAGCCCTTGCCCTGATAGTCGGTCAGGTGGTTCTCACGGAAGGCGATCTTTTCCCCCAGCGATTTGGGCAGTTCGACCACGTTATCGGGCTGGCTCACCTTCCGCGCGTCCTCAGGGTAGAGCACGGCCCAGCGACCGATCTCGAAGGCCCGTTTGTTGCGCTCCACCGCCGCGCCGTTCATCTCGATCGCCTGCATCAGGCTCTCGAACGTCAGCGGCAGCAGGCCACGCTGCCACGCGGCACCGAAGATCATCATGTTGGAAAAGATCGAGTCGCCCAAAGTCGCCTTAGCGAGATCCGAGGCGTCGAACATCGCCACGTCATCCTTCAGCCGCGCCTCAAGCGCGAGGCTCAGCCGGTCATAGGGCATCTGGAACTCAGTATCGCGGGTGAAGTCCCCGGTGATGATCTGGTGCGAGTTCACCACCGCCCCGGTCTGGCCCGCACGGGTCAGACCCAGCGTCTTGTGGCCGGCAGAGACCACCAGATCGCCGCCGATGAGGGCATGTGCCTCGCCAGTGGCCACGCGGATCGCGCTGATGTCTTCGGGGCGTTCGGCCAGACGGCAGTGGATATGCACCGCACCGCCCTTCTGGGCGAGGCCCGCCATCTCCATCATGCCCGCGCCCTTGCCGTCAAGCTGTGCCGCCTGCGCCAGCAGCGCGCCGATGGTCACGACGCCGGTGCCGCCGACGCCCGTGATGACGACGTTATGGGTGCCGTCGATCTTGGGCAGGTCGGGCATCGGCAGGTCGGGAATGCTGAGATCGGTAGTCGGATCTTTGCGGATCTTGGCGCCTTCCAGCGTCACGAAAGAGGGGCAGAACCCGTCGAGGCAGGAGAAATCCTTGTTGCACTGCGACTGGTCGATGGCGCGCTTGCGGCCCAGTTCGGTCTCGTTCGGCACCACGGCCACGCAGTTCGACTGCACGCCGCAATCGCCGCAGCCCTCGCAGACGTCCTCGTTGATGAAGACGCGCTTGTCGGGGTCCGGGAACAGCCCGCGCTTGCGGCGGCGGCGCTTTTCGGCGGCGCAGGTCTGGATGTAGACGATGGCCGACACGCCCTTGTGCTCGCGGTAGGCCTTTTGCACGTTCGGCATTTCGGCACGTTCGTGGATTTCGACACCCTTGAAGCGTGACAGGTCCACGTCTTCCTTCTGGTCGTAGACAACCGCGACGTTCTTCACGCCCATCGCCTTCAACTCTTCGACGATGCGGTAGGCGTCAAGGTCGCCTTCGTTGTGCTGCCCGCCGGTCATGGCAACCGCATCGTTGTAGAGAATCTTGTAGGTGATGTTCGTCCCCGCCGCGATGGCCGCCCGGATGGCTAGCACGCCGGAGTGGTTATAGGTGCCGTCGCCGAGGTTCTGGAACACATGCTCGGTATTCGAGAACGGCGCCTCCCCGATCCAGTTCGCGCCCTCGCCACCCATATGGGTGAAGCCCGTCGTCTCGCGGTCCATCCATTGCACCATGTAGTGACAGCCAATGCCCGCATAGGCGCGGGATCCCACGGGCACCTTGGTCGAGGAGTTATGCGGGCAGCCTGCGCAGTAATACGGCAGGCGTGCGGCGATATCCTCGGCATTGTCCGAGCGGCGCGCTTCGTTGAGCGCCTCAAGGCCTGCGCGAATGCCATCGGTTTCGCGGCCTTCCTCCAAGAGGATGCCGCCGATCTTTTCGGCGATCAGGATGGGGTCGAGCGCGCCGCGGGTCGGGAACAGCTCTTCGCCATGTTCCATCCCCGCACCACCCTTGTGCCAGCCGTAGACCCGGCGGTGCGTGTCGTTGAACAGCGCTTCCTTGATCTGCACCTCGATCAGCTTGCGCTTCTCTTCGACCACGACCACCAGATCGAGGCCATCGGCCCAATCATGGAAGCCCTGCATGTCGAGCGGGAAGGTCTGGCCGATCTTGTAGGTGGTGATGCCAAGGCGCTCGGCCTCGTTCGCATCGATGTTCAGCAGGTTCAGCGCATGCACGAGGTCGAGCCAGTTCTTGCCAGCAGCGGCGAAGCCGATCTTGGCCCCGCGTTTGCCCCAGACCCGCTTGTCCATCTTGTTGGCATGAGAGAACGCCTCAGCCGCGAAGCGCTTGTAGTCGATCATCCGCGCCTCTTGCAGGTGCGGCGTGTCGTTCAGACGGATGTTGAGCCCGCCTTCCGGCATGTCGAACTCCGGGATGACCAGCTTCATGCGGTTCGGATTGCCGTCGACCACGCTGGTGGCCTCAACGGTGTCTTTCATGGTCTTCAGCCCGACCCAGAGGCCCGAGAAGCGGCTCAGCGCCCAACCATAGATGCCGTAGTCGAGAATTTCCTGCACGCCGGCGGGCGAGACCACGGGCATATAGGCATCGACCATCGCCCATTCCGACTGGTGCAATACGGTAGAGGATTCGCCGGTATGGTCGTCGCCCATGGCCATCAGCACGCCACCATGGGGCGAGGTGCCCGCCATGTTGGCATGGCGCATCACGTCGCCGGTGCGGTCCACACCCGGCCCCTTGCCGTACCACAGGCCGAAGACGCCGTCGTATTTACCCTCTCCGCGCAGTTCGGCCTGCTGGCTGCCCCAAAGCATGGTCGCCGCGAGGTCTTCGTTCAGACCCGGCTCGAAACGCACGTTGTAGTCGGTCAGGAACTTCTGTGCGCGCTGCATCTGCAGATCCACGCCCCCCAGCGGGCTGCCGCGGTAGCCGGTCACATAGCCCGCGGTATTGAGCCCCGCCGCCCGGTCGCGCGCCGATTGCATCATCATCAGGCGCACAAGCGCCTGCGTGCCGTTCAGCAGCACCGGGCTCTTGTCGAGGTCGAAACGGTCGTTGAGTGAAATCTTTTGCGTCGTCATGGCGGGCCCTCCCTAGCACGTCAGTCTTGCATGATTGCCCGGATTATAGGTCACAGTTGCTGACCTGTATAGCAGTTATTCCGCAACGGCGGTCCCGCAGGCGACGGTTTGTGCTGTTTTCTCCCGGCTATTAAGGTAGGAGAAAGGCTGGGCAAGGAAAGTACGGGCCATGGATTGGGACAAACTCAGAATTTTTCACGCCGTGGCCGATGCGGGGTCGCTGACCCATGCGGGGGACAAGCTCAACCTGTCGCAATCCGCCGTCAGCCGACAGATTCGCGGGCTGGAAGAGCAGCTTAACACCAACCTCTTTCACCGGCATGCGCGCGGGCTGATCCTGACCGAACAAGGCGAGCTTTTGTTCGACGCAACCTCCGCCATGGCCAAACGCCTCGACGCCGCCGCGGCGCGCATCCGCGACAGCGAAGAAGAGGTTTTTGGCGAGCTGCGCGTCACGACGACGACCGGCTTCGGCACCCTCTGGCTGGCCCCGCGTCTGCCCAAACTCTACGAGCAATATCCCGACCTCAAAGTCGACCTGATGCTCGAAGAACGCGTGCTCGACCTGCCGATGCGCGAGGCCGACGTGGCGATCCGCATGAAGGAACCGAGCCAGGCCGATCTGGTCCGCAAACGGCTGATGTCGGTGCGCATGGGCCTCTACGCCAGCCCGGAGTACCTCGAAAAACACGGCACGCCTGAACGTATGGAGGATATGACCGATCATCGGTTGATCTGTCAGAACACCGACAGCGATCAGGTCGGCGCGGGACTGCAACTCGTCAAAGAGCTAATGATGTACGACCTGCGCTCGCTTTTGACGGTGAACAACTATTTCGGCGTGCTCCAAGGCGTGGTGCACCACCTTGGCCTCGGCGTGCTGCCCAACTACCTAATCCAAGACTTCCCCCATATCGTGCAGGTCATGCCCGATATCGAATCCGCCGAGGTGCCGGTCTACCTCGCCTATCCAGAAGAGCTGCGCCAATCCAAACGCGTCGCCGCCTTCAAGGATTTCGTTCAAGAAGAGATCATTACCTACCGCAAGCAATGGCGCGAACGGGTGGAGGGCGAAGGCTGAACCGCAGCCCATGGCCAGCCATGCAATAGGTGCATATCGGCCATGATGACTTGCCATGTTAATTAGCCTTGATTTGAGCAGCCCTGCCTCCTATTTCACCATCATGAAGATTGACAGCCTGAGGGCGCGTCGCTTCATACCTCCCTGTTGGACTTGGCCGAGCTTTTAGCTCGGCCTTTTTTTTGGCCCATCGCCTTCTTTCAGCCCGCAGGCGGCCAAAGCCACTTCCCCCCCGGCACTTCCCCTTGTATGAGGGCGCAAACGCGCCAGCCGGGGAATTTCCATGCAAGATCCAGCCATCACGCCCGACCTTATCGCCAGCCACGGGTTCACCCCCGAGGAATACGCCGAGGTCGTCAACATCCTCGGGCGCGAGCCGAACTACACCGAGATGGGCATTTTCTCGGCCATGTGGAACGAGCACTGCTCCTATAAATCCTCCAAGAAATGGCTCCGCACTTTGCCCACCGACGGCCCCCAAGTGATCTGCGGCCCCGGCGAGAACGCGGGCGTGGTCGACATCGGCGATGGCCAAGCGCTGGTCTTCAAGATGGAAAGCCACAACCACCCCTCCTACATCGAACCCTACCAAGGTGCGGCCACGGGCGTCGGCGGCATCCTGCGCGATGTCTTCACCATGGGCGCGCGCCCGATCGCCGCGATGAACGCGCTGAGCTTCGGCCGCCCCGACCACCCCAAGACACGCCAGCTTGTGCACGGCGTTGTCGAAGGCGTCGGCGGCTATGGCAACTGTTTCGGCGTGCCGACCGTTGGTGGCGAAGTGCGTTTCGACAAAGCCTATGACGGCAACTGCTTGGTCAACGCTTTCGCGGCGGGCCTCGCGGATGCGGACAAAATCTTCTACTCCGCCGCCTCCGGTGTCGGCATGCCGGTGGTCTACCTCGGTGCCAAAACAGGCCGCGACGGTGTCGGCGGTGCGACCATGGCCAGCGCCGAATTCGATGACACCATCGAAGAGAAACGCCCCACCGTTCAAGTCGGCGACCCCTTCACCGAAAAGCGCCTGATGGAAGCCACGCTTGAGCTGATGGCCACCGGCGCCGTGATTTCGATCCAAGACATGGGCGCTGCGGGCCTGACCTGCTCTGCCGTGGAAATGGGCGACAAAGGCGGCCTCGGCGTGCGTCTCGACCTTGAAAAGGTCCCGACGCGCGAGCCGCATATGACCGCCTATGAAATGATGCTCAGCGAAAGCCAAGAGCGCATGCTCATGGTGTTGCGCCCCGAGCTTGAGGCCGAGGCCAAAGCCGTCTTCGACAAATGGGACCTCGACTTCGCCATCGTGGGCGAAACCCTCCCCGAAGACCGCTTCCTCATCTGTCTCGATGGTGAGGTCAAAGCCGACCTGCCGCTGTCGAAACTCGCCTCCACCGCGCCCGAATACGACCGCCCTTGGGAGGAAACACCCGCCGCCGCCGCGCTGACCGATGCGCCCAGCATCGACCCGATCGAAGGTCTGCGCGCCCTGATCGGCTCCGTGAACCACGCCTCGAAAGACTGGGTTTACGAACAGTACGACACGATGGTCATGGGCGACACGGTCCGCCTGCCCGGCCTCGGCGCGGGCATCGTGCGGGTGCATGGCACCGACAAGGCGCTGGCCTTCACCTCCGACGTGACCCCGCGCTACGTCAAGGCCAACCCCACCGAAGGCGGCAAACAGGCCGTCGCCGAAGCCTATCGGAACCTCTGCGCCGTGGGCGCCAAACCCTTGGCCACCACCGACAACCTCAACTTCGGCAACCCCGAAAAGCCCGAGATCATGGGCCAATTCGTCGGCGCCATCAAAGGCATCGGCGAGGCCGTGGGCGCGCTCGACATGCCCATCGTGTCCGGCAACGTCTCGCTCTATAACGAGACCGACGGCAAGGGCATCCTGCCCACGCCCACCATCGGCGCGGTCGGCCTGATCGACAGCCTCGACCAAGTCATCAGCAACCAATTGCGCGACGGCCATGTGGCCCTGCTGATCGGCGCGACTGGCAGCCACCTCGGCCAATCCGCCCTCCTCGCCGAAGCCTTCGACCGGGCCGAGGGCGACGCCCCCCATGTCGACCTCGCCACCGAACGCCGCCACGGCGAATTCATCCGCGCCCAAGCCAGCCAAATCTCCGCTTGCACCGACCTCGGCGACGGCGGCCTCGCCCTCGCGGCCTTCGAACTGGCCGAAACCGCAGGCATCGGCGTCGAGATCGAAAGCGATGACACCGCGACCCTCTTTGGCGAAGACCAAGCCCGCTACCTCGTCGCCTGCACCGCTGAAGCCGCGGAAACCCTGATCACCGCGGGCAAGGAAGCGGGCGTAGCGGTCACCGCCGTCGGCGCCTTTGGCGGCGACAAGATCAGCTTCGGCAATACCTCCGCGCCCCTGTCGGACCTGCGCGAGGTCTACCGGACCACTTTCGCCCAGACCTTCGCCTGAACCTCTGGTTTCGGAGCCGCCCTTGCTTGAGACCAAACGGTCGCGCGCAGGGCGGCGGGACAAGCTAAATCGCCGAGGGGCCCCTTCAGGGGATACGGCTATTTCGCTTGAACCGACGACAGGCGGGTGACAGGCCGGGATCAATCAAGGGTGGCTGCGAAACCTTCTGGTTTTGGAGAGACCCGCAGCCTGCTTCCCTCACCTCACCGCCTAAACCTCTGCGTTCAACCCCGCCAACATCCGCGCTTTTTCCCCCAGATCATCGGGACGCGAGATCGCCTCGGCCAGCGCTTCCAGCGACGCAATCGAATGCCCCGCGCGAAAACTGTCGACATGGGGCAGCATCGCGCGGATGCCCGCCGCTTTGGGCGCGAAACCGTCCCAGCGAAGCAGCGGGTTCAGCCAGATCACCCGCCGCGCGGTCAGATGTAGCCGCTGCATCTGCCGCGCCAGTTCCGCCGGATCGTCCCGGTCCAGCCCGTCGGTGATCAAGAGCACCACCGCGCCCTGCCCCATGACGCGGCGCGACCAGTCGCGGTTGAAGGCTGCCAGTGCCGCGCCGATCCGCGTGCCGCCCTCCCAGTCCTGCGCCTGCGCCCCCGCCGCCGCGAGGGCCGCGTCCACATCGCGGGTCGCGAGATGACGCGTGATATTGGTCAACCGGGTGCCAAAGGTAAAACCATGCACCTGCGACCAGCCTTCGCCCTTGCGATTGGCCACCGCGTGCAGGAAATGCAGGATCACTCGGCTGTATTGGCTCATCGACCCGGAAATATCGCACAGCACGACGAGGTTCGGATAGCGCGCGCGCGGTGTCTTCCGATAAAGCCGGTCCGCCTCTCCACCCCGCCGCAGCGCTGCTTTCATCGTGCGCGCCACGTCGATCCGCCCCCGCGCCGCCGCCACATTGTGGCGGCTTGGCATCGGCGGCACCGGCAGGTCGAGCTTGGCCAACATCCGTTTCGCCTCGGCCATTTCCGCGAGGCTCATCTGTTCGAAATCTAATGTCCGCAACCGTTCCCGCGCGGACATGGTCAGGCTTGCATCCACCTCGACGAGGGTCTCCTCGGGCTGAGGCGCGTCCTCCCGCTCCGGCGCCTCGGCCCCGTCCAACAGGGCCTCTGCCGCGCGTTTCTCGGCGGGCGTGGCGGGGCGATCCTCTTGCACGCCGCGGATCGCGGGCAGCATCGCGGCCATCATATGCTCCAAATACCGCGGGTCACGCCAATAGAGCCGGAATATCTGCGCAAAGACCCGCGCCTGTTCGGGGCGGCTTACGAAACAGGCGTGGAGCGTCCAATAGAAATCGCGGCGGCTGGTGAAGCCCACGGCAGCGACGGCCTCCACCGCCTCTACCACCCGCCCCGGCCCGATTGACAGCCCCGCCCGGCGCAGGGCGCGGGCGAAATGGGTGATATTCCCCGCAAGCTTGGGGTCCTCGGGCAGGTCCAAAGGCAGGTCTTCGGCCATCGTGCTCAGCCAGGCGCCAGCGATGCGCGGGCCTGATCGAGAATGCGCGCCGCCTCGGAGCCTTGCAACTTGGCGATGTCATCTTGATACTTCAGCACGGCGCCCAGCGTATCGGCGATAACCTCGGGGCTGAGCGTTGTGACATCCAAAGCCAGCAGGCATTTCGCCCAGTCAATCGTCTCCGCCACGCCCGGCTTCTTGAACAGATCCTCGGTCCGCAATTGCTGGACAAAGGCCACCACCTCGCGGCTAAGCGCCTCTGCCGCCTCGGGCGCGCGGGCGGCAAGGATCGCCATCTCGCGCGAGACATCCGGGTAATCGACCCAGTGGTAAAGACAGCGGCGTTTCAGCGCGTCATGCACCTCACGCGTGCGGTTCGAGGTCAGGATCACAATCGGCGGCTCGGGCGCACGGATCGTGCCAAGCTCGGGGATGGTCACCTGAAAATCGCTCAACGCCTCCAACAAGAACGCCTCGAAAGGCGCATCGGTGCGGTCTAACTCGTCGATCAGCAGCACCGGGGCGCCGTTCTCATCCGGGCGCAGCGCCTGCAATAGCGGGCGTTCGATCAGGTAGTCGTCGCTGAACAACTCCTGCGTCAGTGCGCGCCGGTCAGCGCCGCCGCCTGCCTCCGCCGTGCGGATCGCCACCATTTGTGCAGGAAAATTCCATTCGTAAACCGCGCTGGAGGCGTCGAGCCCCTCATAGCATTGCAACCGGATCAACCGCCGCCCCAGACCGGCAGCCAGCGCCTTGGCGATCTCGGTCTTGCCGACGCCCGCCTCGCCCTCCAGAAACAGGGGCCGCCCCAGCGTGAGGCTCAGGAACACCACGACCCCAAGCGCGCGGTCGCAGACATAGCCCTCAGCGCTCAGCATCTCTTGGACCGCGTCGATCGTATCAATGTTTTTCATGGCCCCAGTGGTGCATTCCCGCCCCGCCCCGTCAAGAGGGCAGACCGCGCGGCGGCAGATTGACGGGATTTCCCCGCGCTGGCATAGTCCCGCGCAATAAACGACGGCTTCCGGCAACAAGGGGGTCACAGGGGCGGATATGGGACAGAGCATTTTCATCGCGATCCGGCGCGGCGGGGTCTGACATGCGCATCACCGCTGTCACCTGCGTCAAGAACGAAGGCCCGTTTTTGCTGGAATGGATCGCCTTCAACCGGGTGATCGGGGTCACGGATTTTCTATTCTACTCCAACGATTGCAGCGATGGCACCGATGCGCTGCTCGACGCGCTTGCCCGCCACGGTATCGTCACCCATCTGCCCAACCCGGCCACCAATCGAAACTACCAGATGCAGGCGCTCAAGGATGCGCGGCGTCACCCCATCGTCACGCAGGCCGATTGGGTCTGGATCGCCGATGTGGATGAGTTTCTGAACATTCATGTCGGCGACCACCGACTGCCCGCCCTGATCACGGCCTGCGGCAACCCGCAGGCGATTTCGCTGCATTTCCAGTTCTTCGCCAATGGCAGGGTCGAGGATTTTGCCGACGCACCCGTCATCGCGCAATTCACTCATAGCCATAACCCCGACATTTGGTGCGCCGATACGGCGATTGAGGTTAAGACCTTGGTCCGGCACGACTTTCCCTTGGGCTACTACGGGGCGCACCGGCCCTTCCACCATGACACGAAGCACCAGCCGCATTGGACCGATGGCGCAGGCCGACAGGTGCCTAAGCCCTTTCGCAGTGCCGCCACCAAACGGCGCATCCGCGCCTTTCCCGCCCGCGGCGCACGGCGCTTTGCCACGCTGAACCACTACGCGCTGCGCTCCCTCGACAGCTATCTGGTCAAGAACGACCGTGGCGACGTGAACCGCGAACACCGCGCTTTTGACGACAGCTATTGGCGCGACCGGAACGATGCAGCTTGGGAGGATCGCTCGATCCAGCGCTACCTGCCCGCCTTGAATGAAGAAATCGACCGCCTAAAAGCGCTGCCCCGCGTCGCCGATCTGCATGCCGCCTCCGTGGCCGCCCACCGCGCCCGCCGCGACGCGCTGCTGACCGATCCGAGCTACCGCGCGATGCAGGCGCAACTGCGCGCAGCCAGCCCGTTCTGCGCCGCCGAGGCGCGGATCCGCGCCGAGATCGGCCTCACATGACGGGGCCGCGGATCGTCAACCTCGGCCTGCCCAAGACCGGCACCACCACGCTCACGGATGCGCTGCGCCACGCCGGGCTCAAGGTCGCGGATTGGCGCATTCGCAAGGGCCAAAGTAGCTCTACCGAGATCACCGGCGCGCATGTAGGGCGGATCATCTATGCCGACTACTTCGCCAGCGGCGACCCGTTGGCGCGGCTGCATGAGTTCGACGTGATCAATGAGATGAGCGCCGTGCGCCATGACCGCAGCCTTTGGCCACAAACGGATTGGGGCGTGCTGAACGCCATTCAGCACCACCACCCCGAGGTCAAGTTTCTACTCTCGCACCGTGATCCGGCCAGAACGGCCAACAGCATGATGCGCTGGAACAACCTGGGCCGCCGCCGTTTGCCACAGGCCGATGTGCCGGGGCTGCCCCGCGGCTTTGGCCGCGACGAGGCCGAGCTTGCCCGGTGGATCGAAGGGCATTTCGCCTTCTGCCGCCGCGTCTTCGCCGGTTGTGCCAACTTTCTGGAGTTCGACATCGAAGACCCCGAGGCGCGCGACAAGATCGCGGATTATCTTGAGATCGACTTGCCGTGGTGGGGCCAAAGCAACACCGGCAAGGCGGAGGCCGGGTGATGCGGCTGACCCTCTTCATCGGTCCGACCGAACGCGCTGCCGCCCGGCTGCGCAACATCCTGCAACAGCAAAAGGACGCGTTGCTCAAGCAGGGGGTTCTCGCCGCTGACTGGAACCACGTCCGCCTCTATGCCGCTTGCGCCGCCCCGGAAGCGGTGGGGCTGCTACGGCACCGCCGCGGCTTGGACAGCCCCCTGATCGGCACCACCCTGCGCGATGAATTTCACGCGCTGATCCCCCATGAGCTGGCCGCGACCCGCGCCGATCATGTGGTGTTTAGCGCGGCGCAACTGGGCAACCTGCTGTCGCAGCCCGAGGAGCTGCGCGCCCTGCACGATCTGCTGCGCCCCTATTTCGACGACATCCGCGTGATCGCGCATCTTGATGAACAGGCACGGACGCTGGTCGCGCATTACGGCTTTGCCGTGGCCGAAAGCCGCCGTCATCCGCTGACGCAGGAACTGGCCTTGGCCGAGCGCGGCGACTGGTGGCAGGGCGCGCTTGCCCAGAGAGAGACCGCGCCGGACTTCGGCCTTTTCCCCGAGGTGCAAGCCCCTCCCTTTTGGCTCGATTATCAAGCGCTGCACGCCCATTGGGCCGCCGCCTTCGGCGCAGAGAAAATTACGTTTCGCCCGCTTGACCTGCCCCATCTTATGTCCAAGTCCGGGTCCACGGAGATCACCGAGAGCTTGGGCCTTTCCACGCCCCTCGGCCCGGTCGATCCCGGGCGCGCCCTCGCGGCCCTGCCCGCGCCTTGGCTGACGCGGATGCGGCAGTTCAACGATGTGCTGATCCGCTACCAACAGGCCCATGACCTCGCCTGTCCGCGCAGCACATGGAGCCAGATGTTGCAGGCGCTGCAAATCGGCGGCCCCGTGATCAAACCCGGAAGCCTCGCCGCGATCTCCGTCCATTTCGCCCGCGACAACGCCGCACTCATCACCCGTTTTCCAGCGCTGGATCAGGCGCTTACCCCCGACGCGCCCGAGGCCCCGTGGCAAGAAGCCGACCCCCAGTTCGGCTTTCGCGCCACCCAATACCTCGCCGCCTTCGCCCACCGCATCCGCAGCACCGCGACCCCGCTCGCGCAAAAACGCGCAGATGCCGAGGAGGCCCGCCGCTCTGCCGCGAGGTTCGAGGCGCTGTTGCACGATCCCGACGCCCCCGAAGAGACGCGCGCCGCCAATGATCGGCTCCTCACCCGACTAAAGGTCAACCACGAAACCATTCTGCGCGGCCCTTTCCGCCCCCACAACGGCGCAGCCCCTGCGGGCGAAGACCAACCCGCGCCCGCCTATACCGCCGTGCCCCCGCGCACATTGCCGTCCGGCAACAGCGGCAATGTCATCGTCGCCTGCATGAAAAACGAAGCGCCCTATATCGTCGAATGGGTGGCCTATCACCGCGCCGTGGGTTTTGATAACTTCCTGATCTACACCAATGATTGCAGCGACGGCACCGATGCCGTTTTGGGGCGTCTGCAAGACATGGGCATTCTCCAGCACCGCAACAACGACAATTGGAAAGGCAACTCCCCCCAACAACACGCGCTGAACCAAGCGCTGGAGGAACCGCTCGTCCGCCAAGCGGAATGGATCGCGCATATCGACGTTGACGAATTCGTCAACATCCGCACCGGCAACGGCAGGCTCGAAGACTTCTTCGCCGCCGCCCCCGAGGCCACGAATATCGCGATGACGTGGCGCCTCTTCGGCCACAACGGCGTGGCCGCCCTGTCGGAGGCCCCCGTGATCGGCCAATTCGAACACTGCGCACCGAGCTTTTGCCCCAAACCCCATACCGCATGGGGGTTTAAAACGATGTTCCGCAACCTCGGCGCCTATGGCAAACTATCCTGCCACCGACCAAACAAATTGGACGAGGCCGCGGTGTCCAAGATCAAATGGGTCAACGGCGCGGGCCGCGACATGACGCGCGACGCGCTGCGCAACGGCTGGCGGTCCTCGCGCAGCAACGTCGGCTATGATCTGCTACAGTTGAACCATTATGCCCTCCGGTCAGCCGACTCCTTCCTCATCAAACGCCAGCGCGGGCGCGCCCTTCACGTCGACCGCTCCATCGGGATCAACTATTGGATCCGAATGGACTGGAACGACCACCGCGACCTGTCGATCCAGCGCAATTTGCCCCGCCTGCGCGCCGAGATGAACCACCTCCTCACCGACGCCCAACTCCGCAAACATCACCAAGCGGGCCTCGACTGGCACCGCGCCAAGGCCGAAGAACTGCGCCAGACACCGGAGTTCCGTGATCTCTACCGCCAAGCGCTTAACATCAAGTTAACCGCGACAGAGCGCGCCGCCTATGCCCTTGCCCTCGATATGGAAAGCTGACCCGTGACACAGGCCGCGCCCCCGTCTGAACCCAATTTCATCCACTCCCGCGGCATGAAGTTTCCCGACGATCCGGCGATCCTGCGCGGGCGGATCCGCAAGCTGCTGCGACAGAACGCCTATGAAGCCAAGGAGAGTGAGGCCGCGCTGCGCGTCGTCCGCGAAGGCGACAGGGTGATCGAACTGGGCGGCGGGGTTGGCTATATGTCGACGCTGGTGGCCAGCAAACGCAATGTCGCCTCGGTCCATAGCTTTGAGGCGAACCCCAACCTCATCCCCTATATCCGGCGGGTCCACGCGGCCAACGGACTGTCGAACGCCCATGTCACCAACGCGATCCTCGGCCCCGCCCCCGGCAAGGCGGATTTCTATGTGCGCGACCGCATCCTGTCGTCTTCCCTGACCCGTTTCAAAGACGAAGACCCACCTGAGACTCATCAGATCGAGGTTCTCCACGCGGCTCAAGTCTTTGCCGATCTCACCCCAAGCGTATTGATTTGCGACATCGAAGGGGCCGAGGTCGATCTCATTCCCACCCTGCCCCTCGACACCCTCCGCGCCGCGATCATCGAATTACACCCGCAATGGATCGGCCCCGAGGGCGTCAACAAGGTCTTCGCCGCCTTCATGCAAGCGGGCTTGGCCTATTATCACCGCGGCTCGCACAACAAAGTCGTGGCTTTCCGCCGTAGGTGGTAACGCCCCCTCCCTAGTCGCGCCACCGGAAAACCGTCACATTCTCTTCAATTTCTCACGGATTTTCCGCATTTTCGCCCTAATATCCGGCTACACCCAGCTGAAACGGCGGTTCTGCCCCGCCCCGACAAGCCCGAGGATGCCCGATGCCGCGCGAGACGCCCACGATCGAAAGCTCACTGGCCGATATGCCCAAACGCAAATGGCTGCGCGCGATTGAGGCCGTCGCCGAAGAAGACGGCTATTTCCAATCTCTGGGCAAAAGCCACTTCTCCGCCTTCATCGAGCGTGAGACGACCCTGCTCGTCACCTTCGAGACCTATCAGGGCATGCATGCGCTCTCTGACAAGGCGCAGCCCTTGGGCTGGGACATGGTGCGCAATCACGACTGGTCGCATCTGTGCCTTGCCAGCGACGGTGACACATGGTTCCGCGCCGAAGAGGTCTATGCCTATTTCGACCGGCTGATTGACGACGGCTTCTTCGACGAATTCGACCAAGTGCTCTTCTACGGCGCGGGCCCCTGCGCCTATGCTGCCGCCGCCTATTCCGTGGCCGCGCCCGGCGCGGCAGTGGTGGCGATCCAACCGCAGGCCACGCTGAACCCGCGCATCACCGAATGGGATGACCGTTTCGCAGATATGCGCATCCTCGATTTCACCTCCCGCTATGGCTATGCGCCCGATATGCTCGACGCCGCCGAACGGGTCTTCGTCCTCTACGATCCGCGCGAGAGGCTCGACGCGATGCATGCGGCGCTCTTCACCCGCGCCAATGTCACCAAATTGCGGATGCCCTTCATGGGCGATGCGCTGCAAACCGACCTGCTTGAGATCGACCAGCTAGACCCGCTGTTGCAAGCCGCCGCCGAAGGCACGCTGGACGCAGCCCGCTTCGCCGCTCTCTACCGCGCGCGGCGCGATTACCTGCCCTATCTGCGCAACCTCAGCCAAGCGATCAACACCCAAGGGCGCGAACTGCTGCTCGAAGCGCTCTGCGCCAATGTCTCAGCCCGGATGAAAGCCCCCCGCTTTGCCCGCCGCCTAGAACGCATCCGCGCCAGACGCAAGGCGCGCGTGGCCGAGGCCGCGACCGCCACCTGATAGGTTTTCAATCTGGCGCGCGGCCTCGCTCTGTGCTAGCCCCGCGCCCATGACACAAAGCCTCACGATCCGCCGTCCCGATGACTGGCACCTGCACCTGCGCGACGGCAATATGCTGCGCGCCGTGGTCCCGCACAGTGCCCGCGATTTTGCCCGCGCCATCATCATGCCCAATCTCGTGCCCCCCGTGGTGACAGGCGCTCAGGCCGCCGCTTACCGCGACCGGATCATGGCCGCCCTGCCCGAGGGCGCGGATTTCACGCCCCTGATGACCCTCTACCTGACCGAGGAGACGGACCCCGACGATGTCGCCCGCGCCCATGCTGAAGGGCTGATCCACGCCGTCAAACTCTATCCCGCAGGCGCCACCACCAACTCCGCTAGCGGCGTGTCGAACTTCGACAATGTCGCCCCGGTGCTCGACCGCATGGCCGAAATCGGCCTGCCCCTTTGCACCCACGGCGAGGTTACCGACAGCGAGGTCGACATCTTCGACCGCGAAGCCGTGTTCATCGACCGCGTGCTCGACCCGATCCGCCGCGCGCACCCTAAGCTGCGCGTCATCATGGAACATATCACCACCTCAAACGCCGTGGACTACGTCCGCAGCGCCGAGGCGGGCCTCGCCGCAACGATCACCACGCACCATCTGGTGATCAACCGCAACCACATCCTCGCCGGTGGCATCCGCCCGCATTACTATTGCCTGCCCGTGGCCAAACGCGAGACCCACCGCCTCGCCCTGCGCCAAGCCGCCACCTCAGGCGACGCGCGCTTTTTCCTCGGCACCGACAGCGCCCCCCATACCGACGGCGCGAAACTGCAACCCTGCGGCTGCGCGGGCTGTTTCACCGCGCCTAACACGATGGCGATCCTCGCTCAGGTGTTCGAAGAAGACGGCGCGCTCGACAAGCTCGAAGCCTTCACCTCGCTCAACGGCCCTGCCTTCTACGGCCTGCCGCCGAACGAAACACAGATCACCCTGCGCCGCGAAGCGCCCCAGCACCCCGACAGAATCGACACGCCCGACGGCCCGGTCACGGTCTTCGACCCCGGTTTCGATCTGCACTGGACCACCTGATCTTCATCCTTTCTTAAATACCGCTCCGACCTCTCCCCACCCAAGGACGCCTGCCATGATTCCCACCAGCCACCCAAGCCCCCAAGAAATGGCCCGCCTCACCGCGCGCATGTTGCTGGAGATCGGCGCGGTGCATTTCAACGCGGATGAGCCCTTCACGCTGGCCTCCGGCCTGCCGTCCCCCACCTATATCGACTGCCGCAAACTGATCTCGCACCCGCGCATCCGGTCCACGCTGATGGATTTCCTCACCGTCACCGTCATGCGCAACGCGGGCTTCGAGGCTTTTGACAATATCGCCGGGGGCGAGACGGCGGGCATCCCCTTCGCCGCCATGGTCGCCGAACGCATGGCCCTGCCGATGACCTATGTGCGCAAAAAGCCCAAAGGCTACGGTCGCAACGCGCGGATCGAAGGTGAGATGACGCCGGGCCAGCGCGTGCTACTGGTCGAAGACCTGACCACCGATGGCGGCTCGAAACTCAGCTTCGTCGACGCGATTCGCGAAACCGGGGCGACCTGCGCCCATACGGCGGTGATCTTTCACTATGGCATCTTCCCCCAGACCGAAAAGACCCTTGGCGACCATGGCGTTACACTCCACGCGCTCTGCACATGGTGGGACGTGCTGGCCGAGGCCCGCGCCCAAGGGGCCTTTGACGAGGCCACGCTGACGGAGGTCGAAGCCTTCCTGAACGCCCCGCGCGATTGGCAGGAATCCCGCAAAAGTTAACCGAATTTTCGCAAGATGTTGACCGAAGGCCCCACCACAAGGCAAAATGTGGTGGGGCCTTTTGTCGGTAAAGATATCCACAAAAGATACAATTTGCGCCGGGCGAACCCACTGGCTATGAGGTCCATCTGGGTAGAAATGGGTGAGGTCATGAACGAGATTACATCGCTGAACGCGAACCAATTGGCCGTGCAGGCACCGGAATCGATGCCGCATTCGATCGAGGCCGAACAGCAGCTTTTGGGCGCGATCCTGACCAACAATGACGTCTACGACCGTGTCGCGTCCGTCATCGGGCCTAAGCATTTCTACGAGCCGGTCCACGCCCGCATCTTCGACATCGCGGCTCAGCGGATCGCCAAAAACAACCTCGCCTCCCCGGTCACGCTCAAGGCCTTCATGGAAGACGACGAGGGGCTGAAGGAGCTGGGCGGCCCGGCCTATCTCGCCCGTCTCGCGGGTGCGGCGATCAGCGCTTTCGCCGTGCGTGACTACGCACAGATGATCTATGACCTCGCCGTGCGGCGCGATCTGATCCAGCTGGGTCGCGACATCTCGGCGAAGGCCGCGCAGGTCGATGTCTCCTCCGAGCCGCGCGAGCAGATCGTCGAGGCCGAGCAGGAACTCTACAAGCTGGCCGAGCAGGGTCAGGTCGAGAGCGGCTTCCAGTCTTTCCTCAAGGCGGTGACCGACGCGGTCAACGTCGCCAATGCCGCCTACCAGCGCGACGGTGGTCTTTCGGGCGTTTCCACCGGGCTCATCGACATGGACAAGAAACTGGGCGGGTTGCACCGGTCGGACCTTCTGATCCTCGCCGGACGTCCTTCGATGGGTAAGACCTCGCTGGCGACAAACATCGCCTTCAACGTGGCCAAGGCCTACAAGCGCGGGATGAAGCCCGATGGCACCGAGGGTGCCATCGACGGCGGCGTCGTGGGCTTCTACAGCCTCGAGATGAGCGCCGAACAGCTCGCCTCGCGTATCCTGTCCGAGGCCGCCGAGATCCCCAGCCACCAGATCCGCTCGGGCGACATGACCGAGGCCGAGTTCCGCCGTTTCGTCGATGCCGCCAAGGCGCTTGAGGCCTGCCCGCTTTTCATCGACGATACGCCCGCCCTGCCGATCAGCCAGCTTGCCGCCCGTGCGCGACGGCTCAAGCGGACCCATGGGCTCGACGTGCTGATCATCGACTACCTGCAGCTTGTGCGCGGCACCGGCAAATCTGAGAACCGGGTGAACGAAATTTCCGAGATCACCATGGGTCTCAAGGCGATCGCCAAGGAGCTCGACATCCCCGTGATCGCGCTTTCGCAGCTTTCGCGTCAGGTGGAAAGCCGCGAGGACAAGCGACCGCAGCTTTCGGACCTGCGGGAATCCGGCTCGATCGAACAGGACGCCGACGTGGTGATGTTCGTGTACCGCGAGGAATACTACAAGGAACGCGAGAAGCCGGGCGATCACGAGCTCGACAAGATGGCCGTCTGGCAAGAAGAGATGGAGCGGCTCCACGGCCGCGCCGAGGTGGTGATCGGCAAGCAGCGTCACGGCCCCATCGGCACGGTAGACCTCAGCTTCGAGGGCAAGTTCACCCGCTTCGGCAACCTCGTGCAGCCTTGGCAGCAGGGCGGCGGGGACGATCAGGAGTTTTGAGGGGAGAGCCTTCCGTTTTCCCTGAGGAACGATTTTAAAGAACCTAGGGCCATCGCCTGCCCGCGGGTGGGCGATGCAACAAAAGTTCGGTACCACTTTATCTTTCAACTATGATGTGCGTGCCGCGAGGTCTCACCCAGCCTAGCCAAATCGCCTACCCGTCCGGGCGGGCAGGCGATGGCCCGGCGCCTGCGGCTTGATTCCGGGCTGCGTGGCAACCTCGACTGGTGCTTTTGCCGCCATGATCGGTCTTAAGGAACGCCATGCCGAACTTCACCTAGTGGCCCCCCTTTCGCCAAGCAGGCTATGGCCCGGCGCCTGCGGCCTGATTCCGGGCCCGGTGGCAAAAGGGCCCGGCAACGCTACCGGGCCCCAGCCTCACTCAGCCGCCGACTTCACCTCATACATCAGCCCCTTCGCGGTCCCCTCCGGAAAACCCTTCCAGTAGCTGTGGTCCTCCTTCTCGGTCCCATCCTCATCGACCGACCAAACACCGTCGTTCGAGTTCTCTACCAGCTCGAGATACGCCGCCTTCTTACTCTCACCCTTCAAATGACTATCCATCCACGCGGTCACGAAATGCTGCGCGATGTTGTTCATCCGCGCCGTGTCCCAGACCGCATCGGTGTAATGCTCGGAGATGTTGAAGCCCTTGTCTTCGCTGAAATAATAGGCTTCCTCCGGCGCCGGCATGGGCGCGCCCGCGTTGTGGCCCGCGTTCATGTAGGTCAGCAGCGCGCGGTCTACGTTCGAGGTGTTCTCCCAGATCGCCCGGATGCCGTTTTCGTAGAGCGAGGTATCGTCCTGCGAACCTGCGATGAACAGTATCGGGTTCTGGACCCCCGCCAGCCCCTCTGCATCCCAGAAGCCGCGGTTCATGCCCCAAGGGCCGAAAGCCACGGCGGTCTTGATGCGCGGATCGGGCAGCGCGTCATGCGTCTCGGAGCCCGCCTGATGAATGCCTAGCGTCCCGTGCGGCCCGCCCCAAGTGTAGCCGACCGATGCCTCCGTCACCCCGCCCCCGGCGGTGATGATCGCGCCGTAGCCGCCCATGGAATAGCCGATCAGACCTGTGTTCTCGGCATCATAGAGCCCCGCGAAGTCACCGCCCTCCGCGGCCTTCTGCGCCATCTGCTCCAGCACGAAAAGCTGGTCCAGCGAGCGGTTCACCAGTGTCGAGCCAAAAGCCGCCTGCGTGCGGTAGGTGCTGTCGGTATGGTCGATCGAGGCCACGACATAGCCTTTGGAGGCGAGGTTCTCTGCCAGATGCGACATGAGGTACCGGTTGCCCGGATAGCCATGGCTGATCAGTACCAGCGGAAAGGTCTCGCCCTCCGCCGGATCGACGTCGCGCATGGCCTGTCCCTCGAGCGTGACCTCGGTGGTGCCGTCGCGGAGATAAGCCTTGAAGGAGGTCTCGCCCTCCGCCCCCTCGGCGGCGGGATAATACATCTCGACCGTGAGCGGCCGGTCATAGCGCGGCATCTCCTCAGGCTTGTCGGCGGCGGGGTCGATGGCGAGGATGTCGATCTGGCCGGGGTTGACCATCTCCAGTGTCCGCACCCCCACGGCATAGTCGCCATAGGCCGCAAGTTCGGGCGCATTCGGCAATTGCCGGTCGATCCGGTTCTCCGCCTGCGCCGCGCCAGCGGTAAGGCCCGCGGCAAGCAGGGCTGTGGTGGTCATATGTCGGTGCATGGTTCGTCCTCCCTTGAATTGGGCCAAGCCTACCCGGGCCACGGGAACAGGCAAGCGCCCTTCGGGTAACGTTACGGAAGTTTCACATCTATCCCCGCGCGGCGCGCGCCACTTCGGCCTCGTTCAGCCCGTATTTCCCGGCGAATTTCGCTCGGGCGGCCAGCAGTCTTGGATCGTCGGGCTGCATCCCCAAGGTGCGGATAAAAGCCACCCGCTGCTGCTGTTTCAAAGCCTCGGTGTCGATATCGGTGCCCATGGCCCGGTCAATGATCTCCCCGCCCGGGCTGACGTGGAACCACTTGTTGAAGTCGCGAAAGTGATGCTGGTTGTGCAGCCGGGTGACATGCAGCTCCACCGCCGTTTTCGGCACCGTCAGATGCGCCGTCATGTGAAACCACTCATAGCCCAGAAAGGTCAGCACCCCACCCAGAGGCACGATCGCCGTGGCGATCCAGATGCTCGCCTCGACCCCCAAAAGCGCCGCGATGCCCCAGACCAGAAGGAAATTCCCCACGAGCATCGGCAGCGCGACCCAGAGCGGCACGAAGAACAGCCCGTGATTGGTCGGGAAGTCATGGTGCCCATAATGCGCGCGGTATAGCAGATCGAAGGCCCACTGCCGCTTGGGCGGGGCAAGGTGAAAGACATGGCGGTGCAGGTTGTACTCATTAAGCATCTGCGCCGCGCCCCCCAGCGGCACCAGCGGCCAAGACCACAGCGGCGCCCCCCAAAGCATCGCAACAAAGGCCACCACAGCGGCCAGCGCCATGAGCGACACGCCCGCATGGCCGAACATGATCTTGATCCTTGACATCCGCCTGACCTCCCCATCCTGCGCATCCGGTAGGCAAAACTGTAACAAATCCCCCGCCTCCCTGTCGCGCATGACGTTAGGTGCCCTTGGCCGCTTGACCTCCCCCCTCATTCCGGCCCACATCCGCGCATGACGAAATCGACCCTGACCATCGACCTTCAAGCCATCGCCGACAACTGGCGCGCTCTCGACCGTATGACAAAGGCCGAGACTGCCGCCGTGGTCAAAGCCGACAGCTATGGGCTGGGCGCCGCCCGTGTGGCCAAGACATTGGCCGAGGCCGGGGCGCGGCAGTTCTTCGTGGCCCTTACCGAAGAGGGGGTGGCCCTGCGCCAAGCCTTGGGCGAAGGCCCGGTGATCAATGTCTTTTCCGGTCATATGGCGGGAGATGCGGAGGCGATTGCCGGTGCCGCGCTGACGCCGATGATCAATTCGACCGAGCAACTGCTGCGCCAGCTAGAGACCCTGCCCGGCCATGCTTTCGGCATCCAACTCGACAGCGGGATGAACCGGCTGGGGATGGAGCCCGCGGAATGGGCGGCCCTGCGCGACATCGCGCTGAGCCAGAACCCCAGGCTGATCATGTCGCATCTGGCCTGCTCGGACGCGCCGGATCATGAAATGAACGATGCGCAACTGCGCAGTTTCAGCGACATGACCCAAGGGGTCGAGGTGCCGCGCTCGCTCTCCGCAACGGGCGGCATTCTGCTGGGGCCGGAGTATCATTTCGACGTCACCCGGCCCGGCATCGGTCTTTACGGCGGGCGCCCTTTCACAGAGGCGCGGCCCGTGGTCATCCTCGACGTGCCGGTGATCCAGACCCGCAGCGTTACCCCCGGGGAGACTGTGGGCTATGGCAACACTTGGACTGCGGAGAGCACCGTGAAGCTCGCCACCGTGGCCGCGGGCTACGCCGACGGCCTTCTGCGCGCGATGGGCAATGCGACCGGCACCGCCTGTTTCCAGCATGAGGGTGTTACCCTGCCCATCCTTGGCCGCGTCTCAATGGACCTGATCACGGTGGATGTCTCTGCATTGGAGGAGGTGCCCGCGACCCTGCAACTGCTGGGGCAAAGCCAAGGCATTGACGATTTGGCGGATTGGGCGGGCACGATCGGCTATGAGGTGCTCACCTCATTGGGCGCAAGATACGCGCGAAACTACGCCGGTTAGGTCGGCGATTTTCCCCCGCATCGCAGCACGCCGCCGAGAGAGTCGCTGCGCGACTCACTGGCGTTCCCCCACGGTACGCATCGCCCCTGCCCTGCGCTGCCGATCACGAATTGCACGGCGCAGGCGCAAATAACTTCCGAAAAACCTGCGGTTGTGCCATAATCTTGGCAAAACTACGTTAAATCCTCAGCATAATCCCGCAGGGAATGGGAACAAAGAAGGATAAGGAGGCGTTGGTCGGCAGAAACTTGCTTAGTAGCTCTTCCAGGGGGGAGAAAGTATGTCCCAGCTTCGTTCCTTTGCCTACCTCATTCAATTCGCCTTTCAGCGGCTCGCCGTTGTGGTTTTTGCCCTCGCCGCGCTTGCCCTTACGGGGGCCAGCATCATGGCGGCCCTTGGCCTTTGGAATTGGATCAGCCTTGATCTGCAATACGGCGGTGAGCCTGTCGAAAACGCCGGGATGTACGCCCAACTGGCGCTGACCGTCCTTGCTGTGGGCCTGTGCTTTTTCCTGCCCACCAACCGCCGTGTCATGCAGCTTGAGACCTCGCACCGTCAGTTCAATGTCGGCATGCAGGACGTGGCCCGCGCCTATGCCGCCGTGCACGCCGCCGACCGGGCCGAAACCTTTCAGATGAGCTCGGAATTCGATTCGGTGCGCGAGCGTCTGGCCTATCTGCGCGATCATCCCGACCTCGCCACGCTGGAGCCTGCCGTGCTGGAAATGGCCGCTCAGATGAGCCACGTGGCCCGCGATCTGGCCGAAGTCTATTCGGATGAGAAACTGGCCCGCGCCCGCAGCTTCCTCAAGCAGCGTCAGGAAGAGGTCGAACTCTTCAACAGCCGCCTCGATCAGGCCAAAGCGATCTCGACCGAGATGAAACATTGGCTGCATGAAGTCGAACTCGAAGAAAGCGTCGCCGTGGCCCAGCTTGAGCGTCTGCGCGAGGAAATGCGTGAGATTATGCCTGAGCTTGGCCTTGAACGTGTGGTCCAGACCGAAACACCTGAGCGCAAGCCTGAGACGACATCGCTCGACAATATCGTGATCGACCTGCCGCCCAAAGCCGCTGAGTAATTCCAGCGGCGGCATCCGGCCCATTGGGTTCCCCCCCGGGATCATCACCCAAGGGCCGGATGCTTTTCCTTTGACGCCATCGGGCACCTGCGCGAAAAGGGCCCATGGCCAAATCCTCCTCCAGTTTTTCCTGCGCCGAATGCGGCGCGAAACATTCCAAATGGTCCGGGCGCTGTGACGCCTGCGGCGCTTGGAACTCCATCGTCGAAGACAAAGGCATCTCCGCAGGGCCGCCCAACAAATCCTTGGGCGCAAGGCGCGGCTCTGCCATTGAACTCACCGATCTTGCCACACAAGAAACCCCGCCCCCGCGCGCACAGTCGGGCATTGCGGAGTTGGACCGCGTGTTGGGCGGCGGGCTGGTGCCCGCCTCGGCGATCCTCGTGGGCGGCGATCCCGGCATCGGGAAATCGACCCTTCTGCTGCAAGCCGCCGCGCATTTCGCCAACTCCGGCCTCAAGACGATCTATGTCAGCGGCGAAGAAGCCAGCGCGCAGGTCCGCATGCGCGCGCAGCGTCTTGGCCTTTCCGAAGCGCCGGTGAAACTCGCGGCGGAAACCAACCTGCGCGACATCCTGACCACGCTCGAGGCCGAGCGCCCGCAGCTTGCCATCATCGACTCGATCCAAACCATGTGGGCCGACAACGTCGAAAGCGCGCCCGGATCGGTCAGTCAGGTCCGCGCCGCGGCGCATGAGTTGACCAGCTTCGCCAAACGCCGCGGGGTCGCGGTGATCCTCGTGGGCCATGTCACCAAGGAAGGCCAGATCGCTGGCCCCCGCGTGGTGGAGCATATGGTCGACACCGTGCTCTATTTCGAAGGTGAGCGCGGGCACCAGTTCCGCATCCTGCGCGCGGTGAAAAACCGCTTTGGCCCGGCGGATGAGATCGGCGTTTTCGAGATGACGGGCGGCGGTCTGTCAGAGGTGATCAACCCCTCGGCGCTGTTCTTGTCGGAACGCGGACAACCCTCTCCAGGTTCGGTCGTCTTTGCGGGCATCGAAGGCACCCGGCCTGTCTTGGTCGAACTTCAGGCGCTCGTGGCCCCCTCGCCCCATTCTCAAGCACGCCGCACGGTGGTGGGCTGGGATTCGGGGCGTCTGGCGATGATCCTCGCGGTATTGGAAGCGCGGTGCGGAATTCCTTTCGCGGGGCTGGATGTCTACCTTAATGTGGCGGGCGGGATGAAGATCTCCGAACCCGCCGCCGATCTCGCCGTGGCCGCCGCGATCTTGTCGGCGCGGGAAGACGCGGCCCTGCCCGCCGAAACCGTTGTTTTCGGAGAGATTAGCCTCTCCGGTGCGCTGCGCCCCGCCAGCCAGACGGAAAACAGGTTGAAAGAGGCGCAAAAACTTGGTTTTACGAGCGCTATTGCACCGCGCGGCGGCAAGGCTGTGGGTGTGACCGGAATTGCGCTGAATACGATGAGCGATCTGACCGGATTTGTTGGCGAAATTTTCGGGGCGGGCTGATCCCCCCTTAGACGAGGGCGAGAACGCGCATGGACGGTTTTACCATTATTGACGGGGTGGTCGCGGTTGTCATCGTGCTATCGGCATTGCTGGCCTATGGCCGCGGGCTAGTGCGCGAGTTGATGGCGATTGTCGGCTGGATTGCAGCGGCCGTGCTGGCCTTTCTCTTTGCGCCGCAGGTCGAGCCGCTGGTGCGTGAACTGCCCTATGTGGGCGAATTCTTGGCCGATAGCTGCGAATTGTCGGTGATCGGTGCCTTCGCGCTGGTCTTTGCCGCGGCGCTTATCGTGGTCTCGCTCTTCACGCCGCTGTTCTCCTCGCTCGTGCACCGCTCTATGCTGGGCGGCGTGGACCAAGGGCTTGGCTTCATCTTCGGAGTCGTGCGCGGCGTGCTGCTCGTCGCGATTGCCTTCTTCGTCTACGACACCGTCATCACCGGTGAGCGGACCACAATGGTCGAAAACAGCCGCTCCGCCGCCGTGTTCTCGCGCTTCACCGGCCAGATCGAAGAAAAAGACCCGCAAGAGGCGCTCGGCTGGATCACCAACCGCTATGAGGCGCTGGTGGGCAAATGTAGCGCCTAAGGCCTTCATAATCTCTTAACATAATCCTTTTAGACAGGCGGCCAGAGCATCATGGCCGCCTGATTTGCGTTTGGGCTTGGCAGGTTACGGGGGGCGCCTCCTTGGCGGGCAATGCGGCGCTTTATCCTGCCTCATGCCCCCCGCAGGCGACATGCGGGGTGACAGCCGCTTGCGAAGCCCCTACATAGGCAGCGACCTCACCCGGATTCGGAGTTGCCCCGTTGTCCAAGCACATGCCGCCCGCCCATCCCTTTGACACTTCCTATCTGCGTGACAGCGGAGATGAGGATAAACTGAAGGAGGAATGCGGCGTCTTTGGCGTGGTTGGCGTTGCCGATGCCGCCACTTTCGTGGCCCTTGGCCTGCACGCCCTCCAGCACCGTGGACAAGAGGCTGGCGGCATCGTCAGCTACGATCCCGCCGCCGGTTTCCAATCGGCCCGCCGCTTTGGCTATGTCCGCGACAATTTCACCTCGCAGGATGTGATGCAGACCCTGCCCGGCGAGCTGTCCATCGGTCACGTCCGCTATTCGACCTCTGGCAACAAAGGCCCCACCGCGATCCGCGACGTGCAGCCTTTCTTTGGCGAGTTCGCCATGGGCGGCGCCGCGATTGCCCATAACGGCAATATCACCAACGCCAACGCCCTGCGCCGTGAGTTAATCGAGCGGGGCTCGATCTTCCAATCCTCATCCGACAGTGAGTGCATCATTCACCTGATGGCCCGATCCTTGCAGCAAAACATCCCCGAGCGGATGGAAGATGCGCTGCGCCGGGTCGAGGGGGCCTTTTCGGTCGTTGCCATGACACGCACCAAGCTGATCGGCGTGCGCGATCCGCTGGGGGTGCGCCCGCTGGTGCTGGGCCGTGTCGGCGATGGCTGGGCGCTAAGTTCGGAGACCTGCGCGCTCGATATCATCGGCGCGGAATTCGTCCGCGAGATCGAACCGGGCGAGATGGTGGTGATCACCGAGAAAGGGGTCGAAAGCCATTTCCCCTTCCGCCGTGTCGCCTCGCGTTTCTGTATTTTCGAACATGTCTACTTCAGCCGCCCCGACAGCATCCTCGGCGGTCGCTCGGTCTATGAAACGCGTGAGAATATTGGCCGCGAACTGGCCAAGGAAAGCCCTGTGGAGGCCGATCTCGTCTGCCCCGTGCCTGACAGCGGCACCCCGGCGGCGATTGGCTATAGCCTTGAATCCGGCATTCCCTACGCGATGGGCATCATCCGCAACCAATACATGGGCCGGACCTTCATCGAGCCGACCGAGCAGATCCGCAACATGGGGGTCCGTCTCAAGCTCAACGTCAACCGCGCGCTGATCAAGGGCAAGCGGGTGATCTTGGTCGACGACTCAGTGGTGCGCGGCACGACATCGCGCAAGATCAAAGAGATGATCCTCGACGCGGGCGCGAAAGAGGTGCACTTCCGCATCGCTTCCCCCCCCACGGCTTGGCCCTGTTTCTACGGCGTCGACACCCCGCAGCGCGAAAAGCTGCTGGCGGCGACCATGTCCGAGGATGAGATGCGCGACCATTTGCAGGTCGACAGCCTCAAGTTCATCTCGCTCGATGGTCTCTACCGCGCGGTGGGCGAAGCCGAAGGCCGCAACACCGAGTGCCCGCAGTATTGTGACGCCTGTTTCTCTGGCGACTACCCGGTGACCCCTGCCGATCAGGTTAAGGAAGGTTTCCAGATGAAGCCCGCCGCCGAGTAACCCACCAGATGGATCAAACCAAAGCAAAGGCCGCGCCCGGTTCCCCGGACGCGGCCTTTGCTTTTCCGCGTTGCGCGGAGCCGCTTAGTTCTGCGCCGCAGGCTCCGCCGCGTCATTGGCGCTCTCGGTTGCGTCATCCACGGCATCGCTGATCGCCTCCCCGGCGGCATCCACGCTGCCCGCGATTGCATCGGCGGCGTCTTCAGCGGCGTTGGTCATATCTTCGGCCACCTCGGGCGCATTGATCGCCTCGGAGGCTTCGATCGCCACTTCCTGTGGCCCCTTGCCGGTGAAAAGCATATAGCCCGCCAGCGCAATCAGCGCCGCCACGACCAACCAGACCAGATTCTTCATTCCATTCCCCTTAATCTACGCCCCGCGAGGTTAAAGATTTCCCCCGGGGCCGCATAGCCGTGAATTGCGCCACAATCGCCCCAGATCAAGGGTAAATCGCCCCAAACCCCACGCATAGCGTGATTTTGCGACTTGAAGATGGCCCCACGCGGGTTTACCTTGCATTCTCGAATTAGGTAACAATCAAAGGACCATCACCATCGCTCGCAGACCTCATAACGCGCCGCCCCAACGTGACACCGGCCCGCGCGTCAACGACAAGATCCGTGCCCCCGAAATCCGCCTGATCGGTGCCGATGGCGAAAACGTCGGCGTTGTCTCGCCGCAGCGTGCCATGGAAATGGCCGATGACGCCGGCCTCGACCTTGTTGAAATTTCGCCCAATGCCAAGCCGCCCGTGTGCAAGATCATGGATTTCGGCAAGTTCAAATATGAACAGCAAAAGCGCGAGAGCGAAGCCCGCAAGAAACAGAAGATCATCGAGATCAAAGAGGTCAAGTTCCGTCCCAATACGGACAAGAACGACTACGATGTGAAGATGCGCAATGTCTTCAAGTTTCTTGAAGGTGGCGACAAGGTGAAGGTTACCCTCCGGTTCCGTGGCCGTGAGATGGCGCACCAGAACCTCGGTCGTGAGCTTTTGGAGCGCGTCGCTGCCGACACCAAAGAGATCGGCCGGGTGGAGAACTTCCCCAAGATGGAAGGCCGCCAAATGGTCATGGTGATCGGGCCTCTGCCCAACAAGTGATCAGGCTCAATCGGGTCCGCATGACGGGCCCGACTGCCACATTCACCATCCAATAACGCAAAACGCCCCCGGATCGCTCCGGGGGCGTCTTCTGTTTGGGGTGTTGGTCTGCTTAGCGCAGCAGACCTGTAATGTTACGCACCACGGCACGACGGTTCGCAGGTTCCGCCGACGTGGTCGGCACGCGCAGCTGGCTCTCGCCATAGCCTTGCGTGATCAGGTTGGCGGGCGGCACATCAAAGTACTCGGTCAGCGCCAGGGCCACGGTCTCCGCGCGGCGGTCCGACAGGGCGAGGTTATAGCTCGCATCGCCAACCGCATCGGTGTGACCTTCGACGAGGATCACGGTGCGCGGGTCCTTCTGGATCAGGTCACGCAGTGTGGTGCCGATATTGGCAAGCGCGCGGGCCTGTTCAGGCTGGATCGCGGCGGAGCCGGTGGGGAAGCGTACTGCATCGAGTTCCAGCTCCGGCGCGAGGGAGCGCACTTCACGGATTTCACGCACCTGACGCAGGGAGAATGTCCGCCCCTGATCGTTGCGCATCTCAGCTTGCAGGGCCTGACGCAGCGCGGCTTCGTCTTGGGTGCTGGCGCGCTGTGCCTGCTGTGTCTGCTGGACCTGCGGCAGATCGTTCACGACAACTTCGCGCTCTTCCACGAGGTCATCGACCAGCACATATTCACGGCCCTGCGCATCGAAGTTCGTCCGGCGCAGCACGGTGCCATCGCGCGAGCGGATGGTCTCGACCCGGCTGCCGTCGCTTTTGGTCACGATGGTCCGGGTGGAGCCGTCGTCGAAAGTCTGGGTCTGCACCTCGTCACCGGGGCGGCGGAGCAGAGCGTTATCGTCCTTCAGCACGCGCAACTCGCCAGTGTCGTCCTGCACGACCACACGGTCACCGGAGCGGCTGACGATCTTCTCACCGTTGTTCAGAACCGAGCCGACAGCCACGGCCCCAAGGCCGAGCAGCAGCGCTTTTTCGAAATCCGACATCCCGGTGTCGTCGTCATCAGCGGCGGCGGCATTGGCGTCACCTGCGGCAGTCACTTCGGTTTCGAAGTCTTCGTCCGAGCTGCGCACGTCTTCTTCGGTAACTTCTTCGGTCACGACTTCGGCGTCCGCATCGCTTTCGGCAGCAGCGGCGGCGGCGGCGGCAGCTTCACGCTCGGCGCGGCGTTGCTCACGGCGCTCTTCGCGGCGTTCGGCGCGGCGGGCTTCGCGGCGCTCTTCACGGGCTTGGATCTGCTCTTCGGTCAGACCGGCGTTGTCTTCCTCGCCGACTGCTTCGCCGCTGGTTTCGGCTTCCATTTCGGCCTCGGCTTCTTCCGAGTTCTCGACGGCAGTCTCATTGGCTTCCGCGCCAGTCGTAGCTTCGGCGTTTTCGTCGGTTTCTACGTTCCCAGTCACCTCGGCATCAGCTTCAGCGGTCGCTTCGGCTTCAGCTTCCACGTCCAGTGCGGTCTCGGCCTCAGCGTCTTGTTCGATCTCGGCCTCGGCCTCTTCTTCAACCTCGGCTTCGCTTTCCTGCTCGGCTTCAACTTCCGCTTCGGTCTCGACCTCTTCGTCGACTTCGACCTCGCTCTCAGTCTCGGCGGTCATTTCGGCTTCGGCCTCGGCGGTCTCCGCTTCCGCTTCGCTTGCGGTTTCCTCTGCCGCCTCGGCTGCGGCTTCAGCCTGCGCCTCTGCTGCGTCCGCGGCCTCTTCGGCCTGTTCGGTCACGTCGTTCACGGCAGCCGCAGCAGCGTCACCCGTCGCTTCAACCGCGCCAGTTGCCTGATCCAGCAGCGAACCCGCCTCGGCTTCGGTCTCCGCCTCGGCCTCGACCTCTGCTTCACCTTCCGCTTCGACTTCCGCCTCGGCCTCACCGCTCAGCCCGGCAATAACACGAAGCTCTTCGGCACTTTCTACCGTCTGATCGTCGAATGCGCAGGGGAATTCGGTCGCTTCGCCCACGGGGCCGCATTCATTCAGATTTTGCTCCTGCGCAAAGGCGCCATGCGGGAAAGCCAAGGCAAGGCTCAGACCCAGCGAAGTCGTAGATCTCAGTAGATTTTTCATGTTCACGTCCTCATCATTACGGGAACGCCGTTCGGGCAGCGCTTGTCACCCAACGCATGATGGGGGCGCTGGTTCCGCTATCCAATATCAAGAGCTTACCCCATGAAAATACCGCGCCCCCTATAAGGACGCGGCAAAGGTTTACGCTGCTGTTATCGGCTATCAGGCGATGGCGGCCACAGCGCGGCGGGTCATCACGCCGCACAGATGGGCGCGGTAGGCGCCGCTGCCGTGCAGATCGCTGATCATGTCACCCGCGTCGAGTGTCAGCCCCTCCAAGGCTTCCGGTGCGAACCGTTCCGACAGGGCAGTTTCGGCTTCACTCCAGCGGAAGACACCGTCGTTCGACGCACCCGTGATCGCCACGCGCACCCCAACGCCGAGGCGCGCGACATAGGCCGCGACCAGCGGGAAGCGCGAGGCGGGCTGGATGAATTTCTCGTAATGCGCGGCCTCAGGGATGGGGAAACGGACGCCGGTGACGATCTCCCCTTCCTCCAATGCGGTGGTGAACATGCCTTGAAAATAGTCATCCGCGGCAATCTCGCGGCGGTCGGTCTCAATCGTCGCACCACTGGCCAGAGCGCCCGCCGGGTAGCAGGCAGAGGGGTCGTTATTGGCGAGCGATCCGCCGATGGTCCCCCGGTTGCGCACCGCCGGGTCGCCGATCCGTGCGGCGAGGCTGGCGAGCGCCGGGTAGCTCTCCGCCGCCTCGCGCATGACCGTGGCATGGGTCGTGCCGCCACCGATCCACAGCGCGCCATCGCGCATCTCAACCCCTTTGAGCGCATCGATCCCCGCCAGCGACACCAGAACCGAGGGCATCGCCAGCCGCGCCTTTAGCGTGGGGATCAACGTCTGCCCGCCGCTGAGCGGTTGCGCATCCTCCTGCCCCAAAGCCTTGACCGCATCCGCCACGCTGCTGGGGCGCTCTACTTCGAAATCATACATCTTTCATCCTTCCCAGAGGCCGCCCGAGCGTCGCCTCTTTTCTCAAACCAATCTTCAGCAGGCGCTTAGCCATTCATCGCCTCCCAGACCCGCGCGGGGCTGACCGGCATGTCGATATGGCCGATGTCCTTCCCGCCCGAGCGCATGGCATCGAGCACCGCGTTGACCACCGCAGGGGGCGAGCCGATGGCCCCCGCCTCCCCGCAGCCTTTCACGCCCAAGGGGTTGTGGGTGCAGGGCGTCTGGCAGGAGTGATCCACGTCATAGAACGGCAAATCGCTGGCGCGCGGCATGGCGTAATCCATGTAGGACGCGCTGAGGAGTTGGCCGTCTTCATCGTAAGCACAGTTCTCCAAGAGCGCCTGACCGATGCCTTGGGCCAAACCGCCGTGGACTTGGCCGGTCACGATCATCGGGTTCACCACATTGCCAAAATCATCGGCGGCGGTGAAACGTTCGACGGTGACATGGCCGGTTTCGGGGTCCAACTCGACCTCACAGGCATAGGCCCCCGCCGGATAGGTGAAGTTCGACGGGTCGTAAAATGCGGTTTCCTCAAGCCCCGGTTCGATCTCTTCCAACGGGTAGTTATGCGGCACATAGGCGGCAAGCGTCACATCGCCCCAAGCCACGGATTTATCCGTGCCCGCAACACTAAAGGCCCCATCCTTCAACTCGATATCCCCTTCCGAGGCTTCGAGCAGGTGGCTTGCGATCTTCTTGGCCTTGGCGATGATCTTTTCGGTCGCGCGCACCATGGCGCTGCCGCCCACCGCGAGCGAGCGCGAGCCATAGGTGCCCATGCCCATCGGCACCTTAGAGGTGTCGCCATGGACGATCTCGACCATATTCTCGTCGATGCCGATCATATCGGCCACCACCTGCGCGAAAGAGGTCTCATGCCCCTGCCCGTGGCTGTGACTGCCGGTCATCACGACCAGCCCGCCGGTGGCGTTGACCCGCACCGTCGCGCTTTCATAGAGCCCCGCGCGCGCGCCGAGTTGGCCCACAAGGTTCGACGGTGCAATGCCGCAGGCCTCGATATAGCAGTTCACGCCAAAGCCGCGCAGCTTGCCCTTCGCCTCACTCTCACGGCGCCGCGCTTCAAAGCCCGCGTGGTCAGCGATCTCTTCGAGCTTGTCCATCGTGGCGTTGTAATCGCCCGTGTCATATTCCACCGCCACCGGGGTGGCATAGGGAAACTCCGTCACGAAGTTCTGGCGGCGCAGTTTGATCGGGTCGACCTGCAACTCATGCGCAGCCTTGTCGATCAAACGCTCCAACTGATAGGTCGCCTCGGGCCGACCGGCCCCGCGATAGGCATCTACTGGCACGGTATTGGTAAAGACCGCCTTAACGTTCACGTAGATCAGCGGCGTTTTATAGTTCCCCGCCATGAGCGTGCCGTGCAGCCAAGTCGGCACCGAAGGCGCGAAGGTCGACAGGTAGGCCCCCATATTGGCATAGGTATCGGTGCGCAGGGCGGTGAAGTTATTCTCCGCATCCAGCGCCAGTTCGATCTTGGTCACATGGTCGCGGCCATGGGCGTCGGACATGAAGGCTTCCGACCGGCTCGAGGTCCATTTCACCGGACGCCCCACCGCCTTGGCCGCGAATGTGCAAAAGGCCTCCTCCTGATAGTGGAAGATCTTGGTGCCGAAGCCGCCGCCGACATCCGGAGCTACCACACGCAGCTTGTGCTCGGGAATGCCCAGCACGAAGGCGCCCATCAGCAGGCGGATCACATGTGGGTTCTGGCTGGTGGTATAGAGCGTATGCTCCCCGTCCGACCGGTTGTAATCGCCGATTGCCACACGCGGCTCCATCGGGTTGGCGACGAGGCGGTTGTTCACGAGCTCAAGCGTGGTGACATGGGCGGCCTCGTCAAAGGCTTTGCTCACCGCCTCCTTATTCTCTTCCACGAAACCCCAGTCATAGCAGAGGTTGCTGGTCAGATCGTCATGCACCTTGGGCGCATCGTCTTTCACGGCGTCTTTCATGTTCACCACGGCGGGCAACTCGTCGATATCGACGACAATCGCTTCGGCGGCGTCACGGGCCTGCGCCAACGTTTCGGCCACGACGGCGGCGATGGGCTCGCCCACATGGCGGACCTTTTCATGCGCCAGCACGGGGTGTTTCGGCTCCTGCATGGGTTGGCCGTGTTTGTCGGTGATCTGCCAGCCGCAGGGCATCCCGCCCACTTCGGCGAAATCCGCGCCGGTGAAAATCTTCAGCACGCCGGGCATGTCTTCGGCGGCAGAGGTATCGACCCCGGTCAGCCGCCCATGGGCCACATCCGAGCGCAGGAAAAATACATGGGTCTGGCGGCGCAGGTTGATGTCATCGGTATAGCGCCCCGCCCCGGTGAGAAAGCGCACATCCTCCCGTCTTTTGCTGCTGGCCCCAATACCGCTCGTCGGTTCAAAATCCTTTGGCATAATATCCTCCCGTTTGGTGGCGGTGCGATGCACCTGATCCGTCACGCGGGTTCCGGTTCTGGCGGTCCTCCCTCCGCCATCACAGGTCTGCTCAGCGCGACACTGCTTCCAACGTTACTCTGCCGCCAGCGCGCTGACCTCCTGGCCGCTGGCCGCCATGATCGCTTTGACGATGTTGTGGTAGCCGGTGCAGCGGCAGATGTTGCCGTCAAGGTAATGGCGCACCTCGGCCTCCGAAGGTTTCGGGTTTTCCTTTAGCAGCGCCGCCGCCGACATCACCATGCCCGGCGTGCAAAAGCCGCATTGCAACCCGTGGTGATCCTGAAACGCCTGTTGGATGGTGCTGAGCGTGCCATCGGGGGCCGCCTGCCCTTCGATGGTCTCAACCTCGGCGCCATCGGCCTCGACCGCGAACATGGTGCAGGCCTTGACAGCATTGCCGTTGACATGCACCACGCAGGCGCCGCATTGGCTGGTGTCGCAGCCCACATGGGTGCCGGTCAGTTCCAGATCATCGCGCAGGAAATGCACCAGCAGCGTGCGGCCTTCGACCTCTCCCGACGCGGGTTTGCCGTTCACGGTCATCTTGACCTGTGTCATGTTCTTCCTCCCAGTCTGACGCTTGTTGAGATCAGTTAAGCACGACAAGCCCTAGTTGAGAACATATATTTTCCTAAGGTTTTGCCTCAGCCGTTGCCCGCGCTTTTGCCGGGGTTGCGCGGCTGCGGGCGCGTGGGGATCTCTTTCAGCAAGCCGCCCACCCCCATCGCCGCGATATCCGCGCTGGTGACGGGAATGCCGCAGACCAGCCGTGACAGCACCCAATCGGCTCCGTTGAGCGCGGGCGAACGGGCGCAGCCCGGCAGGCCGATCACGGCGCGGGTGCCAAGTTGGCCGAGAAAGAGCAGATTGCCCGGATCGACCGGCATGCCAAAGCGCGTGACCTCGCCCCCCGCCGCGCGCAGGGCGGAGGGGGCGACGTCATTGATGTCCGACGTGGCGGAGGCGGTGAGGATCAGGACCAGATCGGTCTCTGCCGCCGCAATCGCCTCGGCCAACGGGGCGCTGCGGTGGGGAACGGTTACAACATCGCGAAGGATCACATTAAGCGCCGTCAGCCGCCCCTCCACCGCGGCGCGGCCCTTGTCCCCGGCCCCGCCGGGCACGTCTGTGATGATCAGCGTGGCATCGCGCAGCAGAGGCGGCGCGAGGCGCAAGGCGCCCTCTCCCGCCGCCGCGCAGGCAGCCTCGACTGTGCTTTCAGACAGGGCGTAGGAGATGATCTTGATCGTCGCCACCATGCCGCTCTCGCCCATCTGCTGATAGGGTGGCACGGTGGCCAGCGTGATCATCGGGTCCACCGCATTGACCGCCTCAAGCGCCGCGCGGTCCATCACCACCACCCCCGGCCCATCGGCCAGCAGGTTCACCCGCCCGGTAAAGGGTTTCGACATCCGCAGCCCCGCACCGCAGAGGCTTTCGGCCAGCCGCGCGGCGCCTGCGTTCTCGTCAATATCACCGGGGTCGAGCCGGGCGACGATCACCTCTTCGATGCCTGCGCCTTCCAGTGCTGCGATATCCTCTTGGGTCAGCACGCGGCCCTTGCGCAGCCGCCCCGCCGTCACCGCGACGGAATGGGCCAGCGTCGCGCCCAAAGCCGCGCTCAAAGGGACCGGGCCAAACCTCATGGGCGGCGCAGGCTTTGGATCGTCTGGGCAAGGATCGACACGGCGATTTCAGCTGGGCTGGCCGCACCGATATCGAGGCCGACCGGCCCGTGGATACGCGCCGCCTGCTCTGCCGCCACACCTGCTTCCGCCAGCCGATCAAGCCTGCTGGCCTGCGTCCGGGTCGAGCCGAGCGCGCCGATATAGAAAGCCTCGGACACGAGCGCTACATGCAGCGCCGGATCGTCGAGTTTCGGGTCATGGGTCAGCAAGACCACGGCGGTGCGCGCATCAATACCGATCTCACGCAGGGCGACGTCGGGCCAATCGTTCACCACTTGGCAATCGGAAAAGCGGGCGGGTGAGCCGAAAGCCTCCCGCGGGTCGACGACGATCGGATCGAACCCCGCCTCCGTCGCCATGCGCACCAGATGCTGCGCAATATGCACGGCGCCCACGATCACCAGCCGCAGCGGCGGATTGTGGATGGCAATGAACCGCCCGGTTTCATCCTCCACGCCAGAGCGGTCGCGGCGAAAGCGGTCCTCATGCCCCGCCTCTGTCAGCCGACGGTCGCTGCCGTCCAACGCCACCTCATAGGCCACCGGCTTACGGGCCGCGCGCCTTGCCACCAGTTCGCGCAGCATCTTAAGGCTGAGCGCCTCCGACCCCACCGGCTCCACCAGCACCTTGATCGTGCCGCCGCAGGCCAGCCCCACGGCAAAGGCATCACCATCGCTGACGCCATATTCCAACAGCCGCGTGCGCCCGTCCTCCAGCGCTTCCAGCGCCTCGACCACCACGGCCCCTTCGACGCAGCCGCCCGAGACGGAGCCCATCATCATGCCGTCGCCCGCCACCGCCAGTTGCGCGCCTGCGCGGCGGGGGGCGGAGCCCCATGTTTCCACCACCGTGGCAAGGGCCACAGGCTGTCCGGCTTCGGCCCAGTCGAGCGCTTGTTCGGGGATCCGGTCCATCGGTTGTCCTTTCAACGTGAGGGCGCAAAGTGTGTCGCAATAGGGGCAAAGGTCAATGGCCGATCCGGCCTTCGGCTTCGCCTTGCACGCCGTGGCCTGCGGCACTACATCTAGCCCAAGCACTCACAACAGCCGGAGCCACCCCATGCCCATGCAAGCCAGCGAAATCGAAGACCTGATCCGCGCGTCCTTTCCGGATGCCAAGATCACCGTCGAAGGCAATGATGGCGTGCATATGGCGGCCATGGTCGTGGACGAAAGCTTTCGCGGCATGAACCGGGTCCAACAGCAGCGCGCCGTCTATGCGGCCCTCAAAGGGAAGATGGACGGGTCAAACGGCGAATTGCACGCGCTGGCGCTTACCACCCGGACCCCGGACTAATCATGTGGGGCTGGGTCGCTGCGGCTGTCGTGGGCGGGATCGCCGCCACCGCCTATGCCCAGCACCGCGCCCGGCGCGGCCAGCATGTGCCGCTGTCGCGGCGCCAGCCACCCCGGCCTGAGACCGGCAAGGTGCCGCTGGGGATGGAGGCGCTGGATTTGGATGCCGTGGCCCGCACCGCGCGGCGCAACGAAAGCCTAGAGCGCGGGCATACGAATTGGACCAAGAAACGGGGCGGCTTTTTCCTCGGCGGGGCCGAGGTTGAGGTCAAACCCTGGGCCGACGATGAAACCTATGCGCGGCGCTATCACGCTGCGTTCAAGAAACCAGATACGAAGGACGAATGACATGAGCGATGCCGCAAGCCAGATTAAGGAACAGATCACCGAGAATGACGTGGTTCTGTTTATGAAAGGCACGAAAGAAATGCCGCAGTGCGGCTTCTCCAGCCGCGTGGCCGGGGTGCTGAACTACATGGGCGTGAACTACAGCGACGTGAACGTGCTGGCAGATGAGAACCTGCGCCAAGGGATCAAGGATTTCTCCGACTGGCCAACCATCCCGCAGCTTTACGTCAAAGGCGAATTCGTCGGCGGCTGCGACATCATCACCGAGATGACGCTGTCGGGCGAATTGGACACCCTGTTCGACGAGAACGGCGTCGCCTTCGACAAGGAAGCCGCCGATAAGATCCGCGAAGCCAACGGCTAAGCCGGGCGCCCGCGTCAAACAAAACACCCCGGAGCGGTTTCGC
The DNA here is from genome assembly GCF_029285915.1 of Sulfitobacter sp. M85. Taxonomy (NCBI): domain Bacteria; kingdom Pseudomonadati; phylum Pseudomonadota; class Alphaproteobacteria; order Rhodobacterales; family Roseobacteraceae; genus Sulfitobacter; species Sulfitobacter sp. M85. Next base: position 109,590 of record NZ_JABECQ010000003.1, read on the forward strand.
GCTCCGGGGTGTTTTTGTATGTAAGGCTCGGGCGGTGCCTCAGTCTTCGATGGCCGAGATCATATCCACCCGGCGCCCATGGCGCCCGCCTTCGAATTCGGTATCAAGGAAGGCATCCACGATCTCAAGCGCCAGACCACCGCCGATCACCCGCGCGCCCATCGACAGCATATTCGCGTCATTATGCGCTCGGATCATCTTGGCCGAGAAGGTATCGCTGCAAACGCCGCAGCGGATGCCTTTGACCTTGTTGGCGGCCATCATGATGCCCTGCCCCGTGCCGCAGATCAAAATGCCCAGATCGAATTCCCCCGCCGCGATGCGCCGTGCGGCGGCTTCGCCATGTTTGGGGTAATCTGTGCTTTCCGCCGTGGCGGGACCGATGTCTTCAACCGTGAACCCGCGTTCGGCCACATGGCGCGCGATGTCTTGGCGCAGGGCGATGTCGGCGTGGTCACTTGAGACGATGATGCGGGGTTTGGTGGTCATCTGAGGGCGTCCTGATTTTGCGTCATGGAGTGTCGCGCCGTAGGGGCGCGTTTGGTGGTCGCCCCGTAGGGGCGCGTTTGGTGGTCGCGCCGAAAGGGGCACTTTTCGCGCCCCCCAGAGCATATTGCAGCCCGCGCCGCAATCCCGCGCCGTTAGTCCTGAGGCAAACAGTCGCTATAAATCGGGGTCACCCCGTCGCCCGCCCCTGCCCGCCAAGCCAGCGAAGCACGGCCCTGATGCTCCCACCACTCATAGCCCGCACCGTCCGAAGGCCAGCCATAGCGCGCGCCAGAGGCGGATGGCAGGCGGCGCAACTGGATCAACCGCCCCTCGACATAGAGCACCGCCACGCCCGGATCGGCACCGGGCACATAGACCACCGGCACCGAAACGCCGCGCTCACAAATGTAGGTAACGGCGGAGGTTTCGGCGCCCGCAGGCGCGGCCCAGAGCAGCGCGCAAAGGGCTGCCCTGAGAACCCGGCTCATTTGCCCGCCTTCTCCTCAATCTCGGCGGCCAGCGCCTCGGCCCGGGCGGCGATTTCGGCAAGGGTGTCTTTCACCCCCTGCGGCACCACCGGCACTTCGATCCGCTCAGGCTCGACCTTGACGTTGCGCAGGCTGGTGAGTTCGGCCTCACGTTCGGCCAGTTCCGCGCGCAGCTCTGCGATGCGATCCTCGACGCTGGCGGTCTTGTCGGCCAAAAGCAGGCCCGCCATCAGCAACATCCGCGCCTCGGGCATGCGGCCCACCTGATCGCTCAGCACGCGGGCTTCGTCGTCCAGCATCTTGGCGGCGGATTGCAGATAGCTTTCTTCACCTTCCTGACAGGCGACTTCGAAATGGCGGCCGCCAATGGTGATCCGTACCTCGGGCATCAGTCGGCCCCTCCTGACTTGGGTTCTTCTTCGGCGCCGTCGTCTTGCGCAGCGCTCTCAGGCGCGGGCGCTTCGGCTTTGGCCTCTGCCCCCGTTTCATCCGCAGCTTCAACTTCCGGCTCGCCCTCTTCGACCAAGGGGGCCAGCGCGGTCAATACCGCGTCGATCTCAGCCATCTCGATCGCGCGGGTGGCGCGCAGGCTCTCCAACTCTGCAATCACGGCGGTGTCGATCAGCTTGGGATCGGCCAGCCCCTCCGCATTGGCCAGCCGCAACTGCTCACAAGCCGCCGACAGCTGCTCATTCGCCTGACGCAGACGCTGCACGTCCATATCAAGCTGGGTCACCCGGTCGTTGTTGAAGTCCATCTGCGCGCGCAGGTCGTTCAATTCGTCCTGATGGCTTTCCTTCAGCGTCTTGACCCGGTCGGTCAGCTGAGCGTTGGCTTGCCGCTCCTCTTCCAAGGCCTGCACGATATCTTCATCCGGCTTTGCGGGCGCGGCGCTCAGCCGGTCCACCCCCTTGGCCATCTGGTCCATCGCGGCCGTGATGCGGCGCTGATAGTCTTCAAGTTCACTCATCCGCATGAATTCTCCTCACTCGTCCTGCTCTCCCGGCGGCGTTTTCGCCTGCCGTGCCCCGGGCTGCGCCCTGTTGCGGCGGCCCGTCCCGCAGATAGCGCGCGCCCCGCCCAATGTCACGCGCGCGAATCGCCCGTATCAGCCGGTTTTCGCAATCCTAGCCAAAGCGCGCTCAAATTGCGCCCCCCTTTCGTTTCAGCGACTTGAGCCGCCAAGTTCACTCTCGCCCCCGCTACGGGCCGCCCCGGACCCGCCCGCGCACCCCAGTTGTGCTTGAACTTTGCCCCATCGCTGGTATGCACGAGCGCAATCTGCCACAGCCCCAAAGGAAGCCCCCGTGGATCTGACAGCCCTCGCAAGCGCAAACCCCGACCACTGGTCCAAGGCCACCGCCATTCGCGCGCTGACCCTCGATGCCGTGGCCGCCGCCAATTCCGGCCACTCCGGCATGCCGATGGGCATGGCCGATGTGGCCACCGTCCTTTTCGAAAAGCACCTGAAGTTCGACGCGTCCAACCCGCTTTGGCCCGACCGCGACCGCTTCATCCTGTCGGCGGGCCACGGCTCCATGCTGCTTTATTCGCTGCTGCACCTGACGGGCTATGAGCAATTCCCCATCGAAGAGTTGAAGAACTTCCGCCAAATGGGCGCGCGCACCGCGGGCCACCCGGAGAACTTCCTCGCCGATGCGATTGAGACCACCACCGGCCCGCTGGGCCAAGGCATCGCCAACTCCGTCGGTTTCGCCATGGCCGAAGAGATGCTGCGCGCGCAATACGGTGCGAAGGTCGTGGACCATTACACCTATGTCATCGCTGGCGACGGCTGCCTGATGGAAGGCGTGAGCCAAGAGGCAATCACGCTGGCCGGCCGTCACAAGCTGAGCAAGCTCATCGTGATGTGGGACAACAACAACATCACCATCGACGGCCCCGTCACCCTGTCAGACACCACCGATCAGGTCACCCGCTTCAAGGCCGCCGGCTGGCATGTGATTGAGATCGACGGCCACAACCCCGATGAGATCGACGCGGCCTTGACCGAGGCGAAAGCCTCTGACCTGCCCACGATGATTGCCTGCAAAACCCATATCGCGCTCGGCCACGCCGCGCAGGACACCTCGAAAGGCCACGGCGCGCTGACCGACGCCGACCAGATGGCCGAAGCCAAAGCCGCCTATGGCTGGACCACCGGCCCCTTCGAAGTGCCCGCGGACGTGAAATCCGCTTGGGAAGAGATCGGCAAACGCGGCGCCGATGCCCGCCGCGACTGGGAAGAGCGTTTCGACAAACTGCCCCGCGCCAAGCGCGAGACCTTTAATCGTGCCCTCGCCCTCGACGCGCCGAAAAAGATGAGCGCGACGGTCAAGGCCTTCAAAAAGCAGATCACCGAAGGCGCGCCCAAGATGGCGACCCGCGCGGCAAGCGAGAAAGCCCTCGAAGTGCTGAACCCGATCCTGCCGGAAACCGTTGGCGGCTCGGCGGACCTGACCGGTTCGAACAACACCAAGACCAGCGATCTTGGCATCTTCGACACCGACAACCGCGGCGGGCGCTATGTCTACTGGGGCATTCGCGAACACGGCATGGCGGCGGCGATGAACGGCATGGCGCTGCACGGCGGCCTGCGCCCCTATGGCGGCACCTTCATGTGTTTCACCGACTATGCGCGCCCCGCGATGCGTCTGGCGGCCCTGATGCAAATCCCCACGGCCTTCGTCATGACCCATGACAGCATCGGCCTTGGCGAAGATGGCCCGACCCACCAGCCGATCGAGCATCTGGCGATCAGCCGTGCCACGCCCAACACCTACGTCTTCCGCCCCGCCGACGCGGTGGAAACGGCAGAGGCTTGGGAGCTCGCCTTTACCACGAAAACCACGCCGTCGGTTCTGTCGCTGACCCGTCAGGGCCTGCCCACCGTGCGCCTGGAGCACAAAAACAACAACCTCACCGAAAAAGGCGCCTATGTGCTGGCTGATGCCGAGGGCAAACGTCAGGTGATCCTGATTGCCACCGGCTCTGAGGTGCATGTCGCATTGGCCGCGCGCGAGCTGCTCCAAGCCGAAGGCATCGGCACCCGCGTCGTCTCCATGCCTTGCATGGAACTCTTCGCCGCGCAGGACGAAGCCTACCGCAAGCGCGTGCTGCCCGGTGGCGCCGTGCGCGTCGGGATCGAGGCCGGTGCCCGTCAGGGATGGGATCAGTGGCTCTTTGGTGAGCGCGGCAAATACGGCAAAGCCGATTTCGTTGGCATGGACCGTTTCGGCGCCTCTGCCCCGGCGGAAGAACTCTTCGAGCGCTTCGGATTCACCGCAGAGAACGTGGCAGAGAAGGCCAAAGCGCTGCTCTGATCTGCGGGTCATACAATACCAAAAGGGGGCGACGGTTCATCCGTCGCCCCCTTTTTCCTTTGCGAGATAAGGTCGCTCTTAAACGGCAGCCTTATGAAACACCTTACGCCAGATCGGCGTCACGATCTTTTCCCCGATTGGGATCAGAACAAGACCAAGCGCCAGACCAAAGACCCCGTCAAACCCTGCCGTGGTGATCCATTCGACGGCCCCTTGGAACTGCGCCGGCACTGCATGACCAACGGTCACGGCGATGTCATGAATCCATTTGTAAGGTGCGGCATAACCCATCTGCTCCAACCCGTGGATGATAATCGACCCACCGACCCAAAGCATGGCCGCGGTCCCGACAATGGTCAGCAGCTTCAGGAACCCCGGCATCCCGCGGACCAGACCGCGGCCCAAGCTCCGCGTCAGGCCAAACCGCCCCCGGTTCGCCATTACAAGCCCCACATCATCCATTTTGACGATCAAGGCGACAGCGCCATAGACCGCCACGGTGATCATAATCGCCACCGCCGCAAGCGTCGCCGCCTCCATCCAAAAGTTGCTTTCGGGGATCGCAGAAAGGGCAATGGTCATGATCTCCGCCGACAGGATAAAGTCAGTCTTGATCGCGCCTGCGGCCTTCTTCTCCTCCAGCTGCGCAGGGTCTTCGACCACCTTCTCCTTATCGGGATAATCCTCATGCCCATGCCCCCAACCAAGCGCATGGGCGACCTTCTCGGCCCCCTCGAAACACAGGTAGGCCCCGCCCAGCATCAAAAGCGGCGGGATCGCCCATGGCGCAAAATTCGCCAAAAGCAGACCCACGGGCAGCAAATAGACCAGCTTATTGCGCAACGACCCCTTGGTGATCCGCCAGATCACCGGCAATTCACGCTCGGCCTTGAACCCATGCAGATATTTCGGCGTCACGGCGGCATCGTCGATCACCGCGCCCGCCGCTTTAGAGCCCGCCTTGGCCGCCTGCCCGATCACGTCATCCACGCTCGCTGCTGCAACCTTGGCGATCGCCGCCACGTCATCCACAAGTGCCAGTAAACCGCTCATTCCATGCCCCTTTTTGCGTGCTGCATCCGAAGTAGCATGTGCAGCCCATCTGGCAAGTCCGAAGCCGTTGCGACCTTTACCGCTAACATGCAAGTTTAACGCTAACATATGGAAATCATTTGGTTTTGCCCCTTTCCCCTGACCGCCCCTGCCGGATATAGAACCCGCGACCCCGACATACGGCCCCCCACCCGCGCGGCCCGAGACAAGGAATGCACCATGACCATCAAAGTTGGCATCAACGGATTTGGCCGCATCGGCCGCTGCACGCTCAGCCATATCGCGGCCTCGGGACGCGATGATATCGAAGTGATCAAGGTCAACGCCACCGGCCCGCTCAGCACCGCGGCGCATCTCATCAAATACGATTCCGTCCATGGCCGTTTCCCGGGCGAGGTTCAGATCGACGACGGCTACATGAACCTCGGCCAAAACGACATCGAGATGATGTCGACCTACAACCTTGAAGAGCTCGACTGGTCCGGCTGCGACGTGGTGCTGGAATGCACCGGCAAGTTCAACGACGGCAACAAAGCAAATGTGCACCTCGAAAATGGCGCCAAACGCGTGCTCCTCTCGGCGCCAGGCAAGAACGTCGACAAGACCATCGTCTACGGCGTCAACGACGACCAGCTCGAAGTCTCCGACCGGATGATCTCCAACGGGTCCTGCACCACCAACTGCCTCGCGCCGCTGGCCAAGGTGATGCACGAAGCCGTGGGCATCGAAAGCGGTCTGATGACCACGATCCACAGCTACACTGGCGACCAGCCGACGCTCGACCGCCGCCACAACGACCTCTACCGCGCCCGCGCCGCCGCCATGGCGCTGATCCCCACCTCCACCGGCGCCGCCAAGGCCCTGGGCGAAGTGCTGCCGGCGCTGAAGGGCAAACTCGACGGCACCGCCATGCGCGTGCCCACCCCCAATGTCTCCGCTGTCGACCTCACCTTCCAGGCCAGCCGCGACGTGACGGTGGAGGAAATCAACGCCGCCGCCCGCGCCGCCGCCGATGGCCCGATGAAACGCGTGCTGGCCTACGACCCCGAGCAGAAGGTCAGCATCGACTTCAACCATACCGAAGAAAGCTGCATCTTCGCCCCCGACCAGACCATCGTCGTCGCAGGCCGCACGGTGCGCGTGCTGGGGTGGTACGATAACGAATGGGCCTTCTCGGTGCGCATGGCCGATGTGGCCGTGGCCATGGGCCAGTTGGGCTAAGGCTTGCACGGCGGGGACGTGCCTGTAATATCAGGCCATCCCCGCCCGGAGCCACACCATGACCAATCCCATCGCCATTGTGCTGGCCCTCGTCATTGCCGGGGCGATGATGATTGACCTCTACGTCTATGGCGCGGACCATATGGTCTATCTCGGCAAAAAGCTCTTTGAGCTGATAGAATGGATGGCCTTCTGGCGGTAACCGCTCAGCTCTCCAAGCTCGACCTTACGCCAACCAAAAAAGGCGCGGCCACCAACCAAGCGCCACGCCCCTCCCCCTTCATCCTTTTAAAAATACCTCGCAGAACCGCGCCCCACACGGCCCACTCGCCACTCCAAACGCTACTTCTGCGAAAACCGCTCAATCAGCACCTTATTCACAGCCGGCGTCACGAATTTACTGACATCCCCATCCAACCGCGCGATCTCTTTCACCAATTTGCTGGCAATCGCCTGATGGGTGGCCTCGGCCATCAAGAAGACCGTTTCGATGGAATCGTCTAGCTGCCGGTTCATGCCGACCATCTGGAACTCATATTCGAAATCGGACACGGCGCGCAGGCCGCGCACGATGGTCTGGGCGCCGACATCGCGGGCGCAGTCGATCAGCAGGTTCTCGAAAGGATGCACCACGATCTCGACGCCGGTCTCCTCGGCAAGTTGCGCGCATTCCGCTTCGATCAAGGCGACCCGTTCTTCGAGGGTGAACAACGGCCCCTTATCGCGGTTGATGGCCACGCCGATCACCAGCCGGTCGACCATACGGGCCGCGCGGCGGATGATGTCGATATGCCCCAGCGTGATCGGGTCGAACGTACCGGGGTAAAGGGCTATGCGCATGTAATTGTCCTGCGTATCTGCTGCGTTGCGGCACAGCCAATCATTTCACCGCCCCAAGCGCAAGTCGGTTAGCGGTAGCATTGCCCCGCCGTCAGTCGGCAGGGGTCACAGTTCAACGGCCGCTTCAGTGGCCCATGATCATGCCTTCAAGAGCCTGTTTCTCCATCGACAGCTCTTGCAATTGTGCTTTGACCACATCGCCGAGGGAGATCAGCCCCACCAGCTCTCCGTCCTCAAGCACGGGCATATGGCGGAAGCGACCATCGGTCATCTTTTGCAGCACCGCATCGGACCGGTCGTCGCGGCTACAGGTCACCAATTTGCGGGTCATGAGGGTTTCGGCCGCCTGCTCCAGACAGCCCGCGCCTGCGCGGCCCAGCTCGCGCACGATGTCCCGCTCGGACAGGATCCCATCAGGCGTCTTGCCATCGGCCGAAATCACCAGCGTCCCGATCCGTTTCTCGGCCAGCATCGCCGCCGCCTCGGAGATCGCCAATCCGGGTTTGGCCGTCACCACCTTGTCATCGGGCTTGGTCTTGAGAATCTGCGATACGAGCATCTGGCGCCTCCTTGGGTACAGGGCAAAGTCACCTCCAGCGTCACCGCGAAATCCTTTTCTGTCAAGCTTTTGGCGCAGCCCGGCCCGAGGCCAGCGCCTCCAGCCGCGCGGTCTCGGCCCGCAATCCGGTGGCCAGCGCTTCGGCAAAGGCCGCCAACCGGGCATTGCGGCGGTCATCTGCGTGGCGGATCAGATAGAAGGCGCGTTTGAGGCTCACGGCATCGGTGAGGATGCGCCGCACCCCCTGCGTCGCGGCAAGCGAGAAGTCATGCGCGACCCCAATCCCCCCGCCCTGCTGGATCATCCGCACCTGCACGGAGACGGAATTCGACGCCAGCGCCACCCGGCTGATGCCAAGGTCCGCAAGGTAGTCCAACTCACGGTCAAAGATCATATCGGGGATATAGCCGACCATCCGGTGCCCTTGCAGATCGCCCACGGCGGTCACCTCAGGATGCTGCGCCAGATAGCTTTCCGCGGCGGCGAGATGGAGGTGGTAGTCCGTCACTTTTTGCACCACCAGCCGCCCCGCCGTGGGCGCACTCACCCCGATGGCCATATCCGCCTCGCGCCGGGACAGGTTGAAAACGCGCGGCAATGCGATGATCTGCACGTCCAGATCGGGGTTCTTCGCGGCAATCGCCGCACAGACCTGCGGTAGCAGATAGTTCGCCGCCCCATCGGGCGCGCCGACACGGATCTGCCCCGAAAGCTGATCGCTTTGCACCTGCACCCCGGCGGTGGCCGCGCGCATCGCCTGTTCGGCCCGCTCTGCCCGCTGCATGAGGTCTCGCCCCGCTTCGGTCAGCATATAGCCCTGCGGCGATTTCACGAAGAGGACGGTCTGCAACGCCTTTTCCAACCGTGCCATACGGCGGCCCAGCGTTGCGGGGTCGAGCCGCAGCAGTTTGCCCGCGCCAGACAGGCTTTCCTCTCGTGCGACGGCCAGAAACAGCCGCAGGTCATCCCAATTCTGATCCATCTACCTGCCCTCCTACGCTTTGCAAAAATGCAAGACGGTTTTGCCATCCTTCCTCTGTTCCGGTTCTTTTTGCAAGGCTATCGTGCCGCCAACCATAGAGGAGACCGATCATGCAAGAGATGACCCATTACCTGAACGGCGAACACGTTAAGGGCACCTCCGGGCGCTTTGCCGACGTGATGAACCCCGCCACCGGCGAGGTGCAGGCCAAGGTGCCGCTGGCCAATGGCGAAGAACTGAACAAGGCCGTGGAATACGCCTTGGCTGCACAGCCGAAATGGGCCGCCACCAACCCGCAGCGCCGCGCCCGCGTGCTGATGAAATTCGTGGCCCTGCTGAACCGCGACATGGACAAGCTGGCCGAAGCGCTGAGCCGCGAGCACGGCAAGACCCTGCCCGACGCCGCCGGCGACGTGCAGCGTGGTCTCGAAGTGGTGGAATACTGCATTGGCGCGCCGGAACTGCTGAAGGGCGACTTCACCGACAGCGCAGGCCCCGGCATCGACATGTACTCCATGCGCCAGCCGCTGGGTGTCACCGCGGGCATCACGCCCTTCAACTTCCCGGCCATGATCCCGATGTGGATGTTCGCGCCCGCCATCGCCTGCGGCAACGCATTCATCCTGAAACCGTCCGAGCGTGACCCCTCCGTGCCGCTGATGCTGGCCGAACTGCTGGAAGAAGCCGGTCTGCCCAAGGGCATCATCCAGGTCGTGAATGGCGACAAAGAAGCGGTCGACGCGATCCTGCAACACGACGTGATCCAGTCCATCGGCTTCGTCGGCTCCACGCCGATCGCCGAGTACATCTATGCCACCGGCTGCGCCAACGGCAAACGCGTGCAGTGCTTCGGCGGTGCCAAGAACCACATGATCATCATGCCCGACGCAGACCTCGACCAGGCCGCCGACGCGCTTGTGGGTGCGGGCTACGGTGCTGCGGGCGAACGCTGCATGGCGATCTCGGTCGCCGTGCCGGTGGGCGAGGAAACCGCCGACCGTCTAATCGAGAAGCTGGTGCCGCGAATCGAGAAGCTGAAAGTCGGCCCCTATACCGCGGGCAATGACGTGGACTACGGCCCCGTGGTCACCGCCGCCGCCAAGGCCAATATCGAGCGTCTGGTCCAGACCGGCATCGATCAGGGCGCGGAACTGGTCGTCGATGGGCGCGATTTCAAACTTCAGGGCTACGAGAACGGCTATTTCGTCGGCCCGCACCTGTTTGACCGCGCGACCAAGGACATGGACATTTACCAGCAGGAAATCTTCGGCCCCGTGCTGACCTGCGTCCGCACCAAGGACTACGAAGAAGCGCTTGGCCTTGCGATGGACCATGAATACGGCAATGGCACGGCGATCTTTACCCGTGACGGCGACGCGGCGCGCGACTTCGCCAACCGCATCAACATCGGCATGGTCGGCGTGAACGTGCCGATCCCGGTGCCGCTGGCCTACCACACCTTCGGCGGCTGGAAGAAATCCGTCTTCGGCGATTTGAACCAGCACGGCCCGGATGCGTTCAAGTTCTACACCCGCACCAAGACCGTGACGGCCCGCTGGCCGTCGGGCATCAAGGAGGGTGGCGAGTTCTCCATCCCGGTGATGGAGTAAATCATCACGCCGGCTGCCCCCGGGCAGTCGGCCTCAAAGAACGAGGCCAGCGCCATGCAAAAAGAATTCACCATCGGAATCGAAGAAGAATATCTTCTGGTCGACAAGGATTCACTGGCGCTGGCTGACACCCCCGAAGGGCTGATGGAGGATTGCCGCAAAGACCTTGGCGATCAGGTCAGCCCCGAGATGCTGCTCTGTCAGATCGAGATTGGCAGCAAACCCTGCGCCACTGTGGCCGAGGCCCGCGACGATCTGCGCCACCTGCGCAGCACCATCGCCAAACATGCCGCCAAACACAACCTCGCCCCCATCGCCGTGTCCTGCCATCCGTTTTCGGACTGGAAGAACCAAGAGATCACCCACAAGGAACGCTACGCCAAGATCGAGAACGAGTTGGAAAACGTCGCCCGCCGCATGCTGAGCTGCGGGATGCATGTCCATGTGGGGATCGAGGGCGACGACCTGCGCATCGATCTGATGCCGCAGTTCTCCTATTTCCTGCCGCATCTGCTGGCGCTCTCGGCCTCTTCGCCCTATTGGCAGGGCGAAGACACCGGGCTGGCCTCCTACCGACTTGCGGTGATGGAAAGCATGCCGCGCACCGGCCTGCCGCCTCTGCTCCATAGCTGGGGGGAATATGAACGCAGCACGCAGGCGTTGATCGACCTCGACATCATCCCCGACCAGTCGAAAATCTGGTGGGACCTGCGCCCTTCGACCCATTACCCAACGCTAGAAAGCCGTATCTGCGACGTCCAACCGCGCCTGTCACATGCGCTTGGGCTGGCGGGGCTGACGCAATCCATCGCCCGCTTCCTGCTGCGCCTGCGCGACAGCAACCTGCGCTGGCGTGAGTATGACCGTTTCCTGATCGAGGAAAACCGCTGGCGCGCGCAGCGCTACGGCGTGAACGAGACGCTGATCGACTTCGGCGGGCCGACCCTCAAACCCTTCGATCAGATTTTCGAAGAGATCATCGGCATGATCGCCGAGGATGCCGAAGCGCTCGGGTGTCTAGATGAGGTCTGCGCCCTGCGTGATGTGGTGAAAGAGGGCACCTCTGCCGACCGCCAGCGCAAAGTCTGGACCGACGCGCCCGAGGGCAAAGGCGGCGAAGCGGTCGTGCGCCAATTGATAGAGGAATACCACGCCGATCTGTGACGCTTGTTGCGGCTCCTTTCGGCTGATAGAATTAAACAAGTGTTCAGTTCCAAGGACACATGACTTCAGGGAGGAGCCGCGATGGATTTCGCATTGAACGAGGAACAGACCGCCATTTTCGACATGGCCCATGCCTTCGGGCAGGACAATATCGCCCCCCATGCCCACCAGTGGGAAAAGGACGGCACCATCCCCAAGGAGTTGTGGCCGCAGATCGGCGAGCTGGGCTTCGGCGGGCTCTACGTCTCGGAGGAAACCGGCGGCGCGGGTCTCACGCGCCTTGACGCCACGCTGGTCTTCGAGGCGCTCTCGATGGCCTGCCCCTCCGTCGCGGCATTCCTCTCGATTCACAACATGTGCGCCAAGATGCTCGACACTTTCGCCAGTGATGAGATGAAAGAGCGCGTCATGCCCAAGGTGCTGACCATGGAGACGGTACTGAGCTACTGCCTCACCGAACCCGGCTCCGGCTCCGACGCGGCGGCGCTGAAGACCCGCTGCGAGCGCAGCAATGAGGGCTACACGCTGAACGGCACCAAGGCCTTCATCTCAGGCGGCGGTTATTCGGATGCCTATGTCACCATGGTGCGCACCTCCGACGAGGGCGCGCGCGGCGTCTCCACCGTCTATGTCGAGGACGGCACCCCGGGCCTCAGCTTCGGCGGTTTGGAAGACAAGATGGGTTGGCGCAGCCAGCCGACCGCGCTGGTGCAGTTCGACGATTGCAAGATCGGGGCCGAGAACCTTGTCGGTGAAGAGGGCAAAGGCTTCAAATACGCCATGGCGGGGCTCGACGGCGGGCGGCTTAACATCTCCGCCTGCTCGCTTGGCGCGGCACAAACCGCGCTGAACAAGACGCTGGAATACATGGGCGACCGCAAGGCCTTCGGCCAGACCATCGACCAGTTCCAGGGGCTGCAGTTCCGTCTCGCCGACATGGAGATCGAGTTGCAGGCCGCGCGCACCTTCCTGCGCCAAGCGGCGTGGAAGCTCGACACCGGTGCGCCGGACGCCACCAAGTTCTGCGCCATGGCCAAGAAATTCGTGACCGAGACCGGCAGCAAGGTCGTCGACCAATGTCTGCAACTGCACGGCGGCTACGGCTACCTTGCCGACTACGGCATCGAGAAGCTGGTCCGCGACCTGCGCGTGCACCAGATCCTCGAAGGCACCAATGAGATCATGCGCGTGATCGTCGCCCGCGACATGCTCAAGAACCGCTGAGGCCCCCATGAGTGACATCGACATCCGCAAAACGGGTCGCGCGGGCCGCATCACCCTAACACGGCCCAAGGCGCTGAACGCGCTGAGCTACGACATGTGTATCGCCATCGAGAAGGCCATTGATGCTTGGCGCGACGACCCGGAGGTCGCGGTCGTCGTGTTGGACGCGGAGGGCGAGAAAGCCTTCTGCGCTGGCGGCGACGTCGCGCAACTCTACCAGACCGGCAAGGAGGGCGATTACGATTTCGCCCGGCAGTTCTGGGCCGATGAATACCGGCTCAACAACAAGCTGCATGGCTACCCCAAGCCGGTGATCTCCTTCATGCAGGGCTTCACCATGGGCGGCGGCGTCGGCATCGGTTGCCACGGCTCGCACCGCGTGGTGGGCGAGACGAGCAAGATCGCCATGCCGGAATGCGGCATCGGACTGGTGCCAGACGTGGGCGGCACGCTGCTGCTGGCGCAAGCGCCGGGGCGGATGGGCGAATACCTCGGCCTCACCGGGGCGCGCATGGGTCCGGCGGATGTACTGCACGCGGGCTTTGCCGACTACTTCATCCCCGAGGACCAATGGCCCGAGCTGATCGCGCAACTGGAAGAAAACGGCGATCCCTTCATCCTCGACCGCGCGGCAACGACCCCGCCCCCATCCAAACTGGCCGAAGTTCAGGATGAGGTGGATCACCTCTTCGCCCCGGAGAATTTGGAAAAGATCGAAGCCACCTTTTCCATATCGGAAAGCGCCTTCGCCGCCGAGACGCTGAAGACCCTGCGCCGCAACTCCCCCCTGTCGATGGCATGCACGCTGGAAATGCTCCGCCGTCTGCGCGGCCCGGGCATCGGCATGGTCCCGGCGCTGCAACAAGAATACCGCTTTACCGCGCGGTCACTGGAAAAAGGCGACTTCATCGAAGGCGTGCGCGCCGCGATCATCGACAAGGATCGCAGCCCCAACTGGCAACATGCCGATTGGAACGTACCGCAGGCCGATGTCGAAGCCATGCTCGCCCCCTTGGGCGATAACGAATTGAAGTTGGAGGAAAATTCATGAGCAAACTCACAATCGGTTTTATCGGGCTGGGCAACATGGGCGGCCCGATGGCGGCCAACCTCGCCGCCGCGGGCCATACGGTGCGCGGCAATGACGTGGCCGGTACCACCGCCGAAGGGGTGGCCGAAGCCAAGACCATCGCCGAAGCGGTGACCGACGCCGAAGTCGTCATCACCATGCTGCCCAATGGCGCGATCCTGCGCCAAGTCGCCGAGGAAGCGGTCGCCCATATGGCCCCCGGCGCGCTGCTGATCGACTGTTCCACCGTGGACGTTGAAAGCGCGCGTTTCGCGGCAGAGGCGGCGCAGAAAGCCGGGCTGCTTTTCGTCGACGCCCCCGTCTCCGGCGGCATCGGCGGCGCACAGGGCGGCACGCTCACCTTCATGGCAGGCGGTGCAGAAGCGGCCTTCGAGAAAGCCAAACCGCTCTTCGACATCATGGGTCAAAAGGCCGTGCACTGCGGCGACCCGGGCGCGGGCCAAGCCGCGAAGATCTGCAACAACATGATCCTCGGCGCCACGATGATCGCCACGTGCGAAGCCTTCGCACTCGCCGACAAGCTGGGCCTTGATCGTGAGCGGATGTTCGACGTGGTTAGCACGTCCTCCGGCTATTCATGGTCAATGAACGCCTACTGCCCTGCCCCCGGCGTCGGTCCGCAGTCGCCTGCCGACAACGACTACAAACCGGGCTTCGCGGCGGAGTTGATGCTGAAGGACCTGGGCCTCGCGCAGCAAGCCGCTGAAATGGCCAATGCCGACACGCCCATGGGCGCGCTGGCGAAAGAGCTCTACACCCGCTTCGTCGAAGAGGAAGGCGGCAAGGGCAAAGATTTCTCTGCCATGCTCCCGCGGTTCGAACAGCGCGGATATAAGGGCTAAGCCCCTAACATAACTGACACGGTGAAGTGGCGGCGGTTATTCCGCCGCCACTTTCGTCTCCTTGCGCAACATGGGCTTAAGGTACTTCCCCGTGTAGCTCTCGGCCACTTTCGCGACCTTTTCGGGCGTACCCGTGGCCACGACACGGCCCCCGCCATCACCGCCCTCGGGGCCAATATCGATGATGTGATCGGCAGTTTTCACCACGTCGAGGTTATGCTCAATCACCACGACGGAGTTTCCCTGATCAACCAATTCATGCAGCACTTCCAAAAGCTTACGCACGTCCTCAAAATGCAAACCGGTGGTTGGCTCATCTAGAATGTAAAGCGTGCGCCCGGTCGAGCGTTTGCTCAACTCCTTGCTAAGCTTCACCCGCTGCGCCTCACCGCCCGAAAGCGTCGTCGCCTGTTGACCCACCTTGATATACCCTAGGCCGACCCGCATCAGCGCGTCCATCTTCTCCCGGATCGACGGCACCGCGGCAAAGAAGTTCTGCGCATCTTCCACAGTCATATCAAGGACATCGGCGATGCTCTTGCCCTTGAACTTCACCTCTAGCGTCTCACGGTTATAACGCGCGCCCTTACAGGTTTCGCATTCCACATAGACGTCCGGCAGGAAATGCATCTCAATCTTGATGACCCCATCGCCCTGACAGGCCTCACAACGCCCCCCCTTCACGTTGAAGGAGAAGCGCCCGGGCTTATAGCCGCGCTCCTTGGCCTCCGGCAGACCGGCAAACCAGTCGCGGATTGGGGTGAAGGCCCCGGTGTAAGTCGCTGGATTAGAACGCGGAGTCCGCCCAATCGGGCGTTGGTCAATGTCGATGACCTTATCGAGATGCTCCAACCCCTTGATCGTTTGACATGGCGCTGGCGTCTGCCGGGCCCCATTCAGATTCATCGAAGCGGTCTTGAACAAGGTTTCAATCGTCAGGGTCGATTTGCCGCCCCCCGACACGCCCGTCACGCAGACGAATTTCCCCAGCGGAAAGTCCACCGTCACATTCTGCAAGTTGTTGCCGGTGGCCTTTACCACCTGCAACTTCTTCTTATTCCCCTTGCGCCGCTTCGCCGGGACGGAGATTTCGCGAACGCCGGTAAGGTATTGACCCGTAACTGAATTCGGGTCGGCTGCAACCTCTTGCGGCGTGCCATGGCTGATAACCTGCCCGCCGTGCACCCCAGCCCCCGGCCCGATGTCAAAGACGTAATCCGCCTCGCGGATGGCCTCCTCATCGTGCTCAACCACGATCACGGTATTCCCCTGATCGCGCAGGTTCTTCAACGTATCGAGGAGACGGTCATTGTCGCGCTGGTGCAGACCAATCGACGGCTCATCAAGAACGTATAGAACGCCCGTCAGCCCCGAGCCGATCTGGCTCGCCAAACGAATGCGCTGGCTCTCACCACCACTTAACGTACCACTTGAACGTGACATCGTAAGGTACTCAAGACCAACGTTATTTAGGAAGCCAAGACGTTCCCGGATTTCCTTCAAAATGGCCCGGGCAATCTCGTTCTTCTGATCGGTCAGATGGTCTGGCACCGTTTTGCACCAGTCGAAAGCCTCGCGGATCGACATCTCGACGACTTTGCCGATATGCAGCAATTCATCTTCACCACCGTCGCGCGGGCCAATCCGCACCGCCAGCGCTTCGGGCCGCAGGCGATAGCCGCCGCAGGTGCCGCAAGGGCGGTTATTCTGATAGCGTTCGAACTCCTCGCGCACCCAATTACTATCGGTTTCGCGGTAGCGCCGCTGCATGTTGGGAATGACCCCTTCGAACACCCGCTTCACTTCATAGACGCGGCCGCCTTCGTCATAACGGAAGGTGATCTCTTCTTTGCCGGAGCCGTGGAGGAAGACGTTCTGGACCTTCTCAGACAGGTCTTTCCAACGGGTCTTCTGGTCAAAATTGTAATGTTTCGCAATGGCTTCGATGGTCTGCTTAAAGTAAGGTGACTTCCCCTTACGCCAAGGCGCCAGCGCACCATCATAGATCTTTAGGTTTTGATCCGGCACCACCAAACGTTCGTCGAAGAAAAGCTCGACCCCAAGGCCGTCACAAGACGGACAAGCCCCGAAGGGCGCGTTGAAGGAAAACAACCGCGGCTCAATCTCGGGGATGGTGAAGCCACTGACGGGACAGGCGAATTTCTCGGAGAACGTATGGCGTTCTGCCTCACCTTCGCTGGGGGCCGTATCTAGCACAGCGATCCCGTCGGCAAGGTCGAGCGCGGTGCGGAGCGAGTCCGCAAGCCGCGTTTCCAAACCTTCGCGCACCACGATCCGGTCGACGACGACGTCGATGTCATGGCGGAATTTCTTATCCAAGGTGGGCGGCTCATCCAGATCGTAAAAGTCGCCATTCACCTTGACCCGCTGGAAGCCCTGCTTGCGCAACTCAATGAATTCCTTGCGGTATTCACCTTTCCGGTCACGGATGATGGGGGCCAGCAGATAGGCCCGCGTGCCCTCTTCCATTGTCATGATCCGGTCGACCATATCCTGCACCTGCTGCGCTTCAATGGGCTTGCCGGTGGCGGGGCTATAGGGCGTGCCGACGCGGGCGAAGAGCAGACGCAGGTAGTCGTAAATCTCGGTCACCGTGCCGACGGTCGACCTTGGGTTCTTCGACGTGGTCTTTTGCTCGATTGAGATGGCGGGGCTGAGGCCGGAAATGTGATCCACATCCGGCTTTTGCATCATATCAAGGAACTGCCGCGCATAGGCCGAGAGCGATTCCACATAGCGCCGCTGCCCTTCGGCATAGATCGTGTCGAAGGCAAGGCTCGACTTGCCGGAACCAGAAAGCCCGGTGATTACAACCAGTTGGTCCCGTGGAATATCCACGTCGATGTTCTTCAAATTGTGCTCGCGCGCGCCGCGCACTTCAATATTCTTCAGCTCAGCCATCACATGCCCCTCTTAACGATTTGTACATAGGTGCTGATGCAGTGTTTTCCAACGGAAAAGTGAGAACTAAACAGGAACGTGCCGCCTGCGACGTCGGGCCGCACCGAGGAGGAGATGTGCCACAAGCCCCATAACGAAGGCCCCGCCCGCAAGTAACGGCAGCGCCGCGGCGCCGAAGCTTGCCAGACCGAAGGCCATGACCGGCGTGCCCAGGCTGTTGCCGAGGTTGCCCATCTGCGCCACCGCGCCGTTGGCCTGCGCCTGCGCGGCAGGGCCGGTGTTCAGCTGCGCCACAGCGGTGAAACTTGCCCCTTGGATCAGCCCCATGGCCCCAGCAAGCGCCAGACAGGCCAGCGGGGTGCCGGGGGCGAGCCAGAGCCAAACCATGGAAAGGGCCGAGAGGCCAAAGCCCGTTTGCACGACGTAGACCGCTGGCAGGCGGCGCAGCAGCGCCACGCCAATGGTCATCGACACCGCGATACTGGTGAGCGGCATGGCGGCCATGGTGACCGCGCGCCATCCCTCGGGGAGGTAGGGCGGCAAGACAGTAAGGATGGAGACGAAGCTGAATGTATAGAACAACCACCCCGCCGCCGGGGCGGAGAGGAAGGGTGACCGGTAAATCGCAAGGTGATCGCGGAGTATCTGCGGCAGGAAGAAAGGCGGCTGCGCCCCCTCCTCCGGCAAGCTGCGCAGACTGGTGGAGAGCACCAGCGCGCAGCCCGCCATATAGACCGCGTGAACGGCGAAGAGCGCTGGCACACCCCAGTTCAATGCGAGCGGGCGGCCGAAAAGCGTCAGGACCGCGAAGGCGACGCCAAAGAAGGTGCCCCAGAGGGTCAGGGTAAACCCGCGGTCTTTCACAGCGCTAAGCTGCGCGATGAGGGTCGGCGCGGCGACGACGATGGCCAGATGTGACAGCCCTTCGACCACCCGGCTGGCCAGCATCCAGCCAAAGCCCGGCAAAAGCGCCTGAAAAGCCGACACAGCCGCGCCAAGCCAAAGGGCGAAGAGGAGCGCGCGGCGATAGCGGACCCGGGCGACCACCAGCCCCGCCACGACACCAAGGAGGATACCGACACCGCCCACCAAGGAGACCAAGAACCCGAGCGCCGCCCCGGCCTGCGGGTAGATATCCGGCAGCAGGTCAAAGATGACGCTCATCTTGCCATACTGCGCCGCCGCCCCCAGCCCCGCGGCCCAAAGCGCAAAGACGCGCAGAAAGGAGGTGTGTTCAGCCATCTGCCCTCAAGCCTTTTGAGCCAGCGCCCATGCGCAGAGCGGCATCTTGGGGTCGTTGGTCAGATCATCCGTGGTCTTGTCGAAAGCCGGGGGCCAGTCGGGTTCTAGATTGCGGGCGGCGGCGGCGCGGTTGCCCCATTGTTTGGCGGTGATCCGATGCGCCTCAAACCCGGCTTCGATCAGCAGGTTCTTCAGGCCCCGAGCGGACCAACGGGAGTTGTCATTTGGGGCCGCATGAAAGGGGACGAAAAAGGGCACGGCGATCCAGAAATATCCGCCCGGCCTGAGCATCTGTTGAACATGGCCCAGTGCCGTATAAGGCCGGTCGAGATGCTCCCAAACCTGATTGGCGAGGATCAGATCGAACTGCCGCACGGCACCGCTCGCCGGATCGGTGAAGGGACCTGCGCAGATGTCATAGGTCGGATAGGCGAACTGGGTGTAGCTCTTGAACGTAAACCGTTTGCCGAACTTGCCGGAGATTTCGGCGGCATCCAGCATTTCAGGGTTCAAACGGTCAATCATCCGGCGGGTGCTGCGGTGCATGACGACACGGTTTAGGCTGACCACGACATGGCTCCCGACGGTTTGGCCGAAGTGCGAGGGGGCGAGGCGCGTTGGGCGCACCCTGCCCCGCGCGCTTTACATATGAATCACGCGGTCGAAAGCGTCGAGGACGGATTCATGCATCATCTCGCTGAGCGTCGGATGCGGGAAGACGGTGTTCATCAGGTCTTCTTCGGTGGTCTCCAACTGGCGGCCCACGACATAGCCTTGGATCAGTTCCGTCACCTCGGCCCCGACCATATGCGCGCCCAGAAGCTCGCCGGTCTTGGCGTCGAAGATGGTTTTCACCAGCCCCTCAGGCTCCCCCAAGGCCACGGCCTTGCCATTGCCGATGAAGGGGAAACGCCCGACCTTAATGTCATAGCCCTGCTCTTTGGCCTTCGCCTCGGTCAAACCGACGGAGGCGACTTGGGGGTGGCAATAGGTGCAGCCGGCGATGCTTTCGGGTTTGACGGGATGGGGTTTCTGGCCCGCGATCAGCTCGGCCACCATGACGCCCTCGTGGCTGGCCTTATGCGCAAGCCAAGGCGCGCCCGCGATGTCGCCGATGGCAAAGAGCCCATCGACCCCGGTGCGGCAATATTCATCCGTCACGACATGGGTGCGGTCGACCTTGACACCAAGCTCTTCCAGCCCCAGCCCTTCGGTATTGCCAACAATGCCAACGGCGGAAATCACGGTGTCGAACTCAAGCTTCTCGACCTTGCCGTCCCGTTCGATATGGGCGGTGACCTTGTCGTCCGCACGGTCGAGTTTCTTGACCGTGGCCTTTTGCATGATGGTCATGCCCTGTTTTTCGAATGCCTTTTTGGCGAATTTCGAAATCTCTTCGTCTTCGACAGGTAGCACGCGGTCCATCACCTCGACCACCGTGGTATCGGCGCCAAGGGTGTTGTAAAAGCTCGCAAATTCGATGCCAATGGCACCGGACCCGATGACCAGCAGTTTCTTGGGGTCATGCACAGGTTGCAAGGCATGGCGATAGGTCCAGACGCGTTTGCCGTCCGCCTCTAGCCCCGGCAATTCGCGGGCCCGTGCGCCGGTGGCGAGCACGATGTTCTTGGCCGTCAACTCCTCGCCGCCCTTATCGGTTTTGACGGAGACCTTCCCCTTCGCGGGGATCGAAGCCTCGCCCATGAAGACATCGACCTTGTTTTTCTTCAGCAGGTGTTTGACCCCGCCTTCCATCTGTTTGGCAACGCCGCGCGAGCGTTTGACCACGGCGGCGAGATCATAGTCGATCTTATCCGCCGCCAGACCGAAGTCCTTGGCGCGATGCATCAGGTGGAACACTTCGGCAGAGCGCAACAGCGCCTTGGTGGGGATGCAGCCCCAGTTCAGGCAGATGCCGCCGAGATTCTCCCGTTCGACCACCGCGACCTTCAGGCCAAGCTGGGCGCCACGGATCGCGGCGACATAGCCGCCCGGCCCCGCACCGATCACGATCAGATCAAAGGATTTGGCAGCCATGGCAAGGACCTCGCGTTAGGGTTTGCAAATATAGTTTACCGCTAAACCATATTTGCAATCGCCACAACCACGCGTGTTGCCCCGGCCTGCCAAGGCTCAGGCCGCTTGAAGTTCCGCGCGCAGGTCCTTGACTGTTCGCCCATAGCCGCCCGCGTCGAGATAGGAGGTCTCCTGCGCGGTGAAACTGCGTGACAGCGCCTTATTGCGATAGGGAAAACGGCCAAACTGGCGGATCACTTCGCGGTGGGCGCGGGCATGCAACAGGTTGCTGCTGTCGCTTTTCGGCATCCGCTCGCACATCAGACGCACGCAGCGGTCCTGATCGCAGAGGTTCTCGGAATGCATCAGCGGCAGGTAGAAGAACTGCCGCGCGGGCGCCTCAACCCGCATGTCCCACCCCTTTTCGATGGCCAGCTTTGCCGCCGCCAGCGCGGTACGGTCACTGGAAAACGCCTTGCCCGTGTCGCGAAACATGTTGCGCGGGAATTGATCCGTCAGGATCAGAAAGGCCAGCGCATCGGTGGGATTGGTCAGCCAGTGGTTCAGCTTGCCAGCCTGCGCCTCATCCCAAAGCCCCTCGAAACGCGCGCGGATATCGGCATCCAACGTTTCAGAACTGTTGTACCACCCGGCCGGACCTACGTCCTTGAGCCAGTAATTCAGTACATCTTGGGGTTCTGCATTTGTGGCAGCCATCCCGCACACTCCTTTGCCGCATCTGGGGCGTTTCGTTAAAGTTAAGAACGTCTTACCGCAAAAGCCTAGTCACGTTTTATGTCATCCGCGACATCGTTATCGCTATCAGAGGCGTTTTTCTCTGCTTCGGCGTTTTCTTGGGCAGCTTCCTCGGCGGCCTCCTGTTCCGTTTCAATGATATATTCCTGCGCGATCTCCACGGCCACGGCAGTGGCCGAGGGGTAGATCGGCACGTAGTTGCCCGTCTCGTCGACCGGTACCGCGGCACGCTGTGTCTTACGATAGGAGGCATAGGCGGCCAGAGCGGCGAAGAGCACGGCGGTGAACAGGTAAAAGCCCCCCGGCCCGAGCGCCGTGCCCATCATCCAACCGGTGATCACCGGGCCCAGAACCGCACCCAAGCCGTTGATAAATATCATCCCACCCGAGGCCGAGGCCATGTCCTCATGCTCAAGAAAGTCGTTGGTGTGGGCCATGAGCAGCGAATAGAGCGGGTTCGACATGCCCCCCACCAGAAAGGCCGTGGCGAGCAGGATCGGGAAGACATGGCCCAACGTCATCCCGATGACCGAGCCGATACCGCCGAGCGTGGCGACGATGACGATCAGGCTGCGGCGGTCCATGCGGTCCGAGATCCAGCCGATGGGATATTGCAGGATCACGGAGCCGACGAAGAACATGGCCACGAAAAGTGAAATCTGGCCGACGCTCAGCCCGGCTTCGGCGCCGTAAACCGCCGCCATGCCGAACTGGGCCGAGAAGACGCCGCCCAGAAGGAACATGCCGACACAGCCCAAGGGCGAGAAATCCATCAACTCGCGCAGGCTCATCGGCTTGGTGGTATCAAAAGGCGGTGTCGGGCTGATCGACAGAAGGATCGGGGTCACTGCGATGCTTACCAGCACCGAGGGGATGACGAAGAGCACGAAGCCCGAGGGGTCGGCGGTCAGCAAGAGCGCCTGCGCGATCACGATGCCCAGCGTCTGCACGATCATATAGGCCGAGAGCGCCTGCCCGCGGTTCTCATTCGTGGCGGCGTTGTTGAGCCAGCTTTCCGCTGTGACGTAGACGGCGGAGAAGCAAAAGCCGATCAGCACCCGGCCCAGCGACCAGACGATGGTGTTGGGGAAGGTCGGATAGATGATCATCACCGCCGAGATCAGTGAGGCCAGCGCCGCAAAGACCCGCACATGGCCCACCCGCCGGATCATCCCCGGCGCCATGCGCGACCCGCCAAGGAAGCCCACGAAATAGGCCGACATGACGATCGACATCTGGAAGGTCGAGAAGCCTTCGATGCCGCCGCGGATACCCAGCAGCGTGCCTTGCATGCCGTTGCCGACCATCAACAGGCACATGCCCAGCAAAAGCGCCCATGCGCTTGAAACCACTTGAATCATCAGTCAATTCCTTGTTCGCCCAAGCCCTCCCATGGACGGCAATCGCAGGCTAGTCACCCCCTAGTGCGACATTCAAGCGGGTTTTTGCGCCTCAGGCAGCAGAAGGGAGGAATCGCCGTAGGAGAAAAAGCGATAGCCCTCACCAATGGCATGGGCATAGATGTCTTTCACCCGCTGCACCCCCATGAGGGCCGAGACCAGCATCATCAGCGTGGATTTGGGCAGGTGGAAATTTGTCATTAGCCCGTCGGTCACGTTGAACGTGAACCCCGGCGTGATGAAAATATCGGTGTCGCCTTCCCATGCGGTGATCTCACCCTCGCGCGCCGCCGTCTCAATCAGGCGCAGGGCGGTGGTGCCCACGGGGATCACGCGCCCTCCGGCCGCGCGGGTGGCGGCAATCTCTTCAGCGGCCTTTGCGCTGACCCGGCCCCATTCGGCGTGCATCTTGTGTTCCGAGATGTCGTCGACCTTGACCGGCAGGAAGGTGCCCGCGCCGACATGCAGGGTGACATGGCTAAAACTCACGCCCTTCGCGGCCAGTGCTTCGAGCAGCGGTTCGTCGAAATGCAGCGAGGCTGTGGGCGCCGCGACCGCACCCGCGTGGCGGGCAAAGACGGTCTGGTAGTCGGTCATGTCCTGCGCATCAGCGGCACGTTTGGCGGCGATATAGGGCGGCAGCGGCATCGCCCCCGCGGCATTGAGCGCCGCGTCAAAATCATCGCCCGCGCAGTTGAACCGCAGATGCCCCTGCCCGTCTTCCACTGCTTCCAACGTGGCGCGCAGATCGCCGGAAAAGACGACCTCTTCGCCGATCTTCAGCTTGCGCAGCGGCTTAATCAGCGCCGACCAAGTGCCGTTCCCGCGCGGCTCCAACAGGGTGACTTCGATCTTGGCCTGCACCGCCCCTTGGGCCGAAGCGCGATGGCGAATGCCGCTCAGCCGTGCGGGGATCACGCGGGTGTCGTTCAGCACCAATCGGTCGCCGGGGCGCAGCCAGTCTGTCAGGTCGGTCACGCGCCGGTCGTGCAGAGTGTCACCCTCCGCCACCAGCAACCGCGCGGAGGAACGCGGGTTGGCAGGGCGGGTGGCGATCAGGGTCTCAGGCAGGTCGAAATCGAAATCGGAAAGCTTCATCGGCGCGGCTCCGGGTCTGGCGGCAGGGTCGCTTCGGCGCTTAGCGCTCCTCCGGCACCCGGGCAACCGGATTCGCTTGGCCCTGCACCTGTGGCGGCTGGGGCGGCGGGCGGCGGAACAGCTCGCGGAACATGCCGGGGGTGAGCGCCGAGAGCGGGTTGACCGAAACGCTGGGGTCTTTCGCGGCCCCCGTGAGCCGGTAGTTGAACCCGATCAGCCCCTCGCCCTTGCGGGTAAAGAGCGACCCGATCCCGTTGAACATATAGACCGGAGAGATCACGCCCTGCATATCGATCAATCCGCTGTCGAGCGCATAGACCCCATCCATCGACAAGCCTAAGGAAGCGCCCACGGCGCTGGCCTCGGTCAGGGTCAGGCGGTTCGGGGTAAGGTGAAAGTTTGCCTCCACATCGTCAAAGTAAATCCCATCGCCGTTGAGCTCGTTAATCAACCCGACGACCGAGATGGCATTGACCAGCGCCGCGATCCCCGGCGCGTCCTGAATAGCGACGTCCCTGACCGTGAGCTGTCCGTCAAAGGCGCCGCCCGAGCCAACGGGCAGCAGGGTGAGCGACAGGTTGCCCCCGACCACCTGTTTCACCAACCCGGCAGAGCGCAGAACCCCGCCTGCGTCGTCCGAGACCACCCGTACCGCGCTGCGCCCCGCTTGGGGCAGCACCCGCCCCTGCACCGGCGTGCCGCCATTGAGCCGGGCGGTAAAGGCGCCGTCCATCCCCTTGGCGGTGTCGAATGTGCCCGAAAGATCGGTCAGGTAAATCGTGTCGGTGATCTGCAACCGGTCCAGCGCCACGCGCATCGGCGGCCCTGCTTGCCCCCCGGCCCCGCCGAATTCGGCCCTACGCATATCCAGCGTGCCGCCGCCCAGCACCACCTGCACCGGGTTGCCCTTGCCCTGCCCGATCAGTTGCAACGGGATATCCAGCCAGTCGCCCCGCCGCAGCCGGTCGATCCGCACCCGGTCCAATGCGCCGCCGGGGGCGAGGTCGATGGAGCCCGCCACCCGCAGCCCCGGCGCGTTTAGCTGAAAGGCGTCGATATTCGGCGTCTCGCCCAAACGCCCCGCCAGTCGCAACTCGCCCTCGGTGCCCGTCGCCTTGCTCCATGACAGTTGCGGGACGGAGACGTCCAAACCCGCCAGATCGCTTTGCAAGGTGAACCGCGGCGCTTCACCCTTCTTGAGGTCCACGGCAATCCGCCCGCGTCCCTCGCCGCGCAGGCTGCCGGGGGGCAGTGTCACGCCAAAGGCTTCGAGCCCCGCCGGGGTCAGCGCCACCTGCGCGGTCAGGCGGCTTTCGTCCGAGCCGGGGCCGATCGCCTGCGACCATTCCCCGTGGAAGCCCACCCCGTCGATACGCCCTGCGCCGCCGATGGTGATACGGTCATTGTTCGCGGTGATGGACAGCTTGCTGGCCTGAAGGCTGCGGTCTTTGACCAGCGTATCGGTCGAGAGCGCCAGCAGGTCCCCCGCGAAATGATAGCGCACGTCTTCGGGCTTGCCGCCCTTTTTCAACGGCAGCGCCAGCGTGCCTTTCAGCACTGCCTCCCCATCCGCGAGCGTCACGGGCAGCCCGGCCTTATCCATCACCCCCATCGGCGGCTGGTTCAGCAGCGACAGCGCCGCGGTCAGGGTGGAGCGCGTGTTGAGCCGGATCACCGAGGGGCTGCCGTCTTTCACCCGCACATCGGGAATGATGAAGGAGGATCCATCCAGCGTCACCGCCCCGCCCTGCGGCGCGATGACCTCGCCCGCGTCCACCGTGACGACAAGGCGGTTGTCGAGCAGGCTCATATGGCCGCTGCCATCGGTGATATGCGGCAGGGTTTTGAGAAACCGCACCTCGGCCCCGGCATAGTCGAAGGCGACATAGGTCTGCGGCGCCTGCCCCGGCGCCATGCGCAGCGCCAGATCGAGGTTGCGCATCCGGCCCGCGTGAAGGTTCTCATCCAGCCATTTGCGGGTCTTGGGCTTCACTCCCTCGGGCCAGAGCGCCAGCAGGCGTTCGGGGCTGAGCCGGTCCATCCGACCATCGAGAGACAGGTTCCAGCCCGCCGCCTCAGCCACCAATGCGCCATCAAGGCGCAGATTGCGGCCCTGATCGCTGATCTCCAGACGGCCCAGCTTCAGGCGAAACGGATTAAGGCTGAGTTCAAAGTCGATATCCGCCTGATCCAAGGCCACCGTTTCGGGGTAGACTTCCGCCGGGTTGGCCCGCAGGTCGCGCAGGCTGAACTGCCCCACCATCCGCCCCGGAATGCCGCCCGTGACATCACCCAGTTGCGAACTCCCGGTGATATTGCCCGAGACCCAAGGGCTGTCGAGCGACATCTCGTCAAAGCGCAACACCTGGCGCGCGGGGTCGTAGCTGAAATAGCTTTGCGCCCCATCGAAGGGGATCGGCTTGGTCTGCAAGTTGGGCTGCAAGACGCCCTTGCCGATCTGCAAAGAAGCGTTGATCGGTGCGAAACGGCCCGCGCTGTCGATGCCGCTGCGCACCGCGCCCGAGATATTGGTCCGCAGCACCTCAAGCCACGAAAAGGCAGGCCCCTGCGCTGCGATGTCGCGCGCATCGACCCCGTCGAAGGTCACGCCAAAGGTCGCGGCATTCTCACCAATCTGGCTGCTGTAATTGGCGGTGAGCGTGGCCACCCCCGCGCCCCCGCTGAGCACAGCGAGGTCCGCCGAGAGGTCAAGCGCATCGCCGCTACGCGACAGCCGCAGCCGCCCGCCGTCCCCGGTCCAAGCGCGGCCCGCGCGGGCGTCCTCGAACCGAAGCGTCAGGGCGCGCAACTCGACCGAGCGTAGGGCGGAGAGCGCGGGTGCGGCCAGCACCTCGTCGATCTGGCCGATGAGTTGCGGCAGGGTCGCCGCCTCCCGCTCGGGCGGGGCGATTCCGGCCCCGGCGCTCAGGCTCACCCGGCCATCCGCCCCGCGGCGCAGGTTGGCCACCACGCCCGAAAGCGAAATCGCCCGCGGCTGCGCCACACCGCGCAGCAGGGACCGCATCGACAGGCTGGCCTTGAACTCATTGAAACTGACAATCTCATCGCCCTCGGGCGTGGTGACAAAGATGTCTTGCAAACGCACGCGGGGGCGCCATCCCTCATCAACGACGAATTCCATCGCGCCGAAATCCACCTGCGCCTGTGGCAGGGCGCTCGCGATCCGCGCCTCGATCCGTGTCTGCACCCAAAGCGGCGCCGGAATCGGACGCCCGGTGAAATAAACCGCCGCCCCGGTGGCCAGCGCCGCCAAGAGCACCAGCACCACAGCCGAGACGATCCCCGCGCGGCGGCGCGACCGGCGGCGCGGCGGCCCTTCGCCATCTGGCGCAGGGGGACTGGAAAGGGACGGGTCGCGCATCGGGCTCCGGTTCGACTGGGGCGGCTTTGACGTTGTCAAATCAGATGCAGTATGACAGCCCTGAACGACCCTTCACAAGCCAAAGGAACCGCCCCATGTCGCAGATCGGACCCCAGCCCGGCCAACCGGCCCCGGATTTCACCCTTCCCGTGACCGGCGGTGGCGAGATCACGCTCTCTGCCTTGCGGGGCGCGCCGGTTGTTCTATTCTTCTACCCGCGCGACGACACGCCCGGCTGCACCAAGGAATCGATCGGCTTTTCCGAGCGTTTGTCTGACTTCGCCGAGGCAGGCGTGCAGGTCTTTGGCATTTCGCGCGACAGTATGGACAAACACGACAAATTCGCCGCCAAACATGCGCTGACGGTGCCGCTTTTGTCTGACACCGATGGCGCGGTGACCGAAGCCTATGAGGTTTGGGTCGAGAAAAATATGTACGGCAAGAAATCAATGGGCATCGAACGCGCGACCTATCTGATCGACGCCGAAGGGCAGATTGCGCAGGTCTGGCGCAAGGTGAAGGTGCCGGGCCATGTGGATGCCGTGCTCGGCGCGGTGCGCGGCGCATGATGCCGCTGGCGGAAATGGCCGAGGCGGTGCTGCGCACGGCGGATGGGCGCGAGAAGACCGCGCTGTCGCGGAAATATGCGGCGCAGTGGCTTTCGGCCCGGGAGGCCGGTGAGCGCCCCGAAGTGGGCCGCGCCGACCCGCCGCTGCACCCTGCCCGGCCCGCGCAGCCCGAATTGCTCTCGCCCCGCGACGTCCCGCGCCGCCGTCCCGGCACGCCCGAAGGCCGCGCGGCGCTGCTCCATGCCGTGGCGCATATCGAGTTGAACGCCGTGGATCTGCATTGGGATGTGATCGCCCGCTTCTCCCATGTGCCGCTGCCCTTGGGCTTTTATGACGATTGGGTCAAAGCGGCGGATGACGAATCCAAACATTTCAACCTGATGTGCGATTGTCTTGAGGAAATGGGCAGCCATTACGGTGCCATGCCCGCCCATGCCGGCATGTGGCGCGCCGCCGAAGACACGGTGGACGATCTGATGGGCCGCCTCGCCGTGGTGCCCATGGTGCTGGAGGCCCGCGGCCTTGATGTGACCCCCGGCATGATCGAGATTTTCCGCAAAGCAAAGGCCGACAGCGCCGTGGCCGCGCTTGAGACGATCTATGCCGAAGAGGTCGCCCATGTGGCCTATGGCAGCAAGTGGTTTCACTTTCTCTGTGGCCGTCATGACGACGACCCAAAGGACCGTTTTCATGCCCTCGTGCGCAAGTATTTCCACGGCGATCTCAAGCCGCCGTTCAACGAGGAAAAGCGCGCCGAGGCGGGAATCCCGCCCGATTTCTACTGGCCCCTGACCGCGGATGGCGGGCCAAGCTGATCTGGGTCTGACGCAGCAAGTGCTTGGTATCGGCGGATTTTTGCCAATGAAAAAGCGCTTTTTCGGGCGAATGGGGGAATGCCGCGCAGGCGCGGGTCAATAGGGTTGCCCCATTCGCGGGCACTGGCTATTGACGTTGGGCGCGAAGGGGCCAAGGCCCCGCGCAGCGACGGGACGGGACAAAGGACGAAAACGTGCGCACACGGATTGCCATCAAGACGCATGCTCTGCTTGAGCATTACTTTCCCGAACGCCGCGTCTTTTTGAAATCCGACAGCGACACACGTTTCATCCGCCTGCGGCCCGGCACCCAGATCCTTGGGCTGACGGGATCGGCCTTTCTGGTCTCTTGGGCCATCATCGCCACCGCCATCATCTTGATGGACAGCATTGGCTCCGGCAATTTTCGCGAACAGGCCAAACGCGACCAGCGCACCTATCAGGCCCGGCTGAATGAGCTTTCCGCGCAGCGCGACCTGCGCGCCGAAGAGGCGCTTGCCGCCCAAGACCGCTTTAACGCCGCGCTGACGCAGATTTCCGTCATGCAGTCCGAACTGCTGGCCTCCGAGACCCGCCGCCGTGAGTTGGAGACCGGGATCGAGGTGATCCAATCCACCCTGCGCGACACGATGAAAGACCGCCAGAAGGCCCGGCTGAAACTGGCCGAACTGGAAGGCAGCCTTGAGAACGGCGAAGCGGGCAGCCTGCGCGCCGATGCCGACCAAGCGCCGGTCGATTTCCTTGCCCAAGCCCTCGCCCGGACCGCGGCGGAGCGCGACAAGGTCGTGGTCGACGCGCAGGATGCGCTGTTGCAAGCCGACGAGATGGCCCAAGAAATCGCCCTGATGCGCGATCAGAACGACGCGATCTTCCGCCAGCTTGAAGAGGCGATGAGCGTTTCCGTCGCCCCGCTTGACAAGATGTTCCGCAGCGCGGGCATGCCGACCGACCGTATCCTCGCCACCGTGCGCCGGGGCTATTCGGGCCAGGGCGGGCCGATGACGCCGCTGTCCTTCACCACCCGCGGCGAGGAGCTGAGCCCCGACACGCTGCGCGCGAACAAGCTGCTGGGCCAGATGGACCGGTTGAACCTCTACCGCATCGCCGCCGAAAAGGCGCCCTTCGCGAACCCAGTCAAAAACGCTTTCCGCTTCACCAGCCAGTTCGGCTATCGCCGCGATCCCAAGACCGGCGGCCGCCGGATGCACAAGGGCGTCGACTTTGCCGCCGGGATGGGCACGCCGCTCTATGCAACCGCCGATGGCGTGGTGATTCACGCAGGCTGGTCCTCGGGCTATGGCCGTCTGGTCAAGATCCAGCATGAGTTCGGCATTGAGACCCGTTATGCCCACATGTCCAAGCTGCGCGTGAAAGTTGGTCAAAGAGTCTCGCGCGGGCAGCATATTGGTGATATGGGAGCATCAGGACGGGTCACCGGTGTCCATCTCCACTATGAAGTCCGCGTAGGTGGCAAGGCTGTTAACCCCATGATCTATATCAAGGCTGCAAACGATGTTTTCTAAAAGCAAAATCAACGATCCCGCCCCTCAGGATGCAGATGTATCCAAACCGGCACCTTCCAGTGCTTCGGCGTCCCCCGCGCCCGCTAAGCAGAGCGAGTTCAAGGCCAGCGCGCCCAAGGCGAAGCCGCCCGCATCCGTTCTGTCTTCGGACCTGCATGTGACCGGCAACATGAAAACGACGGGCGACGTTCAGGTTGAAGGCACAGTCGAAGGCGACATCCGCGCGCATCTGCTGACCATCGGTGAGACGGCGACGATCAAGGGCGAAGTGGTTGCCGATGACGTGGTGATCAATGGCCGCATCGTGGGCCGCGTGCGGGGCCTCAAGGTGCGCCTGACATCGACCGCGCGGGTCGAGGGCGACATCATCCACAAGACCATCGCGATCGAATCCGGCGCGCATTTCGAAGGCTCCGTGCAGCGTCAGGACGACCCGCTGAACCCCGGCGCGAAATCCGCACCCGCGCAGAAGCCGAACCCCGCGTCCTAAGCTTCGGCAGGCTGAACATTCGCAGGCGTCGCAGGCAATGCGGCGCCTGTTTGCTTTTGGGGGGACAGGCTACGCTGCGCCCTGCCCGCTTCATAAAAATTAATAGCTCGGGAATTTCGCCCCGCTGCGTTGCTGGCAGAACACTGGCGATAACGCTCATTTCATCAGGGCCTGAGCTGGCCGAGGCGTGGGGAGAGCAAGCCCACCCCACACGATGCTCGTCGGGACGTTACTCGGTCACCGTGACCGTTTTCATCACGTCCGGCGTGCCCACGACGGCCCCGTTCGGGCCGGTGCCGCGCTTGATGGCATCAACCACGTCCTGCCCTTCGGTGACCTTGCCGACAACGGTGTACTGACCGTTGAGGAAAGGTGCTTCGTCGAACATGATGAAGAACTGGCTGTTGGCGCTGTTCGGGCTCTGGCTACGGGCCATGCCGACGACGCCTTTCTCATAGGCGATGTCCGAGAACTCGGCCTTGAGGTCGGGCTTCTCGGACCCGCCCATGCCGGCGCGGGCGGTGTCGCCATCGGCGCGACCAAACTGCACGTCGCCGGTCTGCGCCATGAAACCGTCGATCACGCGGTGGAAGACCACCCCGTCATAGGCGCCTTCCTCGGCCAGTTCGGTGATCTGGGCCACGTGGTTGGGCGCAACGTCTTCGAGCAGGTCGATCTTGACGGTGCCATTGGCCTCGCCCGCGACCTCGATCTCGAGCCCGGTGGCCATGGCCGCCGAGCCGAGGAGCGCGAGAAAGGCGCTGGAGGTGGCGATCTTACGCATCTGCGGCCACCTTGACGGAGATCATGCGGTCAGGGTTCGCAGGCGGCTCGCCGCGGGTGATCGCGTCGACATGCTCCATGCCGGAAATGACCTGCCCGTAAACGGTGTATTGACCGTTGAGGAAGTCATTGTCCTTGAAGTTGATGAAGAACTGGCTGTTGGCGCTGTCGGGGTTGGCCGAACGGGCCGCACCGATGGTGCCGCGTGCGTGCGGAACCTTGGAGAATTCTGCGGGCAGGTTCGGCAGGTCCGAGCCGCCAGTGCCCGCCGCGCGCAGGTTGAAGTTGTCTTCCATGTTGCCATTGGCCACGTCGCCGGTCTGGGCCATGAAACCTTCGATCACGCGGTGGAAGGCGACGTTGTCGTATTTCCCGGCGCGGGCCAGTTCCTTCATCCGCTCCACATGTTTGGGCGCAAGGTCGGGCATCAACTCGATGACGACGGTGCCGCCTTTCAGCTCCATCAGGATGGTGTTCTCGGGGTCTTTGATCTCGGCCATGGGGCAATCCTTTGGTTTGTCTTTGCCAGATACCTAAGGAGCTTAGCCGCGATTGCCAAGCCGCGCATTGACCTGAGGCCAGATAACAGCAAAACACAGCGCAAGAGATTGGATTGGGAGAAGACCGATGGGCTGGAAATCACTGGACGATATGGAACTGGACGGCAAGCGCGTGCTCTTGCGCGTCGATATCAACGTGCCGGTCGAGGAGGGCCGCGTCACCGATGCCACGCGGATCGAGCGGATTGCGCCCACGGTGGACGACATCCTGTCGCGCGGCGGCAAGGTGACGCTGCTGGCGCATTTCGGACGGCCCAAGGGCAAAGTCGTCGAGGAGATGAGCCTGCGCCAAGTCCTTCCCGCGCTGGAAAAGGCACTGGGCCGCGACGTGGCATTCCTGCCATCGCTGGACGCCGCAGGCGACGCGCAGGCCGATCTGCAACTCATGGAAAACATCCGCTTCTACCCCGGTGAGGAGGCCAATGACGAAGATTTCGCCCGCCAGTTGGCCGCGCTTGGCGATATCTATTGCAACGATGCCTTCTCTGCCGCGCACCGCGCCCATGCCTCGACCGAGGCGCTGGCGCGGCTGCTGCCCGCCTGCGCAGGGCGCTTGATGCAGGCGGAGCTCTCGGCGCTGGAGACGGCACTGGCCAAGCCCGAGCGCCCGGTGGGCGCTGTCGTGGGCGGGGCCAAAGTCTCCACCAAGATCGCGCTTTTGGAGAACCTCGTGAACCGGCTCGACGTCTTGGTCATCGGCGGCGGCATGGCGAACACCTTCCTCGCCGCACTCGGGGCCGATCTGGGCAAATCGTTGGAAGAGCCAGACTATTACGACACGGCCAAGGACATCATGGCGCAGGCCGAAAAGGCAGGCTGCCGGGTCATCCTGCCGGTCGACGGTCTGGTCTCGCGGGAGTTCGCCAAGGGTGCGGCCCATAAGGTCGCCCCGCTTGGGCCTGATGCAAAACTCGCGACAGATCAGATGGTGCTCGACGCGGGCCCCGAGACCGTCGCATTGGTCGAGACGGCCTTCGCCGAGCTGCGCACCCTGATCTGGAACGGCCCCATGGGAGCCTTTGAAATCCCGCCCTTCGACACCGCCACCGTCGCCGCGGCTCAAGCCGCCGCCGCCAAGACCCGCGACGGCACGCTGATCTCCGTCGCCGGGGGCGGTGACACGGTCGCGGCGCTGAATCAAGCGGGCGTGGCGGATGATTTCACCTATATCTCCACCGCCGGGGGCGCCTTCCTTGAGTGGATGGAGGGCAAGACCCTGCCCGGCGTCACCGCATTGGACGCATCGGCTGCGTAAAAAGGCGATTTACCGCTAAAAACAACGGGTTTCCCGCAATTGTGGGATTCCCATGACGAATCGCCTGTGCCATACTGATGTCACGTCCGCCAAGAGACGCAGAGGCAGTACCATGACACGCAACACCCGACCGGCTTTCGGCACATTGCTGTTCTTCGCAATCGCATTCGCGCTGAGCCTGTATTTCACCTTTGCCGCCGTGCAGGGGGATTTCGGCCTGTTCCGCCGGACCGAGATCGTGGCCGAGAACCAAAAGCTGAGCGACCGTCTGGCCGAGGTCCGCGCCGAGGTGGCCCGGATGGAGAACCTCACCCGCCGCCTGTCGGACGACTACCTCGACCTCGATCTTCTGGACGAACGCGCGCGCAAAGTGCTAGGTATGGTCCGCACCGATGAGATCGTCATTCGCTAAGCTCTCGCGGCTTATCGTCTATTGGCCCCGGCCCTGCGCCTGCGGCCTTGCAATCACACCAAATCTCTGGCCTCCTTCGCCTTGTCAGCCGTGGTGCGCGCACCACGTCACAAAGTCTCTCGCAATCCATTCTGGAATGCGTTAGGGAATAGTTTAACGCTAAACTACTTTTGGCACCTGACCAAAGCCGACGGAGGAGACGTCCATGGCCGCGAGGAAATCGAGCAAGAAACCCAATGTCTCGGCGGAGGAGCTGACCAGCTACTACCGCGACATGCTGCTGATCCGGCGGTTTGAAGAGAAAGCCGGACAACTTTACGGCATGGGGCTGATCGGGGGGTTCTGTCACCTCTATATCGGACAAGAAGCGGTCGTTGTTGGGCTTGAGGCCGCTGCTGAGGAAGGCGACAAGCGCATCACCTCCTACCGCGACCACGGCCATATGCTGGCCTGCGGCATGGACCCTAACGGCGTCATGGCCGAGCTTACGGGCCGCGAGGGCGGTTATTCCAAGGGCAAGGGCGGCTCGATGCATATGTTCTCAAAAGAGAAGCATTTTTATGGCGGTCACGGCATTGTGGCGGCGCAGGTGCCGCTTGGCGCGGGCCTTGCCTTTGCTGATCAATACAAGGGCAACGGGCGCGTCACCTTCACCTATTTCGGCGATGGTGCGGCGAACCAGGGCCAGGTCTACGAGACCTTCAATATGGCCGCTCTGTGGAAACTGCCGGTGATCTTTGTCATCGAGAACAACCAATACGCCATGGGCACCTCGCAGCAACGCTCGACCTCCTCGGCCGAGATCTGGGAACGTGGCCGCGCCTTCGGCATCCCCGGTGAGGCGGTCGACGGCATGGATGTGCTGGCGGTGAAGGAAGCCGGTCAGAAAGCCGTGGAACACGCCCGCAAGGACGGCCCCTATATTCTGGAGATCAAGACCTACCGCTACCGTGGCCACTCCATGTCCGACCCCGCGAAATACCGCACCCGCGAGGAAGTTCAGAAAATGCGCGACGAACGCGACCCGATCGAGGCCGTGCGCAGCCTGCTGTTGGAGGGCAACCACGCGAGCGAGGAAGATCTCAAGGCCATCGACAAGGAGATCAAGCAGATCGTGAACGAAAGCGCCGATTTCGCCAAGGAAAGCCCGGAGCCCAATCTCGACGAGCTCTGGACCGACATCTACGCAACCGAAGTTCCGCAGGAGGCCTGAAGCAATGGCAACCGAAATTCTCATGCCCGCCCTCAGCCCCACCATGGAAGAAGGCACGCTGGCGAAATGGCTGGTCAAGGAAGGCGACGAAGTCTCCTCTGGTGACATCTTGGCCGAGATCGAGACCGACAAGGCCACGATGGAATTCGAAGCCGTGGACGAAGGCACCATCGGCAAGATCCTCGTCGAGGAAGGCACCGAAGGCGTGAAGGTGAACAGCCCCATCGCCGTGCTGCTCGAAGAAGGCGAAAGCGCCGACGACATCGACACCGCGAAATCCGCCCCCGCCGAGGATAAGGGCGAAGAGGCTAAGCCCGCTGAGGCCAAATCCTCGGACGATGACCGCGAAGCGCCTGCCGAGGGCAAGAAGCAGCCCGAGCCCGACACCAGCCCCGACTGGCCCGAGGGCACCGAGATGAAGCAACAGACCGTGCGCGAAGCGCTGCGCGACGCCATGGCCGAGGAAATGCGCCGCGACGAAAACGTCTTCCTCATGGGCGAGGAAGTGGCCGAGTACCAAGGCGCCTACAAGATTTCCCAAGGTCTGCTGGACGAATTCGGCGCCAAGCGCGTGATCGACACGCCGATCACCGAACACGGGTTTGCCGGCATCGGTGTCGGCGCGGCCTTCGGCGGTCTGCGCCCGATCGTCGAGTTCATGACCTTCAACTTCGCCATGCAGGCGATGGACCAGATCATCAACTCCGCGGCCAAGACGCTCTACATGTCCGGCGGCCAGATGGGCGCGCCCATGGTCTTCCGCGGCCCCAACGGCGCGGCGGCGCGTGTGGGCGCCCAGCACTCCCAAGACTACGCCGCTTGGTTCATGCAGATCCCCGGCCTCAAGGTCGCGATGCCCTATTCGGCCAGCGATTACAAAGGCTTGATGAAGTCAGCGATTCGTGACCCGAACCCGGTGATCTTCCTTGAGAACGAGATCCTCTACGGTCGCAGCTTCGACGTGCCGGACATCGAGGACTACACCGTCCCCTTCGGCAAGGCCCGGATCTGGCGCGAGGGTTCGGATGTCACCATCGTCAGCTTCGGCATCGGCATGACCTATGCGCTGGAAGCGGCCGAGAAACTGGCCGAGGACGGTATCGAGGCCGAGGTCATCGACCTGCGCACCCTGCGCCCGATGGACACCGAGACGGTGCTTAAATCCGTGATGAAGACCAACCGCTGCGTGACGGTCGAAGAAGGCTGGCCGCAGGGCTCGGTGGGTGGCTACATCAGCGGCGTGATCATGCAGGAGGCGTTCGACTACCTCGACGCCCCGGTCATCACCTGCACCGGCAAGGACGTGCCCATGCCCTATGCCGCCAACCTCGAAAAACACGCGCTGGTCACCACCGACGAGGTGATTGAGGCCGTGCGCAAAGTCACCTACCGGTAAGGAGCGGATCATGCCCACAGAAATTCTCATGCCCGCCCTTTCGCCCACGATGGAGGAAGGCACGCTCGCCAAATGGCTGGTCAAAGAGGGGGACGAGGTCGCCTCGGGCGACATCCTCGCCGAGATTGAGACCGACAAGGCCACGATGGAGTTCGAAGCCGTCGACGAAGGCACCATCGGCAAAATCCTGATCGAAGAAGGCAGCGAAGGCGTGAAGGTAAACACGCCGATCGCCGTGCTGCTCGAGGAAGGCGAAAGCGCCGACGACATCGACAGCGCCGCCCCGGCCAAAGAAGAGAAACCTCAGGCCGAGGAAGCGCCCAAAGCAGCCGAGGTCGAAACGCCCGAAGCGGGCTATGGCCGCGGTGCGACGGATGCGAATGACGCGCCGACCAACAGCGACGCCAAGGCCCCGGCCGCGCCGAAGGACGACAAGGGCGAGCGTATCTTCGCCTCCCCCCTCGCCCGCCGGATCGCTGCGGACAAGGGTCTCGACCTCACCCAGATCGAGGGCAGCGGCCCGCGCGGTCGGATTGTCAAAGCCGATGTGGAAAGCGCCCAGCCGACGGCTGCCAAGGCCGACAGCCCCGCCGCCGCCAAGGACGCCGCGCCGGTGACACAGCCTGCTCCTGCTGGCCCCTCCTCAGACGCCGTGCGCAAGATGTACGAGGACCGCGAGGTCGAAGAGGTCAAGCTCGACGGCATGCGCAAGACCATCGCCGCGCGGCTCACCGAGGCGAAGCAGACGGTCCCGCATTTCTACCTGCGCCGCGACATTCAAATCGACGCGCTGCTGTCCTTCCGCAGCGATCTGAACAAGCAGCTCGAAGCCCGCGGCGTGAAGCTCTCGGTTAACGATTTCATCATCAAAGCCTGCGCGCTGGCGCTGCAATCGGTGCCGGATGCCAACGCGGTCTGGGCCGGGGATCGTATCCTGAAGCTCAAGCCCTCGGACGTGGCCGTGGCCGTGGCCATCGAAGGCGGGCTGTTCACCCCCGTGCTACAGGACGCCGACACCAAGTCGCTTTCGACCCTCTCCGCGCAGATGAAAGACCTCGCAACCCGCGCCCGCGACCGCAAGCTGGCACCGCATGAGTATCAGGGCGGCAGCTTCGCGATCTCCAACCTCGGCATGTTCGGGATCGACAATTTCGACGCGGTCATCAACCCGCCGCATGGTGCGATCCTCGCCGTGGGCGCGGGCGTGAAGAAACCGATCATCGGCAAGGACGGTGAAATCACGGCGGCGACAGTTATGTCCGTGACCCTCTCGGTCGATCACCGCGTGATCGACGGGGCGCTCGGGGCCCAGCTGTTGAACGCGATTGTCGAGAACCTTGAAAATCCGATGATCATGCTGGCCTGAGGGCTGCACCATTCAAACGAAGAAAGCCGGGGCATGCCCCGGCTTTTTATTGCGATACTGGCAACTGCCCCTATTCGGCGTCCGGCCCAAAAAGATGGTTCATCGACATCGACGGCTGATCGCAGCCCGCCTCTCCAACGATCCGCGCCGGGATCCCGGCAACGGTCTTGCAGGCAGGCACCGGCTCCAGCACAACCGACCCCGCCGCGATGCGGCTGCAATGGCCGATAGAGATATTGCCCAGAACCTTCGCGCCTGCGCCGATCAACACGCCATTGCCGATCTTTGGGTGACGGTCCTCTTCCTCTTTACCGGTGCCGCCAAGGGTCACCGAATGCAGCATCGAGACGTTGTCACCCACCACCGCCGTCTCACCGATGACGATGGAATGCGCGTGGTCGATCATGATGCCCTTGCCCATCTTGGCCGCCGGATGGATATCCACGCCAAAAATCTCGCTCACCCGCATCTGGATGAAATAGGCCAGATCACGCTTGCCCTTGGCATAGAGGTAATGGCCCACACGGTAGGCCTGCACCGCCTGATAGCCTTTGAAATATAGAATCGGCTGCAACAAACGGTGGCAGGCCGGGTCGCGGTCATAGATGGCCACCAGATCCGCACGCGCCGCGGCGACGAGATCGGGGTCTTCGGCATAGGCTTCTTCGACCATCTCGCGCACGACCATCATCGACATCTCGTTCGACGAAAGCTTGGCCGCGATGCGATAGGAAAGCGCATTCTCGATCGATTTATGGTGCAGGATACAGGCATGTACAAAGCCGCCGATCAACGGCTCATCACGCACCGCATCCTCAGCCTCTTGCTGAATCTGGTCCCAGACCGGGTCCACTTTCGAGATATTTCTGCGTGTCTGCGCCATGGCACGGGCTCCTTCACTCTGCCGTAAGGGTAGCTCATGCAATAGCGTAGGACCATTTGTAAATCCGCATATGCTCAAAATCGTGATAACGCGCGGGCCTATCCGGGGATGGTCAAACCTGTAGCGGGCCCCGCGCCATATGTGGCCGAGATCTGCGCCACCCTCACGTCAAACGCCCCGCTGACGCCATCCGCCGCCCGTGCCGCAGTGCTATAGGTCCATCGCGGCGTATCGACCAGCACCTCCAGCCGCTCCTCGCTGCCTTCGTAAACGCGTAAGAGATAGCGTTCACTCTCCTCGCCAAGCGGCACCTCCGCCCCCTCCCAAGGGTCGCCGTCGATCCGCGTTCGGCGAATCCAGCTAAGGGTGATATCGCCACTGGCCCCAGCCTCGGCCCGCAGATGACAGGGGCTGTAGGGCCGCAGACCATTCCCGTCAAAGGCATGAACCTGATGCAGGTAAGAGGGGTCATCCACCGGTCGCCGCGCAGGCCCGATGCGGTAATGCTGTGCCACACGGCGCAGATGCGGGCTCAGCTCGACCTGCTGTGGCGTCCCGTTCATCAGCACAAAGCGGGACCCGGCGGGCCAAACCTCGGGCATCAACCCATCGCTGCCCGCCTGCCCGCGCAAACGACCGGTCAGCCAATAGGTCATCGGGGCGACAAGCTGCGCCTCCTGAAACTGGAGCAACTCCCAACGGTCCGCGCTCCCATCCCCGATGGCGGCGAGGTTCGCCCCATTTAAAAGCGCCTCTCTGCTAACGGACTGAAGGCTGCCGCTGGTTAATTTGACCTCCAGCACCGGCCCCGCGTCGATCAACCCTGGCCGTGCTGCGTGCAGCGGCGTTTGGGTAACGCCCATGATCGACCGGTTCGCCACGATGGCGTTCAGCGCATAATCCGAATCCACGGCAGAGCGGTAGACCGCGACGGACCCCGGCCAAGGGGTCGCCGTCACCGCCAGATGCGGCGCATGGGGCGCCTCATCTCCGCGCAAAAGCGGCAGGTCCATGAACTGCGGCAGAACCGGCAGCGGCGGGACGAAGGGGCGCAGCGCTGCAAGTTCTTCATCAAGCGGTGCGGGATCATAGACTTCGGGCTCAATCCGAACGCCGTCGATCAGCAGGGAGCCGGCCTGTTCCACCCGGTCGACGCGGTAGCGTCCCGGCCCCTCCGCCCCATCGCCCGGCAGTTCGATCACATCCCCCGCCCCGACAGCCATCCGCGACGGCGGCAATGCCAGCCGCAGCGTCTCACGCGCGACGCGCGCTTCGGTCAGCCAGCGTTCGGCCACCTGCCGCCCCTCGCCTCGGGTCAAGGCCATGTTCAACTCGGTCCCGGTGACCGCATGGGTCGCCTCATCCGCCAGAACCGCCTCTTCGGCAATCGCGTCGAAATCCCCATCGGCCTGAATGAATCGCAGCCGCACACGGCCCGAGACTTCGGCCTCCGCCTCACGCAACTGCTCGGTCAGCCCGCTCAGGTCGGGGTGAACCGCGAGACGATCAGGGTCGAGGGGCAGCGCATCTGCCCCGTCACGCATCCGAAACTGTAAAACCCCGTCGCGTTCGATCGCGTCAAAACCATAACGCAGCATCAGCGCTTGCAGCGCGGCCCGCGCCTCGCCAACCTCGGCAACCGTATAGCCGCGCACATAGCCGAACAGCGCGGAGGTATCGAAATGCACCACACCCGCGCGGCGGCAAATCTCGCCCACGACCGAGGCCAGCGACCGCGCCGAGGCGCGCCCGTTCAGCCAGTGGCCCCGGCTGTAATTCTCTCCATCGCTCCAGAGATTGACATTATTGGGGAAGAAGGGAAAAGGCCGCGTGTCCCATGCCCAAACAAAGGCGCGCGTCGTATCAAGCATCGCCGCGCCATATTCCTCCGAGATCGGATTATGCGCCGGATCGCGCCAGTAGTCCGAGATCGCGCGCAGATATTGCATCTGCATCAGATCGTCCCGTGCGCCGGTGGAATAATGCGGCAAGGCGCTTTCCGAGCTCTTCAGATCGAGGAACTTGTTGGGCTGGTTCGCCCCTTTGTCGATGGCCGCGCAGCCGTATTCCGTGAACCAGATCGGTTTCGACATCGGCTGCCATTCCGTTGGAGCGGCTTGCCGCTGCCCGCCGATACGCGGGTGGTGCGGGCTCTCCCACCAGCAGCGCAAGTCTTTGTAGCGATACACCCAAGGCTCATCATGCGCCCCATCGGTGATCGGCGTGCGGATCTGCGCGTCGCGGGCCTCGGGCGAATGGTAGTACCAGTCATAGCCCTCGCCGCCTTCGATGTTGGATTTCAAATAGCCGATATCGTAGATCGCGGGCCAGTTCTCGCCGTCCAGATGCCCCTCCTCATCGCGCCAATCGGCTAGCGGCATGTAGTTGTCGATCCCGATGAAATCGATCTGCGGATCGGCCCATAGCGGATCAAGGTGAAAGAAGACATCGCCGCTGCCATCCTGCGGGTGATAGCCGAAATACTCAGACCAATCAGCGGCATAGCTGATCTTGACCTCCGGCCCCAACAAGGCGCGCACCTCTCCGGCCAAGGCCCGCAGCCCGGCCACCGCGGGAAAGCTGTTGCCTGCCGCGCGTATCTGCGTCAGCCCCCGCATCTCCGAGGAGATGCAAAACGCCTCGACCCCGCCTGCCGCTGCGCAAAGCGCGGCATAGTGCAAGATGAAGCGCGACAGGGTCCATTCCTCGGGGCCGTTGTAGATGACCGAGCCTTCGCCCACCGCGAAATCCGCAGCCGTGACGGTTCCGAAAAACGCCGCCACCTCGGCTTCTGCCACCGCCGTACCGTCCGGGCTGCCCGGTCGCCCCGGGGCCACCGAAAGCGTGATCCGTCCGCGCCACGGCAAGCGGGGCTGGTCCTCGGCATCGCTATAGGGGTCCGGGAGCCCGTTTCCTTCGATCTGATCCATCAAGATAAACGGATAGAACATCACCGCCTTGCCCGCTGTCTTCAGCGCGTGAATGGCCTCGACCACCGCCGCATCGGCGGGCGTGCCGCCGTAGATCGGGCGCGCGTCTTGCTGGGTGATCACCTGTGCCGTGCCACGCGTCAGGCCAGAGACTCGCCAAGGCATGTTCTCCCCATCGATATCCGGGTCTTCGACCTTGGGCCGCAGGCGACAGTCACCGCAGCGCAGATCGCCGCCAAACCATGATACAACGAGAGAGGCCGCTTCCAAACGCGGCAATTCCTCGGTCAGGCTTTCCAAGGAGACCGCAAAATCGGTCTTGGCGGCGGGCGAGTTCACATTGGCGCTCCACCGGCTGCCGGGGCCGTCGGTGTAATGCACCGGGGTCGTCGCCAGCGCGTATTCTCCCGTGCCGGGGATCAGGGCGAGCCCCTGAACACCATAGGCGGGCGCGTGCTCCCACCCCGGCACTTGCGGCTGCTCGGGGCGCAGCACCTCGAAAGAGAACTGCGGAACCCGGTTGCCGAATTGCGCAAGCGAAAGGTCTTCCATCACCACATAGGCCGTGCCGCGATAGGCGGGCACCCGGTCCGCGCCCTCGATCGCGGCGATGGTCGGGTCAGGCTGCTGGTTCGCGGCGCCTCGGTAAACGCGCATGTTCAGATCGTCCGGGGCAATCTCCTCCCCATCTGCCCAGATGCGCCCAACGCTGGTGATCTCCCCTTCGCAGAGCGCGATGGCAAGGCTGACGGTATAGCTGTATTCGGTCGTCTTCGGCGTCGGCGGGCCGCCCTTTCCCCCGCCACTGACTTCGGTGACCTCTTGGAACTGCGAGGCCCAGATGACATGCCCCGCCAGTCGCATCCGCCCGTAAAGCTGCGGGATCGCCGCCCCTTCGCCCAAGCCTGTCAGGCGAAAGCGATCCACCTTACCGGTCTCGACCGCCTCTCCGCCTTGGCCCAGCAAACGTTGATCCACCAATCGACCAAGGCTCGCCCCCACCGCGCGGCCCACCGCGACCGAAGACAGCCCCGCCAGCGTGCCCCCGATGGAGCCGCCAACCGCCGCCCCCGCTGCCGAAAGAACAATCGTCGCCATCAGGAGACCTCCTCAGGAAATACAAAACGCGCTACGATGCGCCGCTGCCATGGCGGGCTGAGCGGGCTTTCCACCACTCCATGCCGCGCATAGGCGTGAATCAAACTGGCGCTGGCCCCGACGCGCGCCTGAAGTCCAAGGTGCTTTGCCACCGCACCCTGCCGCATTCGGAAAAGCAGCACGTCACCGGGGGCCGCATCACCGCTGTCTTTCATCGCCATGTGCCGCAGCGCCGCTGCCCAGAGCCGCTCCTGCCCCTGCGGCTCGGACCAATCCATCGAATAGGGTGGCACCGCCTCAGGCTCCGCGCCCAACAGCTCCCGCCAAAGCCCCCGGATCAGCCCCAGACAATCGCAGCCCGCCCCCTTTGTCGCAGCCTGATGCACATAGGGCGTGCCGATCCATCCGCGGGCGCCCTGTACCAAACGCTCCCCCGCAGCACTCATCGGCGTGACCCGCCGCCATTCGCACCGTCCGACCGGGGCACTGCCATCATCCAATCCTCCCCCGGCAAATCGGGAAAGCCGCGAAAGTTCAGCAGGTTGTTGAATTTCAGCCGACAGGTCTCCATCCGCTTGTCGCAGCCTGCGGTAAGCCGGACACGGGTGCCCGCCGCCACTGCGCCGCGGATCGGTTGCCAAAGCTCGATCACGCGCTGCCCGCCCTCATGGTAGTCACGTTTGACCATGCCCCAAAGCCCCGCCGCCGGCCCCTCCAGCACATCAAGCCGCCCCCGGGCGAACCAACCTTCCTCGTAGCCCGGGAACGCGGTCCAACAGAAATACTGCGCCTCCGCCATCGTCTCGACCACACGCGTCTCAGCATAGCCGGGCGCGGTGAGATCGAACCGGCACTTGCCATCTCCCAACACCGCCGAACAGGGCTTTTGATAGACCCGCCCCAGGGGCCGGTTAAGCGGTTCCGTCAGCCCCCGCAACTCGGCGCGGAAGCTGCCCCCCGCGCGGTGCAACTCACCGATTGAGCCGCGAAATTGCAGCCGCCGCTGCGCGGGCTCCGCCCAGTTCACCAGCCACGCCTGCACCTCGGCCCCATCAAAGCGGCCCTGTTCGATCTCATCCTCGCGGATCGCATCATCGCTGAGCGCGCCAAGCGCCTCCGTGTTGTCAACTGCCAGCCCGCTGGTCTGGGCCAGCGCCCGCGCGCTCAGCCCGGTATCGGCGCGAAAGGTGATCCCGTCGAACACCAGCGGCATGTCGTGATCGGTAAAGGCAAACACCGCCCCATCCGCGCGCGTCACCTGCCAGCAATGGCACAGCGTCGTCACACCCTGCGCGATATGGGCTGCAAAGCCTCTGTCCAGCCCCGCCATCAGACCCGCACCTCGATCACCGGCACGTCGGGCACCTGTCCGGCCTGAAAACTCTCGACCGAGACCAGAATGCGGTCGGTGTCAAAGCGCACCGGCACGTCGAACTCGAAGCCCGCGAAAACCTCGATCTCAGGATCAGGCGGATGGGCAAAGGTGATGATCCCACTCTTGGCGTCGACCTCATATTCGACGCCCTCGCGCAGCTCATCCTGCTCCAGCCCCACGCGCACGGTCCCGGCCACCGGTTTGGTGATCGGACGGCGATAGGACTGCGCCCCCGAGCGGTAGGTTTTGGTCAGTTGAAACGCCGCCCGCACCCCATCCCCATAGCCGATGCTCTGGTCGTCGAAAGCCACCGGAAGCGCCATTTTGCCCGACTTATAATCGGCCCAATCCTTCCAGCGAAACCCGTACATCTGCCCCATGCGCGCCTCAAAAAAGGCGATCAGCACCTGTAGATCGTCGA
Source organism: Sulfitobacter sp. M85 (assembly GCF_029285915.1). Classification (NCBI taxonomy): domain Bacteria; kingdom Pseudomonadati; phylum Pseudomonadota; class Alphaproteobacteria; order Rhodobacterales; family Roseobacteraceae; genus Sulfitobacter; species Sulfitobacter sp. M85. The sequence continues at coordinate 154,380 of NZ_JABECQ010000003.1, forward strand.
TCGAGCGCACCCCCAACCCGGCGTCATAGACCCGCCGCGAATGGGCCCAAGGCGTGTTACGCTCCTCATGGCCGTTGGCCAAGGTGACCACATCTGTCTGCCGTTGCGGCCCCCCGACAGAGCCAAAGCTTAGCGACGGGGGAAATCTGACCTCGTGAAACTGCATGATCTGCTCCTTTATCCGCCGCGCGGCCTATCGGTTGCGGTTGCCGGTGCTGAGGGCACGGCTCAACTGTGCGGCGATCTGGCTTTGGCTGCGCTGAAACCCCTGCACATCGGGGGTAGTGATGTTCATCACGATGGTCGTCGCGCCGCCGCCGTTGCCGCGCACGCCCAGCTTGCCATCGGCGCCCCGCGCCAAGGGCATGATCGCCTCCGGCCCGGCCTCACCCATCAGCCCCGTGCCGCCGCGCATGGGAAAGGCCGTCGCCGAGGTGACCACCCCACCCTGCGCGAAGGGCATGACTTTACCTTGCGAGAAAGGCGCACCATCTGCGAAGGGCAATATCCCTTCTACGATGCTGCCCACGCCCTCGCTGATCAGCCCGCCGAAATGGTCCGTCACCGGGCGCATCGCGGCATTGTAAGTCGTGCGGATCATCGACTGCGCCAAGTCGCTCAGCGCGTCCGAGAGTTTGGCCCCGTCAAAGACCACCCCATCAAAGGCCCGCCGCAACCCACGGCTTAGCCCTTTCTCAAGGGTCGCCACGTCTTTGCCCGTCGCGGCAAGCGCGCCCCGCATTCGCCGTAGCTCACCGTCGAACCCGGCCACCAAGCCGTTGGTCTGCGCCAGCGTCTCATTCAGCCCCTCGGCGCGGCTCTCAAGGTTCTCGAAATCGTCAAAGTCAGCCATCACCGGCCCCTTTCGTCTCATCTGGATAGGCAGCCATCAGCGCGGCGAGACCGTCGCTCAGCAGTGGCGCGGGGCCAGACTTCGGCCCCAGCATCAACTGTAACTCCGCCGGCGTTAGCGCCCAGAATTGATCCGGCAGCAGCCCCAATCGTGACAGCCCCACCCGCAGCAACGCGGGCCAGTCAAAGCCCCGTGCTGCGCTCACGCCTGCACCGTAAAGGCGCGCGCCAGCAATTCCGCCGCCGCCCGCGCCGCCGCCATCGGCCCGCCCTCGATCTGCGCGTGTTCAAGCGTGGCGGCATCCATCTCCGCCCCACCTCCGCGCAGCCCGGCCAGCAACAGGGCCAAGACATCGCGGCTGGAAAAGCGATTGTTTTCAAATCGCTCGACCAGAGCCACGAGGCCGTCGGCCTCCAACGCCGCCTCCAACTCGGCCAATGCCCCAAGGGTCAGCCGTGCCTCATGACGTTCACCATCAATCACGAGGCTCACCTCGCCGCGCCATGGGTTCGTCATGCTCACACCACCACATCGGGGGTAAAGATCAGCTCACCCGCCGATTGCAGGCTAAGCTCAAAGGTGGCCTCCCCATTCAGCGACCCCCCGTATTCCAGAGCGGAGACCTGAAACGGCCCCTGCACCACGCCGAAATCCGGAATGATCACCTGAAAATCCGGCGTGAGCCCGTTGAAAAACAACTGCCGCGCCCGTTCATCCGTGCCCGCATCGCGAAACACCCCCGACCCGCTGATCGCGGCCGAGCGGACACCGGCACCCGCCAACAACTCCCGCCAACCGCCGCTTGAATCGAGCGAGGTCACATCCACCGTTTCGGCGTTGAAACTCACCCGTTTGGCCCTAAGCCCGGCGATCGTCTCGAACTGCCCATCGCTGGTCATATCCACTTTGACCAAAAGGTCTTTGCCCGCTTGAACTGCCATCACTGTCTCCTCGCACCAATCTGAAATCTAAAGTCTTATGCGTCCGCGACCCGGGCGCGGAATTGCAGATCGATCCGCCGGGCAGAGGCCCCGTCGATCCGCCGCGCCATCGCTTTGAGAAAGGCCATATCCACCACGCGCCCCCGGCTGAGCGCCGGCACCGCCCCATGCAGCAGGTCTGAGATCACCGCCGCGCAACCCTTCGCCGTGCTGAACCCCGGCGCGCTGGTGACCACCGACAGGGTCAGGCGATGCTCCGCCCCCGCGCCCTGCGGGTCCGACAGGTCCTTCGCCACCTCTTGGCCCAGCAGCACATAGGTCTCTGGCAGGGTCCCCCCCGGCACCGCGTCAAAGACCGCGTCACCGATCAGCGCGGTGAGCCCCGGATCGCTCTGCAACAGGTCATAAACCGCCGCCTGCAATGCCCCTGAAAGCGCATAGGTCATACCGCCACCTCCTCATCGGCAAAACAGATCAGATAGCGCCCGCCCGCATCGCTTTCGGCCACCGCCCGGATCACGAAGACCCGCGTGCCCTCGCGAAACCGCTGCTCGGGGGTTGGTCGCTGCGGGGCACCTTCCGGCGCCGCCCGCACTGTGATCTTGACCCCCATCCGGCTGACGGCCACCCCGCCCTGCGCAGTCTCCCGCCCCGTCCGCGCGCGCACCTCGGCCCAGAGGGTGCCCAAAGGCTGCCAGATCTCGCGATGCCCCCCCGCGCCATCGCTCACGCGCTGCGGCGCTTCCAACACGAGGGGCCGGTTCAACTGCGGGCGGCTCATGCCGTTCCCCCAAAGCCGAGGCGCACGCGGCGGTAGCGTTCGATCAGGCTGCTGACACCAAAGGGCATGCACCCTTCACCAAGCGCCGTGTCGTCGCGGTATTCATAGTAATGTGCCGCCAGCAGCATCACCGCTTGGGCCAGATCATCCGGCATTCCACTCCAATCGGCGGCCATGCCCGCGTCAAAACTAATCAGCGCGGCCCCCGCGCTTGGGATGCGCGGCAGGGCGGCGGTGCTGGCTCGAAGACGCGGCGCTTGCGCATCGCGTTCCAGCCAATAGCGCTCGGGGTCCACCGCCGTCTCCACCCCGTCCCGCGCCACAAGCGCCACCCGCGCGATCTCTTGCACCGGCGCCACGGGCAAGACCTGCGCCGCCGCATCGCGCCAAAAGGTCAGCGACAGGGCAAACCGCCGAATGATCAACACCTTGCCTGTCCGCGCCTCCACCGCCGCCATCGCCGCGCGCAGGAAGCTGCGCAACACCGGATCTTGAAGGCCGTCCTGCGCAAAGCCGGTGCCAAGGCGCAGATGCATTCTGAAGGCCTCAACCGGCAAGACCGCATCCGGCACATTTGTCTCTTCGATCAACATCATCGAACGTCTCCAAAAATCGCTCCCGCGCCCAATGGGGCCATGCGGTTATTTCCGGACGCGCACCGGTTGCATTGCTCGGTCGGAGGGGAGCAGCTAGACAACGCAACCTCGCAGGCGCACGTCCGGACCGGGGCCAAGTTGCCCCGGCCCCGGCTTCGGCGCCGGCTTACGCCAGGCCGAATTTCATCAGCTTGATCGCCGCGAAATCGCTCACGTCGCCGCCGACACGTTTGGTGGCATAGAACAGCACATGCGGCTTTGCGCTGAACGGGTCGCGCAGGATCCGCAGATCGGGGCGCTCGGCCACGGTGTAGCCTGCGGAAAAGTCGCCAAAGGCGATGGCCATCGCATCGGTCGCCGGATCGGGCATGTCCTCGGCCACCAGCACCGGATAGCCCATGAGCCGCGCAGGCTCGCCTGCCGCCAACCCGTCGGACCACAAGAACCGTCCATCGGTGTCTTTCAACTTGCGCACCTTGGCCGTTGTCTTCGAGTTCATCACGAAAACCGCATTCTTGCGGTAAGCCGCGCCGAGGGCATAGACCAACTCGATGATCGCATCCGCCTCGGGATTGGCGTTGGTGCCGCTGGGGACATAGCCCAGATTGCCCCAGGTCCAGACGTCGTTGTCGACCGCCGGATGGCTCAGAAAACCGGTGGGCTTGTCGATGCCGTCACCGCTGACAAAGGCCGCCGCTTCGGCCCGTGCAAATTTGTCGGCGATACGCCCCGCCAGCCAACCTTCGATATCAAAGGCACTGTCATCCAGCAGACGTTGGCTCGCCTTGGGCAGCGCGCTCAGCTCATGCAGCGGCACGGTGATCCGGTCGATCTGGGGCGTGTCCGTCTCGGCTTGCGCCCCGCTTTCGGTCGCCCAACCAGCGCCCACATCGGCGTGATCGACCAGCACGTCATATGAGGTGGCCTCCACCTGCACCACCGAGGCAATCGCGCGGATCGACGCCCCCGCATTCAGCACAGATTGCACCCGGTCGGCAGTTTGCGGATCCACCAGATAGCCGCCATCCGAATTCACCGCCGTCGACATCGATTTGCCGTCCAGTTCCAGCCCCCGCAGCCCGTCGTCATCGCCGTTGCGCAGATAGGCGTCAAAGGCTTTCTTATGCGGCGCATCGTGATCGATCGCGCCCCCCAAAGGGCTGCGGGCAGGCAGGGTCATCTTGCGGTCCATCATGGCAATTCGCTCTTCTGATTGTTGAAGTTTCGTATTGATCTCGGCCCGAAAGCCGTTGAAGTCACTGACAAAACCGCTCACGGCCTGCCGCACTTCCTCCGCCGGAGACCGGTCTTTGCCCGCCTTTGTGCTCATCTCACTCTTGGTCATCGCTTTTCCTTCGATCTGCTCAGTCAAACTCAGGCTCAGCCCCGCGCCATCTCGGTCCGCGCGGCATCAAAGGCCGCCGCCATCTCGCGCAGCACATGGCCCACGGCCCTGAACTCCCCCTTGGCCCCGACCCGCGCCGAGGGCAGCATCGGAAAGGTCACCAAAGACACCTCCCAAAGCTCCAGTTCCGACAGCAGCCGCTGCCCCTTGGTGGTCTTGCCCGCCTTCACGGTGCGGTAGCCGATGCTGAGCCCGTCGATGGCCCCCGCCTCGATCAGCGCCGCCGCCTCCCGGCCCTTAGCCACAGTGCAAAGGATGCGCCCCTTGACCCAAAGACCCCGGCCATCCTCGCGCACCTCGTCCCAAACGCCGATGGGCTGGGCCGGATCGTGCTGCCACAGCATCTTAATGCTGCGTCCCGCCTTCGCGACCGCCGCAAGGCTCGCCGCATAGGCCCCCGGCTCGACCACATCGCCGCCCTGATCGACCGTGCCAAAGAGGCTGGCGTAGCCGCTGATCTCCAGCCCATCCTCGACCGGCGTCACGCTGCCGAAGCGGGCGAATTTATGCTCCAACCCGCCGCCCGCAGGCACAGCTTCCCCGTTCTCCGGCCAGCCGCCGGAGGCATCCAATTGATAAGTCATCGTATTTTCCCTCGTTCAGCCCGCTACGGCGCCACCGCCAGAAAGGATTGCACCGCCTGCGCCAAGATCACCGCCACCACGCCGTAGACCGTCAGCCACAGCCGCCGTTCCAACCGCTCCATCATCTGCTCGATCCGGTCGAGCCGCTTTTGCATGTTCTCGCGGTGCACCGCGCTGAGCGTCTCATGCGCCTGAAGCCGCAAGCCCGGCGCGCATTCGAACCGCTCGATCTCGCGCAGCTCAGACATCATCCGCCACCGCTGGCAGCCCCAACAGGCTGCGCTTTTCCGCATCGCTCAAGAATGCCGCCCCGGACACCCGCGCCCATTGCGCATCACGCTCCGCCGCCAATGCAGGCACTTGGTCGAGGTCCGGCTTCAAACTCACCGCCGCCCCCAGATACCCGCTCAGCCACTCCGCCAGCGCCGCCGTCACCCGTGTCGCCAAAGGCAGCACTGTCAGACGATAGAACGCCCGATGCGCCTCTTGATAATTCGCGTAAGTCGCATCGCCCTGCACCCCGATCAGCATCGGCGGCACCCCAAAGGCGAGCGCAATCTCCCGCGCCGCACTCTCCTTTGTTTTCTGAAACTCCATATCCGAGGGCGAAAAACCCATCGGCTTCCAGTCGAGCCCGCCCTCCAGCAGCATCGGCCGCCCGGCATTGCGCGCCCCTTGATGGTGGCTCTCCATCTCGCTCACCAGCCGGTCATACTGATCCTCGCTCAGCTTGCCCTGCCCCTCGGCCCCCCGATAGACGATCGCGCCGGAGGGCCGCGCGGCATTGTCCAACAGCGCCTTCGACCAACGGCTCGCCGCATTATGCACATCCATTGCCATGGCCGCCGCCTGCATGGGGCTGAACCCGTAGTGATCGTCCTGCGGGTGAAAGTTGCGGATATGACAAACCGGCGTCGCCGCACCGCTCGCATCAAAACGGTGCTTGCGCCCGCCCACCGCATATTCATAGGCGACAGGCCAGCCATCCGCCCCCGGCACCACGCTCATCCGGTCCGAGCGCAGCACATGCAGTTCTACCGGCAAACCGCTCTCACCGCCCACGGCTTCGACATAGCCATCGCCGCTCAAATGCATCTGCCCATACAGCGCCTCAAGCATCTCCGCCCGGCCTTGGCCCGCATTGGGGCGCCGCATCAGCTCGATCAGCGGGTGTTCGTCGTAGCGCCGTGCGCTGTCCTGCACGACCAGCGGCAGCGCCGCTGCAGCCTCGGCGATCAGCTTGACCGAGCGAAACCCAACCGGATTGCCGCAGAACCCGGCACGCGTCAGGCTCACGCTATCGCGGGGGCTCCAAGCGACACGGCCCGAGGTCTGATAGGCGACGACCGGCCCCGTGGCGGATGCTTTGCGCTCCGCTGTCTCACCTGCCGCGCCACGCCGTAGAAAATCGAATACCATGTCGTCGCTCCTCATTCTGCCCGACCCCGGCGGCGAAGACCTGCCCCGCATTGCCCGGCGTTGTCAGACTTTCCCCGAAATCCCTTAACGCTGGAGAAACCCACCGTGCGCTGTCCCATGCAACGGCCCGCTCACAGGCTTCGCACCCCCGGGCTGCGCCACTGCGCGGCAGGCTCGATCATCAGCTCATGCAGCGCCCAGACCAGCGCATCGACGCGGTCCGGGCTGCCCTTGCCCTCGTACCCCCGCGCCGTCATCAGACACATCTGATCCTCCAGCGCATCAAGCCCCGGCAAATGGCTCACCCGCCCCTGCTCATAAAGCGCGGCCACAGGCTCCGCCCGCGCCACCTTGCCCCGCGCCGCATGCACGGTCTTGAGCGAGACCAGCGGATCGACCTGTCGCAAGACCTCGGCCACCAACTGCCCGCCCTGATTTACCTCCGCCACCAACCGATCCGCCCCGTAGCGCGTCATCGCCGCAATCGCCGCCTGCGCCCAGCCCATCGGCGTGGCCCCCTGCACCGTGCAATCGGCCAGCACCACCGCCCGCCAATCCTGCGGCGGCCCCTTGGTCTGCGCCCCCACCACCACGATCCCGCACTCATCCGAGCCTGCTCCACTCGTCGTCGCCGGGTCCAAGCCCACCACGATCCGGTCCAGATCCGGCACCTCTCGCACCCGCCCCGCCTCCAGCAAAGCCGAGGTCCACAGCGCCCCCTCTGCATCCGCCAGCAAAACCCCATCCAACTCCTGCCGCCCCAACCGCGTCCCGCGATAGCGCGCCCGCACCTCTTCAAGGAACGACCCCGCCAAATTCGCCGCATTCGCCTCCGTCGGCGCATGGGTCGTCACCGTCGAAGGCGCGGCCAAGAGCGCCTTCAACACATCCACGTTGCGCGGTGTCGTCGTCACGCAGACCTGAGGCCGCTCCCCCAAGCGCAGCGCAAACTGCAACTGGTCCCAAGCCTCCTGCCCGCGCTTCCACTTTGCCAATTCATCCACCCAAGCCGCGTCAAACTGCGGCCCGCGCAGCCCTTCGGGGTCATGCGCCGTATGCACCGTGGCAATCGCCCCGTTGGGCCAGACCAAGCGCTTGCGCGTCACCTCCCAATCAGGCCGCCGATCCGGTGGGCTACAGGCCAGTATCCCGCTATCGCCAAAGATCATCACCTCGCGCACCTGCTCGATGGTCTCCCCCACCAGCGCCACGCGGCTGCACTCCCCGGGATCAAGCGGTCGGCTCCCCTCAACCTTACTGCGGACCCATTCCGCCCCGGCCCGCGTCTTGCCCGCGCCGCGCCCGCCCATGATCGCCCATGTCCGCCAGTCGCCCTCAGGCGCCAGTTGGTGGTCAAGCGCCCAGAACTCAAACAAAAAAGGGAGAGCCAGAAGCTCTCCCTCATCTAGGTCATTCAGTAACTGCGCCTGGGTCTGAGCATCGGCGCAGGCGATCCAGCTTGCACCCGATGTCAGCCCGCGCTTTGTCCATGTCGAGGGCATAGCCCCCGCGCGCGATTCCAGCTTGTCGGTTTCGACAGTCATTCAGCGTGTTCTCCGCTTTCAGGCAATGCGCCAGCAGTCCCGCCACTTTGGACGTTTTGCCAGACACCGCAGTTTCCTTGAGTTCCCCCCCGGACCGGGCCTGTTCCGTCAGACCTTCGATTTCCCGGCGCAACGCGCCGATTGCTTCTTGGAGACCGCGCAGGATTTCCGCGCTGTCTTCCGTCTCTTGCTCCGGGGTAATGATCGTCATCGCTTTACCTCTTGTTGGTTATCCCCAACCGAGCAGACACAAAAAAAACGACCACCGGGTTACCCCGGGGCCGTTCGCCCATGTCCTCTAGCGTGCCACAAGTCCTACGCCAGACCGTGCGCAAAGTCAAGAAAAACTGTATTAACAAGACCTTACAGCACCGCGCGGCAAGGACTTCCCGTAAATAAAAACCCCGCTGTCTCCAGCGGGGTTTTCAGTGGTCTCAGTTTCCGCCGGTTGAGGCATTCCCCGCCGCTTCCGCACCGCGCTCCGCCTCGATCTGACGCCAGCGCGCAACGTTGCGGTTATGCTCGTCCAAGGTTTCCGCAAAAGCGTGCCCCCCGGTGCCATCCGCCACGAAAAAGACGTAGTCCGTCTCCGCCGGTTGCGCTGCGGCCATCAGGCTCGCCCGGCCCGGATTGGCGATGGGCGTGGGCGGCAGACCGTCGATCACATAGGTGTTCCACGGCGTCTCTGCCCGCAGTTCCGAGCGGCGCAGCCCGCGGCCTAGCACGCCCTTGCCCTCGGTCACCCCGTAGATCACCGTGGGGTCGGTCTGAAGCCGCATCCCTTGGTTCAAACGGTTCACGAAAACGCTCGCCACCTGCTCACGTTCGGCGGCGACACCGGTTTCCTTTTCGATGATCGACGCAAGGATCAGCAGGTCCTCGGGCGTCTCGATCGGCAGATCGGGATCGCGCGCTTCAAAGGCTTCGGCCAAGAGCACCTCCTGCGCCGCGGCCATCCGTCCGATCACCTCGGCCCGGTCGTCGCCCGGACGCACCTCATAGCTATCGGGCGCGAGGCTGCCCTCTGCCGGAAGCTCCTCAACCTCGCCGGTCAATTGCTCGACCTGCTTGAGCGCTTCCACTACCTGCCAGCTGGTCACCCCTTCGGCCAATGCCACACGGAACCGCGTGTCATTGGCGCTTGAGATTTCGGTATAGGCTTCGGGAGCCTCCTCCTCACCCGGGGTGAATTCCGCGCGTTCAACAAAACGGCTGGTGACCGGGTCCAACTCACGGACCTGCACGCTCACCCGGTTCACCCCGATGCGATAGACTACCTCAGTACCGCAGGTGCTGGCCCCGCCTTGGGTCACGATATCCACGATCCCCTGCATCGAGGTGCCGGGCTGAACAAGAAAGCTGCCCGCCTTCAGGCTGCTCGACTTCTCCTCGTAATCCGCGCCCATGCGAAAGATCGCAGGCGAGGAAACCGCGCCCTGCTCCTCAAGGTTCTGGCTGACCTGCCGCATGTTCGAGCCGCGCTCGACCTGCACACAGATCGCCTGTTCCAACGGCCCTTCGGAGACGTAGGTCGACTTGCCCCAGAGGATGATCCCCCCGAGCAGGAACAGGCCGACCAACAGAAACGTCACGGCGTTAGAGGCGATATGACGCCACATTTAGCTGACTTTCCCGAAGAGAACCGATGCGTTGGTGCCGCCGAAACCAAAGGAATTGCTGAGCGCCACGTCGATCTTGCGCTCGACCTTCTTGTTCGGCGCCAGATCAATCGGGGTCTCCACCGCCGGATTGTCGAGGTTGATCGTCGGCGGCGCCACCTGATCGCGGATCGCGAGCATGCAGAAGATCGCCTCGATCGCGCCCGCGGCACCCAAAAGGTGCCCGGTGGCGGATTTGGTCGAGGACATGGTCACATTGCCCGCCGCATCACCCATCAGACGCTCGACCGCGCCCAGCTCAATGGTGTCGGCCATGGTCGAGGTGCCATGCGCGTTGATGTAGTCCACATCCGCAGGCTCCAGCCCCGCGTTCTTCAGCGCCGCACGCATGGAGCGTTCGCCGCCCTCGCCATCCTCGGAAGGGGCGGTGATGTGATGCGCGTCGCCCGACAGGCCATAACCCAGCACCTCGGCATAGATCTTGGCACCGCGCGCCTTGGCGTGTTCATACTCTTCCAGCACCACGATGCCCGCGCCCTCGCCCATGACGAAGCCGTCGCGGTCCACGTCATAGGGGCGGCTGGCCTTTTGCGGATCGTCGCCGCGTTTGGTCGAGAGCGCCTTGCAGGCGTTGAAGCCCGCCATGCCGATCTCACAGATCGCCGCCTCGGCACCGCCTGCGATCATCACATCCGCATCACCGTATTTGATCAGCCGCGCCGCATCGCCGATGGCATGGGCGCCGGTCGAACAGGCGGTCACGACCGAGTGGTTCGGCCCTTTGAAACCATAGCGGATCGACACCTGACCCGAGATCAGGTTGATCAGCGCGCCCGGCACGAAGAAGGGGCTCACGCGGCGCGGGCCCTTCTCATGCATCATGACGGCGGTATTGGCGATGGAGTTCAGCCCCCCGATGCCCGAGCCGATCAGAACGCCGGTGCGTTCCTGATCTTCCTGCTCGGTCGGCTTCCAACCCGAATCCTCAACCGCCTGCTGGGCGGCAGCCATGCCGAAGAGGATGAAGGTATCGACCTTGCGCTGCTCTTTCGGCTCCATGTATTTATTGGCGTCGAAGGTGCCATCGCTGCCATCGCCCAAAGGCACTTCGCAAGCGTATTGAGTCACCAGTTTGCTGGCATCAAAGCCGGTGATCGGCCCGGCCCCGGATTTCCCATCAAGGATCCGTTTCCAGCTTTCTTCCACGCCGTCCGCGAGCGGGGTAACCAAACCCAAACCCGTTACTACAACTCTGCGCATCTCAGTGCCCCTTGCCGATAATGTCTCGGCGAACCTCTTACCCTGCAAAAGCCTGTAGGCACAAGCATATCGGCGGGGGTCCGCAGGCAGAGCGCAAAAACGCCGATGGGTCGAATCTCAGGGGCCTTCGCGGCTTGTGGGCTCAGCCCGGCGGGCCGCGCCGGGTCATCAGATGCACCGCACCGCCCGCCGTCTTGACGTCGCGCAGCCCCTGATAGCCAAGCGCCCCCGCGATCCGCAAAGCGGCCTCATTCCCCGCCGAGATCATACAGACCGTGCGGCCCGTGATCACCCGATCAAACCACTCATGCGCCGCCCGAGCGGCCTCGGCCCCAAGCCGCTGGTCTTGGGCCTGAGGGGCCAAGACCAGCCGCGCCTCGGGGTAAGTGTCGAAATCCTCGCCGAAATTGCGGGAGCCAAAGACGAAACCGGTCTGACCCAACATCTCGCGCTGGCGATGAAGTTGCACCGCCCACTGCCCAAAGCCGGTGATCTGCCAATGGCCCGCGTTGCGCAGAAAAGCGTCCCATGACTGCCCCTTGGGTCGCGGCTGATCGAGTATCCGGTCCGCCACATCCGGCATCGCCCAAATCTCGGCATAGCGCTGAAAATCTTCGGCCCGCATGGCCCGCAGGGTCAGTCTAGCGGTGTTGATGGTCGGGATCGTGCGGGACATGGGGTGAATTGCCTTCACGCTTGAAACTTCTTGGCGCAGACATGCGACTTCAGCTCCAAAGGGACAAGCCCACCCCGCTACGGCAAATAAAAACGGCGTCATTCCGCTAGGAACAACGCCGTTTTCAAAACTCACATCCGCCGGTTGCCCGGCAAAGCCTTAGGAGGCTTCTTTGATGAACTTGACCGCATCGCCAACGGTCTGGATGTTCTCAGCCGCGTCATCGGGGATCTCGATGCCGAACTCTTCTTCGAACGCCATCACCAGTTCCACGGTGTCGAGGCTGTCTGCGCCGAGATCGTCGATGAACGACGCATTCTCAGTCACTTTGTCCTCTTCCACGCTCAGGTGTTCTACAACGATCTTTTTCACGCGGTCTGCGACGTCGCTCATAATAAGTCCTCATGTCTTCGGGCCATTCAAGGCCCCTTTTGGTTTCCGCCCGCCGGTAATCGGCGTTTGGAGTTTGCCCCAAAAGGGGCGGCTATTTCCTTGTTCGCACAAGGCGCAGGGGGTGATCAAGCACCCTCCGTTTCGATTCTGCGCCCCCTTTAGCACATGCGCCGGGCTTGGCAAACGCTATTGAGGCGCAGGGTCACAACATGGCCATACCGCCGTTCACATGCAAGGTGGTCCCTGTCACATAGGCGGCCTCGGGGCTGGAAAGATAGACCACAGCGGCGGCAATCTCATCCGGGTCGCCCATGCGGCCTGCGGGAATTTGCCCCATGATTCCAGACTTTTGCTCATCCGTCAGCTTGTCGGTCATGGCGGTGGTTATAAAGCCCGGCGCCACGGCGTTCACGGTGATCCCGCGGCTTGCCACCTCATAGGCCAGCGACTTGGACATGCCCACGACACCCGCCTTGGAGGCCGCGTAATTCGCCTGACCGGGGTTGCCGGTGGCGCCCACCACGCTGGAGATATTGATGATCCGGCCCCAACGCGCCTTCATCATGCCGCGCATCACCCCTTTGCAGAGCTTGAAGGTCGCGGTGAGGTTCACGTTCAGCACCGAATTCCACTCGTCATCCGACATGCGCATGAAAAGATTGTCGCGGGTGATGCCCGCATTGTTCACCAGAATATCGACCGAGCCCATGGCCTCCGCGGCCTGTTTCGGCAGCGCGTCGACCGCCTCCATATCGCTGAGGTTGCACGGCAGCACATGGGCGCGTTCGCCCAACTCGGCCTTCAGCGCCTCAAGCGGTTCAGTCCGCGTGCCCGACAGGCCAACGGTAGCCCCTTGGGCGTGCAGCTTGCGCGCGATATCCGCGCCGATGCCGCCCGAAGCGCCGGTGATTAGGGCATTCTTTCCTGTAAGATCGAACATGTCTCTTCCTTTATTCTCTCGAAGGGCGCGAGGCCCCGACGCGGCGGAAATGCCGCTTATTTTCATACCTCAGGCGTCAGACGCGGCCTTTACCTCATCCGGCGTGCCGATGCAGCGGGTGGCGACACTTTTGTCGATGCGTCGGATCATGCCCGAAAGCGCCTTGCCCGCGCCGATCTCCCACGCCTCGGTCACGCCCTGCGCGGCCATCCGCTCGACCGAGGAACGCCAGCGCACGCGGCCTGTGACCTGTTCAACCAGCAACTCGCGAATGTGGGCGGCGTCCGTCACTGCTTCGGCGGTGACATTGGCGACCAGCGGCACGGCGGGATCGTTGAAGGTCACCTCGCCCAATGCTTTCGCCATCTCTTCCGCAGCCGGCCCCATCAGCGGGCAATGGAAAGGGGCGGAGACGGGCAGCAGCAACGCGCGCTTGGCCCCGGCTTCTTTCGCCATGGCGACGGCGCGCTCTACCGCGGCCTTCTCGCCCGAAAGCACGTTCTGGCTCGGGTCATTCTCATTGGCGACCTGACAGACCGCGCCCTCGGCAGCGGCTTCGGCCAGTTTCTCGGTCTCTTCGATCCCGAGGCCGAGAATCGCCGCCATGGCGCCCTCGCCCACTGGCACGGCGGCCTGCATGGCCTTGCCGCGAATGCGCAGCAGCCGCGCGGTGTCAGCCAGTGACAGCGCGCCCGCAGCACACAGCGCAGAATATTCGCCAAGGCTGTGCCCCGCCACGAAGGCCGCTTTCTCGACACTTACACCTTCGGCCTTCAGCGCGGCCATAGCAGCCAAAGAGGTCGCCATCAGCGCGGGCTGGGCGTTCTCGGTCAGGGTCAGCGTCTCCATGTCGCCCTCCCAGATCAGCTCCGACAGTTTCTCGCCCAAGGCCGCATCGACCTCGTCGAAAACGGCGCGGGCTTCGGTGTAGGCTTCGGCCAGATCGCGGCCCATGCCGATGGTCTGGGCGCCCTGCCCGGGGAAAACGAATGCGATGCTCATGGTTGCAGCCTCTTATTAGCGATTTCATCCGATGTATCGCGTCCCATGCCGCAAGGGCAAGCCCGTCCCGGCCCGCGCGCCCGCGCCGGGGGTTGCCGTGGCCGGGAAACCGTGTATACGGGCGCTTCCTTGCACAGCATATGAACCGCGCAGACTCTCGTGGTGGGGAGCAAGGATGAACGCCCCGCCTATGAAATGCGCCTTGATACAAATAGGAGTGCACATGCCGCTTTATGAGCATGTTATGATTGCGCGTCAGGACCTGTCCAACACGCAAGCAGAAGGCCTCATCGAACACTTTGGCACCGTCCTCGCGGACAACGACGGCAAGCTCGTCGACAGCGAGTACTGGGGCGTCAAGACGATGGCCTACAAGATCAACAAGAACCGCAAGGGCCACTATGCCTTCCTGCGTTCGGACGCCCCCGCGACCGCCGTGCAGGAAATGGAACGCCTGATGCGCCTGCATGACGACGTGATGCGTGTTCTGACCATCAAGGTCGACGAGCACAAAGAACTGCCCTCCGTGCAGATGCAGAAACGCGACGAACGCGACAACCGTCGCGAGCGCCGTTGATCGCCAGCTTGAAGAAGAGGACATAAACCATGGCTGCAAAACCATTTTTCCGCCGTCGCAAAGTCTGCCCCTTCTCGGGCGACAACGCACCTGCGATCGACTACAAGGACACACGTCTGCTGCAACGCTACATCTCTGAGCGTGGCAAGATCGTTCCTTCCCGCATCACCGCCGTATCGGCCAAGAAACAACGCGAGCTGGCCCGTGCCATCAAACGCGCCCGTTTCCTCGCCCTGCTGCCCTACGCCGTCAAGTAAGGAGAGAGCACATGCAAGTTATCCTTCTGGAACGTGTGGCCAAACTGGGCCAGATGGGCGAAGTCGTGGACGTAAAGCCCGGCTATGCCCGCAACTACCTGCTGCCGCAGGGCAAGGCGCTGTCGGCCTCCAAGGCCAACGTCGAAGCCTTTGAAGGCCAGAAAGCCCAGCTCGAAGCACAGAACCTCGAGACCAAGAAAGAAGCCGAGAAACTCGCGGAGAAGCTGAACGGTCAGCAGTTCGTCGTGATTCGCTCCGCTTCCGACGCCGGCGCGCTCTACGGCTCCGTCACCACCCGTGACGCCGCCGAAGCCGCGACCGCCGAAGGCTTCTCGATCGACCGCAAGCAGGTCGTTCTGGGCAACCCGATCAAGGAACTGGGCGTGCATGATGTGCGCATCATCCTGCACCCCGAAGTCGACGCCACAATCGAGCTGAACGTTGCACGTTCGCCCGAAGAGGCCGAGCTTCAGGCATCGGGCAAATCGATTCAGGAACTGGCCGCCGAAGAGGAAGCCGCCGCTGAATTCGAGATCTCCGAACTCTTCGACGACATCGGCTCTGCCGCTGACGAAGACGGCGACTCGGACGTGGTGCGCACCCCCGAGGGCGACGCACAGGACGACAGCAACAGCTGATCCGGCCTGTCCGATCTGACATGAAACGCCGCGCGGTCCTCCGCGCGGCGTTTTCTTTTGCGCAGCCCCTCCAACCGCCCCGCACGCGCCTCTGACGCAAACCCCTGCAAAAACAGCGCGATTTATGCTAAGATACCTCCATTCAGCATGGAGGATGACACATGCGTTACATCACCATCACCACTTGGGAACTCGCCGACGGGGCGGATTACGACGTGGCCCTGCGCGCCATCGAAGAAAAGCGCCTACCCGCCCTCAAGGGCTTTGGCGCCAGCCGCATCACCGTGGTCCGCACCTCTGAGCGCACGAGTGCCGCAATCACCGAATGGCCCGACAGGGCCACGCGCGACGCCGCCGAACTCAAAATCGACGAGGTCCGCCGTTCGGTAAAACGCGAAGATCAGAGCCGCATGACCGGCGAAATGAAAGGCGAAATCGTCGCCGATGTTTAAGCATGGCGAAAAGCCGCGCCTGAGGGTCCAAGGCTTGGGCAAGGGGCCGCGTATCCTGCGCCTGCGCTCTTGCCCGATGGCCCCCTTGGGGCGATCCTCGGGGCGAGATAACAAGCTCCGGTGCATCATGCCTCAGACCACACGCCGCGTGTTCCTTTCCCTCATCGCTGCCAGCACGCTCACCGCCTGCAACGCCGCACCCGAAGTCTCCCCCACGCCGCCGCAGCGCCCCGCCCTGCCGCTGCACCCGAATGAGACGCCCGAGTTGCGGCGCAAGATCAACCACTGGGCCGACTTCTACGACCTGCCCCGCCCATTGGTGCACCGCCTCGCCATCCGCGAAAGCACCCACAACCCTCGCGCCCGCAACGGCCCCTATTACGGGCTGCTGCAAATCCTGCCCGCCACCGCGCGGTCGATGGGATTTCAGGGCCAGCCTTCCGATCTTTTGGATGCCGATACCAATCTGAAATACGCGCTAAAATACCTGCGCGGCGCCTGGCTCCTGTCGGACGGTGACCATGGCACCGCCATCAAATGGTACGCCCGCGGCTATTACTACGAAGCCAAGCGCCGCGGCATGCTTGTGGAAACCGGCCTACGGGACGGGTGATTAATTTTCGGGCTTGCGCGGCCTCTCGCTTCGCCTCAGGTAGGTGTTAATCACGTCAAGAAGGAACGCCGCATGACCCTCCGCCTTAACCGCCGTCACTTCCTCGCCGGCACTGCCGGATTGCTGGCCCTCCACCCCTTCTCGCTCCGCGCCGCGGCCAATCAGGCGCATCTGCGGTTGATGGAGACGACGGACCTGCATGTGCATGTCTTTCCTTACGACTATTACGCCGACAAAGAGGTCGACACCGTGGGCCTTGCCCGTACTGCCAGCATCGTCAAATCGATCCGCGCCGAGGCGACCAATACGCTGATGCTCGACAACGGCGACTTTTTGCAGGGCAATCCGATGGGCGATTACATCGCTTATGAGCGCGGCATGAAAGAGGGCGACATGCATCCGGTGATCCAAGCGATGAACGCGCTTGGCTATGACGCCTCGACGCTTGGCAATCACGAGTTCAATTACGGGCTTGATTTCCTGATGAAATCCCTTGCCGGGGCCGAATTCCCGGTGGTCAGTGCCAATGTCGTCAAAAAGATCGGCGCCAAGCCAAGCGACGATGACACGCTGGTCAAACCCTATGTCCTGCTCGACCGGATGTTGACCGATGGTGCCGGTGAGACGCATCCAATCAAGATCGGCATTATCGGCTTCGTCCCGCCCCAGATCATGAGCTGGGACCGCCGCCATCTCGAAGGCAAGGTGCAGGCCCGCGATATCCTTGAGAGTGCCCGCGCATGGGTGCCCCAGATGAAAGAGGCAGGGGCCGACATCATCATCGCGCTGTCGCACTCGGGCATCGGTGCGGCCAAGGAAGAGGATATGATGGAGAACGCCTCTGTCCCCCTCGCCGCGGTGGAGGGGATCGACGCCATCATGACCGGGCACAGCCACCTCGTCTTCCCCTCGGGCAGCTATGCGGACTATCCGGGCGTGGATGTCAGCGAGGGCACGATCCACGGCAAGCCCGCCACCATGGGCGGCTTCTGGGGCAGCCACCTCGGCCTGATCGACCTGATGCTGGAGCGTGACGGCAGCGGCTGGCGCATCGCCAGTCACAGTGCCGAGGCGCGCGCCATTTCGCAGCGCAACGAAGACCGCTCTGTAATGCCGCTGGTGGAAAGCGATGCCGAGGTGCTTGCCTCCGTCCAGCAGGAACATAATGAGACGCTGGCCTATGTTCGCCGCGCCGTGGGCAAGACCGACGCCAATCTGCACAGCTATTTCGCGCTGGTGGCGGATGATCCTTCGGTGCAGGTCGTCTCCAACGCGCAGCGCTGGTATATCGAACAGATGCTGAAGGGGACCGAACATGAGGGGCTGCCGATCCTTTCCGCCGCCGCCCCCTTCAAGGCCGGTGGCCGTGGCGGGCCGGAGTATTACACTGACGTCCCGAAAGGCGATGTAGCGATCAAGAATGTCTCCGACCTCTACCTCTACCCCAACACGGCCCGCGCGGTGCGCGTGACCGGGGCGCAGGTGAAAGACTGGCTCGAACGCTCTGCCGGCATGTTCAACCAGATCACCCCCGGCAAGGCCAATCAACCGCTGCTGAACCCCGAGTTCCCCAGCTATAATTTCGATGTGATCGACGGGGTGACCTATCAGATCGACCTTAGCCAGCCTTCCAAGTTCGGCCCCAAGGGCACCGTGGCAAACCCTGAGGCAAGCCGGATCGTGAACCTTGAGTTCGAAGGGCAACCCATTGATCCTAAAGCCGAATTCATCATCTCCACCAACAATTACCGCGCCAGCGGCGGCGGGGCTTTCCCCGGCGCGATGGGCGATACCATCGTGTTTGAAGGGCCCGACACCAACCGCGATGTGATTGTGCGCTATATCGTCGAAAAAGGCACCATCAGCCCCCGCGCCGATGGCAACTGGCGCTTCGCGCCGTTGGAGGAAACGAGCGTGATGTTCGAAACCGGGCCAAAAGCGGCGGACTACGTCGATGAGGTGACAGGGGTAGAGATGGAACAGGTAGGCGACACGGAAGACGGCTTCGCGCAGTTCCGGATTACTTTGTGACGTCCCCGATGCGTATCAGCATCTGACATTGCCACATAGAGCAGCGCCTTCCCTGGGGGGCGTTGC
This sequence comes from Sulfitobacter sp. M85, assembly GCF_029285915.1. Taxonomy (NCBI): domain Bacteria; kingdom Pseudomonadati; phylum Pseudomonadota; class Alphaproteobacteria; order Rhodobacterales; family Roseobacteraceae; genus Sulfitobacter; species Sulfitobacter sp. M85. The sequence continues at coordinate 173,027 of NZ_JABECQ010000003.1, forward strand.
AACGATGGTGGCCTGCGGTTGCCCCCATCGCACGCGACTGTTGCGAATTTCCGAGACCTTGCAAATCGCCCCCCCGGGGGGGAGGGAGGGCGATGCCCGGGGTGCCCCCGGGCGGGACGTCGACAGTAGGTTCGGTAACCCTTCAAGCCCATCCAGAGTGACAGGCAAAGGCCACGCTTCTTGTCCAGCCCAAACGAAACAGGGGCGACGGTTTCCCGTCGCCCCTGCTCCAAAATCCGATCCGGTAAGACTTACTCGTCTTCCAGCTCTTCAACAGCTTTCTGAAGCTCTTCTTTCGAGATCTCTTTCTCGGTCACCTTGGCTTGTTCGACCACGTGATCGACAACCTTGTCCTCGAAGATCGGCGCGCGCATCTGCTGCTGCATCTGCTGGTTCTGCTGCACGAATTCAAAGAACTGACGCTCCTGACCCGGGTACTGACGCGCCTGGTTCATGATCGCTTGGGTCATCTCGGCGTCGGTCACCTGAACGTCGGCTTTCTGGCCCAGCTCGGCCAGCAGCAGGCCCAGACGGACGCGGCGTTCGGCCAATGTCTTGTGCTCGTCTGTCGGCTCGATCTCGGGGTGGTCGTGACCTTCCACATCAGGGTTTTCCTCGTGCCACAGCTGATGCGCGATCTGCTTGGCTTCGGCATCGACCAGCGACGGCGGCAGGTCAAAGCTGACCTCTTTGTCCAGCGCGTCCAGCAGGTTACGCTTCATCACAGCGCGCGAAGCACCGGCATATTCCGCTTCCAAACGCTCAGCGATCTGACCTTTCAGCGCGTCGAGATCCTCGGCACCGAATTTCTTGGCCATCTCGTCGTTCACTTCAGCGGCGACGGGCTCTTTCACTTCTTTCACGGTGCAAGCGAAGGTCGCTTCCTTACCGGCCAGATGCGCGGCCTGATACTCTTCGGGGAAGTTCACGACGACGGATTTCTCTTCGCCCGCTTTCACGCCAACCAGCTGCTCTTCGAAGCCGGGGATGAAGGAGTTGGAGCCCAGCACCAGCGGGTAATCTTCCGCCGCGCCGCCTTCGAATTCTTCGCCGTCGACGGAGCCTTTGAAGTCGATCACAACCTGATCGCCATCTTCGGCCTTGGCACCCTCTTCGCAGGCTTTGAAGTCCTGCGCGGTTTCGGCAAGGCTTGCCAGCGCTTCTTCGACAGCCGCATCGTCAGCTTTGACCACCATCTTTTCCAGTTCGATCTTGCTCAGATCAACTTCGGGGATTTCCGGCAGTTTTTCGTAGGACATGGAGACTTCGACGTCGTCGCCTTCTTTCCAGTCCTCATTGGTCATCTTGACCTCGGGCTGCATCGCGGGGCGGTCGCCGGTCTTTTCGAAATGCTCGTTCATGGCACCGTCGATGCTTTCCTGCATCGCTTCGCCCATGATCCGCTGGCCGAACTGCTTTTTCAGCAGCGCCATCGGCACCTTGCCCTTGCGGAAGCCCTTCATCTCGACTTCGGGCTGCGCTTCGGCCAGCTTCTCGTTGACCTTGGCTTCAAGCTCATCGGCGGTGACGGTGATGTTGTAACCGCGTTTCAGACCTTCGTTCAGCGTCTCGTTGACCTGCATGTGTGCTCCATAGGGTAAGGCCGCGCGGCGGGGGCGCGGGCGAAAATTTGTGTCCTTCTATGGGTGTTGAACCGCCTGCGCAAGGGGGTCCGCGGCCCATCGCGTCACATCCGCAGAAATCGCCCCCACCCCCGCCGGGCAGCCCAGTGTCGGGCTAGACTAAAAGCACTGCGACATAAGCCACATAGGCCAGCGCAAAGAGCGCCCCCTGCCCGCGTGTCACGCGCCCGCCAAAGGCGCAGGCGATCAGCGCCACCGTGGCCCCCATCATCACCCAGATGTCGAGCGCGGCGATCTGCGCGGCCACCCCCACCGGCTGGATCAGCGCGGTGATGCCCAGCACGCCGAGCATGTTGAAAGTGTTGGAGCCGACCACGTTGCCCAATGCCACATCGCTCTGCCCGCGCCTTGCGGCGATGACCGACGTGACCAATTCCGGCATGGAGGTGCCCACGGCCACGATGGTTAGGCCGATCACCGCCTCAGACAGCCCCACGGCCTGCGCAAGCGCCACGGCGCCGGTGACCAGAAACCGCGCCGAAAGAATGGTCAGCAAAAGCCCACCCAGCAGCCAGACGAGCGCCAGCCAAGACGGCGCTTGATCCGGCAGCGGCTCCATCGCCTCTGCCCCGCTTCGATCGCTGCGAAAGGTGTAAATCAGATAGGCCGCCAGCCCCACGAGGGCGACGCCCCCCGCAAGCCGATCCACCTGCCCCAGCAGCACAGTGCCGAGGCAGAGCAGGCTCGCCGCCAGCATGACCGTCCCGTCCCGCGCGAAACTACGCCCGGAGATGGCCACCGGGGCGATCACCGCCGCAAGGCCGAGAATCAGCAGGATATTCGCGATGTTCGACCCCACGACATTCCCAAGCGCAATGTCCGGCGCGCCCAGCAAAGCCGCCTGAACCGAGGTCACCAATTCCGGGGCCGAGGTGCCAAAGCCCACCACCGTCAGCCCGATCACCAAGGGCGACAAGCCAACCCTTTGCGCCAGCGCCACGGCGCCGCGCACCAGATACTCACCACCGAGCACGAGCCCCAGCAGACCACCAAGGACAAACAGAATGTTCACGGGAAAAATCTCACCGGCCTCAGACCATCGGGCGTCGCGGAGACCGCGCAGACGCCCGATGCAAATGGGGATGGGCCGGAGGCATTCAAGGCCGCGCGGAAAATTCAGTCCCGCCGCGGCAGGGCGCTCACATGCCCAAGGCTTCTTTGTACATTTCCATCACCGCTTCTTCTTCGGCGATGTCGTCCTTGTCGCGCTTGCGCAGGGCGATCACCTTGCGCAGCACCTTGGTGTCGTAACCGCGCGATTTCGCTTCGGCCATCACCTCTTTTTGCTGTTCGGCAAGGTCTTTCTTCTCGGCGTCCAAACGCTCGATCCGCTCGACGAACTGGCGCAGCTCATTGGCGGTGACCCGGTAGGTCGCATCGCCTTGGGATTCGACGACATCGGGATTGGTGCTGGTATCGCTCATGGGAAGTCCTCACGGAATGGCTGGCTCTGGCGGGTTTGACTACAGGCTGCACGCCCAGCCCGCAAGCGGGACTTGCCCCCCTTGGCGGTTTGGCGTAGCTCTGCCGCCATGGAAAGCGCAAACACATCTATTTTCGATCTCATGGTCTGGGGCGGCGCAGGTCTGTCCCTTTTGGGATTGCTCGGTCTGGGCTGGTGCATCATCAAGGTGAGCCGTGCAAAACGCGCGCAGCTCGACGATGAGGAGATGCGCGTGGTGCTGCGCAAAGTCGTGCCGCTGAATATGGGCGCGCTGTTTCTGTCCGTGATCGGTCTGATGCTGGTGATCCTCGGGATTTCGCTGGGCTGATCGGCGCGTTTGAACGGCCCGCCCCGGCGGTGCTGGACAGGGCCGCCGCATCTGCTTAAATCGGCCCATGGATATTCGCCAAATCACCCCCCGCTATTTCGTCGCCCCGCAGATCGAGCCCGGTGACATGGAAAGCCTGCGCGCCCAAGGCATCACCCGCATCCTGTGCAACCGCCCCGACGCGGAAGTGCCCCCCAGCCATCAGGCCGCCGCCATGCGCGAAGCGGCCGAGGCCGCGGGGATTGCCTTTGCCGAACAGCCGCTGACCCACCAGACCATGACGCCTGACGTCATCGCCAAGAACCGCGCCCTCGGCGTGGAGACCGATGACACCGTGCTGGCCTATTGCGCCTCTGGCACCCGTTCGACCATCGCTTGGGCCTTGGGCCAAGCCGGTGAGATGGACAGCGACGCGATCATCGAAGCGGCGCGTCAGGGTGGCTATGACCTTGAAAACATGCGCCCCATGCTGGGGCAAAGCTATACCTGAGGTCTCTGCCGGTCCCCTTGGGGGCCGGTGTCCTACGCCGCTGCGGTCAGAGCACGGGCGGGCAGTTGAACCCGGAAGGCCGTGCCGGGCACATCCCGCAGGAAGCTGATCTCTCCGCCCAAGCGGCACATGATTTCACGGCAGATGGCAAGGCCAAGCCCCGCGCCATCGCCCTCCCCCGTGATGCGCGAGAACTTCTCGAAAATCAGCGCCTCCGACCCCGCGTCGATCCCATGGCCGTTGTCGACGAAATCAATCACCAGCCCCTGCGCCGTCACCCGCGGCGTGATCAGCAGTTGCGGGTCATCCGCAGCGCAGTATTTGCGGGCGTTGGTGACGAGGTTGATAAAGACCTGCACCAGCCGGTCGAGATCGCTGGTCAGCACAATATCCTCGGCCTGCGGATCGCGCAGCACCTTGAGCGGCCGCGTGGCCCCCGCCTGCGCCGTGGTCACCGCCAGTTCCAACAGATCGCGTAGGTTGCCTTCGCGCTGGTTCAGCGTCACCTGCCCGTTCTCCAGCACCGACAGGTCCAACAGATCATCCAATAGCCGCGTCAGACGGATCGTCTCGCTATGGATGATCGTGGCATAGCGGTTCTTGTCGGCGTCCGTGAGGCCGGGCGCATCGCGCAGGATCTCGGAAAACGAGCGGATCGAGGTCATCGGCGTGCGCAATTCGTGGCTGATCTGGCTGAGGAAACTATCCTTTTGCAGCGACAACTGCGTCAGCTTCTCATTGGCCGCGCGCAGCTGCGCTGCCGTCTCGGTCAACTCGCGCGACTTGGCTTCCAACTGGCTGGAATACTCCAGCATCTGCGCGGATTCGTCGGCCACAGCCAAGAGGTCTTGGACCGAGACCGAGGCCCCGCCGACGATCTGCGCCACCATCGCATGGGCCGTGGCCGCCCCGACTGAGGCCGCCAACTCCCGCTCCAGCGCTTGCACGAATCGTGGCGTGGGCTCGGGCAGACGTTGCCCCTGCCCCTGCCGTTCTGCCTCGCGTGTGAAAAACGCCTGCGCCTCCGTTGCGCCCAAGATGCGCTGCGCCATGATCATCAAGTCTTCGCTACCCGCGACGGATGCTGTCCAGCCCCGCGCCGGGCCGGAATGGTCAAAGACATTGACGAATTGCGCGCCCTGAAGCCGCTCCAACGGTGTGGGGAAGCTGAAGAGGGAGACGACGACGAAAACCAGCGTGTTGAGCGCGAGGCTCCAGACCACCGCATGCACCGTCGGGTCGATCCCCGCGATGCCGAAAAGCGCCTCGGGGCGCAGCCAAGCGAGCCCCCAAAGCCCCTGTTCCAAGGTCGCACTCGACAGGGCCACATCCGCGCCAAAGCTGGGCAGCAGCATGGTAAAGACCCAAAGCACAAAGCCCGTGCCCAGCCCGCAAAGCGCGCCGGTCCGCGTTGCCCCGCGCCAGAGCACCCCGCCCAGCATCGCGGGCAGAAACTGCGCCACCCCGCCGAAGGAAATCGTGCCAATCGCGGCCAGCGCCCCGCTGCCGCCTGAGGCCCGATAGTAGAGATAACCCAAGCCCACCACGCAGAAAATCGACAGCCGCCGCGCAAGGATGACGATATTGCGCACATCCCCAGACTGCGTCGCCCCATCGCGGCGCAGCGCCAGCCAGATCGGCATGACGATATGGTTGCTCACCATGGTCGACAGCGCCAGCGTGGCGACGATCACCATCGAAGTCGCCGACGAGAAACCGCCCAAGAAAGACAGCATCGCCAGCCCGTTTTGCCCTTGGCTGAGCGGCAGGCTCAACACGAAAAGATCGGGGTTCGCGCCTTCGGGCATCAGGTCCAGTCCCACCACCGCGATGGGCACGACGAAAAGGCTCATCAGCATCAGGTACAGCGGGAAGGCCCAGCTTGCGATTTGCAACTGCCGCTCGTCGTCGTTCTCGACCACCATGACCTGAAACATGCGCGGCAGGCACAAAAGCGCGGCCCCCGAAAGCACGGTCAACGCGGCCCAACGGCTGCCCTGCACTTGCCATTGGCCGATGTCGGAGGCGTCGATCCGCGCCAAGGTCTCGCTCAAGCCCCCGGCCAGCCCCCAGATGACGTAAACCCCCACCGCCACCAGCGCCAAGAGCTTAACCACCGCCTCCACCGCGATGGCGATGACCACGCCATGATGCCGTTCGTTTACATTCAGGTTCCGGGTGCCGAAAAGCACGGTAAAGAGCGTCAGCCCCGCCGCGACCCAAAGCGCCGCCTGCCCCCGGTTGATCACATCGCCTTCCGCCTCGGCCAGCGGCACGTCGGCGGCGGCAAAGATTGACAGCGACAGGATAACCGATTGCAATTGCAGCGCGATATAGGGCGTCACACCGATCACGGCCATCACCGTCACGACGATCGCCAGCGTGTTGGACTTGCCGTAGCGCGATGAAATCAGGTCGGCGATCGAGGTGACGCGATGGCTTCGCCCGATCCGCACCAAACGCCGCAGCCCCCACCACCAGCCGATCATCACCAGCGAAGGGCCGAGGTAGATCGTCACATATTCCAGCCCCGAGCGCGCCGCATATCCCACCGCGCCGTAAAAGGTCCAAGCGGTGCAATAGATCGACAGCGACAGGGTATAGACCAGTGGCGAGCGCAGCAGCCAGCCGCCCTGCCCGCGCAGGGCCGGGCGTTCGGCGGCGAAGGCCACGATGAACAGCCCCGCCACATACATCAGGCAGACCGCCACCAACTGGTTGAGCGATACCATCAGCGCGGCCCGTCCGGCTGTGCTGCATCCTCACCCGAGGCCACATCCCGGGTCCGCCGCCAGAGCGCCCATGTCCCCAAGATCAGCAACGCCCAGACCCCAAAGAGATAGCGCAGCGCCACGCTCATCGGGATGGTCGGTGCGGTGGGGTCCGTACTGCCCGCTGGCACGGGCCAAAGCAGCGGCACCATCCACAGCATCATTCCCAGAAACGGCAGCAACCGCACCGCATCCATCATGCGCCGCTGACGGTAGCCGCGTTTTTCCAAAAAGATCGGCCTACGGGGCATGGCGGGTCAACTGGCGATCAGGTCGCGCACCGCGTCCAGCATCTCGGCATTTGAGAACGGCTTGGTCATGAAGCGGCTGACACCCGCCTTTTCCGCCATGGCGCGGTCCCGGCTTTGGCCCCGCGCGGTCAGCATCAGCACCGGCAACGCGCCGGTTTCGGGGTCACCGCGCAACTCATCGAGTATCTCGAACCCGCTCTTGCCAGGCAGCATCACGTCAAGCATCACCAGATCGGGCGCTGCCTTGCGGATCACATCCACCGCGCCCGATCCATTGGCAAGCGTCTCCACGCGCCAACCCTCTTGGCTCAGCAAAAAGCGGATGGCTTCGGCGATATTCACCTCGTCCTCCACCAGAACTACGAGTTTGCTCATCGGCAAAAAGTCTCCCCCCTCGGTGTGCGGCGGCCCCGTCTTGCTGCGGGGTCTCGCGCACCGGGGGGAGCATGCATCGGTTTGCCAGCCCTGTCAAAAACTGCCTTCCGCGCGGCCTCAGATCCCCTCGCGCAGGATCGAAGGCTCGCGCCGCGCGCGGCATCCTTCGACCGGGCAAATGCGACAGGTCGCCCCCACCGGCTGCGCAGGCGCCGCCCCCGAGGGCACCGGCAAGAGCAACATGACCGATTGGCTGAGCGGCGGCGTGTTATAGGCAGCCGCAGCTTGCACTTCGCAAGTGGCAATCGCCTCGAACTCCGCCTGCCCGCGCCCCATCTGCATGACGCGGGATTTCATGACCAGTCCCGGCTGCCCCTGCACCGCGAAGAGCGACCAAAGCGGGCAGCAGGCGCCAAAGCGCGGCACGGTGAACCCTTCGATCGACTTGGCGAATGTCACGCTGCCAGAACGGTCACAGACCACCAGCCCCGCGCCAAGCTCGGGCAGTGACGCCAAGCGCCGCAGCACCCGGCCCATCGGCTGGTCGAGTGCCTGAGCCAATTCGGCAGGATCGTGACCCATCTCCCCCGCCGCCCGCTCCAGCCGCGCCAAAGGCAGCGCCGCCGCATCGCGGGCGATCTGTTGCAACACGCCCGTCGCGATATGCTGCGCGGCCTTAGTCTTGAGCGTATCGGCCTGTTCGACCAGCGCCGCAATCGCCGCCTGCGGGGCGCGCGCCTCTTCCAAAGGGTCGAAGCGGTAGTCATGCGCGGCGAGGAAACTTTCAACCTCTGCCTGGGGCGAATGGGCCACCTCGCGGGTCTCGGCGGCATTGTCGAAATAGGTCACCAGCGCCTGCGCACTGTCAGATAGGCGGCGGCTGTCTTGGTGGATATTGGCGTGAAACCTATCGCGCCATTCCGCTTGCAAACTGTCCGTTTCTGCCAGAATCGCGGCAGTCGACCGGATCGCCGCGGCGGTACTCAATAGCTCATGCATGGAGGTGGCAAGCTGCGGGTCATGGGCCAAACGGTCCGAGAGCGCCTCGACCGTCTGCTCCAATGCCGCGATGCGGCGCTGGCTGTTGGCCAGCACCTTGGCCCAGCCCGGAAACCGCCCCGCGAATTCATCCGCCCGGTCGCTCTCTGGTCCGGTTAGCCCCGCATCCTCTGCCGCCTCGCGCAGGGTGGCAATCAGCGCGGCTTCGGCCCCTTCGGTCAACGCCTGCGGCTCGACCCCAAGCGCATGGGCGATGTTGAGCAAGAGCTTGCCGCCGATTCTGCGCCGATTGTGCTCGATGAGGTTGAGATAGCTGGCCGAGATGCCGCTTTGCTGCGCAAGCTCGGCCTGTTTCAGCCCCGCCATCACGCGCCGCTCACGGATACGGCTGCCGGTCAGACCCTCACGCATGGGACGGCCCGGCCGGATGTTTCGCCCGTTGTTTCAAGGTCTTTCTGCGCCGCAATATCATATTCTTTACAGGGCCGCCGATGCGATTGCGAATATATTTACAAAAAAATCGTTTCGATCAAGCGCCTTATTGATCGGTTTTCATTTTCCGCGCCATAGTTTCTTTGCACTATTGCGTGTTGTGGCATCGGGGGGAGGTTCCGCTGCTGCGACTTACAAAAATGGGAGGACTTCATGTCGTTTACAAAACTGACACGCCGCGGGCTGATCCAGACCGGCGCGGTTGCCGGTGCAGGGTTGGCGCTGCCGACCTATCTGCGCGCGGAAAATCACGCGGGCTTTACCAATGCCCCCACGGGCAGCACCGTGACGCTTGGCTTCAACGTGCCCCAGACCGGCCCCTATGCCGAAGAAGGTCTGGATGAGCTGCGCGCGCAAGAGCTTGCGGTCGAACACCTCAATGGCGGGGGCGACGGCGGCATGATGAACACCTTCAGCTCCAAGGCGCTGAAAGGGAACGGTATTCTGGGCAAGAAGGTCGAATATGTCACCGGCGACACCCAAACGAAATCCGACGCCGCCCGCGCCAGCGCCAAGTCGATGATCGAAAAAGACGGCGCGGTGATGATCAACGGCGGCTCGTCCTCGGGCGTGGCCGTGGCGGTGCAGGACCTTTGCCAATCGGCGGGCGTGATCTTCATGGCGGGTCTCACCCACGCCAATGACACCACCGGTAAAGACCGCAAGGCCAATGGCTTCCGGCATTTCTTCAACGCCTATATGTCCGCCGCCGCTCTCGCCCCGGTGCTCAAGAACGCCTATGGATCTGAGCGTCGCGCCTATCACCTGACGGCGGATTACAACTGGGGCTGGACCCAGCAGGAATCCATCGCCGCCGCGACCGAGGCGATGGGCTGGGAAACCGTGGAGAACGTGCTGACGCCGCTCGCCTCGACCGATTTCTCCTCCTATATCGCGCCGGTGCTGAACTCGGGCGCCGATGTGCTGGTGCTGAACCACTACGGCGGCAACATGGTGAACTCGCTCACCAACGCGGTGCAGTTCGGCCTGCTCGACAAACAGGTCAATGGCAAGAAATTCGAGATCGTCGTGCCGCTCTACTCCGAACTGATGGCCGCCGGTGCCGGGGCCAACGTGCAGGGCGTGATCGGCTCAATGAACTGGAACTGGCAGCTGCAAGACGAAGGCTCCAAAGCCTTCACCAAATCCTTTGGTGAGAAATATGGCCGGCCGCCGTCGAACTCCGCGCATACCTGCTACGTGCAGACCCTGCTCTATGCCGATGCGGTGGAACGGGCGGGCTCGTTTAACCCCTGCGCCGTGGTCGAGGCGCTTGAGGGTTATGAGTTCGACGGGCTGGGCAACGGGCCCACGCTCTACCGTGCCGACGATCACCAGTGCTTCAAAGACGTGCTCGTGATGAAGGGGGCAGAGAACCCGACCAGCGAATACGACACGCTGGAGATCGTCGAGCAGACGCCGCGTGCACAGGTCGAATATGCCCCCGATCACCCGATGTTCGCGGGCGGTGATCTGGGCAAATGCAACCCCGGCGCGTGATCCGCTGACATCAGATGGCGCGCGGGCCTGATCCTGCGCGCCCTTTTTATCGCTGCAAGCGGCCAAGCCGCTTGTAAACGCTTCCCTTACAGGTGGGGACCATGGACGCAATCCTTCTGCAAATACTCAACGGCCTCGACAAAGGCTCGGCCTATGCGCTCATTGCGCTCGGGCTGACGCTGATCTTCGGCACCCTTGGCGTGGTCAATTTCGCCCATGGGGCGCTCTTCATGATCGGGGCCTTCTGTTCAGTCACGCTGCAACGCATTCTGACGCTCAGCGTCGAGACCATCGACGAGACCAAGAAGGATTTCCTCGGCAATCCGCTGAAGGTCAAAACCCCCTATGTCGAACAGTGGTTCGGGCCGGAAACGGGACAGGCGATCATTGATTGGTCGGTGCCACTGGCGATCCTCTTTGCGATTCCGGTGATGCTGCTTATCGGCTTCATCATGGAACGCGGGCTGATCAAACATTTCTACAAGCGCCCCCATGCGGATCAGATCCTCGTGACCTTCGGCCTCGCCATCGTTTTGCAGGAAGTCGTCAAATATTTCTACGGCGCCAACCCAATCCCCACACCTGCGCCCGAGGCCTTTGTCGGCAGCTTCGATTTCGCGCCGCTCTTGGGCTTGGACACGTCTTTGGCCTACCCCTATTGGCGCTTGGTCTACTTTGGCTTTTCCACACTCATCATCGCCGCTGTCTTTGCTTTCTTGCAATTCACCACCTTCGGCATGGTGGTCCGCGCCGGCATGGCAGATCGTGAGACCGTGGGCCTTCTGGGCATCGACATCGACCGCCGCTTTACCATCATGTTCGGCATTGCTGCCGCCGTGGCGGGGCTTGCGGGCGTGATGTACGCGCCGATCAACTCGCCCAATTATCACATGGGCATGGACTTTCTGGTACTGAGCTTTGTCGTCGTTGTGGTCGGCGGCATGGGCTCGCTGCCGGGCGCGGTGCTGGCGGGGTTCCTTTTGGGTATCCTCGAGAGCCTCGCGTCCATGAATGAAATCAAAAGCATCATCTACGGTATCGACCAGATCATCATCTACGTCGTTGCCATCGTGATCCTGCTGGTCCGTCCGCGCGGTCTGATGGGACGCCGCGGCGTGATGGAGGAATAAGACATGTTCGGACTGGAAAAACGCGATACGCTTCTTTTGGGGGTTGTGATCGTTCTCACGCTCTTCGCCCCCTTCATCCTCAACCCCTTTCCGGCGGATTCGGGCCTTGCACAGTTCAACGCGGGCTACCCCGACCTGATGCAACGCTTTGTGATCTTTGGCATCTTCGCCATTGGGTTCAACATCCTCTTTGGCCTGACCGGCTATCTCTCCTTCGGCCATGCGGCCTTTCTGGGGGTCGGTTCCTACTCTGCTGTCTGGATGTTCAAACTGCTCAGCTACAACGTCGTGCCCGCGCTGGTGCTGGCCGTCATCATGGCGGGGCTTTTCTCCGCACTGATCGGCTACATCAGCCTGCGGCGCTCGGGCATCTACTTTTCAATCCTGACGCTGGCCTTCGCGCAGATGTCCTTCAACCTCGCCTATTCAGTGCTGACGCCGATCACCAATGGTGAGACGGGGTTGCAGATCTACACCTCCGATCCGCAGTACCTCCAATCCGTCGACGCGCCTTCGTTCCCGAATCTCTTCGGTGCCGCGATGAACTCCTCGACGACACTTTTCTTCGGCGGCTGGAGCTTCACCTTCTCGGTTGGCTACTACTTCTGCGCGGTCTTCCTGATCCTCGCCTTCTATCTGGCGATCCGCATCTTCCGCTCGCCCTTTGGCATGATGCTGCGGGCGGTGAAATCGAACCAGCAGCGGATGAACTACACCGGATTGAACACGCGGCCCTACACGCTGGCGGCCTTTGTCATCTCGGGCATGTATGCCGGGCTGGCGGGCGGTCTGCTGGCGGCGATGGACCCGCTGGCGGGGGCCGAACGGATGCAGTGGACCGCCTCCGGCGAGGTGGTGCTGATGACGATCCTTGGCGGCGCGGGCACGCTCATCGGCCCGGTGCTGGGCGCGGGCTTCATCAAGTATTTCGAGAACATCTTCGCCAAGATCAACGACAACGTGCTGCACGGCTGGTTCGCCTTCATGCCCGACGGGATCGAAGACGCGATGGTCGCCATCATTCACCCCTTCGTCGGCAAGGGCTGGCACCTGACGCTTGGCCTGCTGTTCATGCTGGTCGTGATCTTCCTGCCCGGTGGGCTGGTCGAGGGCGGGCAACGTCTGGGCCGGGTCTTCCGCCGCCGGGACAAGAACGCAGGCTCGGTCGAGGCCGATGCCGCCCAACAGCGCAGCGAAGCCGCGGAATAGGAGAGACATCATGGCCATTCTCGAAGTCAAAAATGTCGGCAAGCGCTTTGGCGGGTTGCAGGCGCTGAGCGATGTAAACCTCAGCGTGGCGGAGAACTCCGTCCATGCGATCATCGGCCCCAATGGGGCGGGCAAATCCACGCTGCTGAACTGTCTGGTGGGCAAGCTCATCCCCGATACCGGCTCTGTCATGTTCGACGGGCAGTCGGTGCTGGGGCGCAAACCCTATGAGATCAACCAGATGGGCATTTCCCGCGTGTTCCAAACGCCCGAGATCTTTGGTGATCTGACGGTGATGGAGAATATGCTGATCCCCTGCCTTGCCAAACGCGACGGGGCGTTTCAACTGAACGGCTGGTCGCGGGTCGTGGGCCAGCGCGACATGATCGACAAGGCCGAGGAAATGCTGCGCGACATGCGTATGATTGACAAACGGCACATGCCCGCAGCCTCCATGTCGCGCGGGGACAAACGGCGGTTGGAGATCGCCATGTGTCTCGCCCAAGACCCCCGTCTGCTGCTTTTGGACGAACCGACCGCCGGGATGGCACGGGCCGACACCAACAACACCATCGACCTGCTCAAACAGATCAAGGACGAGCGCGACATCACCATCGCCATCATCGAACACGACATGCATGTCGTCTTTTCACTGGCCGAGCGGATTACCGTGCTGGCCCAAGGCACGCCGCTGGTCGAAGACACGCCCGACCGGATCAAGGGCCACCCCAAGGTGCGCGAAGCCTATCTCGGCGAAAGCCAAGACGCCGCCTGACCCCCTCCCTTTGCCGCAGATCTAGGACAGCATATGACCACCAGCACGCTCGACAAAAACGCCAACCACGCCCAAACCGCCCCCGCCTTCCTCTCGGTCTGGGACATTCACGCCTATTACGGCGAAAGCTACATCGTGCAGGGGGTGAGCTTTAACGTCCATGAAGGGGAGATTCTCGCCCTGCTGGGCCGCAACGGGGCGGGCAAAACCTCGACCCTGCGGGCCATCGCGCGGGTGAGCGACCCTGAGCTGAAACGCGGCGAGGTCTGGCTCGACCATCAGCCGCTGCATAATATGGCCAGCCACCAAGCCTCTGCCGCGGGGCTGGCACTGGTGCCCGAAGACCGCCGCATCATTTCCGGCCTCACGGTCGAAGAGAACCTCAAGCTCGCCCAGATCGCCCCGCCCATCGGCTGGTCGCTCGACCGGCTCTATGACCTCTTCCCCCGCCTGCGCGAACGGCGCCATCAAGAGGGGGTGACCCTCTCCGGCGGGGAGCAGCAGATGCTCGCCATCGCCCGCGCTTTGGCCCGTGACATCAAGGTGTTGCTACTCGATGAACCCTACGAAGGGCTGGCGCCGGTGATCGTGGATGAGATCGAAAAGACACTGGGGCTGATCAAGGCGCAGGGCATCACCACGATTCTGGTCGAACAAAACGCGGTGCGGGCGCTGAAACTGGCCGACCGGGCGGTGATCCTCGACACCGGCGGCGTGGTCTTTGACGGCACCGCCGCCGAGGTGCTGGACAACGCGGAACTGCGCGCAGAATACCTCGCGATCTGACCTAAGGTCACTCAGGTCCGGCGCGCGCGGCTGAGGCACAGCCTCTTTCTCGCGCCCCGGACCGCTTTGCGCGACAAAAAACCGATCCTACCCCCTAGACAACAGTTGGCTTTTCATGGCTTTGCCCATGCCCTATAAGCGTGCCAATCAATCGCGCAGCGACGGGCTGCAGGCCTGTCGAAATCTTCGAGGATCCAATGACAAACAAAACCCATGACGCTGACGTGGCCTTCATCAAGGCCCTCGCCGAGCTGCTGAACGAAAACGACCTGACCGAGCTTCAGGTGAAACGCGACTATGCCGAGGACGACAGCCTGAACGTGCGCGTCAGCCGCAAGCCCCCGCAGCAGGTCATGGCCGCCCCCCAGCAGCAGTACCAAGCCGCCCCCGCGCCTGCCGCCGCACCGGCCCCCGCCGCTGCCGCGCCTGCCGCTCCGGCGCCTGCTGCCGACGCCGATCCGGCGGATCACCCTGGTGCTGTCACATCGCCCATGGTCGGCACCGTTTACCTGCAAGGTGAGCCGGGTGCGCCCGCGTTCATCACCGTTGGTGCGTCGGTCTCCGAAGGCGACACGCTGCTGATCGTCGAGGCGATGAAGACCATGAACCACATTCCCGCCCCCCGCGCCGGCACCGTCAAACGCATCCTCGTCGGCGACGGTGATGCGGTCGAATTCGGCGCCCCGCTGGTCATTCTGGAATAAGGGCCGGACATGTTCAGCAAAATCCTAGTCGCCAACCGGGGAGAGATCGCGCTGCGCGTCATCCGCGCGGCCCGCGAGATGGGCATCCAGACGGTCGCGGTGCATTCCACTGCCGACAGCGACGCGATGCATGTGCGCATGGCCGACGAATCCGTCTGCATCGGCCCTCCCTCCTCGACCCAATCCTACCTCTCGATCCCCGCGATCATCGCGGCCTGCGAGATCACCGGCGCCGAGGCGATTCACCCCGGTTATGGGTTCCTGTCGGAAAACGCCAACTTCGTGCAGGTGATCGAAGACCATGGTCTGACCTTCATCGGCCCCACCGCCGAGCACATCCGCGTCATGGGCGACAAGATCACCGCCAAGGACACGATGAAAAAGCTCGGCGTGCCTTGCGTGCCCGGCTCCGACGGCGGGGTCACTTCGCTGGAAGAGGCCAAGCGCATCGGTGAGGAAATCGGCTATCCGGTTATCATCAAGGCCACAGCAGGTGGCGGCGGCAAGGGCATGAAAGTCGCCCAGACCGCCAAGGACATGGAAAAAGCCTTCCAAACCGCACGCGCCGAGGGCAAGTCGAACTTCGGCAACGACGAAGTCTATATCGAGAAATACCTCACCACCCCGCGTCACATCGAGATTCAGGTCTTTGGTGACGGCAAGGGCAACGCCGTGCATCTGGGCGAGCGCGACTGCTCGCTCCAGCGCCGCCACCAGAAGGTGTTTGAGGAGGCCCCCGGCCCCTCGATCACCGAGGAAGAGCGCGCGCGCATCGGCAAGGTCTGTGCCGACGCCGTGGCCAATATCAACTACATCGGCGCGGGCACCATCGAGTTCCTTTACGAGAACGGCGAGTTCTATTTCATCGAAATGAACACCCGCCTGCAGGTGGAACACCCGGTGACCGAGGCGATTTTCGGTGTCGATTTGGTCCGCGAGCAGATTCGGGTGGCCGAAGGGCTGCCGATGTCCTTCACGCAGGACGATCTGCAGATCAACGGCCATGCCATCGAGGTGCGCATCAACGCCGAGAAACTGCCGAACTTCGCACCCTGCCCGGGCAAGATCACGCAGTACCACGCCCCCGGCGGTCTTGGCGTGCGGATGGATTCGGCGCTCTACGACGGCTATTCGATCCCGCCGTTCTACGACAGCCTGATCGGCAAGCTCATCGTGCACGGCCGCGACCGGCCCGAAGCGCTCGCGCGTCTAGGCCGCGCTTTGGGCGAGTTGATCGTGGACGGCGTGGACACCACGGTGCCGCTCTTCCACGCGCTTCTGGCCGAAGAGGACATCCAGTCGGGTGGCTACAACATCCACTGGCTGGAGCATTGGTTGGAAACCAACCTCGGCGACGGCTGACATGACATGTCGGATCTGACGCCAGAGATCCTGCTCCACGGCTATTCCATCGGGATTTTCCCCATGGCGGAACACCGCGACGACCCGGAAATTTTCTGGGTCGATCCGCGGCGCCGTGGGGTGATGCCGCTCAATGGTTTCCACATCTCGCGCTCTCTGGCCCGCGCCATCCGGCGCAGCCCCTTTCACCACACGATCAACCGTGATTTCCAAGCTGTCGTCGCCGGTTGTGCCGACCGCGAAGACACATGGATCAATGCCGAGATCACCGCGCTCTACACTGCGTTGCACCGCGCGGGCTACGCCCATTCGCTTGAGGTTTGGGACGGTGACGCGCTGGTTGGCGGCGTCTATGGCGTGACGCTGGGCCGCGCGTTCTTTGGCGAGAGCATGTTCTCACGCCGGACCAATGCGTCAAAGATGGCGCTGGCAGCGCTGGTGGATCGGCTGCGCCGCGCGGGGTTCACCCTGTTCGATACGCAGTTTTTAACCGATCACCTCGCCTCTCTCGGGGCGGTGGAGATTTCGCGGGCAGAATATCACGCGCAGCTCGATGTGGCGAAACGCGGCAATGCGCGGTTCAACGCGCCTAAGTTGGACAGTCTTCAGGACGTGCTGCAGCGCATGACCCAGATGTCATAGCGAAAATGCTCCAGCGCGTGCAGCGCGGGGGCCGAGGCGATCATCCAACCGGAGAACAAGGCGCTGTCGCTGCCCTTTTCGGTGATCTCAAGCGCGGCATAGGCATTGGCCGCCGGATCCCCCGCCGGATAGCGGCAATCGACCATGGAGATCTGCAAATTGCCCAAGGTCAGGCGGTCACCCTTAGCGATCTCCAGATCGGTCGTGTCGCCCGAAATCTTGTCCAAGGCACGCAACACGCCGCCCGAGGCGCTGGCGACCTGCCCCCCCTCTTGAGCGTGAAGCGGCGCGGCCAGCACAAGCGCGGCCAAGAGAAGCTTTTTCATGGGTCCACCCGGATTGCGTGAGCTTTGGGGCCGCGCGGAAGGCGCGGCCAACCGATCATTCAGGCTGCCAAGCCTCATAATCCTTACGCTCGACAGGTTCGGCGCGGCGCAGCGACCCGGCGGGCGCATAGGCCATGGCGGTGCCAGTCCGATTCTCGACATGGGCCTTTTCCCAAGGCTTATGCGCCAGCGGCTTGTCGGTCGGCGGCTCATCCCATGTGCGGTGCAGCCAGCCATGCCAATCGGGGCTCACGCGGCTCGCCTCGGCCTCACCGTTGAAGATGACCCAGCGTTTGCTGTCATCCGCGTTGCGGTAATAGACGTTGCCCTGCGCGTCTTCGCCCACCTTGCTGCCCTTGCGCCAAGTGAAAAGCTGGGTGTTCAGCGTCTGGCCGTTCCACCAAGTAACGCTGCGCAGAAGTGAATTGAGAATGCCCATTGAGGTCTCCGTTCCTGTTGTCCGTTATATGCACCATGGAGGCTTTGGCGTCCAGCCTCACCGCGCAGGAGGTTCCACGCGCGGCAGGATTCGTCGCTGAAAATCAGCCCTCTGCCGCCGCGCGCAAAAGGGCCGTGCATTCGATCTCAATCCGGTATTTCGGGTCGATCAGCCCGCATTCGATCATCGTCGCGGCGGGTGGATGCGCGCCGAAGGCCGCGCGTAGAAGCGGCCAGCAGGCTTCGAACTCCGCCGCGTCGGGCAGCATATAGGTGACGCGCACCACATGGGCGAAATCACTGCCTGCCTCGGCCAAGGCCGCCTTGATCGTTGCCAGTGCCGCCGCGCATTGCGCTGTCACCTCTGCCCCCTCACCCACGGTGCCCGAGACATGGACCATGCCCCCCGCCACCACAGCGCGGCTGTAGCCGATCTTACCCTCATAGATGCCGCCAGATGAAATGCGCTGCATAAAGCCCTCTCCTGAAACGCAAAAGGGCGGACCAGATGGCCCGCCCCTATGACTTTGCCTTACGCGCTTAGCCCGCGCTGGCTGGTTCTTTGCTTTCGCTGTCGGCGTGGATCATCAGCGGCTTGGCCTCCGATGTGACGGCCTCCTCGTTGACGACCACTTCGCTCACCGTCTCCAGCCCCGGCAGTTCGAACATCGTGTCGAGCAGGATGTCTTCGAGGATGGAGCGCAGGCCCCGCGCGCCGGTCTTCCGCTCGATCGCGCGTTTGGCGATGGCTTGCAGCGCGTCATCGGTGAAGGTCAGCTGCGTGTCCTCCAATTCGAACAGACGCTGGTACTGCTTGACCAGAGCGTTCTTCGGCTCGGTCAGGATGGTGACCAGAGCGTCCTCATCCAGATCTTCGAGCGTCGCCAGAACCGGCAGACGGCCCACGAATTCCGGGATCAGACCGAACTTCAGCAGGTCTTCGGGTTCGAGGTCGGTGAAAATCTCACCAATGCCGCGGGCGTCATTGTCACGCACATCGGCGCCAAAGCCCATGGCCGAGCCTTTGCCGCGCTGCGCGATGATCTTGTCGAGACCGGCAAACGCACCGCCGCAGATGAAGAGGATGTTCGTGGTGTCCACCTGCAGGAACTCCTGCTGCGGATGCTTGCGCCCGCCCTGCGGCGGCACGGAGGCCACGGTGCCTTCCATCAGCTTCAGCAGCGCCTGCTGCACGCCCTCACCCGATACATCGCGGGTGATCGAGGGGTTTTCCGACTTGCGGGTAATCTTGTCGACTTCGTCGATGTAGACGATGCCGCGCTGTGCCCGCTCGACGTTGTATTCCGACGCCTGCAACAGTTTGAGAATAATGTTCTCCACATCCTCGCCGACATAGCCGGCTTCGGTCAGCGTGGTCGCATCGGCCATGGTGAAGGGCACATCGAGGATGCGCGCCAGCGTCTGCGCCAGCAAGGTCTTGCCGCAGCCGGTGGGGCCGATCAGCAGGATGTTGGATTTCGCCAGTTCGATATCGCCACCCTTCTGGGCGTGGTTCAACCGCTTGTAGTGGTTGTGGACCGCCACCGAGAGCACGCGCTTGGCCATCGCCTGACCGATCACATAGTCGTCCAACACGCCGCAGATATCGCGGGGCGTGGGCACGCCATCGGTCGCCTTGAGGCCCGAGGCTTTGGTCTCTTCTCGGATGATATCCATGCACAGCTCGACGCATTCGTCGCAGATGAACACGGTCGGCCCCGCAATCAGCTTGCGCACCTCGTGCTGGCTCTTGCCGCAGAAGCTACAGTAGAGCGTATTTTTGCTGTCGTTGCCGGAATTATTCGCCATCTCAAACCTTTCAGGTCTGTCGTGTATGTCCGCCCCGGTCTTGGGGCCGCGAGATTTGGCCTCAAGCTTAGGCCAGTGACCCCGGCGCTACAATCGCAAAATATGCAGCGCCGGGCCCCTTCGATTACTTGTCTTTCTTGTCCTTGCCGCCGGCGGCGGCCTCATCGGCCTTGCCACGGCTTTCGACGATCTCATCCAGATGGCCCCATTCCTTGGCTTCCTCGGGCGTCATCCACAGATCACGGTCGAGGGCTTTTTGAACGGTTTCCAGCGGCTGGCCGGAGTGTTTGACATAGAGCTGATACATCCGCTCACGGGTGCGTTCGATGTGCCGCGCCGAGATCAGGATATCTTCGGCCATGCCCTGCGAGCCGCCGGAGGGCTGGTGGATCATCACTTCGGCATTGGGCAGCGCGAAACGCATGCCCTTTTCGCCGCCGATCGCGATGACCGACCCCATGGAGGCCGCCATGCCGCAGATCAGGGTGGAGACCTTGGGCTTGATATATTGCATCGTGTCGTAAATCGACAGGCCCGCCGTCACCTCGCCACCGGGCGAGTTGATGTACATGCTGATTTCCTTGGAGGGGTTCTCGGCCTCAAGGTGCAACAGCTGGGCGACGACCAGATGGCTCATCCCGCTGTGGATCGGGCCGTTGACGAAGATGATCCGCTCTTTCAGCAGACGCGAGAAGATGTCGTAGGACCGCTCGCCCCGGCTGGTTTGCTCAACCACCATCGGGACAAGCGTGTTCATATAGGTGTTGATCGGATCGTTCATGCGTGCCTGCCTCAGTTCCTGTTCGCGGGACCATACCCGCAAAACTGTTACCCAGAGATTAGTCCCCCCGGTATGGGGGTTCAAGGGGGGCAGGCACGACAGTCTGCGCTAATCGCGCCGATCACTCCGACGCGTCGCGCAGGTAGGCGATCAACGCGTCGATATCCTCGGGCTTGCGCACACCCCGGAACGACATTTTAGTGCCTTTCATGAAGCCCTTAGGGTCCGCCAGAAAGGCGCTCAACTCATCGTGAGACCAGACCAACCCCTCTGCCGCTGCGGCCTGCATGGCTTTGGAGTAGCGGAAGCCATCGACAGCACCCGCCGGGCCATCCACGATGCCGTTCAGCATCGGGCCGACACGGTTCTTGGCCTTGGCGCCGATCTGGTGGCAGGATTTGCATTTGCGAAACGCCTTCTCCCCGGCCTTGATCAGCGCGGGGTCTGCGGCGGGGGCTTCGGCCACTTCGACCGGCGCGGGGGTCTCTTCGGGGGCAGGCTCCGCCGCGGCTTTGGTCTCTTCGGCCTTAGCCTCTTCGGCTGCGGCCTTGGCGGCGGTCTCCTCGGGCGTCACGTCCAGCACGGCGGCGCGCATGGTGATCTCGACCGAGGATTTGCAATCGCTCATGCAGGGCTCTTGCTTGAAGGACGCAAACTCAACCTCCGCCCGGTCATCGGGTTTGAAGGCCTCCTCATTTGGCAGGCGCAGCTCGGCGAAGTTCTCTGACGAGAGCACGAAATCCTCATCCACCTCATCATTGAGATAGAGCAGATAAGCGGTGATCGCATAGACCTCATCATCGCTCAGCGACTGTGCGTCGCCGAAGGGCATCGCCCGGTTCACATAGTCGTAAACCGTTGAAAGATAGGGCCAATAGCTGCCGATCGTCTTGACGGGGCGCATGTCGGTCAGGCTGCCCTGCCCGCCAGCAAGCACCGGCCAACGGCCCGTGCCCTCGCCAAAGACGCCGTGGCAGGAGGCGCATTTCGCGGTGTAAATCTCATCCCCGGTCATCACGTCGCCACGGCCCTCGGGCAGACCTGTGCCGTCAGGGCGCACGTCGATGTCCCACAGCGCGATCTCTTCGGGGGTGGCGGCGCGGCCGAGGCCCAGAGGCTCAGCGGCCAGCGGGCTTGCCAGCGCGGTGGTCAGGAGGGCAGCTTTAAGAAATCTCGACATTTTCGGCCTTTCCGTCTGCATCGACCGCCCAGGTCTGGATGCCGTTGTTGTGGTAGATCGAATTTTCGCCCCGGACCGCGCGCAGCGCGTGTTTGGTGGGCTGGACGTAGCCGGTGCTGTCATGCGCGCGGCTTTGCAGCAGCAGGGGTTTGCCGTCCCATTCGAAGTCGAAATAGAAGCGGTGCAGCGCCTTGGGCGTGCTCGGCCCGTCCATCCGTGCCTGATGCCATGTGATGCCACCATCCAGCGTCACATCCACGCGCGGGATCGTGCCGCGGCCCGACCACGCGAGGCCGGTCAGAACGGTCGGCCCGGGGCCGTGGGTGATCGGCGCCTGTGGGCTGGGGCTGGTGATGACCGATTTCGCGTCCATCTCCCAAGTGAAGCGCCGCGCCACACCCTCGGCCATGAGGTCGGTATATTTGCTGGTTTCCTCGCGGTGGTGCCAAGGCTGGTCGCCGACCTCGAGCCGGCGTAGCCATTTGACCCACATGTTGCCCTCCCAGCCGGGCACGACAAGGCGCACCGGATAGCCCTGTTCGGGGCGCAGCGCTTCGCCGTTCATCTTGAAGGCCACGAGGCAATCGTCGAGCGCCTTTTCCATCGGGATCGACCGGCTCATCGCCGCGGCATCCGCGCCCTCGGCCAGAAGCCACTTACCCTCGGGCTTCACACCCGCCTCCTCCAGCACCAGCCGCAGCGGCACGCCGGTGTATTGAACGTTGTGGATCATGCCATGGGTGAACTGGCAGCCATTAAGCTGCGATCCGCGCCACTCCATCCCGGAGTTGGCCGCGCATTCGAGGAAATAAACGTGGTTCTCGCGGGGGAAGCGGTGCAGGTCGTCCATCGTCAGCACCAGCGGCTTGTCGACCAGCCCGTTGATCATCAGACGGTGCTTGGCGGGGTCCACCTTTGCGACGCCCGAATGGTGCCGCTCGAAACACAGCCCGTTGGGCGTGATCGTGCCGTCAAGGTCATGCAGCGGGGTGAAGTTGATCGAGCTCACCGGGTCGGCGGTCAGCCATTCCACGGTGCGGCGTTTCACATCCGCCTCATGCGGCGAGGGCATGCCGTAGGGGGCGACATCGACGCCGTCCCCCAACTCCTGCATCCATGGATGGATCGCGATGCCCGGATCGGTCTGCGCGGCACTGGCTTGCCCTGCCAGCGTCCCCGCGGCCGCCGCCCCTGCCCCCGTCAGAAAGGCACGGCGCGATGGCCCCTTGTGGTTCTCTTCTGTCATGTTGTGGCCCTCACATATTCAAATTCATTTTATTGAATTTGTATCTATGTGAGAACCCCTATTCTCATTTTTCTTACTTTGGCAGAACGATTTTCACTGGGGTCCGGGCGCCTTCGCCCACGGTGTTCAGTTTCGAGATATGGCTTTCCACCACGTCCCAGATCGGCGGGCCTTCGGTGCCCTCGTTGACGGAGGCCCAACCGGCCACGACATAGCTGCGCTGCGGGTCGATGGGCTCGCCGGTGCTCAAGAGGGTCATCTCGCTAATCCGCTCGCCCTGCGGCTTGGCGATGTCCATCTTGAAGCCCATGCCACCGACGCGCACCATGTCGCCGCCCTGCTGGTAATAGGGGTCCGGGTTGAACAGGTTGTCGCCGACGTCCTCCAGCACGACTTTCAGGAATTCGCCCGTCATTTCCGTGCGGTAGGCATTGGGATAGGTCATGGCAGTGACGTTGAAGATGTCCTCGCGGGTTATGTCCTGCCCCGGCAGGATCGACGGCCCCCAACGCACCCCGGGGCTGAGCGCAATCTCGGCGTCACGTTCGCTCAGCAGCGCATCGCAGATGAGGTCGTCCCACGTGCCGTTGAAGTTGCCGCGGCGGTAGAGCAGCGCATCGCTCTGCCCCACCACATGGGTCAGTTCCTCAAGGAAGGGCGCGCGCTGTGCATCGATCAGCTTGGCCACCTCCGCGTCCGGCGTGATCAGGTCCGAGAAGATTGGGATGAGCTTGTGCCGCAGCCCCATCATCTTGCCGTCGCGCACGTCCAGATCGACGCGAGAGACGAATTTCCCGTTCGAGCCGGAGGCGATGATATGCGTCTCGCCCACCAGCACCGGTTCGGGCAGCGCGTCATGGGTGTGGCCCGAGAGGATCACGTCGATCCCTTTGACGATCCCGGCCATCTTCTTGTCGACGTCGAAACCGTTGTGGCTCAGACAGACGACCAGTTCAGCACCTTTGCTGCGCACCTCGTCGACCATCTGCTGCATATGCTCGTCGCGGATGCCAAAGGAGTATTCGGGGAACATCCAGCCGGGGTTGGCGATGGGCATATAGGGAAAGGCCTGCCCGATGACGGCGATCTTCACGCCGCCGCGCTCGAAGAACTCGTAGGGCTTAAACAGTTCCGCCGGCTCATCCCATTCACGGTCAAAAATGTTCTGGCCGAGGGCGGCAAAGGGCAGCCCTTCGACGATCTCATGTACCCGTTCGGAGCCCAAGGTGAACTCCCAGTGGAAGGTCATCGCATCGGGCTTCAGCGCGTTCATCACGTTAACCATGTCCTGCCCTTCGGTCTTGAGACAGGTCATCGAGCCGTGCCATGTATCGCCGCCATCCAATAGCAGCGCGTCGGGACGGTCGGCGCGGATGGCGTTCAGCACGGTGGCCACGCGGTCGAGCCCGCCGACCTTCCCGTAGGCCTGTGCTTGGGCCACGAAATCGTCGTAGGTCAGGGCATAATCCAACGGCGTGCCGCCGCCGATGCCGTAGCGGACGCGGAAATCCTCGCCGGTGATATGGGGCACCTTGCCGCGGTTCTCGCCCACGCCGATGTTGACCGACGGCTCGCGGAAATAGATCGGTTTCAGCTGCGCATGGATGTCGGTCACATGCATCAGGGTGACATTGCCGAACTTCTCGAACTCCAGCAGCGCATCCTGATCAAAGCGGTCCTGCGCCGCCAGCCGCGCCCAGTTGCCGAAGCCCGAGCCGCCATAGATGGAGGCCGCGGCCATTGACATTTGCAGAAAATCACGGCGAGACAGCATGTTACGCTCCAGCACTTGAAAACAGGGAAAGGCCCCGCCCCCATGCGGGGGGCGGGATCAGGTCAGGCGAAACGCCCGGAAATTAAATCAGTTACGCACCGAGGGGGCTTCGACCGACAGGCCGTTGCCGCGGCTGGCGACGTAGAGTTCCAGCGCCACGAACTCGGGGCTGCCGGGGCTGAATGTCTCGGCCCGCGTGTCGCGCACGCAGCCCTTGAAGCGCGCATGGGCGCTGTTGAGCTTGGTGTTTTTCAGACGGTAGACCGGGAAGCCGTTGATTTGGCCCTGGCTCAGGTGGTCGGCCCGGATCATGTTGCCGTAGTTGTCCTCGTGGCAATTGGCGCAGCTCAGCTCAAGCTGGCCGTAGCGGGTGTAGTACATCTCCTTGCCCTGCTCCCATGTGCTCTGGGCCGGGCCGTCGATCGCCACGTTGACCGGCATGCCGCGCGACTGAACCGAGATCAGCGCCTCCATCGCCGTCATCTGGCTGCCGGTGTACTTGTAGGGCTCGGCGCCCATCTGGTTCTCGCGGCAGTCGTTGATCTGCTGCGCCAGCGTGCGCACCTCGCCCGCGTCCTCGTTCCACTTCGGGTAGACCGCGCGGACCCCCTTCATCGAGGTTTCGACATCGTTGTGGCAGGAGGCGCAGGACTTGCCCTCGCTGCCCTCTGCCGTGTCCCAAGCCGCCTGCGCCTGATCGACGAAGATCATGCCCGAGTTGTCGAAGTCGTCCATTTGAAGCTGCTGCGTCTCGTCCGAGCGGAAACGCCAGCCAGACATGATCTCGGGCAAGGCGCCGCCGAGATGCGCAGGCGCATCGGTCTTGGTCACCATCTCGATCTCGCCGTTGACGACAAGCTCGGCCTCCTCATCGGCGGACCCCAGCGTGGGTGCGGCCACCAAAAGCGCCGCGACAGCAGTCATTGCCTTGAATTTCATGTCTTTCCTCCCTGTTCCATGCGCCGCTTGGCTGACCCGATGGGTCAGCCGATGGCGATGGATTTGACTTCTTCGTAGACCGAACCGTCGTCGTCGTACCACGTGAATTTGAACTCACCCGCTTCCGGAACGGTGGCGTCGAATTCGAAATAGGGGTTGGTCGACATCGCCGGTTCCATCTTCACGTCGATCACGTTCTCGCCGTTGAACTCGGCGGTGAAGCGGTTGATGATCGAACGCGGGATGACGTTGCCGTCGCTGTCCTTGCGCTGGCCCGATTCCATCGGGTGGCTGATCAGCGTCTTGATCGTGATGACCTCGCCGGCCTCGGCCTTTTTCGGCACTTTGACGCGGGGTGTTACACCTTCTGCCATTTTCTAAACTCCTGATTTGGGGCGCGCGGGCTTAGCCGCCGCAGCCACCGATTGTAACTTTGATCTCTGCGCTGGTGCGGGCGAACGTGCCGTCTTCCAGCTTGGCGATGGCGATGACGTCTTGGGTCTGCGCCAGCCGGATGCGGGTGGAGGCGCTGCGGCTGCCCGCCAGCGGGCCGAAGTTGAAGGTGCCCACGGGCGGTGTCGGGTTGCCCGCAGCCAGCACCATGATCGCCGAAGCGCCCGGTGCCTCTACCGAGATTGGCACGGTGTTGCCATTCTCGGCAATTTCAGGCGCGGTCAGGGTCACGCCGGTGTCGGCCATGTCGGCCCCGCCGGTGAATTCCGCGATCAGTTCGTCCACCGTGGCGGCCGAAGCCCCCACCGGCAGGATGGTCAGCGCCATGGCGCCAAGGCCGAGGCCCAGAGTTTCACGTCTTGAGAAGTTCATCTCTCATCTCCTTATTCGTCTGCGGCGTGGGGCGCCGTCATTCCGTTCCACGATGCGCTGATCGCGATTCTTGCACCGGTCCCCCGCCACCGCTTGCTCAGCGCGGCGGGCGGGCCGCGTCACTCTTCTTTGAGCGTTGCCAGAAAGGCCACGACATCTTCGATTTGCTGCGCATCCAGCAGCGGCGGCAAAGGCTCGGTCCCCGCCTTGCCGGTGAACCCGTCGCCGGGGCGGACATAGCCGCTGGTCTTGTAGTAGGAAGGCATCATCGAGCCTTCGAAAGTCATCTTGCTGTTGGCTACGATCCCGCGCAACTCGGCCTCGTTCCAGCGGTCGCCAGCCCCGTCGAGCATCGGACCGATTTCACCCTGAAAGGGAACCTCGCTGAGCGCGCTGATCTGGTGGCAGGCCACGCAGTTGCCCGCTTTCTTGCTGCCGACGATGGCCGCACCCTTGGCGGCATCCCCGGGTGTCCCGGTCAGGGATTGTTCAACCGAACCATAGTCATCATAGGTCACGTCGGCAGGTGCCACGGTTTCAGCGGCGGCCAGAACGGGCGCGCCCGACACAATTGCGGCGGCGATCCATCTCATCATCGAAAACTTCCTCCCAGTGCCGATCACGGTGATGTGTGATCCGGTTTACCTGACCCTAAGACAGGGATGCGGCGCGGCGCAACAACAAATTCAAACTTTTGAATAGCTTTCCCCGTGCGGCGCCGCTTTCCCCGGTCAATCGGTCCTGCCATTGTTGCGCTCTTGGATCATCCGCGCGTGGTAGCGTTGGAAATCCTCATCGCCGTCGAGCGCGTAGCGTTCCTCGTTCACCCAAGTGAGTATATCGAGCGTCGTGCCCTTGCCGAACGCCCCCGGCATCACCGCCACCGCCGCCTGCGGCGCGGTCGTGTCTTCGGCCACCTCATGGGGCAGGAACATCAGCGTCGGGGTAAAAAGAATCCCCCATTTCCGCGCCATCTGCTTTTCCGAAAGCGTCTCCCCGTCGAAATCGGTCACCTCGATATCGCCATGCAGGTTCAGCTGCACAACGAAATAATTCTCTTCGATGTAATTGGCGATTTCGGGGGTGGGAAAAACCTCTTCGTGCATCTTGGTGCAATAGATGCAGCCGCGCTGTTCGAACATCAGCATCAGACGTTTGTCCTCGCCCCTAGCCTCCTCCAGATCCTCACGCAGGTCTTTGAAGGTGTCGCGCATCCAGGGCGTCTTGTGCAGCCCGTCGTCGCCCAGTTCCGCCGCGGCCAAAGGCCAGGCCAGCATCGCCGCCGCCACCGCGGCCCCTATCCTTGATCCGATCATCTTGGCGTCCTCCTCCTGATTGTTGCGTCTATCCTAGCGTCGTGAAGCTGGGGAACCAACGGATCATCGCATCCGCGATCAGTTGCACCCCGCCGGTCACGATCAGCACGGCAAAGAGGATCAGCATCACCCCCATCGCCTTTTCCACCTTTTGCACCAGCGCCATATGCCGCGCGGCCCAGTTAAGAAACGGTTTGGCGAAAAGTGCGGCCACCACGAAGGGCGCGGTCATCCCCGCGCCATAGGCGGCCAGCAACAGCCCGCCCCGGGCGATATCGCCCATGCCCGAGGCAATCATCAAGATCGCCGCCAGCGCGGGGCCGACGCAGGGTGTCCAGCCAAAGCCGAAGGCCAACCCCATGACATAGGCGCCCCAGACCGAAGTGGGCTTGCCGCCCCCCTCCAGCCGCGCCTCGCGGTAGAGCAGCGGCACTTTGATCACGCCGAGGAAGTGCAGGCCAAAGACCGTCAGGATCGCGGCCGCCACCCAGCTCAGCGGCTCAAGGTACTGGGTGAACACCTGCCCGATAGCCGTGGCACCCATGCCGAGCAGAACAAAGATCGTCGTGACCCCAAGCGCGAAGAGCAGCGAAGACAACACCAAGCGCCGCTGCGCCCCCGGCGCGATTGCACCATCGCCGCGCAATTCGGTCACGCTGAGCCCCGCCATATAGCTGAGGTAGAATGGCACCATCGGCAGAATGCAGGGCGTAAAGAAGCTGAGCAGCCCTGCGAAAAGCGCGCCTGCATAGGTGATGTCGAACATGTTATCCCCCGCCCGCGCCGCGCTGGTCCGCCGCGCTTGAACAATTCACATATTCAAATTACGTTGAGTGTCGTCCAAACGTCAATCAGGCAAGCCGATGATCCGCACAGTGACCGCCTTGAGCCTCGCGGCCCTGACCGCCCTGCCCCTTGGAGCGGTGGAACTGGTCATGGTCGAACAGCCCGGCTGCATCTATTGCCAACGTTGGGACGAAGAGATTGCCCCCGCCTACCCCAAGACCGCCGAAGGGGCTTTTGCCCCGCTGCGCCGCGTCGATATCTCCGCCGTGGAAGAGAGCGTCACCCCGCAGCGTGCGGTGATCTTCACCCCGACCTTTTTGCTGGTCGAAGACGATGTCGAATTGGGTCGCCTCGAAGGCTACCCCGGTGCGGAGTTCTTCTGGCCCATGCTTGATACGCTCTTGCACGACAAGACCGATTTCGAGGACCCGACCGAATGACAAGCCTGCCCGTGATGACCCCCGACATGTCCCAAGAGGACATGGACCGGATGCTGACCAATGCCGTGACCGCGTCGAATTTCCTCAAGGCGATCAGCCATGAGGGGCGGTTGATGATCCTGTGCCACCTCGTCTCTGGCGAAAAATCGGTGAGCGAGTTGGAGGCCCTGCTGTCCACCCGACAGGCGGCGGTGTCGCAGCAGCTGTCGCGGCTCAGGCTCGAAGGTCTGGTCACGCCGCGCCGCGATGGCAAGACGATCTATTACCGGCTTGCCGATGACCGGCCCCGCAAAATGCTGGAACTGGTCTACGAATTGTTCTGCAAGGATGATTGAGCTTTGGGGCCAGCCGCTGACCGCCGCCCTTCTGGGCGGGCTGGGCGGCGTGTTGCTGGGCCTCGCCGCACGACTGGGGCGGTTTTGCACCCTCGGCGCGATCGAAGACCTGCTCTATGGCGGATCGGGCGACCGGATGCGGATGTGGGGTCTGGCTATCGGGGTGGCGATGCTGGGCAGTTTCACCCTTGCCGGCTTGGGGCTGATCAACCTCGACCGCGCCTTTCACCTGACGATTGCCTTCTCTTGGGCGCCTGCGGTCTTTGGCGGGCTGATCTTCGGCTATGGCATGGCGCTGGCGGGCACCTGCGGCTTTGGCGCTTTGGCGCGGTTGGGCGGGGGTGACCTGCGCGCCTTCGTGATTGTCTTGGTCATGGGGCTTGCGGCCTTTACCGTGCTCTCTGGCCCGCTTGCCCCGGTGCGCGCCCTGCTCTTCCCGCGCCAGATGAACGCGGGGCCGCCTGACGGCATCGCACATGTGCTGTCGGCCTTCACGGGCGGATCGGTGCCGCTGATCGGCATCCTGCTGGGCCTTGCGGTCTGCCTGCTGATGCTCGGCGCCCGCAGCTTTCGCCGCGATCTGCGCAAAGTGTTCTGGGGCGCCATGGCCGGGCTTGCCATCACCTCGGGCTGGGCGGGCACGGCGTGGCTGGCGCAGACCGGTTTTGGCGCGCAGACGCTGATGTCGCATAGCTATGCCGCCCCCGTGGGAGAAACGCTGCTCTATGCGATGCAGGGGTCGGTCCGCCCACTCAGCTTTGGCATCGGCTCGGTCGCGGGGGTCTGGGTCGGCGCCTTTCTGGGTTCGCTCTGGCAAGGGCATTTCCGCTGGGAAGCCTGCGAAGACCCGCGCGAACTGCGCCGCCAGATTTTTGGCGCAGGGCTGATGGGCGCAGGTGCGGTGATCGCCATGGGCTGCACCATCGGGCAAGGCATCTCGGCCATCTCGGTGCTGGCCTTCAGCGGGCCGGTGACCCTCGCCGCGATCTTTGCGGGCGCGGCTTTGGGCCTGCGCCAACTCATCGTAGGATTTCGCCGCAGCACAGTCTGACGCGTCATAAAACCGTGACAGTCATGATGCAAATGGAGGCCAGCCAAGTCACCTGAGGAAGCATGATGACCCGCCGCGAGATTCTCAACGACCCCGCCATCGGCAACAAGGCCGAAGCCTTTGAGGCATTCGACGACATCCCCACCAATGCGAACCTGTCGCGCACCATCGGCGATGTAATCAACGCCCGCTATGGCCGCCGCGACATCCTGCGCGGGATGCTTGGGGTTTCCGCCACCACCGCGCTTTTCGGCAGTGCCGCCGCCATCGCCCCGTCCAAGGCCCGCGCCGCCACCAGCCGCTATGTCTTTGACGAACTGGCATGGGGCAATGACGAAACCCACCACGTCGCCCCCGGCTATGACGCGCAGATCCTGCTGCGGTGGGGCGACCCGATCACCGCCGATGCGCCGGAATTCGACGTGATGAACCAGACCGCCGCTGCGCAGTCGAAACAGTTCGGCTATAACAACGACTATGTCGGCTTCGTGCCCCTGAACGACGACGCCAGTCGCGGGCTGCTCTGCGTGAATCACGAATACACCAACGAAGAGGTCATGTTCCCCGGTCTTGGCCGTCAGGACAAGGTGAACTTCAAAGGCATGACGCCTGAGTTGATCGACATCGAAATGGCAGCCCACGGCGGCTCGGTCGTCGAGATCGCCCGCGATGCGGCGGGCAAATGGCAGGTCGTGCGCGACGGCAAGATGAACCGCCGCATCACCCCGCTTGACACCGCGATGACGCTGAGCGGCCCCGCCGCCGGTCACGTGCGGCTGCAAACCAACGACGACCCCAGCGGCACCAAGGTCATCGGCACGCTCAACAACTGCGCGGGCGGGCTGACCCCTTGGGGCACATGGCTGATGGCCGAAGAAAACTTCCACGGCTATTTCTGGACCGACAAACTGGATGCCGACGGCAAGCCTGACATCACCGGTGCCGCGGAAGAGAAATCTTGGGACCGTTACGGCGTGCCGGGCATGTGGTACGCTTGGGGTCAGAAACACGACCGTTTCAACGTGGATGCCGAGCCGAACATGCCCAATAAGTTCGGCTGGGTCGTGGAAGTTGACCCGATGGACCCGACCTCAACCCCCGTCAAACGCACCGCTCTGGGCCGCTTCCGCCATGAGGGCGCCGAGACCACGGTGAGCAAAGATGGCAAGCTCGTGGTCTATATGGGCGACGACAACCGCTTTGATTATCAATACAAATACGTCTCTGCGGGAACGGTTTCCGATGATCCGGCGGCCAATGGCGATCTGCTGGACGATGGCACGCTTTATGTCGCGCGGTTCGAAGAGGACGGCACGATCAACTGGCTGCCGCTGGTGCATGGCACCGGGCCGCTGACCGCCGAAAACGGGTTCAGCGACCAAGCCGACGTGATGATTGACACCCGTCTGGCCGCCGACCTGCTGGGCGCCACCCCGATGGACCGCCCCGAAGACGCGCAGCCGCGCGGCGATGGCACGGCCTATATCCTGCTGACCAACAACACCAAGCGCAAGCAGGGCGACACCAATGCCGCCAACCCGCGCCCGGAAAGCAGCTTTGGCCATATCATCGAAATCAAGGAAGCGAATGCCGACCACGCCGCCGCCAGCGGCACTTGGTCGATCCTTGTGCAATGTGGTGACCCAAAGGTGGCCGAGGTCGGCGCGCAATGGAACCCCGAGACGTCGGAAAACGGCTGGTTCGGCAGCCCCGACAATGCCGCGATGGATGCCGACGGGCGCCTCTGGATCAGCACCGATCAGGGCAGCAGCTGGGGCAAGACCGGCAAATCCGACGGGCTCTACGCGCTTGAAACCGAAGGCGAAGCGCGCGGCACCTCGAAGCTCTTCTTTCGCTGCCCCGTGGGCGGTGAGATGTGCGGCCCTTACTTCACCGAGGATGGCGAAACGCTCTTCGTCGCGGTGCAGCACCCGGGCACGGACGGGACAAAGGACATTCCCGGTTTCGAACGGGAAAGCACCTTTGAAGACCCGGCCACCCGCTGGCCCGACTTCGACCCCAAGATGCCCCCGCGCCCTGCGGTGGTCGTCATTACCAAGCAAGGCGGCGGTAAGATCGCCGTCTGATCAGAATTTTATAAAAGTCATTTCAGCATGTAAGATGTGGTGCAGCTTCCCCGGCTGCACCACTTTTTATTGGGCTGCTTCTATTAGCCAGCGCCTAAATCAATCCGACAGGCAGTCAGACATGCTCTGCGCCATGCCGCGCAGCAGATCGGGGTAGAAAGAAACACCCAGTTCCAGATCCGCGCCGATCGGGTCGAGCGTGCCGGTCCCGGTCTCCTGCCCTTCGGTCACGGCGGCGATCAGGCCGGGGTTGAATTGCGGCTCGGCAAAGACGCATTTCGCACCGCTCTCGGCCACCAGGTCACGCAGTTCAGCCACGCGCGCCGCCCCCGGAGCACGGGCATCGTTCTCACTGATGGCGCCGCGGGCTTCGATGTCGAAACGCGCTTCGAAATAGTGGTAGGCGTCATGGAAGACGATGAAGGGGCGGTCTTTGACCGGGGCGAGAGTCTCGGCGATGTCTTCCTCCAAGACCGCAAGCTCGGCTTGAGCGGCCTCGGCGTTCTCACGATATTGCACGGCGTTCTCAGGGTCTAGCTCCGCCAGCGCCTCGGCGATCTGGCCCAGCCAAAGCTGCCCGTTGCGCGGGTCGAGCCAGACGTGGGGATCGTCGCCGTCATGGGTGTGATCGTGACCTTCATGGCCGTGGTCGTCGTGACCGTGATCGTCGTGATCCTTCTCGCCATGGCCAGGATTGTCATGATCCCCGTGGTCATGTCCTTCGTGGTCATGCGCCTCGTGATCGTGGTCGTCGTGGTCATGCTCCTCGTGATCGTGGTCGCCGTGGTCATGCTCTTCGTGGTCATGTTCCTCGTGGTCATGACCGTGGTCATCATGCCCATGCGCGTCGTGGTCATGCCCTTCCTCGGCGTGATCATGGCCCTCGTGACCCTCATGCCCCTCGTCACCGTGGCTATGCGGCTCAAAGGTCGCCCCTTCGCGGAAGGCCAGAACCCGCGTGCCGGGCTGCTCCATCAAGGCCAGATGGCTGGCGCTGCTCGCCAGTGATTGCAGCGGATCGGCCAGCCATGGGGTCAGCGACGGGCCGACCCAAACGACCAAATCGGCCCCGCTCAGCGCGCGCGCCTCGGAGGGGCGCATGGCATAGCCATGGGGCGAGCTGCGCGGCGGCACGATGAGGTCGGGCGTGCCGACCCCTTCCATCACCTGCGACACCAGCCCATGCACCGGGGCGATATCTGTCGCAACGGCGGGGACATCCGCCCAAAGCGGCGACGCGGCAGCGGCGAGAACGGCGGCGGGGAGCGTGAAACGATACATGGCAGACCTTCAAAATGTTATAGTATCACCTTGCTAACACCGCTGTTATAACATATCAATACCGAAACGAATTGAGGTTCCCCATGCGCCCCATAGGATTCAGTGATCATGACCACGCCGCCTGCGTGCGGAGCACCATGCAGGTGGCCGAAGCGCAATGCGCCGAACGCGGCCTGCGGCTGACCCCGGTGCGCCGCCGCGCGCTTGAGATCCTGCTGTCGGAACACCGCGCCTTGGGCGCCTATGACCTGCTCGCCCGCCTGTCGGCCGAGGGGCTGGGCGCGCAGCCCCCCGTGGCCTATCGCGCCTTGGATTTTCTGGTGAAAGCCGGGCTTGCCCATAAGATCGAAGCGCTTAATGCCTATGTCGGCTGCGTGCACCCGGGCGAGGATCACGCGCCCGCCTTTCTGATCTGTCGCAGCTGCCGCTCGGTGGCGGAGGCCGACACCACCCCGAACAAAAGCCGCCTTGGCGATGCCGCCCGCGCCGCCGGGTTCCGCATCGAGCGCAGCGTGATTGAGGCCGAGGGCCTCTGCCCCGCTTGTCAGGAGCCCGGTGCATGAGCCTGATCAATACGCGCGGCCTGACCCTGCGCCACGACGGTCAGATCGCCCTGCGCGACGTGAACTTCAATATCGACGCTGGTGAGATCGTCACCATCGTCGGCCCCAACGGGTCGGGCAAATCCAGCCTGCTGCGCGCGCTGATCGGCGCGCTGAAACCGGCGGCGGGCAAGATCACCCGCAAGCCCGGACTGCGCATCGGCTATGTGCCGCAAAAATTGCAGATCGACGCGACCCTGCCGCTCACCGTGCGCCGTTTCATCAACCTGCCGCGTCGCCAAAAGCCCGAGGCGATCCGCGACGCGCTGGCCACCGCCGGCGTGCCGGAACTGGCCGAGCGGCAAATGGTCGACCTCTCGGGCGGGCAGTTCCAGCGCGTATTGCTGGCCCGTGCGCTGCTGGAAAAGCCCGATCTGCTGATCCTCGACGAGGCGACGCAGGGGCTGGACCAGCCCGGCTCCGCCGCCTTTTACCGCCAGATCGAAGCCGTGCGCCAAGACCTCGGTTGCGCCGTGCTGATGGTCAGCCATGATCTGCACGTCGTCATGGCGGCGAGCGACCGTGTGCTCTGCCTCAACGGCCATGTCTGCTGCGAAGGCACGCCCGAGACCGTCTCCGAAGCGCCCGAATACCGCGCCCTCTTTGGCAGCGGCACCCAAGGCGCGCTGGCGCTTTACCGTCACGATCACGACCATCACCACCACCATCACGGCGCCGCCTGTGACGGCCACCACCAAGAGATTGAGAATGCTTGACGATTTCATTCTGCGCGCCGCCCTCGCGGGCCTTGGCGTAGCGCTGGCCGCCGCCCCTTTGGGCTGTTTCGTGATCTGGCGGCGCATGGCCTATTTCGGCGATGCCACCAGCCATGCGGCCCTACTGGGCGTGGCGCTGGCGCTGGCGACCGACCTGCCGATCACCGCAGGCGTGCTTCTGGTGGCCCTTGTCATGGCGCTGGTGATCAGTACGCTTTCGGGCCGCAATGTCAGCGCCGACGCGCTTTTGGGCGTGATGGCCCATTCCGCGCTGGCGCTTGGTTTGGTGGCCGTGTCCCTGCTGCCGGGGCAGCGGGTCGATCTGTCGTCTTACCTTTTTGGTGAGATCCTTGCCGTCACGCGCTTTGACCTTGGCGTGATCTGGGGCGGAGCCGTCGCGGTGGCGCTGTTGCTGGCGTGGCGCTGGTCGGCGCTGTTGGCGGCGACGCTGAACCCCGATCTGGCACAGGCCGCAGGCGGCAATCCACGGCGCGAGCAGTTGATCCTGACGCTGGCGCTGGCGATCATGGTCGCGGTGGCGATCAAAGTGGTCGGCGCGTTGCTGATCGCGGCGATGCTGATCATCCCCGCCGCCACCGCCCGCCCCTTTGCCCGCACGCCGGAAACCATGGCCTTTTGGGCCATGGGACTGGGCGCGGTTGCGGCGCTCGGGGGGCTGATGGCCTCGCTTGAGTTCGACACGCCGACAGGGCCCAGCATCGTCAGCATCGCGGCAGGTCTCTTCGCGCTTTCCTCGGCCTTTTCGGCGGCCCTTCCGGCGTTGCGCCGCCGGGGATGACCCCGACGGCGGCTTGGCTCAGCGCGTGATCACCGCCTCGGCTTCGATCTCAAGCTTGGCCTCATCCTCGACCAGACCGGCGACGACCACCATCGCCATGGCCGGGAAATGCTTGCCCATCACCTCACGATAGGCGCGGCCCACGTCCTTTTGCGCAGCGAGATATTCTTTCTTATCTGTCACATACCACGTCAGCCGGGTGATATCCTCGGGCGTGCCGCCTGCGGCTTCGACCACCTCGCGGATGTTTTGCAGCGCCTGTTTCATCTGGCCGATGAAATCGTGGCATTCGAACTTCTGCTCGGCGGTCCAGCCGATCTGACCGCCGACGAACAGATGACCATCCGCGCTCAGCACGCCGTTTGCATAGCCTTTCGCGGGGGCCCAGCCTTCGGGCTGAATGATTTGATGCGACATGTCGTGTTCCTTTTTGTTAACAGTCACACGCCGAGGAATTGGTCGGCGATTTGAGTATCGAGCGCGGGCATCGGACCGGACCAGACCGAGCGGCCCCGTTCGAGGATGACGGCGTGATCGGCCACGCGCCGCAGCTCGGCGAGGGATTTGTCCACCACCAGAAGCGCCAGACCGCTGTCGCGCTTCAACTCGGCCACGGCGGCCCAGATCTCTTGGCGCACCACCGGGGCCAGCCCCTCGGTCGCCTCATCCAACAGCAGGAGTTGCGGGTTGGTCATCAGCGCGCGGCCAATCGCCAGCATCTGCTGCTCCCCACCCGAGAGTGAGCCTGCCGCCTGATCCCGCCGTTCGCCCAAGCGGGGGAAGAGCTTGACCACCCGCGCCTCGTCCCACGGGCCGGGGCGCGCGGCGGCGATGAGGTTTTCATGCACCGTCAGCGTCGCGAAACAGCGCCGCCCCTCGGGCACCAGCCCCACGCCGGCCTGTGCAGCGCGAAACGACGGCAGCCCCGCGATGTCGCGCCCGTTCAGACGCAGGCTGCCGCTATCGTGTTTCAGCATCCGGCAGATCACCTTGATGGTGGAGGATTTGCCCATCCCATTGCGCCCCATCAGCGCACAGACCTCGCCCGCCTCCAGCGCCAGATCGACGCCGAAAAGCGCCTGCGTCGGCCCGTAGGAGGCGGTGATGTCCTTCAGTTCCAGCAGGCTCATGCCGCGTCCTCCTCACCCAAATAGGCCACGCGGACCTGTGGATCGGCCTTGATCTCGGCCGCCGTGCCGCTGGCGATGATGCGCCCGTAGACCAGCACCGAGATACGGTCGGCGAGTGCAAAGACCGCGTCCATGTCATGCTCTACCAGCAGGATCGGCGCCTCGGCCCTAAGGCCATCGAGAAAGCCGGTCATCTCGCGCGACCCACTTGCGCCAAGCCCGGCCATCGGTTCGTCCATCAGGAAGACCTTGGGCCGCAGCGTCAGCGCCACGGCGACCTCAAGCTGGCGCCGTTGGCCGTGCGACAGGTCCGAGGTGCGCTTGGCCGCGTAATCGGCCAACCCCACCAGTTCCAGTGCGCGCATCGCCTCGGCCCTCAACGCCGCCTGCCGCATCACCGGCACGAAGAAACGCATCACCCGGCCCGATTGACCAAGCGCGCCCAGCACCGCGTTTTGCAGCACCGTGTATTCCATCGCCAACGAGGAGATCTGAAAGGTCCGTCCTAGCCCGGCCCGCGCCCGCTGCACGGTGCTGAGCGGCGTCACGTCCTGCCCCGCGAAATGCACCGAGCCACTGTCCGAGCGCAGCCCGCCCGCGATCTGCTTGATCAGCGTCGACTTGCCCGCCCCATTGGGGCCGATGAGGGCGTGGATCTCGCCCGGGCGCAGGGTGATGGAGACATCATCCGTGGCCTTCAAGGCGCCAAAGCTCTTGTGCAGGTTGCGCACGTCCAAAAGCACATCAGTCATCTGTTCAGTCATGGGCCACCTCCCGTCCGGCGATGAGGCCGATCATGCCGCCCCGGGCAAAGAGCACCACCATCAGCAGCAGGAAGCCAAGGTAGATGTGCCAGAACTCCGACAACCCGCCCAAGACATGCTCCAGCAAGATGAACAGCGCCGCCCCGGCCACCGGGCCGAAGAGCCGCCCCACCCCGCCGAGGATCACGAAGACCATGATCTCGCCAGAGGTGTGCCACGAGAACATCGTCGGGCTGACGAAACGGTTGAGATCGGCGAAGAGTGCGCCCGCCAGTCCGGTGACAGCCCCCGAGATGACAAAGGCCACCAGCCGCAGGCGGAAGGGTGCGAGACCCACGGCCTCGACCCGCTCGGCATTCTGGCGGGCTGCCGAGAGTGCCAAGCCAAAGGGCGCGCGCGCCAGACGGCCCGCCATGAGCAGCACTAGCGCCAGCACGGCAAAGGCGATGGCAAAGAAGGTCAGCGGATCAAGCGTGTTCAGCCCCGGAAAGCCGTTGCGCACATAGATCGACAGCCCGTCCTCGCCGCCATAGGCCGGCCAGGAGATCGAGAAGTAGAAAAGCATCTGCCCGAAGGCGAGCGTGACCATGATGAAATAGACGCCCGAGGTACGCAAAGACAGCGCCCCGATCAGCAGTGCCGCCAGCGCGGAGACCACGATCGCCACCAGCCAGATGATGGGCATCGACTTCGTGCCCTCGATCAGGAAAGGGCTCTCCATGATCGGCGTGTAGCTTTGGGCATGGGCGGCAAGGATGCCCATGGCATAGCCGCCAAGACCGAAGAATGCCGCGTGACCGAAGCTCACCAGCCCGCCCAGACCAAGCGCGATGTTCAGCCCCACGCCGGCAAGGGCGAGGATCGCGGCCTTGGTGGCCAGCGTGATGATGAAAGGCTCGTCCAGCGCGAAGGCCGCCAGCGCCGTGACCGGCAGGAGCAGGAAGAGAAAGACGTTTACAAGTGTTTCGCGCATCATGGCTCAGGCCTCCCCAAACAGGCCGGTGGGTTTGAACAGAAGAACCCCCGCCATGAGAATGTAGATCGACATGGAAGCGAGCGAGGAGCCGACCGAGGTGGCCGCCGAGGCCTCCATGAAATTGGCAAAGATGAGCGGCAGCAGGACCGAGCCCAGCGTATCCGTCAGCCCCACCAGCAGCGCCCCGATCAGCGCGCCCTTGATCGAGCCGATGCCACCAATGACGATCACCACGAAGGCAAGGATCAGCACCGGCTCACCCATGCCCACCTGCACCGACTGGATCGCGCCCACCAACGCTCCGGCGAGCCCCGCAAGGGCGGCCCCGAGCGCGAAGACCAGCGTGTAGAGCTTGGCGATATCGACGCCGAGCGCCGCGATCATCTCGCGGTCGGCCTCGCCCGCGCGGATCTGGATGCCGATGCGCGTGCGGGCGATCAGCAAAAAGAGCCCGGCGGCGATGGCAAGGCCCACGCCGATGATGACGAGGCGGTAAAGCGGATACTGGATGCCGCCCGGCAGCGTCACCGGCCCCGCCAACGCGGCGGGAATGTCGAGAAACAGCGGGAAGGAGCCAAAGAAGAAGCGCGTGCCCTCGGAGAAAATCAGGATCATCGCGAAGGTCGCCAGAACCTGATCGAGGTGGTCGCGGTCATAAAGGCGGCGGATCACCGTCATCTCGATCAGGCAGCCCGCCAATGCGGCAGCGGCAAGTGCGGCCACCAGCGCAAGAAGGAAGGACCCGGTGGCCGCCGCCACCGCCGCGGCGGCAAAGGCGCCGACCATGTAGAGCGACCCATGGGCGAGGTTAATCAGCCCCATAACCCCGAAGATGAGCGTAAGCCCGGCGGCCATGAGAAACAACATGACCCCGGATTGGACCCCGTTCAGCACCTGTTCGACGAGCAGGATGAATGACATTTGGCAAAGCCTCCCGGCGCGCCGGACGAAGCCCGGCGTGAAAGCGTTAGTTTGTCGGCCCCGGGCGACCGAAGTCAGCGCCGGGGCCGCGCGGGATTACATCTTGCAGTCGGCCGCGTAGGCGTCAGCGTGATCCGTCAGCGAGGGGCCGATGAGCTTGTTGGTATAGACATCGCCCTCCTTGACCACTTCGCGCACGTAGTAGTCTTGGATCGGGTGGTTGTTGTTACCAAACGAGAATTTGCCCCGTACGCTATCGAAATCAGCCTCTTTCAGCGCCGCGCCAAAGGCCTCGGCATCCGACACCTCGGCCTTTTCCATCGCGCTCAGCAGCAGGTTCGCGGTGTCATAGCCTTGGCTTGCGTAGAGCGAGGGGAGACGGTCGTATTCCTCCTGGAAGGCTTCGACAAAGGTCTTGTTGGCCGCGTTGTCGAGATCCTTGTTCCACTGGCTGGTGTTCTTGATCCCAACAGCGGCTTCGCCCACGGCCTGTAGGATGCCCTGATCAAAGCTGAAGGCCGGACCCACCACGGGGAGTTCCACGCCCGAGTTGGCGTATTGCTTGAGGAAGGAAATCCCCATGCCGCCGGGCAGGAAGAAGAACACGCTGTCGGCGCCCGAGGCGCGGATTTGTGCGATCTCGGCGGCGTAGTCGGTCTGGCCCAAATCGGTATAGACCTCGCCCGCCGCCTCGCCCTCATAGGTGCGTTTGTAACCGGTCAGCGCGTCCTTGCCCGCCGGGTAGTTCGGCGCCAGCATGAAAGTGTTCGCGTAGCCCGCGTCATTTGCATAGGCGCCCGCGGCCTCATGCAGGTTGTCGTTCTGCCATGCCACGTTGAAGTAAAGCGGGTTGCAGCCCTTGCCTGCCAGCGCCGAGGGACCGGCGTTGGGCGAGAGGTAGAACTTGCCCTGCGCCGTCGCCGCCGGCACCACAGCCATGGCGAGGTTGGACCAGATGATGCCAGTCATGACGTCGACCTTCTCGGATTGGACCATCTTGTCGGCCAGTTGCACCGCGATTTCGGGCTTGCGCTGGTCGTCCTCGACCACGACCTCAAGGTTCTCGTTCCCGGCCATCTTGGTGGCCAGCAGGAACCCGTCGCGCACGTCGATGCCAAGGCCCGCGCCGCCGCCCGAGAGCGTGGTGATCATGCCGACCTTCACCTTGCCCTCTTCGGCCCATGCGCCGCCTGCCGCCAATGCCGCGACCGAGGCCGCCATCACCAGTGATTTCATCTTCATTTCAGTCTCCCTTGGTTGGTTTGGGCCTCTTTGCCGGGCCCGTTTTGTTGGATCGTTTTGCCAGCTTAACGCCTGCGCCTGATACTGTCAGGTCACCCGCGCGCGGGTCTTGTATTTTTCGTTGTCCCAGAGGCGGTTCTCCATCACGTCGCGGATGATCGCGACGGCCTTGGAGACATCCTCGGCGTCCAGATAAAGCGGCGTGAAGCCGAAGCGCATGATGTCGGGCGCGCGGAAGTCGCCAATCACGCCGCGGTCGATCACCGCCTGCATCGCGGCATAGCCTTCCTCGAACCGGAAGGAGACCTGACTGCCCCGTTCGGCGCTGTTGCGCGGGCTCGCCAGCGTCAGCTGCGGCACGTCGCGCTCGATCTCTTCGATGAACTGCTCCTGCAACGCCACCGAGGCCTCGCGCAGTGCCTGCATGTCGACATCGGCCCAAAGCTCCATTGCCACTTCCAGCGCCGTGAGCTGAATGACCGGCGGCGTGCCGACGCGCATCCGCTCGATCCCCTGCCCGGGCTGGTAATTCTGTTCAAAGGCAAAGGGCTGGCGGTGGCCCAGCCAGCCCGCGAGCGCCGGCTGCACCGCGTCTGCCAGATCGGGGCGGACGTAGATGAAGCCCGGTGCGCCCGGCCCGCCATTGAGGTACTTGTAGGTGCAGCCCACGGCGAATTCGCAATTGCTACTCGCCAAATCCACCGGCAGCGCCCCCGCGGAATGCGCCAGATCCCAGATCATCACCGCGCCATTGGCATGGGCCAGTTCGGTGATCGCCTTCATGTCGTGTTTGCGCCCGGTGCGGTAATCGACCTCCGTGAGCATCACGGCGGCGATATCCTCGCCAATGGCCTCCGTCACCTCCTCGGGCGCCACGGTGCGCAGCTCATAGCCCTGCTCCAACAGCCCCACCAGCCCCTCGGCCATGTAGAGGTCCGACGGGAAGTTGCCGTTGTCCGACAGGATCACCTTGCGCCCGGGCCGCAGCTTCAGCGCCGAGGCCAGCGCCTGAAACACCTTGATCGAGAGCGTGTCGCCCATGACAACCGAACCCTCGGGCGCGCCGACGATCCCGGCCACCATATTGCCGACGCGGGCGGGCTGTTCCATCCAAGCGGCCTTGTTCCAGCCGCGGATCAGCATCTCGCCCCATTCGTCCGTGATCATTTCCTGGACCCGCGCCGCGGCGGCCTTCGGCAGCGGCCCCAGGGAGTTGCCGTCGAGGTAGATGACGCCCTCGGGCAGGACAAACTGATCTTTTTTCAAAACAGACACTTACAGTGCTCCTCTCACGTGCCAAAGCTCGGGGAAGAGCTCCACCTCGAGCATTTTGCGCAGATACGTCACACCCGTGGTGCCGCCCGTGCCGCGCTTGAATCCAATGATGCGTTCCACGGTGGTGACGTGGTTGAACCGCCAGCGGCGGAAGTAATCCTCGAGATCGACGAATTTCTCGGCCAATTCGTAGAGTTCCCAATGGGTTGCCGGGCCTTCATAAACCTTTTGCCAGAGAACTTGCACCTCTTGCTTGGCCTCCCACGCGCGCGGTTCGGGCTGGCCGGCGAGCGAGGGCACCCCCATCCGGTCACAAAGCAGATCCACCGCCACCTGATAAAGGCTCGGCTGCTGCATCTCCGCCACAAGCGCCGCGTGCGGCTCGGGCGTATGTTCGTGCAGCTTGGTCAGCGCGGCGATGCGGTTGCCCAGAAGATATTCGATCAAGCGATACTGATAGGACTGGAAGCCCGAGGACGCGCCAAGGTAGGGGCGGAACTGCGTGTATTCGCTGGGCGTCATGGTGCGCAGCACATCCCAGGCGGAGTTAAGCTGTTCAAAGATCCGTGCCACGCGGGTCAACATCTTGAAACTGGGGCGCAAATCACCAACCTGCAGGGCCTGCCGACAGGCCGTCAGCTCGTGGATGGCAAGCTTCATCCAAAGCTCGGACGTCTGGTGCTGGATGATGAACAGCAGCCCGTCATGCGCCATGTCGAGCGGGTTCTCGGTGGTCAGGATCTGGTCCAGCCCGAGGTAGTCGCCATAGGACTTGTCCTTGGCGAAATCCATCTTGGCGCCACGGGAGGCTTCGTCGAAAGTGCTCATTTGTCCTCTCTCAACGCGAAGCGCTGAATCTTGCCGGTCGCGGTCTTGGGCAGTTCCTTGATGAAACGGATGTCGCGTGGGTATTTGTAAGGCGCGATCGTCGCTTTAACATGGTCCTGCAAGGTCTTGATGGTGTTAGCATCTTCTGGCGCACCCTCGACCAGAACCACATGCGCCTGCACGATGGAGCCGCGGGCTTCGTCGGGGGCGGCGACCACGCCGCATTCGCTGACCCAAGGGTGACTCAGAAGTGCGGCTTCGACCTCCGGCCCAGCGATATTGTAGCCCGAACTGATGATCATGTCGTCGTTGCGGGCGGCGAAATGCAGGTAGCCGTCTTCGTCCATGATGAAGCTGTCGCCGGTGATGTTCCAGCCGTCCTTGACGTAATCGGCCTGCCGCTTGTCGCCCAGATAGCGGCAACCGATCGGCCCGCGCACCGCAAGACGCCCCACCTCTCCGCGCGGCACCTCCTTGCCCTCCGCGTCGATCACCTTCGCCTCGTAGCCCGTCACCGGCTTGCCGGTACAGGCCGCGCGGTGATCGTCGAAGCGGTTGGAGATGAAGATATGCAGCATCTCCGTCGCCCCGATCCCGTCGAGCATGGGCTTGCCGGTTTTTTCCTGCCATTCGTGGTAGACTGGCGCGGGCAGCGTTTCTCCGGCGGATACGGCGGCGCGCAGGCTGCTGAGGTCCGCGCCCTCCTCCATCGCCTGCAGCATGGCGCGGTAGGCGGTCGGCGCGGTGAAACAGACGGTGGCTTTG
This sequence comes from Sulfitobacter sp. M85, assembly GCF_029285915.1. NCBI lineage: Bacteria > Pseudomonadati > Pseudomonadota > Alphaproteobacteria > Rhodobacterales > Roseobacteraceae > Sulfitobacter > Sulfitobacter sp. M85. The sequence continues at coordinate 216,560 of NZ_JABECQ010000003.1, forward strand.
TACTTCTCGATGATCTCGATCATGTTGGGCGGGCTGGCGGTTTCCAAAAGCGTCGCCGCGGCACCGAAGCGCAGCGGGAAGACGGCAAGGCCGCCAAGTCCAAAGGTGAAGGCCAAGGGTGGCGAGCCCACAAAGACGTCCTCGGGGGTGACGCTGAGCACCTCGCGCGCATAGCCGTCCGCGATGATCAGAAGATCGCGATGAAAATGCATTGTGGCCTTGGGGTTACCGGTGGTTCCTGATGTAAACCCGAGCAGCGCCACATCATCCTGCGCGGTGTCCACCGCCTCAAAATGAACCGGCTTTTCCAGCGCCAGACGGTCCAGCTCGGCATCGTGGTTGCTGGTACCGTCGAAGCCCGCGACGGTCTTGAGGAACTTCGAGGTCTCGGCACAGGCCGTCATCTCATCCATCAGCCGCGTGTCGCAAAGCGCATGGGTGATTTCGGCCTTGTCGACGATGGCCGAAAGCTCGCCCGCGCGCAGCATCGGCATGGTGTTCACGACCACCGCACCTGCCTTGGTCGCCGCCAGCCAGCAGGCCACCATGGCGGGGTTGTTGGCCGAACGGATCAGAACCCGGTTGCCCGGCTTCACGCCCAAGTCCTCAACCAGCGCCGCGGCCAGACGGTTGGTCCAGTCCGACAACTCCTTATAGGTCCGCCGCCGCCCGTTGCCGATCAGCGCGGTATGGTCGCCGAACCCTCTTTCCACCATTTTATCAGTGAGTTCTACGCCGACGTTCAGGAGTTCGGGATAGTCGAAACGCTCCAGCAACAGGTCCGGCCACTGGTCGAAAGGCGGCAGGTTGTCGCGGGCGAATGTATCTTCATGTCCGGTCGGATGCAGCTTCATGACATGGCTCCCAAAGTCTGTCGCGCGATGACAACACGTTGCACGTCCGACGCGCCCTCGTAAATGCGCAAGGCCCTGATTTCACGGTAAAGTCGCTCGACTGCCTCGCCATTACGCACACCATCGCCGCCGTGCAATTGAACGGCCTTGTCGATGACCTCTTGCGCCTGATCGGTGGCAAAGAGCTTCGCCATCGCGGCCTCGCGGGTGACGCGCGGTGCGCCGCTGTCCTTGGTCCATGCAGCGCGGTAGACCAGCAGCGCCGCGGCATCGACGTCGAGCGCCATGTCCGCGATATGGCCCTGCACCATCTGCAACTCACTCAAGGGCGCGCCCTGCACCTGACGGCTGGTCACGCGGGTGAGCGCCTCATCCAACGCGCGGCGGGCAAAGCCAAGGGCGGCGGCGGCCACGGTGGAACGGAAGACGTCGAGTACCGACATGGCGATGGCGAAGCCGCGTCCCGCCTCGCCCAGAAGCGCCGAGCCGGGCAGTTTCACGCCGTCGAAATGCAGCGTCGCCAGCGGGTGCGGGGCCATGACCTCGAGCCGTTCCTCGACCTTCAGCCCCGGCGTGTCGGCGGGCACGATGAAGGCCGAAAGCCCCTTGGCGCCCGGCGCCTCCCCGGTGCGGGCAAAAACGGTGTAGACATCCGCGATGCCGCCGTTGGAGATCCACGTCTTGCGCCCGTCAAGGACGTAGCCATTGCCCTCCGCCTTGGCCGTCATGGTGGAATTGGCCACGTCCGAGCCCGATTGCGGTTCGGTCAGCGCGAAGGCCGAAATCGCCTGTCCCGAGCGGGTCTTAGGCAGCCATTCGGCCTTCTGCTCATCGGTCCCGAAGAGCGAGATTGCCCCGGTGCCAAGTCCCTGCATCGCAAAGGAGAAATCCGCCAGCCCGTCGTGGCGGGCCAGTGTTTCGCGGATCAGGCAGAGGGTGCGAACGTCGAGTACCTCGCCGCCTTCCGCACCGCTGTGGCGCAGCCAGCCGTCCTGCCCCATCATCGTCACCAGATCGCGGCAAGCCCCGTCTGTGTCGCCGTGATCCACGTTTTTCAGTTCGCGCTTGGCCCAGTCGTCGAGCTTCAGCGCCAGTTCCTTGTGGCGCGGCTCGAAAAAGGGCCAGTCGAGAAAACTTGTGTCAGCCATGGTTACGCCTCCCCGCGTGTTATCTTTTGGCTTTCGTATTCGGCTCAATCCCCTTCGAAGACCGGGCGCTCCTTGGCGACGAAGGCGTTGTAGGCGCGCTCGAAATCACCCGTTTGCATGCAGATCGCCTGCGCCTGCGCCTCGGCCTCAATCGCCTGTTCGATCGACATGGCCCATTCTTGGGCCAGCATCGTCTTGGTCATCATATGCGCGAAATTGGGGCCGCCCTGGATTTTCTTGGCCATTGCCATGGCCTCCTCTTCCAGCGTCTCGCCCGTCACCAGACGGTTGTAGAAGCCCCAGCGTTCGCCCTCTTCTGCCGACATCGAGCGGCCTGTGTAGAGCAGTTCCGCGGCCCGCGTCTGGCCGATGATGCGCGGCAGGATCGCGCAGGCGCCCATGTCGCAACCCGCGAGGCCCACGCGGGTGAAGAGGAAGGCCGTCTTGGCCTCCGCCGTCGCCAGCCGCAGGTCTGAGGCCATAGCGATGATCGCGCCCGCGCCGACACAGACACCGTCGACGGCGGCGATCACCGGCTTGCCGCAGTTCACGATGGCCTTGACCAGATCGCCGGTCATGCGGGTGAATTGCAGCAGCTCCTTCATATTCATCTTAGTCAAAGGGCCAATGATATCGTGTACATCCCCGCCGGAGCTAAAGTTACCCCCGTTGGAGCCGAAGATCACCACGTCGACGTCATCGGCATAGACCAGATCGCGGAACCAGTCGCGCAGCTCGGCGTAGCTGTCGAAGGTCAGCGGGTTCTTGCGGTCGGGCCGGTCGAGCCGCACGGTGGCGATCCGGTCTTTGATCTCGCATTGAAAATGCGTCACATCACTACGCATTGGCTTTTTCCTCTTCTTCCGTTTGGGCGGCGAAGGCTTGTAGGCGGGCCGCCATGGCGCGGGCTTCCTCGGAGGAGATTCCGCGCAGTTTTTCGTTGATCCAGTCTTCATGCGCCTGCGCTTGGCGGGCGAATTGCGCCGCCCCCTCAGGCGTCAGCCGCAGCATCATCGCGCGCCGGTCGCCCGGCACGGGGATGCGCTCCACCAGCCCCTCTTCGCTGAGGCGGTCGGCGATGCCAGTGACATTGCCGTTGGACACCCGCAGCACGCCGGAAAGCTGGCTCATCTTCAGCCCCTCCGGATGGCGCGAGAGGGCCGACATCACGTCGAAACGTGGCAGCGTGGTGTTATGTTCGCGCCGAAGTGTGTCGCGGAGTTCCTGTTCCAACCCGCGTACCACTTTCAGCAGCCGCAGCCAGAGGCGCACGCGATCCTTGGCCGCGTTGCTCATACCTCGCCCCCCGACAGCGACAGCGCATGGCCGTTGACCGAAGCCGCGGCGTCTGAGAGCAGATAGAGCACGGCGCCGGCGACCTCAGAAGTTTCGACGAAGCGGTTCTGCGGGCTGGCGCGTTTCAGCAGGGCGCGGGCCTCCTCGGCGTTCTTGCCCGTGGTGGAGGTGATGTTCTCGACCGACCGCTCCAGCAGCGGCGTGTCGATAAAGCCGGGGCAGATCGCGTTCACGGTAATGCCCGTGCGCGCCAGTTCCAGTGCCAGCGCCCGGGTGAGGCCGACGACACCGTGTTTGGCCGCGACATAGCCCGCGACATATGGGTAACCCTTGAGGCCCGCGGTGGAGGCCACGGCGATCAGCCGCCCCTGCCCGGCCTCCTTCATCTCTGCTAGTGCCGCCTGCCAGACATTGAAGACGCCGGTGACATTGACCGCCATCATGTCGCTCATGTCTTGCGCGGTGATCTTGTGGAAAGGCGCGGAATGGGCTGCACCGGCGTTGGCGATGACGCCGGTGATGGGGCCGTTCTCTTTACGCGCGGCGGCGAAGGCCGCTTGCACGGCATCTGTATCGGTCACGTCGCAGCTTTGAAACGGCAGCCCCTGTTCGCGCAAGGGTGCTTCGCGGCGGCCCATGATGGTGACCTTCGCCCCGCTCTTGGCGACCGCATGGGCAATCTCCGCGCCCACGCCGGTGCCGCCGCCGGTGATGACGATATGATTCATACCTTCTCCATCTCCGCCGCGCGGTCCGCCAGACGCCATGCCTGATCGCGGCCGGGGCCGTAGGGCAGCGGCCAGTCGGCATGGCGGTCGCCGATGGCGGCGGCGGCGTGCAGGGTCCAATAGGGATCGGCCAAGTGCGGCCGGGCGAGGCAGACGAGATCGGCGCGGCCCGCCATCAGGATCGAATTGACGTGGTCGGCCTCGTAGATATTGCCCACGGCCATGGTCTTGATCCCGCCGTCGTTGCGGATGCGGTCGCTGAAGGGGGTCTGGAACATGCGGCCATAGACCGGCTTGGCCTGTTTCGAGGTCTGGCCCGCCGAGACGTCGATGATGTCGGCCCCGGCCTCACTGAACATGCGCGCGATCTCGACCGCTTCTTCGGGCGTGACGCCGTCTTCCTCAACCCAGTCATTGGCCGAGATGCGCACCGCCATCGGCTTTTCCTCGGGCCATGCGTCGCGCATGGCGCGGAAGACTTCGAGCGGGTAGCGCATGCGGTTCTCAAGGCTGCCGCCGTATTCATCTTCGCGCTGGTTCGACAGGGGCGAGATGAACGACGAGATCAGGTAGCCGTGGGCCGCGTGCAGTTCGATCATGTCGAAATTGGCGCGCTCCGCCATGCGGGCAGCCTCAACAAATTCGTCGCGGATCTGGTCCATATCCGCGCGTGTCGCTTCCTTCGGCACGGCGTTGTTTTCCGACCACGGGATCGGCGAGGCCGAGATGATCTCCCAATTGCCCGCTTTCAGCGGCGCGTCCATCTCCTCCCAGCCCAGCTGGGTCGAGCCCTTGCGACCTGAGTGGCCGATCTGGCAGCAGATCTTGGCGTCGGTCTCGGCATGGACGAAATCCGTGAGCCGCTTCCACGCCGCCTCGTGCTCGGGCGCGTAGAGGCCGGGGCATCCCGGCGTGATCCGACCCTCGGGGGAGACGCAGGTCATCTCGGTATAGACCAGCCCTGCCCCGCCCTTGGCCCGTTCGGCGTAATGCACGAAATGCCAGTCCGTCGGGCAGCCGTCCACGGCCTTGTACTGCGCCATGGGCGAGACGACGATACGGTTGTTGAGCTTCATGTTGCGCAGTTGAAACGGCGCGAACATGGGCGCGCGGATCGGGCCGTTGGTGTCGGCGCCCGCCTGTTCGAGGAACCATTTTTCGGCTCCCTCCAGCCACTTGGGATCCCGCTCGCGCAGGTTCTCGTGGCTGATCCGCTGGCTGCGGGTCAGCATGGAGTAGTTCAACTGCACCGGATCGAGGTCGAGGTAACGCTCCACGTCCTCGAACCATTCGACCGAGTTGCGCGCCGCCGATTGCAGGCGCAGCACCTCAAGGCGGCGGGCCTCCTCGTATTTCTCGAAAGCGGTGGGCAGATCGGCGTCGTCGGTGACGTGTTTCGCGAGCGAGATCGCCGATTCCAGCGCCAGTTTCGTGCCCGAGCCGATCGAGAAATGCGCCGTGGCCGAGGCATCGCCCAGCAGCACGACGTTCTCGTGGCTCCACTTTTCGCAAAGCACGCGGGGGAACTTGATCCAAGCCGAGCCGCGGATGTGGCTGGCGTTGGTCATCAGCTTGTGGCCGTCAAGATGGTCTTTGAAGATCTCCTCGCAGATCGCGATGGTCTCTTCCTGCGACTTCTCGCCGAAACCGTAGGCGTCGAAGGTCTCTTGGCTGCATTCGACGATGAAAGTCGCCGTGTCCTTGTCGAACTGGTAGGCGTGGACCCAGATCCAGCCCTTGTCGGTCTTCTCAAACATGAAGGTGAAGGCGTTGTCGAATTTCTGATGCGTGCCGAGCCAAACGAAGGGGCAGCGGCGCACGTCGATGTCGGGCTTGAAGGTGTCCTCGAACTCCATTCGGGTCTTGGAGTTCAGACCGTCCGAGGCGACAACCAGATCGTAGTCGTCCATGTATTCCGATGCGGCCTTCACCTCGGTCTCGAACTGCAGGTTCACACCCAATTCGCGGGCCCGCTCCTGCAAAATGAGCAGCAGCCGCTTGCGCCCGATGCCGCAGAAACCGTGGCCGGAGCTGAGGATCGTGTTGCCCTTGTGGTGCAGCGCGATGTCGTCCCAATAGGCGAAGTGGCTGCGGATTTCCTTGGCCGAGACGGGGTCGTTGACCTCCAGATTGTCGAGCGTCTCGTCCGAGAGCACGACGCCCCAGCCGAAGGTGTCGTCGGGCCGGTTGCGCTCCAGCACGGTGACATCGGCCTCGGGCTGGCGCAGCTTGAGAGAGATCGCGAAGTAAAGCCCCGCAGGACCGCCGCCAAGACAGATTGCACGCATCGAAATTCCCCTCTGGTTCGCTTTGGAAGGGAGCCTAGGGCGAGTCGCTTTTTCGTTCAAGAATAAATATTTTAGGCTTGAAACAAATCGGCGGTTCGTCTGTCTGCGCGCAGCGGACGCGTTGAACCCGCAGGCCATAGGGCCTATGCCGTTGAGACATTCCACGACGAGGGCAGCGCGATGACGGGTTTGAGCAATGCAGATTGGCTGGCGGTAGAGGTTCACAAGGCGCGTTTGCAGGTCTGGGCCATGCAGGGCGGATCAGCGCTTGAGAGCGCCACGAGCGAGAGCGAGACTGCCGAACCCGACGGCCTCGCGGCCTTCGACGCCGCGCTCGCTAAGCTGACCGCGCCGTGGCAGCTGCCTCGCCTGCTGGTTTTCGTCGCTGGCATGCCCGCAGGCAGGACCTATGCCGCGCCGCGCATGGTGCCCTGCTCCGCCACGGCTGAACGCACAACGGCTGTCGCCACCGAAAACTTCGACCTTCAGGTCATCCCACCCCTGCGCCAGCAGACCCCCAGCGGTCTGCTGCAAGGGGCCGAAACGCGCATCGCGGGGTTTCTGAGCCTCAACAAAGACTGGGACGGGGTGATCTGCCTGCCCGGAGCCACGTCGGTCTGGGCGCAGATCAGCGCGGGCGAGGTGGTGAGTTTTCAGACCTTCCTGACCGGGGAATTGCTGGCCCTCTTAGGCGATGGCACCCCTGCCGAGGGCACGGCGCTGGACGACACGGCCTTTGACGATGCGCTTAGCGATGGGCTGTCGCGGCCTGAGCGTATGGCGGGGCGGCTGGCTTCCATCCGGGCCGAACTGGCCTTGCAAGACATCCCGCCACCCACCGCAGAGGCGCGGCTGGCGGGTACTTTGATCGGGGCGGAACTGGCGGCGGCGCGGGCCTATTGGCTGGGGCAAACGCTGGCGGTGATCGGCACGGGCGGGGCTGTACCGCTTTATCTGCGGGCGCTGTCGCAACAGGGCGCACTGGCGACCGAGGCCGATGGCAGCCGCATGGCGCTGGCGGGGATCTGCGCGGTACGGCGGATGGCGCAAGGGGGCTAACCCCCTGCCCGCCAACACCTTTCCCGTCAGTCTTTCTTTTGCCCGTCGGTCTTTTTCTGCATGTCCAGATTGACGAGATCTTCGAGCATATCGAGCAGGTCTTCCATCCGCTGCTTGCCGAAACGCGCCTCGAAGTCAGAGAACAGCGCCGCCGCATCACCCGCGTGGTCTTGGATCACCTGACGGCCCTGATCGGTGATGGTGACGATGGATTTGCGCCCGTCATCGGGATCGCTGGCACGGCTGAGCAGCCCCTCCTCCTCCATCGCGCGCAGCATGCGGGTCAGGCTCGGCAGCAGCAGACAGGCCTGCTGCGCCAGTGCGGTCTGCTCCATCGGGCCGGATTCCTCGACCACGCGCAGCACGCGGAATTTCTGTTCCGAGATGCCGCTTTCGTTCAAGATCTCGCGGATCGGCCCCATCACCCTTTCCCGCGCGCGCAAAAGCGCAATCGGAAGGGAGCGGGCAGTGCGGCGCAGGGGGGGCATTGGGGCCATTCTTGACGGTTTCCTGATCGCTACTTACCAAGTCAAAGACCGCCCAAAAGGGCGTGACGACCACCATAGCCGCTGCGACAACATTCTTGAAGAGGTCAAGCCCAGCGGAACAACAGTGAGACAATACAACAACATGGGGCAGGAAATGCGGATGACAACCAGAATTCCACAGCAAGGGAGCGGCGCATGAATTGGGAGGATTTCCGAGCTTGGGGCCGCCGCGCCGCCGACTGGGCTGCCGATTACCACGCGGGTCTGCGCAACCGCCCGGTGCGCGCGCAGGTGGCCCCCGGCGCGGTGCTTTCCGTCCTGCCCGATGCCCCGCCCGAAGGGGCCGAGGCGATGCAGGCGATCTTCGACGATTTCGAACAGACGCTCATGCCCGGCATGACCCATTGGCAGCATCCCCGCTTCTTTGCCTATTTTCCCGCCAATGCCGCGCCGGTCTCGGTGCTGGCGGAATATTTCGTCTCGGCCATCGCGGCGCAATGCATGCTGTGGCAGACCTCTCCGGCCGCGACGGAGCTGGAGACCCGCGTTTGCGATTGGATGCGTCAGGCGATCGGCTTGCCGGATGGCTTTACCGGGGTGATCCAAGACAGCGCCAGTTCCGCCACGCTCTGCGCCGTGCTGACAATGCGCGAACGCGCGCTTGATTGGCAGGGCAACCGCGCGGGGCTGTCGGGCCAGCCGCGCCTACGGGTCTATTGCTCGGACGAGGTGCATACCTCGGTCGACCGGGCCATCTGGATCGCGGGGTTGGGCGAAGAGAACCTTGTCCGCATTCCGACCCAAGGGGCGAGCCGCGCGATGGATGCCGAGGCGCTGCGCGCCGCCATCGCCGCCGACCGCGCGGCGGGGCATCTGCCTGCGGGCATCATAGCCTGCACCGGGGGCACCAGCGCGGGGGCCAGCGATGACATTGCCGCCGTAATGGATGTGGCCGAGGCCGAAGGGCTCTACACCCATGTCGACGCCGCTTGGGCCGGGTCGGCGATGATCTGTCCTGAATTCCGCAGCCTCTGGGCCGGCGTCGAACGGGCCGACTCGGTGGTGATGAACCCGCATAAATGGCTGGGGGCGCAGTTTGACTGCACGACCCACTTCCTGCGCAATCCCGACGATCTGGTGCGCACCTTGGCGATTCAGCCGGAGTATCTGAAGACCCATGGCGCGGATGGCGTGGTGAACTATTCCGAATGGTCCGTGCCGCTGGGCCGCCGTTTCCGCGCGCTCAAACTGTGGTTCCTGATCCGCGCCCATGGGCTGGAGGGGCTGCGCGAGATGATCCGCAACCATGTGACATGGGCGCAGGATTTGGCCGCGCGGCTGGACGCGACGGAGGGGTTCGAGATCGTGACCCAGCCGATGCTCTCGCTCTTCACCTTCCGCCATCTCGGAGCCGAAGATCTCGATGCCCATAACCAAGACCTGCTGAACCGGATCAACGACGATGGGCGCATTTACCTGACCCAGACCCGGATCGACGGAGCATTCGTGATCCGCTTTCAGGCAGGTGCCTTCACCGCCACGGCCGAAGATGTGGCCATGGCCTATGACGTGATCACCGAATTGGCCGGGACTTAGGGTGCGATCAGCGTGACGCCCGGCATGGCGCGGATGACCTCGACATCCGCGTCATAGATCGCCGTCATCCGCTCGACCAATTCCTCGGTCCAGCCGGGCATGTCGAGCTCTTCTTCGATCTCTTCCTTCAGCGCGTATTTGTCGAGGAACGCGGTGATCACGCGGCGCTTTTGCGCCTCGGACATATCGGGGTGGGTGTCGAGATAGCCGCGAAAGCGTTTCATCCCCTCCTCCGACATGATCGTCTGCAAAAGATCGAAACCGCCTTTGATCTTGGTCTCGGGCGCCAGCCCCGCCATCTCCCGAATGATCTGCGCCCAGATCAGCGGCGCGTCTTCATTGCACCACAGGGTGATGGGAATCCCCGGCGCGGCCTCGCGCAGCTGGCCAATCGTCTCGGACCAGCGCAGATCCTCCGGCCCCCGCTCCCCCCAGAACGCGGCCGAGGTTTTATCCGCCGCTTTCTCATAAAGCACCGGCACGAGGGAGGCGGGATTGCGGATCGCCATAAAGATGCGAATCTCATCTTCGGGGAAAAGCTGCGCCATGCGCAGCATGCGCACGGCGGCGGCGGGATAAAGCACGCCTTCTTGCAGGGCCGTGGCAGGCGAGCGGAAGAAATTCGCATCCGATAGGATCACCCGGCTGGCTGTCCCATCATCGAGGATCGCATCCAGCAAAACGTCCCGCGCCATCTCCGACGGCTCCGCCTTATGCATCGCGTTGAGCGTGTCGCGGAACAGGTTGCGATAGGTGCTAGGCCCGGGCACTTTGACGCCCGTCTTGGCGAAATCGTTCTGATTGCGCAGCAGGCATTTCAGCAGCCGCTCGTCTTCCGTGAAATGGACACCTGTGTGCAAAACGAGCTGCATGATACTCTGCTTACCCTTGAAAATCTCGGCGTTGAATAGCCCGTCCCGGCGCGCGTGTAAAATCCGAAAGAATCTCGCATTTCCCCTCTTGCACCCCCCGGCTCCTTTCTCTAAATGAGCCCTCAGTGCCCCTATAGCTCAGCTGGTAGAGCAACTGATTTGTAATCAGTAGGTCCGCGGTTCGAGTCCGTGTGGGGGCACCACTTATCTCTTTAAATCATACGCTGATCCGCTGCCGTTGCGTGCTAGTTTACGCCTGCCTACAGGCTCGGCCAAGCCGCCCGATGGCCCCGCGCCCCCGCCGCATTCGGCAGACGCGGGGCCGTGGCCCCTAACCCATTCGCTTGGAGCTGTAGCTGCCGGGCGATGCGGGAAAGACCACGGTTTTATTGCCGTTCAGAAACACCCGGTGGTGGGCATGGGCGTGAATCGCGCGCGCCAAGACGCTCGCCTCCACATCGCGACCGAGCGAGACATAATCCGAGGCGCTTTGCGCATGGGTGATGCGCACGATGTCCTGTTCGATGATCGGGCCCTCGTCCAGATCGGCGGTGACGTAATGCGACGTGGCACCGATCAATTTCACGCCCCTTTCATAGGCCTGCTTGTAAGGGTTCGCCCCCTTGAAGGACGGCAGGAAGGAATGGTGAATGTTGATGATCCGCCCTGACATCTTTTGGCACATGGCGTCCGACAAGATCTGCATGTAGCGCGCCAGCACGATCAGCTCGGCGCCGGTTTCCTCCACCACTTCCATGATCCGCGTTTCGGCCTGCGGTTTGTTCTCCTTCGTCACCTTGATGCAGTGAAATGGAATGTCGTGGTTCGCCACGACCTTTTGATAGTCCATATGGTTCGAGATCACGGCGACGATCTCAATCGGGAGCGCGCCGATGCGCACACGGTAGAGCAGATCGTTCAGGCAGTGCCCAAAGCGCGAGACCATGACCACGACCTTCATCGTGGTGTCTTGGTCGTGGAATTCATAGGTCATGCCAAAGGGTTCCGCGACCGCTGTGAACCCCTCGCGCAGGGTCTCGAGCGTGCCACCGGTTTCAGCCTCGGCGCTGATCCGCATGAAGAACTGGCCGTTTTCGGTGTCGTCGAACTGCGCGCTGTCGGTGATGTTGCAGCCGGTTTCGGCGATGTAATTGGCGATGGCGGCGACAATCCCGCGTTGCGAGGGGCAGGTCACGGTCAGGCAGAACTTGGTCATGGGCGGTCCTTAGGGAGGTTGGTCGGGGCGGCAGGGCTTGCGTCGCTTACTCTACCGTTTGCAGGCTCCACGCGGGAAGGCAAGCGATAGCGCGCGTATGACGGGGGTCGCCCATGCCAAGATCGACAGCCCTGCCTAGGTGCCGTTTTCCTATGCGCATCAATGTTGATCATCCGTCAAAAAAACAGGCGGCGGCGCATCAAAATGCACCGCCACCCCGGCAAGCATTAGCGACCTATTGAATGCCGACCCTGAATTGCACGGCCCCGGTCTCCCCCGGCAACATCTGGCCCGTGCAATTCCACTCGATCGTCCCGGCATAGCTGGCCACATTGCTTGCCGGCACCACCAGATCACAGCTGAGGTTGGGCGAGACCTGTTGCGGATCGACGATAGGCTCCGACAGCTGCGTATAGGGCGGGGTTCTATCGTAAATCTTGACGTTGGACGCCTGCGTGGTCGCGTTGTTTTGCAGATAGATGCGGTAAAGAAGGATATCGTTCACACTGCCGAGGTTGGTGGTGCCCTCCCCAGTGCCTTGGGTCTCATTCTCGACCGTTTTGCGCAGTTCAATCTGGGTCGAACGCCCCCCGACCGAGACCTCATCTGTATTGCTGGCCGAACTGGTCACCGTGGTCCGGGCGAATGCCGTGGTCGCCAGCACCTGATAGACGTAGGTACTGCCCTGCCCAGCGCCCGAACCGGCTGACACCCGTGAGACGATACAGATGGTCTGCCCCGTGGTGACGGCGATGGGGCCGGTGATCGGCCCGTCGACGCTATCGTCACAGCCGATATCTTGGAACAGGGCCGCGCTGAACGCGCCGGTGGGGGTCGAGGTGGCACCGGCGTAGGAGAAGGTCACCTGCCCGTCTGAGGTGGCGGTATAGATATGCGGCAGGGTCGCAACCTGCCCCTGCGCGACGGTCGTGGTCCGGTCGTTGGTCAGACTGGGCAGTTGCAGCAGTCCAATATCCAGCCCCATGCGATTGCCAAAAGCCTCGGGCGTGAAGGTGAATTCACCGTCATGCGGGTTGGTGTCAACCAAATCGGGCAGGCCGGTCGTCGCTTCCGAGATCGCCCGGTAGTTATTCGCCGGGATCGCGCGGATCGTGATCGGCCCGCTGTAGCTGCCAGAAAGCCCATAGCTCCAAGTGCCATCGGTCGCGAGACCGGGGGTCGCCAGCACTGCACCGCCACTGTCGAGGATCTCCAACACCGCCGAGGATGCCCCCCCTTCGCTGCCATTGCGCAGAGCGTCATGGGCGGTGCCGCCATCTGCACCATTGTCGATGAAGACACGGCCCGTCAAAATCCGCTCTCCGGTGACGAGGGTCACGGAATAGGAGGCTTCGTCATCGTCGGGCAGTTGGTCGAACAGGTCATCGGTCAGCGGGCCCGTGCTGGGATCGCTGTCGGGATCGGGCAGAGAGCTATAGATGATCTCGGCCTGATTGGTGAAATCACCGCTGCCCAGCACCGTGGTGGTGATCCTCAGGGTCTCGCTCTCTCCGCTGAGCAGTTCATCCACGAACCACAAGCCCGTGTCGGGGTCATAGGTATCCCCCGTCGCGGGCGCATCGTCCGAGACATAGGCGAAACCGCTTGGGATCTGGTCGATCACCTTGACCCCCGAGGGCGAGCCGCCGCTGACATTGGTGATGGTGATGATCCAATCGATGGTATCCCCCTCCGATACATTGGTGATCGGTGTCGTCGTCCCGGTAGCGGCGGCGATTTTGCTGAGTTCGAGGTCACTGCCAGCCGGATCGAAGCCAAAGTCTTGGTCACTTGTCACGCTATTGCCGGAGACAGGAACACCAAGCAGCGGGTTGGAGGTGCCAATGGTCAGCCCCGAAGGCAGATCGGGGTCCGCCTCGTCCAATGCGACACGGTAGGTCGTGTTCACCATCAACTCCCCAACCGCATAGGTGCCATCGGCCAAGGTATCCGTGGTTACTAGAAAGATGTCATCGGCGGTATTGGCCGGGGTGCCATTGTCGGCATAGACCGAAATGCCCACGCCCGCGCCGAAATTGGTCTCCCCATTGTCTTTCACGTCCGAGGCATCCGCGTCTTCATAGATGTTGCCCGAGATGCCCCCCAGTGGGATCGGCGCAGGCCCCCGGCAGGAGATGCCATCGCTGCGCCCGCCTTCATCGACCGGAATGCCGGATACCAGTTGCGGCACACCTGTCGCCGTTGAGATGACAAAGAGGTTGTTGGTGGTGTTGGAATAGCCATAGAGCCTGCCGTCACGGTCGAACCACAGCGCGTCGAACATGCCCGCATAGACGGCAGGGCCGATCGCTTTGGGTGTCACGCTCCCCGGGGTGCCGTTGTTGACCGCTGCGCGGAACAGGAAGCCCGAGTTTCTGTCGATCCCGTACATGATGCCATCCACGGGGTTGAAGGCGAGGTCTTCGGGATTGACGCCGATGGAGAGGCTGATCTCGCCCAAGGCGATCGGCGTGGCGGGATTGCTCAGATCGATGATCTGCCATGTATTCAGATCCACTTCGTAGATCAGCCGCCCATTCGGCAGGATATCCCCCGCGTTCAACGCATCCCCCGCGCCGGGGATACTGCCGAAATCCGTGATGTCGCCCGCCCCGTCGATCCGGTAGAGCCGCCGACTGTTCTCATCCACGCCGTAGATATAGCCGTCCAGCGCGTTATAGCCCCAGGCGCCGTCGCGGTTCTGTCCGGTGCTGCCCGAGGTCTCAACCGTCGTGGCATAGCTCCCCCCACCATCGCGGAAGGTCATACGCCTCAGCGCTGAGGGGCTGTCGATGATGGCATAGAGCGAAGCATCGCAGACCAGCGGCGGCGGATCGCTTGAGATGGTGAGCGTATAGTCCTCCACCTCCCCCTCAAAGGCTGTGACAAGGCCGGTGCTGTCGGTCGACCAGCGAAAGCGGGCATAGGTGGGCAGTGTCGTAGCCCCCGCGGGCACAGCCACTTCGAAAAGGATCGTACCATTGCTGAGGCCGTCCTTGTCCTGCGGGCCGCCGTCTTGCAGGTTCACCGCCACCTGCTCCCCGGCTTGGTTGAAGGTGCCATCGCCATCGAAGTCGATAAAGGCCTGCAGATAGGACGACCCCGGCGCGGCGATCAGATCGCTGACTGTCACCGTGATCTCGGCCAGACCACCACGGTAGAATTGCGGCAGGATCACCCCGTCCTCATCATCCGACCCGTCGGTATCATCCCCCGTGGCCCCGATGGAGTTCTGCGTCAGCAGATCGATATCCGGCGGTGTGCTGCCCAGATAGACCTCAGGTGCGCCCGGGCCTTCGATGATATGCTGCGGATCGCCATAGCTCGCCGGGGCATCGCCCCGGTCGGCGTCGGGCGGTGTCTTGATGGTGATGCCATAGTCTTCGACCTCCCCATCCGGGGCGGGGGTGATCGCATCGAGCCCCGCGGTCGAAGACCAGCGCAGCCGGACGAAGGTCGGGGTCAGAACGGCGGTAACCGGCACGCTGACGGGGAATGAAATCTCACCATTCACCACCCCGTCGAGGTCTTGCGCCCCGCCGTCTTGGATATCCGTCGCAACCTGATCGCCAAGGAAGAGGCCATCGCCGCCGAAATCGACGAAAGCCTGCAGATAGCCGGTGCCGGGGGTGGGTTCGTTGACCACCACGGTCACCGTGCGGGTCAGATCGCCATAGAGCTGGGGAAAGCTCTCTTCGCTTTCGTCATCCTTACCGTCGAGGTCATCGCCGGTGCCATCGACGGAATGCTGCGCCGAGCCATCGCCGTCACCGTTGAGCGCGCCGATCCAATATTGCGCGGTGTCCGCGTGCTGCGGATCGCCATAGGTGACCGGCGCATCCCCCCGGTCGGGGCCGGAGCCTGCGTAGATCGTCGTGGGATCATCACGCCCTTCGCCCGGCCCGTTCGACGCCACGCCATCCCCGTCCCCGGGGTTCTCGGAATCCGACAGGTCCGAGACTGCTGTCCCCCCCGGTGTCTCAGCCGTGACCTGCGCTTGGTTGCTGATCGTGGTGTCCAGATCCTCAGGCACCAGCGTGTAGGTCGCCGTATAGACGGCCTTCTCCCCGACCAACAGCGTGCCTTCGGGCGACAGCGACGTGGCGGCCTGAAAGGTGATCACCGGGGGCACGCCTTTGCCGCTGAACTGCGTCTCGGCAAGCTGCACATTGGTCAGATCGACGTTGCCGAAGTTCTCAGCGGTAAAGACATAGGCGATCGTCTCACCCGGATCGGCATAGCCGTTGAGGTTGGTATCGACCAATTGCGCCAGTTTCAACAGACCGACAGAGCCCACATCGATCGAGACCTGCGCGGGCGCGGAATAGGCCCGCGGCTCATTCGGCAGGATGATGGGCGATTGATAGCGGTAGCTGATTGGCGTCGGCGCGGCAAAGAAGGCGACGAAGGGGGTAAAGGTCAGCTCCCCGGTCAGGTCGTCATAGCTCCATGTGCCCTCCCCCAGAATGTCGAAACCCACCCGGTGGCCCTCGGAATCGGTCACGATGTTCTGCGCCCCAGCAGGGGGGATCAGATCGACAGCCTGTTTCGCATATTCGCTAGGCTGGCCCGAATTATTGGCCGGCGCATTGTTGTTTTCCGTCGCGAGACTGTCGTTGAACAGGATGTTGACCACCACAGGCTCGCTCAGCACCTGTTCTTTCAGATCGTCCTGCAAAACGGGTGCTTTGAAGTCACCGCATTGCAGGTCATAGGTCTGCGCTTCGTCATAGGTCGGATTGGCGAGCCGGACGAGGAAGCCACTGTTGGCGGTCCGACCAAAGCGAAAGGTCGAGGTCTGCGGGTAGAAGATTTCAAGCCCCGATACCGGCTGGTTGCTATAGTTGCGGTCCCCGGCAAGATAGAACACCTCTGTCCCGAGGTTTGCATCCGGCCCTTCGATATAGCCCCGATAGGTCGTCGCGCTGCGGTCAATGCGGACATATTCGACCGTGCCGTCGCAGACGTTCACATAGACCTGCTCATTCAACGGACCGTCGATGTCATTAATCTGAAAGAAAACATCCGCCACCACCGGCACCCCGCCAGTATTGGTCGTGATGTTATGGGTGCCTGCCTCATAGAGGTAGAAATCCATGAAATGCGGGTCTTGCCCGGTCGAGGTAATCTGGATTTGCCCATTGCCCGAGGCGAAAATATGATCCCGCCCGGCAACGGCCATTTCACCGACGATATCGACCGACACCCCGCCAACCGTGCCCGCGTTGCGCCACAAGGCCCGCTCCCCCACGCCGGCCCCGACCACGGTGGGCGCGGCGACGGGATTGAGAATGAGCTGCTGCGCCAAGGCGGCTCTGGTCAGCAAAGCCAGCAAGAACAATGTCCAAAACGATGCCGCGATCATCCGAAGCCAAGGCCCCTGCCCTGCCAAGGCCGAAAGGCGGCGCAAGTGCTGCGCCGTGAACGTGCCGAGAAAATAAGTGTAAAAATGCATATCTTTGCTCACAACCTTTTAAGACACAGCCTAGCGACGAAGCGGGTTCTGGGGACTTACGCAGAAAGGTATTAAGATATGCTTCCGGTTATAGGGGCGGTGAAGGGATAGGTGGTGGTCGCTCTTGTGCATATGCCTCTGTGCCCTAGCGGGCAGGCAAAACTGCCGCGCCTGTGCCGCCGCGCTACCAAATCAATTTTCCGAAAATGACCTATTGACCCTCCAGCGACTGGAAGCCCCATATTCAGCCCCAGACGAATAGAGGGCGTGAAATGGGTAAAGCGGAAACACTCACTTTTGGCGTGCAGAACATGAGCTGCGCGTCCTGTGTGGGGCGGGTTGAAAAAGCGCTAAACGCGCTGGAGGGGGTCGACGAGGCCCGGGTGAACCTTGCGGCAGAAACCGTGCGCGTGACGGCACACCCCGCGTTTAACGCGGGCGAGCTCGATGCCGCCTTGGCGCAGGCGGGCTACCCGGCGCGCAAGACCACCCACCGTTTGCGGCTTTCGAACATGAGCTGCGCCTCCTGCGTGGGCCGTGTGGAACGCGCGCTGCTTGCGGTGCCGGGGGTGCTCTCAGCCTCGGTGAACCTCGCCAGCGAAGAGGCGCGGGTCGAAATCTTGGAAGACGCCGATCTTTTGCCCGCCCTGCGCGATGCGGCGGCAAAGGCGGGCTATCCCGCCAGCGTCGACACGCCCGAGGCGGGCACCCCCGAGGCCGCGACTCGCAAGGAAGCGGAGGCCATCCACCTCAAACGGAT
The DNA here is from genome assembly GCF_029285915.1 of Sulfitobacter sp. M85. Classification (NCBI taxonomy): domain Bacteria; kingdom Pseudomonadati; phylum Pseudomonadota; class Alphaproteobacteria; order Rhodobacterales; family Roseobacteraceae; genus Sulfitobacter; species Sulfitobacter sp. M85. Next base: position 234,320 of record NZ_JABECQ010000003.1, read on the forward strand.
GACCCTGCTGGCCGCCGCGCTCACCCTACCCGTCTTCGTGCTTGAGATGGGTGGCCATCTGGTGCCCGCTTTCCACCATTGGATCGCGACGACCATCGGGATCGAGACAAGCTGGCTCATCCAATTCATTCTCACCACCCTCGTGCTGGCATGGCCGGGGCGGCATTTTTATAGCAACGGCCTGCCTGCGCTGGCGAAGGGCGCGCCGGATATGAACTCTCTCGTGGCACTCGGATCGGGAGCGGCGTGGCTCTACTCGGTCACCGCGCTCTTCGCGCCGGGGCTACTGCCCGCAGGCAGCCGCGTGGTCTATTTCGAAGCCGCCGCCGTGATCGTCACGCTGATCCTGCTGGGCCGCTATCTTGAGGCCCGCGCCAAGGGGCGCACCGGGGCCGCGATTGCCAAGCTCATGGGCCTGCGCGGTACCAGCGCACGGGTGGAGCGGGACGGCGCCGTCATCGAACTGCCCTTGGAAAAGATCGAAACCGGCGACATCATCTACCTCCGCCCCGGCGAGAAGATCGCCACCGACGGCATCGTCGTCGAAGGGCAATCCTACGTCGATGAAAGCATGATCACCGGTGAGCCTGTGCCGGTGGAGAAGACCGGCGGTGCGGCTCTCGTCGGCGGCACGGTCAATGGCACCGGCAGCCTGACCTATCGCGCCACCAAGGTGGGCGGTGACACGGTTCTGGCGCAGATCATCCGCATGGTCGAAGAGGCCCAAGGCGCGAAACTGCCCATTCAGGACTTGGTCAACCGCATCACCCTGTGGTTCGTCCCCGCGGTGATCGCCGTGGCGCTGGTGACCTTTGGCGGCTGGCTGGCCTTTGGCCCCTCGCTCAGCCACGCGTTGGTGGCGGCAGTGGCGGTGCTGATCATTGCCTGCCCCTGTGCGATGGGGCTGGCCACGCCCACGTCGATCATGGTCGGCACCGGGCGGGCGGCGCAATTGGGCGTGCTATTCCGGCAAGGCGATGCGCTGCAAAGCCTACAAGGCGTCACGACCGTTGCCTTGGACAAGACCGGCACGCTGACCAAGGGCACCCCCGAACTTACCGACCTCGTGCTGATGAACGACATGACCGAGGAGAGGCTGCTGCCGCTGATCGGCGCGGTCGAGGCGCGCTCGGAACATCCTATCGCCCAAGCCATCCTGCGCCGGGCCGAAGCGGCTGGCCCCGTGCCGCGCGAGGTGAGCGACTTCCAATCCCATACCGGCTACGGCGTCAGCGCATTGGTGGCGGGCCGCCGTGTCACGCTGGGCGCGGACCGGCTGATGACCCGCGAGGGGATTGATCTGGGCAATGCCCAGCGGATCAGTGCGGATCTGGCCAAGGCGGGAAAAACCCCGCTGTTCGCCGCGATCGACGGCAAATTAGCGGCGGTCATCGCCGTGGCGGACCCGATCAAGCCTGGCACGCCCGAGGCCATCGCGCGGCTGCACGACCTCAACCTCGAAGTGGCGATGATCACCGGCGACAACCGCGGCACGGCAGAGGCCATCGCAGCGCAACTGGGCATCGACCGCGTCGTCGCCGAGATACTGCCCGATGGCAAAGTGGCCGCCATCGACGACCTGAGAAAAGGCGACAACCGCATCGCCTACGTCGGTGACGGGATCAACGACGCGCCAGCGCTTGCGCAGGCCGATGTCGGGCTGGCCATCGGCACCGGCACTGATGTGGCGATCGAAGCGGCGGATGTGGTGCTGATGTCGGGCGATCTACGCGGCGTGGTCAATGCCATCGACGTAAGCCAGCGCAGCATGGCGAATATCCGGCAAAACCTCTTCTGGGCCTTCGGCTATAACGTCCTGCTGATCCCCGTGGCCGCTGGCGCCTTCTACCCGCTGACCGGTTGGCTCTTGTCGCCCGCGCTGGCTGCCGGGGCAATGGCTTTGTCGAGCGTTTTCGTTCTCAGCAATGCCCTGCGCCTGCGCTGGATCGCCGCCCCTCTGAATGAGAGTGCCACCCCATCCCACGGCCCCCAGGCCGCCGCCCCCGTGGCCGCAGACGTAGCCGCAGAATAGGATCGTCCCATGAATATCGGAGAAGTCTCACAACGCACCGGGTTGCCGCCCAAAACCATCCGCTATTACGAGGATATCGGGTTGGTCAAACCGCTGCGCGACGCCAATGGCTACCGTGCCTTCCGCGAAAGCGAGATGCACAAGCTCGCCTTTCTGGGCCGCGCCCGCACGCTGGGGTTCAGCATCGAAGATTGCCGCAACCTGTTGGCGCTTTGGGAGGACAAGAACCGCGCCAGCGCCGATGTGCGCGCCATCGCCAAGGACCATCTGGCCCAGATCGAAGCCAAGATAAGCGGCCTGCAAGAGATGCGCGACACGCTCAGCACGCTGGTCCGCGACTGTGCGGGCGATGACCGGCCAGATTGTCCGATTCTGAAGACGCTCGGGACAGCGGCGAACTGACCCTATTAACCGCGGAGGGCAGCGCTGCCCTCCGTGAGACAGCGCTGCCGGGGCGGGTGGCCCCCGCCCTAGCGTTTCAGCCGTTCCACGATGCTATGCGCCGTCACCGTGCCAATCTGCCTGCCCTCGTCCATCACCGCGAAACCCGCCTCCGGGCCGCGCAGACCGTCCATCAGATCCCGCACCGGCGTCTCGGCGCTGGTCTCGGGATGGGCGGCCCCATCGGCTGGCCCCATCACATCGCGGGCGGTCAGAACCTCCAGCGGGTTCATATTGGCCACGAATTCCGCCACATAATCCGAAGCGGGGTTCGAGAAAATCTCGCGCGGGGTGCCGATCTGCACGATCCGCCCGCCTTCCATGATCGCAATACGCCCGCCCAGTTTGAACGCCTCATCAAGGTCATGGCTGACGAAAATAATCGTGCGGTTAAGATCGCGTTGCAGGTCCAACAACTCATCCTGCAACCGCGTGCGGATCAGCGGATCGAGCGCTGAAAAAGGCTCATCCATCAGCAGGATCGGCGCTTCGGTGGCAAAGGCACGGGCAAGGCCCACACGCTGCTGCATGCCGCCCGAAAGCTCCCCCACCTTGCGATCGGCCCAATCGCTGAGCCCCACCAGCTTCAACTGCCGCTCGGCCCGTTCCAACCGCTCGCCCTTGGGCACATTCGACAGTTCCAACCCAAGCGCCACATTGTCGCGTACCGTGCGCCAAGGCAGCAGGCCGAACTGTTGGAACACCATCGACACGCCTTCACGGCGTACCCGGCGCAGCTCTGCCGCGTTGCTCTCATGCACATCGCAGGACCAGCCCTCGGCATGGACCCGCACGGTGCCGCGCACCATCGGGTTCAGCCCGTTCACCGCCCGCAACAGCGTTGATTTGCCCGACCCCGACAGGCCCATCAGCACAAGGATCTCGCCATTCTCAACGGTGAGCGAGCAATCATGCACGCCCAGCACCTGCCCCGTCGCCGCTTCGATCTCGGCGCGGCTTTGGCCTTCGTCCATCAGCGGCAGCGCCTTCTCCGGCTTGTCGCCAAAGACGATGGATACGTTGTCGAATTCTACTGCTTTATTCATTTCCGTCCCACCCGCAGGATACGGTCGAGCATGATCGCCACGACAACGATCACCAACCCGGATTCAAATCCCAAGCCTGTGTTGACTTGGTTCAGGGCACGCACCACCGGCACGCCCAAGCCATCTGCGCCCACCAATGCTGCGATCACCACCATCGACAGCGACAGCATGATGGTCTGGTTCAGACCCGTCATGATCTGCGGCAGCGCATAGGGCAGTTCGATCTTCCACAGCGTCTGGCGCGGCTTGGCGCCGAACGCCTGCGCGGCCTCAAGAAGCGCCTTTGGGGTCGAGGAGATGCCAAGCTGCGTCAGCCGGATCGGCGCGGGCAAAACGAAGATCACCGTAGCGATCAACCCGGGCACCATGCCGATGCCGAAAAAGACAATCGCGGGGATCAGATAGACGAAGGTCGGCAGCGTCTGCATCAGGTCCAAGACCGGGGCCACCCATGCATAAAGCCGGGGCCGATGCGCCACGGCGATGCCAATCGGCACGCCCACGCCCATGCAGACCACACAGGCCGAGAGCACCAGCGTCAGGCTCTCCATCGTTTCTTCCCAGTAGTCTTGGTTGAGGATGAACAGAAAGCCGAGCACCACAAAAGCCACGGTTTTCCAATTGCGCTGAATGGCCCAAGTGATCGCGGCGAAGACGGCGATCAGGATCAGCGGATGCGGGGTTTGCAGCACCCAGAGGATCGCCTCGATCAGCCGCTCCATCAGGTCCGACAGCCCGTCAAAGAACCACGCCCCGTTCGTTTGCAACCAATCCAGCGCCTCTTCGGCCACATCGGCCACGGGGATCTTGTTTTCTGTCAGCCAGTCCATGTCAGTCCTTCAGGATCGGAGAATTGCGCATGAGAATGACCCGCCCCATCGATCTGGAGCGGGTCTTGTCCATCATAGCGTGAGGATCACTTCAGCGAAGCGACAGCTTCCATCGCATCGCCGCCATCGACGGTGGTCACACCGTCCAGCCATGTGTCGAGCACGTCAGCGTTCGCCTTGATCCAATCGGCGGCGGCCTCTTCCGGCTTTTCGCCATCATCGAGGATCGCGCCCATGATCTCGTTCTCCATCTCAAGGCTGAATTCGAGGTTCTGGAGGAATTTGCCAAGGTTCGGGCATTCTTCGACGAAACCGGCGCGTGTGTTGGTGTAAACCGTCGCACCGCCCAGATCGGGGCCAAAATAATCGTCACCACCTTCAAGATAGGTCAGGTCGAAGTTGGCGTTCATCGGATGTGGCTCCCAACCAAGGAAGACAACAGGCTCTTCCTTGCGGCTGGCGCGCTGCACCTGAGCGAGCATCCCTTGTTCAGAGGATTCGACAACTTCGAAGTCGCCCAGTTCAAAGGCATTTTCGTCGATCATCGACTGGATCAGGCGGTTGCCGTCGTTGCCCGGCTCGATGCCGTAGATCTTGCCTTCGAGTGCGTCGGCATTGGCAGCGATGTCGGCGAAGGTCTTGATGCCCATATCTGCGGCGGCTTTGTTTACGGCCAGCGTGTATTTCGCGCCTTCAAGGTTCGCGCGCACGGTGTCGACGCTGCCCTCTTCACGGTACTTGGCGATATCGCCTTCCATGGTCGGCATCCAGTTGCCGAGGAAGACGTCGATGTCGCCCGAGGCAATGGAGGTATAGGTCACCGGCACGGCGAGGATCTTGGTCTCGGTGTCATAGCCGAGCGCGTCGAGCACAACAGAGGCAGCGGCGGTGGTGGCGGTGATGTCGGTCCAGCCCACGTCGGAGAAGGTGACTTCGCTACATTCGGCAGCGGCCAGCGAGGTCGCAGCGACCGTCGCCAGAGCGGATGTCATAAGCAGTTTTTTCATTGGTGTTCTCCCCAGAGAAGTTTTTATTGACTGATGCGCCAATCAAAAGCCATCGGCCGCGATATTGCAACCGGATTAATTTTGCCAACCTACTGGAGGGCAAAATGCAATACACTTGTTTCAAAACTCACTCCCGCGCGGCCTGTTTGGGGCGTAGAACCGGGGTGACATTTTCACCCGCGCCGGGCTCTGGCTCGGCATCGATTTCGGGGGCGTCTTCGGTTTGGGTTGTCGTCTCTTGGTCAGGCTCCTCCTGCGGCGTCTCGGATTCTATCGGAGACGTTTCCGACGTCTCGCCCTCCGCCGTTTCCTCAATTGTTTCAGTGGCTTCACCCGGAAGCGCGCCCGCCTCCATCCCAAACGCCGCGCGGATCGCGGCTTGGGTGCCATCGCCATAAAGCCCGTCGATCGCACCGTCATAAAACCCGAAATCCGACAGCTTGCGTTGCAGCGCTTTGCGGGTGTCGCTGTCGAACAAACGCGGCTCTTCCTGCATCAGCCCCAGCAAGGTGCCATCCCCTGCCCGCAGCGCGCGATAGAGGTAGAGCGCGGCATCCGCAGCCCCGCGCCCCGGCACTTTGTCATCGTCGATCATCGCGGCAAAGTTGAACATCGCAGCAGGGTGTCGCCTGTCGGCTGCGCGGCGGAAGTAATCAAGCGCCAGTTCGGGGTCGGCCTTTTGCCCCAATTCGCCCTGCAAATGGATGAAGCCCAGATCGTTCAACGCCCCGGCATGGCCCCGCTCGGCAGCGTCGCGATAAAGCTGCATCGCGCGGGCCTCGTCCTGCTCCACGCCCCGGCCCTCTTCGTAGAGCTGGGCCAGTTGATAGCGCGCTTCGGCTGAGCCGGTCTCAATCGCGCGCATGAGCTGCGCCGCCGCATTCTGCGGATCATAGCGCGGATCGTCGGGATCGCTTTGCAGGGCGGCGAGGCCGAGTTGCGAGCGGGTATCGCCCTGCCCCGCCAATTCGGCCAAACGCTGGCCCTGCGTCTCGTTCAAATCGGCCCAGCCCCCCGGGGCCGCCTCCCCGTCACCGCTGCCGAGGAAGAATGGCATGGGGTTCAGCCGCCCATAGCGCCGCGCCGAGAGGCTGCCACCGCTGCGGCTGCGCAAAGCCGCGCGGAAATCATCCAGCATGGCCCCGACTTCGACCTCCGGCTGGGCCAAAACCTCGGCCAGCGTTGCGGCGAAAAGGCCCGCGTTTTCACCACCCTCATCACAAGCGCCCACCTCGCCAGAAGTCACGACCAACGTGCCAAGGCGTGGCTCAGGCGGTGGCAAGGGCGCGGTGGCTTGCTGCGGGGCGGCGTGACAGTTGTCGAGCAGAACAAGCCGTATCTGCCGCGCCTTGCCCGCCGCACGCAGCAGCGCAGGCAGGGCCACCCCCTCGCGCCGCAGCGCCGAGGCTGGGGCCAAGGGCGCGTCGACCGGGATCAGGTAGCTCTGCCCGCCGGAGGCGACACGGCGGCCTGCGTAGTAAATCAGGGCGATGTCCGCCGTTTCGGCCTGAAAGGCAAAGTCGGATAGCGCTTGTTTGAACGCTGCGCTCTCGGCGTCGATCAGCGTGGTGACGTCGAAGCCCTGCCCGTCCAGCGCCTTGGTCAGCCGCGCCGCATCCGCGCGCGGGCCGTCGAGCGTGGCGGCATCCTCATAGGCGGAGTTCCCGATGACCATCGCCACACGGTCTTGCGCTGCCGCGGCGAAGGGCAGGAACAACATCAGCAGAAGCGCGGTCAGACGCATATGGCAGGATCCTTTCGGTCAGCTTCGGTTGGGCAGCGCCGCCCATTAACCTATGCTGGCAGGAAAAGGTTTCCACCATCGTAACAGTTTGAAATGAATCCGACCTTGGCCCCGCGCCTCAGGCGTTGGGCGAAGTCTCTTCGATCTCGCGGTCTTCTTCAGGCACGTTCAGCGTGGCCCAAGTATCGCCATCCGGCAGCTCCGGCGGGTTTGGCAGGCAATCGCGGCGGTGGATATTCGCCTTGGCCATGAAATTGGCCGAGACCGGCGCGGTGACAAAGATGAATGCCATGATCAGCAGCTCATGCAGCGACCCCGCGCCAGAGACGAAGGAGTTCACCACGGCGGCCAGCAGATAGGCCCCGATCCCCAGCGTCGCGGCCTTGGTCGGCGCGTGCAGACGCGTCATCGGGTCGTTCAGCTTGAGCAAGCCAATCCCGGCAACAAGCACGAAGAAACTGCCGATCACCAGCAGCGCGATAACGAAGTAAGTGGCGATGATCTCAGGGCTCATTCGATGATATCTCCGCGCAGGACGAAACGGGCATAGGCCACGGTCGAGACGAAACCAAGCATGGCGATGATCAGCGCGGCCTCAAAGTAGATCTGCGTGCCTTGCAAAACGCCCAAAAGTACGATGATGCCGATGGCGTTGATGAACATCGTGTCCAGCGCCAGAATACGGTCCCCGGTGCCGGGGCCGATCCACAGACGGATCATCGCCATGAACTGCGCGATGGCGACGAGGGTCAGCGCCCCATAAAGTGCCAGCGTCAAAAGGTCGGTCGCTTGGGTCATACGAAAATCTCCTTCAAGCGGCGTTCGTAGCGGTCTTTGATCTCATCACGCACGGCGTCGGGGTCGCTCGCGTCCAGCGCGTGTACCAAAAGGTAGCGCCCGTTGTCCGACAGGTCCGCCGAGACGGTGCCGGGGGTCAGTGTGATGGTGCCCATCAGGATCGTGATCGCCTCGGGTTCTTTCAGGTCCAGCGGCACGACGACCCAAGCGGGCGACATGCTGGCGTTGGATTTGGTCAGGATGATCCAAGCCACTTGAATATTGGCGATGACGATATCCCAGATCACCAAAAGCACATAGGCCAACGTCCGCAGCGGGCGGATGCCCTGCGCACGGTCGGTCCACCAACGCGCGGTCAAGATCGGGATCACGACGCCAAGGATCAGGCCAAAGACCAGCATGCCGGCGCTGAACTTGTTTTGCAGCAGGATCCACACCGCCGTCAGCAGCAGGGTCAGAAACGGGTGCGGCAAAAGCCAACGGATCGGTCGCATCATGTCAATGGGCCTCCTCTTTGCCGTCCGACAGTTTGCCGGGGGTCTCCAACACGGTGGTCAGGTAACGTTCCGGCCCGAACAATTGCTTTGAAATCGCGGTGGCATATTGGGTGGCCGGTCCGGCCAGCAGGGTATGTGCCACCAGCAGGGCCAAGAGCCCGCCCACCGCGACATAGCTCAGCGCCGAGGGGCGCTCGGCCGGGGTCGCCCCCTCCTCCGGGGTGACGCTGCGCGCCTTCCAGAAGACCACGCTGCCCGCGCGGCCAAAGCCCACGAGGCTCAAAAGGCTCGCGCCCAAGATCACGGCCCAGATCCAGACCCAAGCATCGCTGGCGGCGGCGGCATCCATGATCAGCAGCTTGCCCAGAAAGCCGGAAAGCGGCGGCACGCCGACCATGGCGATAGCGGCAACAAAGAACAGGGCCGAGGTCAGCTTGGCCCCCGCCACCTGCGGCTGCGCCGTCAGATCAAGATTGTCGCGCCCGGCCCGCGCCAGATCGGCAATCAGGAACAGCGCGCCCGCGGCCAGTGTCGAATGCACGATATAGTAAAGCGCCGCGGCGATCCCCTCGGGCGTGAACAGCGCGATCGAGATCATCACCATGCCCATGGAGCCGATGACGGAGAAGGCCACCATACGGTCCAACTGCTTGGCCGCCAGCACGCCGATCATGCCAAGCGCCAGCGACAGCAGCGCGGCAGGAAGCAGCCATGTGGTGTGCAGATCCGCCGTCACGGCCAGTTCGGGCGGGAAGATCAGCGTATAGACGCGGATGATCGCATAGGCGCCGACCTTGGTCATGATGGCGAAAAGCGCCGCCACCGGGCCGGGCGCTTCGGCATAGCTCGACGGGAGCCAGAAATGCAGCGGCACCACGGCGGCTTTGACCGCAAAGACCATCAAGAGCAGCACCGCCGCGATGCGGATACCCACGGTCGCGCCTGCGTCGATCAGGGCAACGCGCTGCGCCAGATCGGCCATGTTGAGCGTTCCCGTCTCGGCATAGATGGCACCAAGCGCAAAGAGGAACAGCGTCGAGCCCAGCAGGTTATAGAGCACATATTGCACCCCTGCCCGCAGACGCGGCGTGCCACCGGCGTGGATCATCAACCCGTAGGAGGCGATCAGCAGCACTTCGAAAAAGACGAAGAGGTTGAAAAGGTCGCCCGTCAGAAAGGCGCCCATGATCCCCATCAGCTGGAACTGGAACAGCGCATGAAAATGCCGCCCGCGTTCGTCCCATTTCGACCCGATGACGTAGAGCAGCACAAACAGCGCCAGCACCGCCGTCAGCGTCACCATCAGCGTCGACAGGCGGTCGCCGACCAGCACGATGCCAAAGGGCGCGGCCCAATCGCTGAGACGGTAGAGCATGACATTGCCGCTCGCCGCCTCGACCGAGAGGCCAAGGCCCACGACGACCAGCGCCAGCGCGCCAAACAGCGACAGCACCCGCTGGATGGTGATGTGATAGCGTGCGGCCAGAATGATGAAAGGCGCGATAAACGCGGGCAGCACGATGGGCAGGATCAGCCAATGGGTCATGTGCAGTCCTCCGCCTTGGTATCGGTCAGCGGCTCGTCCACATGATCATCCTTATTGCCCAGATAGGCCCCGAGGGCGATCATCACCACCACGGCGGTCATGCCAAAGGAAATCACGATGGCGGTCAGCACCAGCGCTTGGGGCAGCGGATCGGTATAGCGCGCGGCATCGCTCAGGATCGGCGGCGCGCCCACGGTCAAACGGCCAGAAGCAAAGAGAAAGACGTTCACCGCATAGGTCAGCAGCGACGTGCCCATGATGACCGGAAAGCTCCGCAAGCGCAGCACGAGGTAGAGGCCAGAGGCCGTCAGGATGCCGATGGCGGACGCGACGAGAAGTTCCATGTTTATGCCTCCGCCTTGGTGTTGTCTTCGCGCGATGGGTCGATGTCCATCGGATGATCGGCCTCGGGCACATGCGCCCGGCGCGCCAGCCGCGAGAAGCTTTCAAGCGACAGCATCACCGCCCCGACCACGGCAAGGAACACGCCCAGATCGAACAGCGCCGCCGTCGCCAGTTCGAACTTGTCGAAGGGCGGGATGCGCACATAGGTGAAGTCCGACGTGAGGAAGGGTTTGGCAAAGAGCCACGATCCGATCCCCGTCAGCCCCGCGATCAAGACGCCGGTGCCGATGATCCCATGATAGGGATAACGCAGCCGCGCCGAGGCCCAGGCAAAGCCACTGGCCATATATTGCATCACCACGGCGATGGAGACGATCAGACCGGCGATGAAACCGCCCCCCGGCTCGTTATGACCGCGCAGGAAGATGTAGAAACCCACCATCAGCACGACGGGCATGATGACGCGGGTCATCACTACCATCATCATCGGATGCCGGTCGCCCGCGCGCGGCTGGTCGGGCTTGCGGTTCAGCAAACGCGCCCGCACCGGGCCCGAGAGCAGCGTCTCGGTCAGCGCGTAGATCAGCAGGGCGGCAATGCCCAGCACGATGATCTCACCATAGGTATCGAAGCCCCGGAAATCGACGAGGATCACGTTCACCACATTGGTACCGCCGCCACCCTTGTAGGAGTTGGCAAGGTGGAATTCGGAAATGCTCGGCGCGACGGTGTCGCGCAGCAGATAGTGATAGGACAGCGCCATGGTCGCCGCCCCCGCCGCGAGGGAGACGACAACGTCCCGCGTCCGACGCAGCACGCTGCTTTCGATCGGTGTGCGGTTGGGCAGGAAGTTCAGCGCCAAAAGCAGCAGGATGATCGTCACCACCTCGACCGTCAGCTGGGTCATCGCCAAGTCAGGCGCGCTGAAGAAGACGAAACCAGCCGAGACGATCAGCCCGACGATGCCGATCAGGATCAGCGACAACAGGCGGTTGCGGTGCAGGAAGACAAGGCCGCAGGCCGCCGCGACCAGCATCAGCCAGCCCGCGATCTGCACGGCATTCGTCGGTTGCAGCGCGCGGCTCGCCGCGCCCACCGTGCCGGTGGCCCAAGCGTAATAGCCCACGCCCACGACGGTCACCGCCATCACGGCGGCATAGCGCGAGAAGGCCCCATTGTGCAGCCGCAGCGATACCGCCTGCGACAGGCCGACAGAGGCCGCGATGATCCGGTCAAAGATACGCTTGGCCTCGGGCCGTGGTGCGGCATCCCAGACGCGCAGCAACGGGGTGAAGAGCGCCAGCAGGATCAGCCCGCCCACGACCGCGATGATCGACATATAAAGCGCCGGACCCAGCCCGTGCCAGATTTTGAAATGCGCAGAAGACATCTCGGCCGCGTCGCCAAGGACAGAGGCGGTCACCAGCTTGACGAAAGGCTCGGCCAGAAACGGCGCGAGGCCGATCACCACCACGGGGATGATCAACAGCGCCGGCGGCAGCCAGAGGCCGGGCTTGGGGTCATGCGGATGGTCGGGATAGTCGTCGCGCTCTTTGCCAAGGAAGGTGTGGCCGATCAGCCGGAAACTATAGGCTGCCGAGAAGAGCGCGCCAAAGGTCGCCAGCGCAGGCACCAGCCACGGCAGATCGAAAAGCGTAGTGTGCAGCGTCTCTTCCAGCATCATCTCTTTCGACAGGAAGCCATTGAACAGCGGGATCCCCGCCATCGAAAGCGATGCCAGCGTGGCGATCACGAAGGTTACCGGCATCAGATGCCGCAGCCCGCCCAAACGGCGGATATCGCGCGTATGCACCGCGTGATCCACAATCCCCGCTGACATGAAGAGCGCGGCCTTGAAGGTCGCGTGGTTCAGGATGTGAAACACCGCCGCCAGCGCGCCAAAGGCCGTGCCAGTGCCCAGAAGCATGGTGATCAGACCAAGGTGACTGACGGTCGAGAAAGCCAAAAGCGCCTTCAGATCATGGTTGAACAGCGCGATCACCGCGCCCAGCACCATGGTGATCAGCCCCGCCGTGGTGACGATGACGAACCACTCCGGCGTGCCCGAGAGCACCGGCCACATCCGCGCCATCAAGAAGATCCCCGCCTTCACCATCGTGGCGGAGTGCAGATAGGCCGAGACCGGCGTGGGCGCGGCCATGGCGTGGGGCAGCCAGAAGTGGAATGGGAACTGCGCCGATTTGGTGAAACAGCCTAGAAGGATCAGGATCAGCGCAGGCAGATAGAGCGGCGAGGCTTGGATCGCCTCGCGGTTTTCCAAGATCACGCTCAGGTCATAGCTGCCGACGATCTGCCCCAGCAGCAACATGCCACCGATCATCGCAAGCCCGCCCATGCCCGTCACGGTCAGCGCCATCCGCGCCCCTTGGCGGCCTTCGGGGAGATGCTTCCAATAGCCGATCAACAGGAAGGACGACAGCGAGGTCAGCTCCCAGAAGATCAGCAAGATCAGTACGTTATCACTCAGAACGATGCCGACCATCGCGCCTTGGAAGAGCAATAGATAGGTGAAAAACTCACCCATATGATCGTCGCGCGACAGGTAAGAGCGCGCATAGGCGATGATGAGCAGACCGATGCCAAGGATCAGGCAGGCAAAGAAAAAGCCAAGACTGTCGAGCATCAAGGTCAGGTTCAGACCAAGCTGCGGGATCCAGTCAACCCGCGCGGTCAGCACCTCTCCGGCCAATACGGCGGGCAGATGGGTGAGCAGGCCGACAAAGGCCACGAGGGTAACCATGAAGGTGACCCCGGCGCAGGCTTGGCGCCCTGCGGAATTCATCAGTCCGGGTAGCAAAGCACCAAGGAAAGGCAAGGCAACGATAAGGAAGAGGGACACGCGAACTCCTGATCTAGCGGACTGAAAGGTCACCACGTTCTGTAGAAATTTTCCCGGCACCTCAAGCGAAACCGGGCATTAAACGCCAGATTGTCGCAGGTTACGCCCCCTCCCTACCCCGTGGGAGGGAGATGCCCGTGCCTTTGCCCGTCCGACAGTCCCCCTCGGGCCGCGTCACCCCGGCTGGAAGAGGTTCCGGTAGTTTTCGCGCAGCACGTTCTTTTGCACCTTACCCATCGTGTTGCGCGGCAGTTCCGGCAGCACGATCAACTTCTGGGGCTGTTTGAACTTGGCCAGCGATCCGGCCACGCCCTCAGCGATCTGCTCCACGTCCAGCTCCACCCCCCTGCGCGCCACCAGCACCGCCACCACGCTTTCGCCGAAATCGGGGTGCGGCACGCCGATCACCGCGCTTTCCAACACGCCCGGTTGGTCGTCGAGCAGCAGTTCGACCTCTTTGGGGTAGATGTTATAACCGCCCGAGATGATCAGATCCTTGTCGCGGCCCACGATGGTGACATAGCCATCCGCATCGCGCCGCCCCAGATCGCCGGTGATGAAAAACCCGTCTTCGCGCAATTCGGCGGCAGTCTTCTCGGGCATTTGCCAATAGCCCTTGAAGACATTCGGCCCCCGCACTTCGATGCTGCCAATCTCGCCATCCGGCAGGGTCGCGCCGGTTTCGGGGTCGGTGATCTTCAACTCCACATCCGGCAGCGGCAGGCCCACAGTGCCGGCGCGGCGCTCGCCCTCATAGGGGTTACTGGTGTTCATATTGGTCTCGGTCATGCCGTAACGCTCAAGGATACGGTGGCCGGTCCGGGTCTCGAAATCCACATGGGTTTCCGCCAGCAGCGGGGCGGAGCCCGAGATGAACAGCCGCATATTCGCCGCCGTCTCACTGGTAAAACGCGCGTCGTCCAACAGCCGGGTGTAGAAGGTGGGCACCCCCATCATCGCGGTGGCATGGGGCATCCGGTCGATCAGTCGGTCGATGTCGAGCTTGGGCATAAAGATCATCGCGCCCCCCGCCACCAGCGTCACATTGGTCGCCACGAACAGCCCGTGGGTATGGAAGATCGGCAGCGCATGGAGCAGCACGTCTGCATTGGTAAAACGCCACAGATCGGCCAGCGTCTGCGCGTTGGACAAAAGGTTCGCCTGCGTTAGCATTGCCCCCTTTGAGCGCCCCGTCGTGCCGGAGGTATAGAGGAATGCCGCCAGATCATCAGCCTCACGCGCGACGGTCTCGAACTGATCGGGGGCCGAGGCTGCGCGGTCCGCAAAACTGCCATCGTTTTCGGTGCCCAGCGTCTCAAGCTGGCAGCCCGTGTCCTTGGCCAGCGGCGCCATCTCATTGCGCCGCGCAGGCTGGCAGACGAAAGCCGCCGCCCCGCTGTCGGTCACGAAATAGCGCACCTCATCCGCCGTATAGGCCGGGTTCAGCGGCAGAAAGATCACCCCCGCCTGCACGCAAGCGGCATAGAGCGCCAGAGCATCCGCGGATTTGTCGATCTGCACCGCCAGCCGGTCACCCGGCTTCACCCCCAGCTCGGTTAGCACATTGGCAAAGCGGCCCGCCCGGCTCAGAAAGCCCGCATGGGTCAGCGTCACCCCGCCGTCGAGGTGCAAAAAGGCGGTCGTCTTGCCCGCGTGACGGCCAAACAGAGTGTCATAAAGGGGATTTGCCATCACGGTGCTCCTCACGTGTTGTTCTTGGGAAAGCCGATTGGCTCCTCGCGGAATTACAACCGTATTACGCAGGGTAATGCAAGCAGGCGGAGGGCTGCGTGCGGCTGCGGTGAGGGGAAATGTTGAACCGAGGCAATAGCTTGTAGGGCGACGCTCGGACGCGTCGCCCTGCGGATTAGCGGCCCATCAAGCCCGGCAACCACGTACCGATGCCCGGCAGCCAGACGACCAGCGCCAGCACGAAGAGCTTGATTAACAAAAAGGGCATCACCGAGGCATAGATTTGCGGCATCCGGATCTCTTCGGGCGCCACGCCCCGCATGACGAAGAGAAGCAGCCCGAAGGGCGGTGTCAGCAGACCGATCTCCATGGTCAACAGGTAAACCACGCCGAGGGTCAGCTCGTTGATCTCCATCGCGCCCGCCAAGGGCACGAAAACCGGGACCGTCACCATCAACATCGACACTTGATCGATGAAACACCCCAGAAACAGCAGGATCGCGATCATCCCCAAAAGCACCATCAAGGGCGTCGGATCGACCGCGTTGATCGCATTGATCAACCCGTTGGTCGCGCCCGAAAAGCTCAGCACCTGCGCAAAGGACTGGCTGGCCGCAATGATGAACAGGATCATCACCGACAGTTTCAGCGTCTCCATCAGAGCACGGCCCATCTTCTCCCAACTCAAGGCCCGATAGGCTGCCCCGATGATCACCGCCGTGATACTGCCCAGCGCAGCGCTCTCCGTGGGTGTGGCGATCCCTGCCAGCAAAGAGCCGATTACCACCGCGAAAAGTACCGTCAGCGGCAAGACATAGATCGCAAAGGGCGTCCACCGTTCGCGCAGCGACATATCCTCGTAAACATCGGGCGGCGCGACCTTTGGGTCCAATACACTGCGCCCCACCACATAGGCCACGAAAAGCACCGCCAGCAGCAGGGCCGGAAGTACCCCCGCGATCAGCAGCCCCGCGATGGAAATACCGGCGAGCGAGCCCACCAGCACCGCCAGCGCCGAAGGCGGGATCAGCATCGCAATCGCCCCCGAAGCCATGATCGGCCCCATGGCCATCGACGGGTGGTAGCCCCGTTTCAGCATCCCCGGAAGCAGCGTGCCGCCCAGCATCGCGGTATTGGCGATGGTCGAGCCGGAGAGTGCCGCAAAGATCGTGCCGCCGAAGATCGTCACCACTGACATGCGGCCCGGGATGCGGGTCACCACCCGCTCAATGGCGTCGATGGCGCGGTGCGCCACCCCGGTCTGGAAGAGGATCTCCCCCATCAGGATGAACAGGGGTATCGGGGCAAGCTGGAAATTCGCCACCGACTGCGCAGAGTTGCGCGCCAGTTGCAGAATGCCACGTTCGCCACCCAGCACGAAGTATGCGCCCACGGTGGTCACGGCGATAAAGGCAAAGGCGACCGGCAAGCCGATCAGCAAAAGCACCGCGAGGCTGCCCAGCATGAGCGTCAGGATCAAAGCCCAATCCATCTCAAAGACCACTCAGACTACGCTCGGCCGTTTCCGGATAGAAAAGGCGGCGGATAAAAATAATCGTGCAAAGCGCCAATGACAGCGGCACAAAGGCCAGCATCCACCATTCCGGGATGACGAATGACGTGCGGATCATCGACCCCCGCGCGGCCGACGCCAGCACCGCTTGCAATCCGTACCACCCCAACACCCCCGCCGTGACAGCGCCGA
This sequence comes from Sulfitobacter sp. M85, assembly GCF_029285915.1. Taxonomy (NCBI): domain Bacteria; kingdom Pseudomonadati; phylum Pseudomonadota; class Alphaproteobacteria; order Rhodobacterales; family Roseobacteraceae; genus Sulfitobacter; species Sulfitobacter sp. M85. Next base: position 250,863 of record NZ_JABECQ010000003.1, read on the forward strand.
TGGCGCTGGTAAGACGGGTGAGCACATGGGCCGTGCGTGGCGCAAGATTGCTGGTGATCAGATCGACCTTCACATGGCCACCGATCGACAGCACCCAAGGCGCGCCAAGGAAGGTGGCGATCATCAGCGCGTATTGGATCGCATCCAGCGCGCCATAGACCACCGGCAGGCCAAGATTGCGCAGCACAACATTGAGAGCGATGAACACCGCGATCACCCCGAGGATACCAGCCGAAAAGACGGCCAGCCCCCGGAGTGTCCGGTCAAACATTCTAGAGATCATTGGAGGATCACTTGGTCATGCAGGCGCGCATCTGCTGCGCAAGATCGGCATCGACCTCTTCCACCGCGGCCCAACCGGCATCGCGGGCGGCAGCGATCCAAGTCTCGGCATCGGCCTCGCCAAAGGTGATCGTCTCGATACCCGCCTCGGCCTGCGCCGCATATTCCGAGGCGTTCCGATCCGCGTTGTCGTTGTTCAGCTCTTCCATCCAAGCGGCACCTTCGGCCAGCTTGGCGCGCTGCTGCTCCGTTAGCCCGTTCCAAGTATCAAGGTTCACCAGAACGTTGACGTCGACGTTGTAAAAGCTCGGGTCGACACGGTACTTCGTCTGCTCGTCCCAACCAAGGTCCAGCACCCCCTGCGAGGGCCAGCCGTAGCCGTCAATCGCCCCACGCTCCAGCGCGCTGTAGACCTCGCCCGGCGCGGTCCGCACGAGGTTGGCACCAAGCTGCGTAAACATCGCTTGGTAAACCGGCGTGGTGCGGATGGTCAGACCGCTCAGATCCGGCCCCTCGACCGGTTTGGTGAGATAAAGGTGATAGCCGATCCCGTCGCCCGCATGGGCGAGGTATTTCACGTTCATCTGCTCTTGATGGATACGGTCGACCAGTTCATAGCAGCCATTGGCGCGCTGGTCCTGAATGGTGTTCTCGGCCAGATGCAGTGCGTCGCCGGTGGGCAGCAGGTTGGGGTAATAGGCCGTGGTGTTATTAGCGATGTCGACGACACCGGACTGCACCGCATTGCCCAGTTCAAAAGGCGGCACGGCCTCAGGACCGCCGACCAGATTGATCTGCACGACCCCTTTGCCGTTCTCGTTGATCCACTCGACAAAGGACTCAAACTCGCGGCTAAAGGCGGTGCCAAGGGTAAAGGCCGAAACGGCGCGCAGGGTCACTTCTTCGGCCTGAGCGATGCTGCCGGTGGCAAATGTGCTGACGGCAAAGACCGCCGCGCTAAGCGTGGTTGTTGTTTTCATGGTCGTCTCCCAGTTGTGATCAAAAGCCCGCGATCTTTGCCCCGGTGCTCTCGCATGCAAATGCATAATATGTATCTGCATGTAATTGGTAGCGACTAGATTTCCCTACGTCAATTTAATCTCGGCGCCACGGGGCCACCCCGCCCCCCCTTGCCTGCCCCCGCGCAAATTGTCGCGGCATTAAGATAGATTAATGACGCCGCCCCGTTGAGAACATATATAGAACGCATGGCAAGACAAACCCTCGATCAGAAACTGGCGATTCTCAGCGACGCGGCGAAATACGACGCCTCCTGCGCCTCCTCGGGCTCCACCGAGCGCGATTCGCGCGACGGCAAGGGGCTGGGCTCCAACGAAGGCAGCGGCATCTGCCACGCCTATGCCCCGGACGGGCGGTGCATCAGCCTGCTCAAGATCCTGATGACGAATTTCTGCATCTACGATTGCAGCTATTGCATCAACCGCGTCTCCTCGAACGTGGAGCGCGCGCGCTTCAGCGTGGACGAGGTGGTCAAGCTCACCATCGAGTTCTACCGCCGCAATTACATCGAAGGGCTGTTCCTCTCCTCGGGCGTGATCCGCTCGCCCGATGCCACGATGTCCGACATGGTGCAGATCGCCCGCAAGCTGCGCCACGAGGAGAATTTTCGCGGCTACATCCACCTCAAGACGATCCCCGACGCCTCCCCTGAGTTGATCGAGGAAGCGGGCCGTCTGGCGGACCGACTGTCAATCAACGTGGAACTGCCCACCGACACGGCGGTGCAGCAATATGCGCCCGAGAAAAAGCCCGAGCAGATCCGCCGCGCCATGGCCAACGTGCGGATGACCAAGGAGGCGAGCAAGGAGAAGTCCTTCTCCGGCAAGCGCCCGCCGCGGTTCGCGCCCGCGGGCCAGTCGACGCAGATGATCATCGGCGCAGATGGGTCCAACGATGCCACGGTGCTGGGCCAATCGACGCGGCTCTATTCCAGCTACAAGCTGAAGCGGGTCTATTACTCCGCCTTCTCGCCCATTCCCGACAGTTCCTCGAAACTGCCGCTGATCCGCCCGCCCCTGCAACGTGAGCACCGGCTTTATCAGGCCGACTGGCTGCTGCGGTTCTACGACTTTCAACTGGATGAGATCACCTCCGTCACCCGCGACGGCAACCTTGATCTTGAGGTCGACCCCAAGCTCGCCTGGGCGCTGGTGCACCGCGAACACTTCCCGCTCGACGTCAACCGCGCCAGCCGCGAGATGCTGCTGCGGGTGCCGGGGTTTGGGGTGAAGACCGTGAACCGCATTCTCGCCGCCCGTCGGCATCGCAGCTTGCGCTACGAGGACCTCACCCGCATGGGCGCTTCGATGAAAAAGGCCCGCGCCTTCGTCACCGCGGGGGGCTGGACCCCCGGCGGCCTCACCGACAGCGCCGACCTGCGCGCGCGCTTCGCGCCGCCGCCCGAGCAGTTGACCCTGTTCTGATGCACCGCGTCTCCCTGCCCCCGATCGGCACCGCCAAGGCATGGCGCGAGGCTGCGCGCGGCTTTCTGGCCGCGGGCGTGCCGCCCGAGCAGATCCTCTGGGGCGATCATGCCGCGGCTCCCGACCTTTTCGGCGGGGAGTCCGCGCCCGTGGCCACGGGCCACGTCGCGGTGCCGCGCAGCTTCGTGTCGATGGCCGAGACGGCGGTCTGGCACAGCGACCCGGAGCGTTTCGCGCGGCTTTATGCCTTCCTCTGGCGCGTGAAGGACGCGCCGCATCTAATGGCCGACCGGGGCGATGCCGACCTCGCCGTCTTGCGCGGGATGGAGAAGAACGTCCGCCGCTGCCAGCATAAGATGAAGGCCTTCGTCCGCTTCCGCGAGATTGGCGATCCGAACGCCCCGCGCCGCAGCTTCGCCGCGTGGTTCGAGCCCACGCATCACACGGTTGAGCCCACGGCGGATTTCTTCGTGCGGCGGTTTTCCGACATGGACTGGCGCATTCTCACGCCCGACGTCTCGGCCATCTTCGAGGGCGGCAAGCTCAGCTTTCAAGAAGGCCACGCCAAGCCTGACCTGCCCGAGGACGCGGGCGAGCAGTTGTGGATCACCTACTTCCAGAACATCTTCAACCCCGCCCGCCTGATGGTGAAGGCGATGCAGTCGGAGATGCCCAAGAAATACTGGAAGAACATGCCCGAGGCCGCCTTCATTCCCCAGATGATCGCCGAGGCCCCGGCCCGCGCCCGGGCCATGGCCGAGGCCGCCCCCACCCTGCCGCCCGCGCGCATGGACCGGGTGCAGGCGCAGCTTTCGGCCTTCTCATCTGCTTGGGACGGTCCAATGGAAGAGCTTCCCGCCGCGATCCGCGCCTGCGCCCGCTGTCCGCTGCATTGCCACGCCACGCAGGCCGTGCCGGGTGAAGGGTCGAGGCATGCCGATCTCATGGTCGTGGGCGAACAGCCCGGCGATCAAGAAGACCTCGCGGGCCGCCCCTTCGTCGGGCCGGCGGGGCAGATGTTCGACCGCATCGCCGGCGAAGCGGGGCTGGACCGAGACGCTGCCTTCGTCACCAATGCGGTCAAACACTTCAAGTTCACCGCCCGCGGCAAACGCCGCATTCACCAGCGCCCCGAGACGCCGGAGATCGACCAGTGCCGCTGGTGGATGAACGCCGAGGTGGCGCAGGTTCAACCGAAACTCATCCTCGCCATGGGCGCCACGGCGGCGCAAAGCCTGACCGGCAAGGGCGCGGGCATCCTGAAACGCCGCGGCACGATCGAGGCGGGGCCGGAGGGCATTCCGGTGCTGATCACCCTGCACCCCTCCTACCTCTTGCGCGTCCCCGACCCCGCATTGCGCGAGGAGGCGGAGGCGCAGTTCCGCTCGGACCTCGCGATGGCGGCGCGGATGATGGCCGAGGCGGCCTAGTCCTCGGGGTCGATCACCTGCAGGGCACCGTCGGGCAACGGGCGCTGCAACGCCGCAAGCTCGGCGGTCTCGGCGCTGAGCCACGTCTGCACCTCGTCGGGCGTGGTCAGGATCACCGGCATGGCCTTGGGGTGCACGGCACCGACCTCAACATTGGGCTCGGTGGTTAGAAAGCCGAAGAGGTCGTCGGTCGTCTCCTCGTCTTTCAGTTTTCGCACGCTCGTCCAGTTCGTCCAGACCCCAGCAAAAAACCCCAGCGGGCGGTCCTCGCCAAGCGCGAACCAGATCGGGCGCGAACGCTCTCCGGGGCGGTTCAGCGGCTCGGAAAAGGCGGTGAAGGGCACCACGCAGCGATGCGCAGGCCCCAGCCATCGCCGCCAATGCGGTGAGGCGATGTTGCGGATGTTCGTGACGCCGCGGTCGGTCTTCTTGCCCTTGAGCGCAAAGGCCGGGGACGGCATCCCCCACCGCATCATCTGCAAGATCGGGCCGCCGTCGCTACTGCGCACCACCGGGGCCGGGTAGTCGGGGTAAATGCCGGGCATCGGCGGCAGATTGCCCGCCTGGTCGTCGATCCCGTCGAACCAGCCGCGGATCGCGTCTTGCCCCTTGGTGAGGGAGTAAAGATTGCACATCGGTCGCCTCCTGTCGCAGCCCTTGGCCCAGTAAATGCGGGTTTTCCGCGCCCCGACAAGGGCTTCGCGGTGCCGCTCAAAATTTTGACAGCAGCGCAGTTCATCGTTTATGAATAGAACAAAATGTGAACATATGGAGTCGTGCATGACAACCGATTCTACATATGGGCAGGTCCTTACCCTGCCGCGGCGACGGCCGTCGACACCGCCCGAGCCGGGGGTTCTGGCCACGCATGCGCCGCTGACGGATGTCTTTCCCGGGGCCTTCGCCAGTGCTTCGGCGAGTGGCTTCGTGCTGTCGCTCTTGCCGCGCGGCAAGGGGCCGGTGCTCTGGGTGCAGGACTTCCTGTCGCGGCGCGAAAACGGCGCGCCCTATACCCCGAGCCTCGCGGCCTTCGGGCTGGAACAGCCGGTGCTGCTGGTCACCGCCAGCCATCCGCGCGACGTGCTTTGGGCGATGGAGGAAGGGGCCGCCTGCGCGGGTCTTTCCGCCGTGGTGGGCGAGGTGCATGGCGGGCCGGAGGTGCTGGATTTCACCGTCACCAAGCGGCTATCGCTGCGGGCCGAGGCTTCGGGCGTGCCGCTCTACCTCATCCGCAGTGGCGACCCCGGGGGCCTGAGTGCGGCGCGAATGCGTTGGCGTATCGCCTCCCTGCCCGCGCAGGCGCATCCCGACGATCCGCAGGCCCCGGGCGCGGCCCGCTGGGATCTGGAACTGTTTCGCGCGCGCGGCCATGCGCCCGGCCGATGGGTGGCCGATTATGAGCCCGACAAACGCCACAGCCCCCGCGCCGCGGATCGTCTCCGTCTGGTTCCCCGATCTGACGATGGAGCGCTGGCGCCGGGTGATCAGCCAATACCGCAGCGTTCCGGGGGATGAGGTGCCGGTGGTCCTGTCGCGTGACGGGACGCACGGGCCGGTGGTCCATGGGCTGAGCGCCGCCGCCCGCGCCCGCGGCATCGAGGTGGGCGCGCGGGTGGTCGATGTGCAGGCGATCCACCCCGATCTGCATGTCGAGCCCGCCGATCTCGACGGCGACACCGCGCTGGTCAAACGGCTGGTGCATTGGGCCCGGCGCTGGTGCCCCTGGACGGCGCGGGATCAGGACCACGGCCTGCTGCTCGACGTGACCGGCTGCACGCATCTGTTTGGCGGCGAGGCGGCGATGTTGCGCGACATCCGCAGCCGCTTTGCCCTGCAGGGGCTGACCGCGCGCTGCGCCATGGCCCCCACCCCCGGTGCCGCGCAGGCGCTGGCGCGTTTCGGCTCCGGCGCGCAGATCTGCGGTGCCGAGGACGTGGGTGCCGCCCTTGCCCCCCTGCCCGTCGCCGCCCTGCGGCTCGATGCCCAGACCACGCGGCTGCTGGACCGGCTTGGCCTCAAGGCCATCGGCGCGCTCAGCGATCTGCCCCGCGCCGCGCTGATGCGCCGCTTCGCCAGCCTGAAGCCCGAGCGCAACCCGCTGATCCTGCTCGACAAAGCGCTCGGCAAGGCCGCCGATCCGCTGAACGCCCCGCCCGACCATCGCCATTTCATGGCCCGCAGCCGCCTGGCTGAGCCGGTGCTCGACCCCGCCCCGCATCTGCCCGCGCTGGTGGAAGACCTCTGCACACAACTGGCCCGGGCCGAGCTCGGCGCGCGACGGCTGCGGCTGACGGTCTACCGCATCGACGGCGATTGGCGCACCCTCGGGGTCGCCACAGCGCGGGCCAGCCGCGACCCGGCGCATCTGCGCAGGCTTTTCGATGGCAAGCTGGAGAATATCGACAGCGGCTTTGGTTTCGATCTGCTGACGCTGGAGGCCACCGACAGCGAGCCGCTGCCGCTGATGCAGGACCACCTCGACGGCAAGCGCGATCCTTCGGCGGACGTGGCCGGGCTCTTGGACCGTCTGGTCGCCAAGCTCGGCCCCGAAAAGGTGAGTTGGCCGCAGTGGCGCGAGACCCACAAGCCCGAGGCGGTAGAGGAACGCGCCCCGGCCCTGCAGGCCAGCCCCACAGCCGCCCCCGCGCTGCTGCGCGAACGCCCACTGCGTCTGCTCACCCCGCCCGAGGAGGTGCGCGTGATCTACGCCGTGCCCGAAGGCCCGCCCTCGCAGTTCAACTGGCGCCGCGTCACCTACAAGACCACCCGCCACGCGGGGCCTGAGCGCATCGCGCCGGAATGGTGGCGCGACCGCCCCGGCACCCGGCTGCGCGATTACTATAAAGTGGAGGTCGCGGGCGGCCAGCGCTTCTGGCTCTACCGCGAGGGCGTGATCCACGACGGACGCGGGGCCGAGCCGCGCTGGTTCCTGCACGGGATGTTCGCCTGATGCCGCAGCAGGAGGGACATAAACGCCGCACCTTAGGCGAGGACGGTTTCGCCGCCCCCGCCCGCGCAGAATATGTGGAGTTCGGGCTGGCCAGTTGCTTTTCCTTCCTGCGCGCTGCCTCCGACGCCGTCGATCTGGTCCAGACGGCGCATCACCACGGCTACGACAGCCTCGGCATCGCGGATCACAACACGCTGGCGGGCGTGGTGCGGCTGCATGTAGAGGCCGAAAAGGCGCATATCCGGCCCCTGATCGGCGCGCGTCTGGTGCTGCTCTGCGGGACCGAGATCCTCGCCTACCCGCAAGACCGCGCCGCCTATGCCCGGCTCTCGACGCTTCTGTCGGCGGGCAAGATGCAATCGGTCGACGGCGAGTGGCAGCAAAAGGGCGAGACCCATCTGACGCTGGAGATGCTGCAGGGCCATGCCGAAGGGCTGCACCTCATCGTCATGCCGCCCGAGAACCTCGACCTCTTCGCCGCGGGCCTGCCGCGGCTGCTGAAAGCGCTGCCGGGGATGCGCCACATCGGCGCGAGCTTTCTCTACCGGGGCGACGACCGGGCGCGGATCAACCGGCTGGATGCGCTGGCCCGTGCCCATGGGCTGAGGCTGCTTGCCACCAACGATGTGCTTTACCACGCCCGCCACCGCCGCCCGTTGCAGGACGTGATGGTGGCGATCCGCGAGGGGGTGATCGTGCCCAAGGCGGGCTATCTTCTGGCCGCCAATGCCGAACGCCACTTGAAATCCCCCGAGGCGATGATGCGCCTCTTCGCCGACTGGCCCCATGCCATCGCCGAGACGCGCCGCCTTGCCGACCGGATCGAATTTCGCCTCACAGATCTGGCCTATGAATACCCCCATGAGATCGTCCCCGAGGGCGGCAGCCCGATGGAGGAACTGGCGCGCCTCACATGGGAAGGCGCCGCCCGGCGCTACCCCGAAGGCGTGCCCGAGGCGGTGAAAAAGACCATCGAGAAGGAATTCGCGCTGATCTCCTCCAAGAAGATCGCGCGTTATTTCCTGACCATCTATGACATCGTCCGCTTCGCCCGCGAGGAGGCCGAGCCGCCGATCCTCTGCCAGGGGCGCGGCTCGGCGGCCAATTCCGCCGTCTGCTTCTGTCTCGGCATCACCTCGGTCGACCCGGCGGTGCATGACCTGCTCTTCGAGCGCTTCCTCAGCGAGGAACGCGACGAGCCGCCCGACATCGACGTCGATTTCGAGCATGAGCGGCGCGAGGAGGTGATCCAGTACATGTACGGCAAATACGGCCGCCACCGCGCCGGGCTCTGCGCCACGGTGATCCACTACCGCCCGCGCTCGGCCATTCGCGAGGTCGGCAAGGCGATGGGGCTTTCCGAAGACGTGACCTCGAAACTCGCGGGCACGATCTGGGGCAGTTTCGAGGGCGAGATGGACGACGCCCGCGCCCGCGAGGCGGGGCTGGACCTGTCGGACCCCTACCTCCGCATGGTGCTGAAACTCGCCTCCCAGATGATCGGTATGCCGCGGCACCTGAGCCAACACGTCGGCGGCTTTATCCTCACCGAACGCCCCCTGACCGAGATCGTCCCCATCGGCAATGGCGCCATGCCCGAGCGCAGCTTCATCGAATGGGACAAGGACGACATCGACGCGCTGCAAATCTTCAAGGTCGATATCCTCGCCCTCGGCATGCTGACCTGTATCGCCAAATGTTTCGACCTAATCGAGGCGCATTACGACCGCCCGCTGGAACTGGCCACGGTCCCGGTGGAGGATCACGAGGACGATGCCACCGGGCGGCCCACCTACGACATGCTCTGCCGGGGCGACAGCCTTGGCGTGTTTCAGGTCGAAAGCCGGGCGCAGATGGCGATGCTGCCGAAACTGCGCCCGCGCGTCTTCTACGATCTGGTGATCGAGGTCGCCATCGTCCGCCCCGGCCCCATTCAGGGCGACATGGTGCACCCCTACCTGCGCCGCCGTCAGGGGCTGGAAAGCGTCGTCTACCCCGCCCCCGGCCCGGCCTATCCGCAGGACGAGCTGTTCAGCATCCTCAGCCGAACATTGGGCGTGCCGATCTTTCAAGAACAGGCGATGAAAATCTCCATCGACGCGGCGCGGTTCTCGCCCGCCGAGGCCAACGAGCTGCGCAAGGCCATGGCCACCTTCCGCTCGCGCGGGACCATCGAAAAGCTGCAGGACAAGATGGTGGGCCGGATGACCAAACGCGGCTACGATCCGGTCTTCGCGCAGCGCTGTTTCGACCAGATCAAGGGCTTTGGCGAATACGGCTTTCCCGAAAGCCATGCGGCGAGCTTCGCCAAGCTGGTCTATGTCTCGTCATGGATGAAATGCCACTACCCGGCGGCCTTTGCCTGTGCGCTTTTGAACTCCCAGCCGATGGGGTTTTACGCGCCCGCCCAGATCGTGCGCGACGCGCGCGAGCATCAGGTCGAGGTGCGCGGCGTCGACGTGAACCTCTCGGACTGGAACTGCACGCTGGAGCCCTGCGGCGATGGCTTTGCCCTGCGGCTGGGGCTGCGCATGGTAGACGGGCTGCAGGAAAAGGCCGGCGCGCGGATCATGGACCGGCGCGACGCGCCTTACGCCGATGTCGAAGACCTCAAGACCCGCGCGGGTCTCGATGCCAAGGCGATCCGCCAGCTCGCCGCCGCCGACACGATGCGCAGCATGGGGGTCGACCGGCGCCAAGCGCTCTGGCAGGCCCAAGGGCTGCGCGACGCGCCCGCCTTGCCGATCTTCGATCATGCCGAAGCCTCGGCCCGCGGCCCGGAACCAGAGGTGCATCTGCCGGTGATGCCGAAGGCGGAACAGGTCGTGGCCGATTACCAGACGCTGCGCCTGTCGCTGAAGGCGCATCCGATGTCCTTCTACCGCGCCAGCCTTGCCGCGCAGGGGTTCTCCTCAGCGCGGGACCTTTCACGCATGGGCCACGGGCGGCGGGTGAAACTGGCGGGGCTTGTGCTGGTGCGCCAGAAACCCGGCAGCGCCAAGGGGGTCTGTTTCATCACGCTGGAGGATGAGTTTGGCGTCGCCAACCTCGTGATCTGGCCAAACATGTTCAAGCTCTACCGCCCCACGATCATGTCGGCGAGGCTTCTGGTCGTGGAGGGGCGCGTGCAGACCGACGGGCGGGTGATCCATGTCGTGGCAGACCGGCTCGAGAACCGCTCCGACCGGCTGGCAGCACTATCGGAAGCACCGATGCCCGGCATCACGACGCGCGGCGATCACCCGACCCATCCGCTGCCCGGTCAGGTGGCCATGCACGGCCACCCGCGCGATGCCAAGGTGATCCCCAAATCGCGGGATTTTCATTAACGAATCCTCATGCAATGCATGAGGTACGAACCACAACTACTTGATATAAAAAGTAAACAAATAAATAACCGATCCCCTGTTGACCCTCTGAACGCCCCTCGCTAGCCTGCCGGAAATCCGTTGGGGTGCCGCAAGGCTGAGAGGTGAAAACCGACCCATCGAACCTGATCCGGGTCGTACCGGCGTAGGGAACGGAAGCAAGCATCAGCCCCATCCGGGCGGTCGTTTACCCCGTATCTCCATGCCCTCGGCCCATCTAACGAATGGGGGGGCCGAATGGCGTTTCAAGCACTGACGATTGCGGGGTCCGACAGCAGCGGCGGGGCGGGGATTCAGGCCGATCTCAAGACCTTTAGCGCGCTTGGCGTCTATGGGGCCAGCGTGCTCACCGCCGTCACCGCCCAGAACACCCGCGCCGTCGCCGCGGTCGCCATGATCGCGCCTGCGATGATCCGCGCGCAGATGGCGGCGGTCTTTGACGATCTGGCCATCGGCGCGATCAAGATCGGCATGTTGGGCGATCCGGCCACGATCTCCGCCGTGGCCGAGGGGCTGGCCGACTGCCCCGCGCCCATTGTGCTCGACCCGGTGATGGTGGCGAAATCCGGCGATGCGCTGCTCTCTGCCGAAGCGGTCAAAACCCTGCGCGCCCGGATGCTGCCCCGCGCCCATGTGCTGACGCCGAACCTGCCCGAGGCCGCACGGCTACTGGACACAGAAGAAGCCACCGACGAGGCCACGATGCTCGCGCAGGGCCGCGCGCTGCTGTCGCTCGGTCCGCGCGCGGTGCTGATGAAGGGCGGCCATGGCAAGGGCGAGACCTGTGTCGATCTGCTGATTTCCAAGACCGACACCCTGCGCCTTTCCGCGCCCCGCCAGCAGACGGCGAACACCCATGGCACCGGCTGCACGCTCTCTGCCGCCATTGCCGCCGGTCTGGCGCGGGGCCTGCCTCTGCCGCAGGCGGTGGGAGCCGCTCATAGCTATCTGCAACGCGCCATTGCCGCGGCGGACGCCCTCAACATCGGCCATGGCCACGGGCCGGTCCATCATTTTCACGGCGTTTGGCCCCATGAGTGATGTCACCATCATCGGCGCGGGCGTGGCAGGGCTTTGGGCCGCGCGGGCCTGTCTGGCGCAGGGGCTGCGGCCCCGGCTCGTTGACCGCAAAGGCCCGCCCGGGCCGCATGGCTGTTCGTGGTGGGCGGGCGGCATGCTCGCCCCCTTTTGCGAAGGCGCGCTGAGCGAGCCTGCGGTGGTAACCCATGGGCGGCGTGCCGCGGCGCTATGGGGGGAGATCACGGAAGTCACCCATCGGGGCACGCTGGTCCTCGCCCCCGAACGGGACCGCGCGGAATTGCAGCGTTTCGCCGCCCGCACCGAAAGCCACAGCCCCTGCGACGCCGAAGCCATCGCGGCCTGTGAGCCGGACCTCGCCGGGCGCCATCGCCGCGGGTTGTTCTTTGCCGAGGAAGCGCATCTGAACCCGCGCCAAGCGCTGCAAGACCTGACCCATGCGCTGGCCGCCGAGGGCGTGACGGTTAAGACCACGGCCCTCACCCCTTCGGAGGTCACAGGCCCGGTGATCGACTGCCGCGGCATGGTGGCCCGCGACGCTCTGCCCGGTTTGCGTGCCGTGCGCGGCGAGATGATCCTGCTGCGCGCGCCTGAGATCACCCTCACCCGCCCGATCCGCCTGCTGCACCCGCGCCACCCGCTTTACGTCGTGCCGCGCGGGCAAGGCATCTACATGCTGGGCGCGACCCAGATCGAAAGCGCCAGCCGCAGCGGCATGACCGCCCGCTCGGCGCTGGAACTGCTCTCAGCCGCCTATGCGCTCGACCCGCGCTTTGCCGAGGGCGAGATCATCGAGATGGGCGCCGACCTGCGCCCGGCTTTCGCCGACAACCTGCCCGGCATCGTACAGCGCGGGGCGGTGCTGCATCTGAACGGATTGTTCCGGCACGGCTTTCTCATGGCGCCCGCCTTGGCCGAACAGGCCGCGGGCTTTCTGGCAACAGCGACAACGGGGGATTTATTCCGTGAAGATTGAAGTGAACGGCGAGACGCGTGAGGTCACCGCCGCGCAGCTTGACGCGGCACTGGCAGAGCTTGGTTGGGGCGAAGCGAAAGTCGCCACCGCCCTCAACGGCAGTTTCGTCCCCGCAGGCGCGCGGGGTGAGACCATGCTGAGCGACGGCGACCGGCTCGAAGTGCTCAGCGCCATGCAGGGGGGCTGAACGATGCGCGATTTCTACGGCACCGCCCTGCCCCTGCCGCTGATGCTGGGCACCGCGCGCTACCCCTCGCCCGCAGTGATGGAGGCCGCCTTTCGCCAAAGCGCCGCGCCGGTCGCCACGGTTTCGCTGCGCCGCGAACAAGGCGCAGGACAGGCGTTTTGGGACATGGTGCGCGGCTTGGGCGTGCATCTGCTGCCCAACACCGCCGGCTGCCATTCCGCGCGCGAGGCGATCACCACGGCGCAGATGGCGCGGGAATACTTCGGCACCAATTGGATCAAGCTAGAGGTCATCGGCCATGCCGACACGCTGCAACCTGACCCCTTCGGGCTGGTCGAGGCTGCCGAGGCGCTCTGCGCCGATGGGTTCGAGGTCTTCCCCTATACCACCGAGGATCAGGTGCTGGCCGCGCGGTTGGTCGATGCGGGCTGCCGGGTGCTGATGCCTTGGGGTGCGCCGATCGGCTCGGGGCTGGGGCTGAACAACCTGCACGGGCTGCGCAGTCTGCGGGCAGCATTTCCCGATGTGGCCATGGTGATCGACGCGGGCCTCGGCCTGCCCAGCCATGCGGCACAGGCGTTGGAGATGGGGTTCGACGCGGTGCTTTTGAACACCGCCGTGGCCGAGGCCCGCGACCCCGCCGCCATGGCCGAAGCCTTTGCGCTGGCCTGCCGCGCGGGCGCGCTTGCCGCCGCCTCCGGCCCTATGGGCCAGCGCGACATGGCCGTGCCCTCCACCCCCGTCATCGGAAAGGCTTGGCTATGAGCTTGCCGCGTTTCTACCCCGTCTTCGATAGTACCGCATGGGTCGCGCGGGCCGTGCCCTTGGGCGTGAAGCTGGTGCAACTGCGCATCAAGGACGCGCCCGAAGAGGTGCTGCGCGCCGAGATCACCACCGCGCTCGACCTCTGCCGCCAGCACGGCGCACTGCTGGTGGTGAATGACCACTGGCAACTGGCGATTGAACTGGGGGCCGATTGGCTGCATCTGGGGCAAGAGGATTTGGACAGTGCCAACATCCCCGCGATCCGCGCCGCCGGGCTGAAGCTGGGCCTGTCGACCCATGACCATGCCGAGCTTGACCGCGCGCTGGCCCTCGCCCCCGATTACATCGCCCTCGGCCCCGTCTATCCGACCATTCTGAAAAAGATGAAATGGACCGAACAGGGGCTCGACCGTTTGACGGAATGGAAGGCGCGGATCGGGGATATCCCGCTTTGCGCCATCGGCGGCATGTCTGTCGCCCGTGCGCCGGGGGCCTTTGCCGCCGGGGCCGATACGGTGGCGGCGGTCACGGATATCACGCTGAACGCAGACCCCGAAGCGCGGATGCGCGAATGGCTTGAGGTGACGGCATGAGCCGTTACGCCCGCCAGATCATTCTGCCGCAGGTTGGCGCCGAGGGGCAAGCGCGGCTCACGGCGGCGCATGTGCTGGTCGTCGGTGCCGGAGCGCTGGCGGTGCCTGTGCTGCAATATCTCGTCGGGGCCGGTGTCGGGCGGATCACATTGGTGGACGGCGATCAGGTGGCCTTGAGCAATCTGCACCGCCAACCGCTCTACCGGATGGACGGTATCGGCAGGCCCAAGGTCCGTGCCGCCGCCGAGGCGATGGCGGCGCTGAACCCCGAGGTGACGCTTGTCCCGCGTGCCGAATGGCTCACCCCTGCCAATGCGCCCGCCCTGCTGGCGGGCTGCGATATCGCGCTCGACTGCGCCGACACTTTCGCCGCCAGCCTGACCCTGTCGGACGAAGCCCGCGCGCAGGGCAAACCGCTGATTTCAGCCTCGGCCCTTGGGCTGTCGGGCTATGTCGGTGGTTTCTGCGGGGGTGCCCCTTCGCTCCGCGCTGTTTTCCCTGACCTGCCGCAGACCGCAGCGACATGTGACACGGCGGGTGTTTTGGGGCCCGTGGTGGGGATGATCGGCGCGGCGCAGGCGCAGATGGCGCTCTCGGTCCTGCTGGGCCTCGCGCCCTCCCCGCTGGGGCAACTCTTGATCTGGGACGCCGCGCAATGGCGCATGTCGGGCTTTCGTTTTGACAGCGCGCCCGAGCCTGCGCGCGCCGCGGGTTTCATCGCCGAAAGCCAGATCGCCCCGCGCGATATGGTCATCGACCTGCGCGCCGAAGCGCCCGCGCCTTTCTCAGCCCAAGCGCGCCATGTCCCGCCCGAGGCGCTGCCGGACCTGCCGTTGCCAGCCGATGCACCCCGCATCGTGCTCGCCTGTCGCACCGGCCTGCGCGCGCATCACGCGGCCAACACCCTTCGCCCCCGCTGGCGGGGCGAGATCGCCCTACTCGCCCTCCCCGGCGCCTGACCCTTTTCCCGCATAAACGATATACTGGAGACCCTTCGTGAAAAACATCCTCGCCCCCCTTGCCCTGACGCTGATCGCAGCCCCCGCCTTGGCCCAAGACAAGATGACCGTCATGCTCGACTGGTTCGTGAACCCCGATCACGGGCCGATCATTCTAGCGCAGGAGAAGGGCTATTTCACCGATGCGGGGCTGGAGGTCGAACTCGTCTCTCCCGCCGACCCGAATGAGCCGCCGCGCATGGTGGCGGCGGGCCGGGTCGATCTGGCAGTCTCTTACCAGCCGGAACTGCATCTCGCCCAGCGCGAGGGGTTGGACCTGCGGCGTGTGGGCACGCTGGTCGAAACCCCGCTCACCTGCCTCGTGGTCCGCGCCGACGGGCCGGTGCAGGAGATGGCGGACCTGAAGGGCCGAAAGGTGGGTTTCGCCGTGGCGGGCGTGCAAGAGATGCTGCTGGATGCGATGCTGAGCCACAATGGCGTGGCGCCTGCCGAGGTCGAGCAAATCAACATCGGCTGGTCAATCTCGCCCGCGCTAATGTCGGGACAAGTCGACGGCGTGATCGGCGCGTTCCGCAATTTCGAGCTGAACCAGATGCAGATCGAAGGCCATGAGGGCCGTTGCTTTTACCCCGAAGCCGAGGGCGTGCCCGCTTATGATGAGCTGATCTACGTCGCCCATGCCGAAGAGATGGACCGCGACATGATCGCCCGCTTCCTGCGTGCCACCGAACGGGCCGCCGCCGATATCGTGAATGATCCGGCGGCCAGCGGAGAGGTTTTCTTTGCCTCCGACGCCGAGCTGCGCAACGAGCTGAACACCCGCGCATGGGAAGACACATGGCCCCGTTTCGCCACCCGCCCCGCCGCGGTGGACCACGGGCGCTATGACCGGTTCGAGACCTTCATGCAGGAAAGCGGCGTGGTGGAAACCGTGATCCCCGCCGCCGATCTGGTGGTCGACGTCACAGCGCAGGCGAAACCATGACGGCGCCCGAATACGGCAAGGCCTTCGCCGCTTGGCGCGATGGTGCCGGAGAGTCATGGCGGGCCTATACACGCCATGACTTTGTCGAACAGTTGGGCAACGGCAGTCTGTCGCAGGCCAGTTATCTGCATTACCTGCGGCAGGACTATGTTTTCCTCATCCACTTCGCCCGCGCTTGGGCGCTTGCGGCGGCCAAGGCGGAAACGCTGGATGAAATGGCCGCCGCGAGTGCCACGGTCCACGCGCTCGTGCATGTGGAGATGCCCCTCCATGTAGAGACCTGCGCAGGCCATGGCATCGACCGCACCACGCTTGAGGCCACGGCAGAGGCCCCCGGCAACCTCGCCTATACGCGCTATGTTTTGGAGGCGGGCTATTCCGGGGACTTCCTTGACCTGATGGCCGCCCTCGCCCCCTGCGTTCTGGGCTATGGTGAAATCGGGTTGGCCCTGCGGGGCAATGACGGCCCCTATGCCGATTGGTGCGCGGTTTATGGGGGTGAAGAGTATCAAGCACTGTGCCGCGATGTTGGCGCGCTGATCGACGGGGGGCTAGAGCGGCGTCTGGGCGCAAACTGGCAAACCCTGCCACGGGCCAAGACCTTGCAAGAGCGTTTCAACACGGCCACCGCCCTTGAGGTTGGCTTTTGGGACATGGCGCTGTCGCCCGCGGCAGCATGACCGCCCCAGCGGTGCATCTATCGGGCGCGCTTCACGGCGCTGCTGGCCCTTTGATCAACCATTTCGATCTTACCCTCAAGGCCGGGCAATGGAACGTCTTGCTCGGCCCCTCGGGTGTGGGAAAAACCTCGCTGCTGCGTCTGCTTGCGGGTCTGCCCACTGTGGCCCGTCTCACCGGACGCATCGCCGCCGACGACGACCGCCCTCTCGCCCCCCGTGTCGCCATGATGGCGCAGGACGACCAGCTACTGCCGTGGGCGAGCGCGGTGGAGAATGTCACCATCCCCGCCCGCCTACGCGGAGAACGGGCGGACCCTGACCGCGCTGCTGCGCTTCTGGCCGAGGTCGGGCTTCGCGCGGAGCTGCGCCGCAAACCTGCACAGCTTTCCGCCGGTCAGCGCCAGCGCGTCACCCTCGCCCGCACGCTGTACGAAGACCGCCCCGTGGTCCTGCTGGACGAACCGTTCTCGGCCCTCGATGTGGTGACCCGCCTTAAAATGCAGGATCTAGCGGCGCGGCTGTTTTGCGGGCGAACCGTCGTATTGATCACCCATGACCCGGCGGAGGCCCTAAGGCTCGCCAATTACGCTTGGATCGTGAGCCGCCATGGGGCCGCCCCCTGCCCCCTGCCCAAAACGCCGCCACCGCGCCGGATCGACGCCCCCGAGACCCTCGCCGCTCAAGCCGATCTGCTGCGCCGGATGGGGCTGGCCTCACCCGCGCAGGTCGCCTGATGGTATCTACGCTCCATAAATTATGGCGTGGCATGGTCTGCTTCGCACTCGCCGTCGCGATTTGGCAGCTTGTCGTCACCCTCAGCGGCGTGCCGCGTTTCATCCTGCCGGGGCCTTGGCTTGTCTTGCAGGCGCTGGGCGGGAATGCCGCGCTGCTCTGGCAAAATGCGCTATGGTCGGCGGGCAATCTTGCGCTGGGCCTAAGCTTAGGCATTTTCCTCGGCATTGAGACCGCGCTGTTGCTGACCCTCTCGCGCCGCGCGCGCTGGCTGCTGCGCCCGATGCTGGTGGTGGCTCAGGCCGTGCCTGTCTTCGCCCTCGCCCCGGTCATCACCCTCTGGCTCGGTTACGGGATGCCCTCCAAGATCGTGACCATCGCGCTGGTCACCTATTTTCCCATCGCCTCGGCCCTCTTCGACCGGCTGATGGCGCTGCCCCCGGGCCTGCGCGATCTGGCGCATCTTTCAGGCGCCAACCGCTGGCGCGAAACACTGCTGCTGCGCCTGCCCCATGCCGTGCCGGGGCTGATCTCGGGCCTGCGTCTGGCGGTGGTCTATGGCCCCCTCGCGGTGCTGATCGGCGAATGGGTCGGCTCCTCCCGCGGGCTGGGGCATCTGATGCTGATGGCCAATGGCCGCGGCCAAACCGCGCTCATGTTTGCGGCCCTGATCGTGCTCGCGGCGCTGTCGCTGCTGCTTTGGTCCACGGTCGAAGCGCTCGCCCGCTGGACGGCACGGTGGTTTTAGGTGCTTTGGAACCCCATGGATAGCGTGATGCCCTTATGCGGCACGGCATGGCAATCCGCGCTCCAGCGTCCAAGGATATCCGGGCACCGAAAAAGATATCGGCTATGTGAAATGGTTGATCGATGAAACCGACCCCGTGGGCCGCGGGTTCACCATCACCTAAAAGCTAAAACGTGAAAATTGGCCGCCGCAACCTAAGTGGGGGCCATTCACCTGATAGCCAGAGGCAGATTCCACATGTCCCTCTCAAATTTTCCGGTCAGTTCAACGACAGCTGCGCGACACATTCGGCCCCGCGGCAACGTATCTCTCCCCCTTCTTCGATGCAGAGCTTTTTGATCGCGATATTGCTGCGCAAGAAGTTCACATCCACCGTCTCAATATTTCGCGCACGCGCTTCGGCCAGACCGCGATGGAAGAGCCTCCGGCCATAGCCGCGCCCTTGATAGGCGTCTTCAACCGAAAGCCCGATCTCCGCATGGGTGCTGTCAATGCAATGAAGCTCCAGTATCGCACGCAAAGCATCATCGCATTCGACGCCGAGCGTCAGGTCGGGGTTGGAGCCCCGAACCACGCGCAGCAAGGCATCATCGTTAAGCTGGCCCATGAATCTCAGTTCTCGCGAGGCGGGGCTAAGTCTTTGGTAATGTTCGCATAGGGTCTGCTTTAGAAGCGGGAGGGGAACGGAAAGAGGTTCTGGAACGGCGGTGTGCATGGTGTCTCCAATCTCAAGTCCAAGATGGGAGTCCGACCCGCCCGGAGTAGATATCGAACAGGGCAGGAGAAATGCGCTGTTTGCATAGGTTGCCGGGACGTTTGCTATTCCAGCCCGTGGCGCGCGCTGCGAGAATAGCGCGCTGCTGCCCTCGTCATCCTGTTGTCCTTCGTGCAGTTCCGGGAAACCGCAGGCGCGGCGTGCATCAATCCCGCGACGGCCTATACTGCCCCCTCCACTTCTGCTTTCAACCGCTGCGCTGCCCCGCCGGGGGCGGCACCCCAGACGGCGATCCAGCGGTAGAGGATCGGCGTCAGAAAGAGCATGAAAACCGTAGCAAAGCCCAAGCCGCCGACGATCACCCAACGGACGGCAATGCGCGATTTTTGCGTCCGAATTGATCCAACGCAAAGACCGCTGAACGGCGCCCCCCTAAACCGGTGCCATGGAACAGATACAGATGCTCGAGGCTCTCGGCCTCTTCGACGCGCGCGTGCCGCGCTACACCTCCTATCCCACCGCGGCGGCTTTCACCCCCGCGGTCGGCGCCGCGTTTCAGCGCTCAGCGCTCGGCACGTTGGACCCCGGCGTGCCGGTCTCGGTCTATGTCCACATCCCCTTTTGCGAGCGGCTGTGCTATTTCTGCGCCTGCCACACGCAGGGCACCAAGACGCTCAGCCCTGTCGAGCGCTATATCGAGGCTCTTGAGGCCGAGCTTGAGCTTCTGCGCGCCGCGATGCCTGCGGGCATACGGATGGGGCGGATGCATTGGGGTGGCGGGACACCGACCATCCTACCGCCCGCCCTCATCGACCGCCTGAACCGCGCCCTTCATCAGATCTTCACCCCGACCGAGGATTTCGAGTTCTCCGTCGAGATCGACCCCACCCAGATCGATCCCACCAAAATCGCTGCCCTGCGCGCCGCGGGCCTCACACGGGCCTCTATCGGCATTCAGGATTTCGACCCTGAGGTGCAGCAGGCCATCGGGCGCCTCCAGTCCTTCGAGGTCACACGCCGCTGTGTCGATCAGTTGCGCGTCGAGGGGGTCACCTCGCTCAATACTGACTTGGTTTACGGTCTGCCTCATCAGACCATGGCGCGGCTGGAGGATACGATTGACAAGACCCTGTCCCTTGCCCCGGATCGCGTGGCGCTTTTCGGCTATGCGCATGTGCCATGGGTCGCGAAACGGCAGAAACTCATCCGCGAGGCGACACTGCCCGACGCAGTCGCACGCTATCACTTCGCCGAGAAGGCCGCGGCACGCTTCGCCGCTTCGGGCATGGAGGCAATTGGCATCGATCATTTCGCCACGCCGCAGGATGGGCTGACCCAAGCAAAGAACAACCGCCGTCTGCGCCGGAATTTCCAAGGCTACACCGATGACAATTGCCAAACCCTGATCGGCCTCGGCGCCTCGTCAATCTCGCGTTTTCCGGGGGGCTACGTACAGAACGCACCCGCGACAGCAGCCTACACCGCGCGCATCGCGGCTGGCGAGTTGCCCGGAACGCGCGGCTACGCTTTGAACGACGCTGAGCGCCTGACCGCGCGGGCGATTGAATGTCTGATGTGCGACTTCACTCTTGACCTGAACGCCTTGGCAGAAACCTTCGGCCCACGGGCCTTCGATCTCGCGCCCGAGTTGAAGGCCATCGCGACCCGCTACACGCCATTCGTGCGCTTGTCCGGAACGCGCCTCGACATCCTGCCCGAAGGTCGCGCCCTGACCCGCATGATCGCATCGATGCTTGACCGAGAGGTGCCGGAGGGCATGCGCTATTCGCAAGCGTCTTGAGCTTTCACCGGCTCGCCCGAGGCGCGGGCCGTTCAGACACTGACAAGCCAACAGCAGACAGATCGTTGTGCGTCAAACTGACCATGGCAGACCGCTGTGACCTATCGGAACAAAGCGCGCGCAAGCCGGTTTCTTCCCAGTAATGGATTGGGAAAAAAATGTCTTCATCGAAATCGAAGGACGAAATCTGGGACGAGTGGCGCGATCTGGTCAACATGGCACCGGCGGAGCTTGAGGAATGGCTGGAGACCGAGGCCTCCAAGTCCGTGGGCGACAGCGGAAGCGGTGAAAGCACCGGGCACAAATCCGGCCGCAGGATCGTCAAGATCAAACGTACCAGCAAGGACGACCTGACCGACGATCAGTGGGATCACATGGCAACCGTCGTTGGCTATATCAAACGGCACCTCTCCCAAGGCGGGCCGAAGGATGGAGTTGAAGACTCGAAATGGCGCTATTCGCTGATGAATTGGGGCCACGACCCTTTGAAGGGCGATAGCTGACGCACTGCGCCTTGCCCGATTGATAAGGGTATGGACCTTTGATCGGGCTTCAACATTGGCAAAGGAGCGCAGACAGTTGCGCTTTTTCGCAACTCAAGCGTCGATATCTCTCGCCCCCTATGGCCTGCGATCCGCGCATCGCAGAATTGGTTGCGGGGCGCAGCGAACCTGCCGCCTCTGCCATCTTCGCCCCCGCAAGACCGAAGCGGCCCGCCGTATTGGTCCGTAAGAGCCACCCAACAGCGAAACCCCATTCTCGACAATGCCGTAGTGTGCTGCCACAAAGTCACCCAAAGGCAGTCCCGCACATGTTTCGCCGGGAGAACGTTGGCCTTGCGCTTGGAGGAGGAAAAACCATGAATGCGTTGAGACAAACTATTTGCGCGGCATTGGCCCTGGGGCTTGTGGGGGGTGCCGCGAGCGCCGAAACCAGAGTGACCTATAAGTCGGCCAAATCGGGCTCGTCCTACTATCAAATGGGCGTGGAGCTTGCCGAGGCCATGAAAGCGGGCAGCGGCGGAGACATCTCGGTTACCGTGGAAGAGAGCCAAGGATCGGTTCAAAACGTCATGGAAGTCCGCGCGCGTGGGGCCGACTATGTCTTTACCACCCCGCCCTCGCTCGTTGGTCTGGCCCAGAACGGCAAGGCTATGTTTGAAGGCAAGACCGCACCGGCTTTCGATGAGATTCGCGCGCTTTTCCCGATCCCATCGCTGACCATGCATTTCGTGATGTCTCAGGACAGCGGCGCCACCGCGCTCGCGGATTTGGAAGGCAAGAGCATCCTGCTGGGCAAAGGGTCTTTCGGCGCGACCGAAGGCGCGAAGTATCTGGATATGTTCGGGCTGGCAGACAGTGTCGAGATCGCGGATGCGGAATTGAGCAACGCCGTGGCCGCTTTGAAGAACGGGCAGATTGACGGGTTTGTCACAGCGGGTTCCTTCCCGGCGCCAAATGTCGTCGAAGCCGCCGCCTCCACCCCCGTGACCGTTGTCCCGTTGTCGGACGAGCAGATCACCCAATCCAAACGGACCCGCATTGTCATTCCGGCGGGCACCTATGCGGGCCAAGAGCAGGATGTGACCACAACGTCCCTGCCCGTCGTCGCTTTCACGACAACCAAGATGGACGATGAAACGGCTTATCAGCTGACCAAGACCTATTGGGAAAACAAGGCCAAGATGGCCGATACTTCGCCTTGGTGGGGCAATGTCACGCCTGAGTTGATGGCCAATATCACCACTGAACTCCACCCCGGCGCGCTGCGCTATTACGAAGAAGCTGGGATCGCGACAGAGACCTCGCAATAACAAGAGGCGCGGCGCGGGTTTTCCGCGCCGCGCTTGCCCAGCCAAAGCCGGACCCCCATAGATGACAAACCTCCCCGAAAGCCGATTGGCGGCGAGTTTCTGGATCGCGCTGGCCATCGCGCTGGTCAGCTATCACTTGGCGCTGGTGTTTTCGGGTCTGGTGCCGAACCTGATCAGCAGGCCGCTGCATATGGCCTTCATCCTGCCCTTCGCCTTGGTCTTTGACGCGCAGACCCCGCTGCGGCGGATCACTGGCAGCATCTTGGCCGCATTGGGCATCGCCGCAGCGCTTTGGGTGGCCTTCAACAGCGATGCGCTTGGCGATCAATACGGGTTCATTGAAAGCAACTTCCAGCTCGCCGTGGCGGCGACGCTGCTCTTGGTGGTGCTGGAAACGGCGCGGCGCGTGATCGGTTGGCCCTTGCCACTGGTCGCGGCACTCGCCCTGCTCTATGGCCTGTTCGGGCAGCATATTCCTGGCGAGTTCGGTCATTCCGGCACGCCAATAAAAAGCTATTTCGGAACACTGACCATTGCCGAGGGCGGCATCTGGGGAACGCTCACCGGTGTCTCCGTTTCTGTCGTGGCGATCTTTGTCATCTTCGGCGCAGTTCTGAACGCTGGCGAAGCGGGGCAAGGTTTCATGAATGTCGCCGCCGCCGCCGCGGGGCGGCTGAAAGGCGGCGCGGCGAAGGTGTCTGTTTTGTCGTCGGCGCTCTTTGGGTCGATCTCCGGCTCGGCCTCCGCAAATGTCGCGTCCACCGGCGCGATCACCCTGCCCGCGATGACCAAGCTTGGCTACCCCAAACGCCTCGCCGCCGCGGTCGAGGCCGTGGCCTCCTCAGGCGGGCAGATCATGCCGCCCCTGATGGGCGCAGGCGCTTTCGTCATGGTCGAGCTGACCGGCGTGCCCTACACTGGCATCATGGCTGCCGCCGCGCTTCCGGCGGTGCTTTACTTCGTGGCGGTCTGGGTTGGCATCAACGCCTATGCGCAGCGCTTCGCCCTCAAAGGGATCGCAGAAGCGGATCGCCCTGCATTGCGCGATGTGGTTGTCACATCGCTCTTCTTC
The DNA here is from genome assembly GCF_029285915.1 of Sulfitobacter sp. M85. Classification (NCBI taxonomy): domain Bacteria; kingdom Pseudomonadati; phylum Pseudomonadota; class Alphaproteobacteria; order Rhodobacterales; family Roseobacteraceae; genus Sulfitobacter; species Sulfitobacter sp. M85. The sequence continues at coordinate 274,401 of NZ_JABECQ010000003.1, forward strand.
CTCGTCCCCTTCTCGGTCCTGCTATGGGGGATGTTCGTCGCGCAGTTCACGCCGGAATATGCGGCGGCTATGGCGATCCTCGCAGCGGCGTTGCTCTTGTTCTTCAACGCGCAGCTCACTTTCGAGCCGCGCCAGATCGCCACGCGAATGGCAAGTGCAGTTCTCAATGCCGCGCGGCAGGTTGCCCTGATCGCCTCTATCATCCTTTGCGCCTCAATCATCATCGGCGTGCTGTCGATCACCGGGCTTGGCGTGAAAATCACCTCTCTCATTCTGGCGGGGTCTGGGGGGCTTCTTTGGCCGTCCCTGCTGCTCACGGCGCTTGCTTGCCTCATTTTGGGCATGGAAGTGCCCACCACGGCGGCTTATGTGATCTGCGTCTCCGTCGCCGGGCCTGCGCTCATCGAACTGGGTCTTTCGCCGCTTCAAGCGCATCTCTTTGTCTTTTGGTTCGCGCTTCTCTCGACAATCACGCCCCCGGTCTGCGGCGCTGTTTTTATCGCCGCGGGGATGATTGGCGAGAATTGGTTGAAGGTCGCTCTGACAGCGATGGCGCTTGGCATTGGACTCTACATCATCCCGCTCGGTATGGTCGCGAACCCGGATATGCTGACCCTTTCGGACGCCCCATTGGCAGCTCTCTTGGCGGCTGGTCGTGTCGCATTGGGGCTGACCCTGCTTTCATACGGTTTGATCGGCGCGCGACGACCCTTGCCGACGCTCGCGCTTTGCGCAGGTGGGCTGGCTGTTGTGTTTTTTGGCCTGTGGATTTGAGCGCGCGGCGTTAGAGCAGGCGATTGGTTAAGTTGATGGTTCGAAGCAAACGCGCGAACCAATTCGCGCTCTATTGGAGGCGTGACCTGTCACTGAATTTTCACCCAGCCGCGCCCGGACCCCGATTAGTCTTTACAATAGATGCCTTGCGGAACTCGATACTCCGTGGGCATTTGATCGAAGACAGCTTTGTTCGGCAAAATTCAAACAAGGCGTCACGCAGTTCACATAAAATACGGACGTGTATGGTCCCTCCCTAAATGCAGGTGAAATTTTGATAATAAAAACCGTCTTCTACAACAAACGTTGTTAATTTGGCCCATTTAGGATCACATTTTAGGGCAGCTTTTGTGGGGTGTATTAAAGGCTGGAGGCCCAGCCAAACGAGAAAGGTTTTCAAAGCCATATATATTCAGCTGAAGAGCTGGCGGAGGAGGTGGGATTCGAACCCACGGTACGCTCTCACGCACGCCGGTTTTCAAGACCGGTGCATTCGACCACTCTGCCACTCCTCCGCAGCACGCTCCTCCTAGAGCGCCGGGATCGATTCGGCAAACGCACATTTTCGAGGCCAGCCCCCCGCGCGCCTTTGGGGAAATTCGCCGATCTGCCCTGCGCGGTCTTTTCAAGCGCTGCCCGGTCGGGTTACTCTGCGCCAAAGCCCCTTTCAGAGGGGCGCAGGGCGTGCCGATCCAACGGCGCGACATTCTCGCGGGACATGGGTCGCGGCGCGCGACGACAGCAGGCAAGGACATCAAGGGCATGAGCAGGGACAATCAACCGTTGCGCATCAAGAAAAGCCGCGCGGCGGGCTTGGGCGTGGGCATTCTGACAGTTGGTTTGCTGGCCGGTTGCGAGGGTGGCGATTTCAAACTCCCCTTCGGTGCAAACGAAGGCGCCAGCGCGCCGCGCAGCACCTCGACCAAATTGGTGGAACGTGATGTCGAAGCACCTGAGGTCTTCTCAGCCACGGATGAGGGTCTTTGGGACGGGCGCCCCTCGCTCGGCGGGGTCTGGGTGGCGCATCCGGACGTCACCGAACCTGAGCGCGTGATCGTGCGCAATGAGGCGAACGGCAAATTCGTCATCGGTGCCCTGTTCCGGCGCGAGCGGGAGCTGCCGGGGCCGAAGCTGCAAATCTCTTCGGATGCCGCCGCCGCGCTTGGCATTCTGGCGGGCGCTCCGACGCCGCTGAACGTAACCGCCTTGCGGCGCGAGGAAAGCGCCGCCCCGGAAGAGAGCTTTGAGGCCGAGAATAGCGGTGACGTTGCAGCCACTCTTGCCAGCCCTGCCCCTGTCACCGCCACCGCGCTGGCCCCTGCGCCGACGGCCAGCACCGCTGCCACTGCCACCGCGAGCGCCAAACCGGCGGCCAAACCGCCCGCCCCTGCGGCCCCGAAACCGGCGCGCCCGGCGGCTGGTGCGAAACTGTCCAAACCCTACGTGCAACTGGGCATCTTCAGCGTGGAGGCCAATGCCACCCGCACCGCCAAACAGATGCGCGGCGCGGGCATGGTGCCCACCGTCAAGCAAAGCGCGATCAACAACAAACCCTTCTGGCGCGTGGTGATCGGCCCCGCCACCAGCAAATCCGAACTCGATACCCTTCTCAAGAAGGTCAAGGCCGAGGGCTTTACCGACGCCTACGCCGTGTCGAACTGACAAACCGGAGGAAATGCTTCCTATGATCCGCCTTTTTGCCGCCGCCGTGGCGCTGGTGCTGACGCTCCAGCCCGCCGCCGCTTTCGATACCCGCGCCACCGCCGCCTATGTGTTGGACCAGACCACTGGCACCGTGCTGCTGGCCAAGAACGCGGATGAGCCGCTGCCGCCCGCCTCCATGTCCAAGCTGATGACACTTTACATGGCCTTCGAGGCCGTGGAGCGTGGCAAGCAGAACGGCGGGCTCGATTTGGTTGAGAAACTGCCCGTGTCCGAACACGCCATGTCCTATGGCGGCTCGACCATGTTCCTCGACACCACCGACCGCGTCTCAGTCGAGGACCTGATCCGCGGCATCATCGTGCTGTCGGGCAATGACGCCAGCGCCGTGATTGCCGAAGCGCTGAGCCCCGATGGTACGGAATACGGCTTTGCTCGGCTGATGACGCAGCGCGCGCAGCAGATGGGGATGACCAATTCCACCTTCGCCAATTCCAATGGCTGGCCGCAGGCGGGGCATCTGATGTCGGTTCGCGATCTGGGGCTGCTGGCCAACCGTATCATCACCGATTTCCCGCAGTTCTACCCGCTTTTTGCAGAGCGTGAGTTCGCCTTCGATGGCCGTGCGCCGCAGAACAAGACCAACCGCAACCCGCTTTTGGGTCTAGGCATCGGCGCGGATGGCCTGAAAACCGGGCACACCAATGAGGCGGGCTATGGGCTGGTTGGCTCGGCCAAACAGGGCGACCGCCGGGTGATCTTTGTGCTTTCCGGCCTCGACAGCGCCGCCGCCCGCGCGCAGGAGGCTGAATCGGTGGTCAACTGGGCCTTCCGCCAGTTCACGCAGCGCGATCTGGGCGAAGCGGGCACCCGCATTGCCGAAGCCCCCGTGGCCCTTGGCACGACCAAATCGGTCGGGCTTGACCTGAAAGACGATCTGTCGATGCTGGTGCCTGTCACCGGCGGGGATGAGATCGAGGCCGAGGTGATTTACACTGGCCCGTTCCAAGCGCCGATCAGCAAGGGGGACGAATTGGGCGAACTGGTGGTCGACCGGGGCGAATTGCCTGCCATGCGCGTGCCGCTGGTGGCCTCGGCCTCCATCGCGCCGGGGGGGTTCATGGTCAAGATGACCGCCGCCGCCCTGCATCTGATGAACCGCCTCAACGCCGGGCCGCAGGCGGCCCCCACCGTGGAAGCGGAAACTTCGTGACCAGCGCAGAGAAGGCCCGCGCGCCGGGCCTCTTCGTCACTTTCGAAGGCATTGATGGCTCTGGCAAATCCACCCAAGCGCGGCTTTTGGCGGATCATCTGACGGCACAGGGCCATGACGTGGTGCTGACCCGCGAACCGGGCGGCAGCCCGGGGGCCGAGGAAATCCGTGCGCTTGTCTTGCAGGGTGATCCCGACCGCTGGTCGGCGCAGACGGAAATCCTGCTCTTCACCGCCGCGCGCCGCGATCATCTTGAACGCACCATTCGCCCCGCGCTCGACGCCGGAAAGGTCGTGATCTGCGACCGTTTCGCCGATAGCACGCGGATGTATCAGGGCCTTTCGCGCGGCGATCTGCGGCAGATGGTGGACGATCTGCACGCGCTGATGATCGGGGTAGAGCCTGACCTGACCCTCTTGATCGACATGGACCCTGTCCATGGGCTGGAGCGTGCCCTCTCGCGCCAGACCGCCGAAGAACGGTTCGAGGATTTCGGCGTGGAACTTCAAGCCAAGATGCGCGGGGGCTTTCTGAGCCTTGCCGAGGAGTTCAGCGACCGCTTCCATGTGATCGACGGGGGCCGCGACATCGACAGCGTGGCCCGCGACGTGACCGCCTGCGTCACCGCGCGTTTGGGCTGATCCACGCGCCCTGCCCGCTTCCCTCTGCGGCGAAACATGCTAGACCGAGGCCATGACAGACGACGCCCCCCAGCCAGACCGTGTGGAAGGTGCCCGCCACCCGCGCGACACGCCGAAACTGATCGGCCAAAGCGCCGCCGAGGCTGCCTTTCTCGACGCTTTCAACAGCGGCAAATTGCATCACGCTTGGATGCTGACCGGCCCGCGCGGTGTGGGCAAGGCGACGCTGGCATGGCGCATCGCGCGGTTTCTTTTGGCGACCCCCGACCCCGATGGCGGGATGTTCGACCTGCCCCCGGCCGAGACGCTTGAGATCGACCCCGAGCATCCTGTCGCCCGCCGTGTGGCCGCCGGGGCCGAAGCGGGGCTGAAATCCGTCACCCGCACGCTGAACCCCGATACCAAGAAAATGCGCAAGCAAATCGTCGTCGATGACATCCGCGCGCTGAACGGTTTCTTCCAGATGTCCGCCGCCGATGGGGGCCGCCGCGTTGTCATCATCGACGACGCGGATGAGATGAACCCCAATGCCGCCAACGCGCTGCTGAAGATGCTGGAGGAGCCGCCGGAACGGGCCGTCCTGCTGCTGCTCAGCCACCAGCCCTCCAGCCTGCTGCCCACCATCCGCTCGCGCTGCCGCACCCTACGGCTCGGCACGCTTGACGCGGGTCAGATGGCCGAGGCGCTGGCCGGCTCGGGCGTGGAGGTTGAAGACGATCCCGCCGCACTGGCCGAGCTTTCCGGCGGGTCGGTCGGCGGGGCGCTGCGCCTGTCGCTGATGGGCGGGGTGAAAACCTATGCCGATCTCGTCGGCCTGATCTCTTCGCTGCCGCAACTCGACCGGGGCCGCGCCATTAAGCTGGCCGAAGCCGCAGCACAGCGCGGGGGGGAGGCGAAACTCGACCTGCTCTTTACTCTGCTGGACCTGCTGCTGGTGCGTCTGGCCCGCACCGGGGCCACCGGTGCGCCGCCCGCGCAGCCCGCCTGCGCCGATGAGATTGCCGTGCTGCAACGCCTTTCGCCCAGCCCCGCACAGGGGCGCGCATGGGCCGATGCGGCGCAGCAGATATCCGACCGCGCCCGTCACGGGCTGGCGGTGAACCTTGACCCTGCCGCGCTGGTCCTAGATACCCTGCGGCAGATAGGCCAGACGGCGCCAAGATAGCCGAAAGGACAGCATGACCGACACGCCCCAGATCACCGACAGCCACTGCCACCTCGATTTCGAGAGCCTGCAAGAAGACCTGCCCGGCGTCATCTCCCGCGCGGCGGAGGCTGGCGTCACCCGCATGGTCACCATCTGCACCCGGCTAAAGAACGAGCCCAGCGTGCGGGCCATTGCCGAGGCGCATGAGCCGGTGTTCTACGCCGCAGGCACCCATCCGATGTCCGCCGCGGAAGAGCCGATGGCTTCGGTCGACGAACTTCTCGCCCTGACCCAGCACCCCAAGATGGTCGGCATCGGTGAGACGGGCCTCGACTACCACTACACCGCCGAGAGTGCCGAGGTGCAAAAGACCTCTCTGCGCATCCATATCGCCGCGGCGCGGGAAAGTGGCTTGCCGCTGATCATCCATGCCCGCGATGCGGATGACGACATGGCCCGCATCCTGCGCGAGGAACATGCGAATGGCGCCTATAGCTGCGTCATGCATTGCTTCTCCTCCTCCGCTGAACTGGCCCGTGCCGCGCTCGATCTGGGGTTCTACCTGTCGATGTCCGGCATCACCGCCTTCCCCAAGTCGCAAGAGCTGCGCGAGATTTTCGCCGCCGCCCCGCTCGACCGTATTCTGGTGGAAACGGACGCGCCCTATCTCGCCCCGCCGCCGCATCGCGGCAAACCGAATGAGCCTGCCTTTACCGCCCATACCGCCCGCCGCGCGGCTGAGACCTTTGGCCTCGACTACGCCGATTTCGCGGCCCGCACGCAGGCGAATTTCGAGCGTCTCTTCGCGAAAGCCGCCGCTTGGGAGCCTGCGCGCTGATGGCCGACCTGCGGGTGACCATATTGGGCTGCGGCTCTTCCGGCGGGGTCCCGCGGATCGGCGGCCACTGGGGGGCTTGCGACCCGAATGAGCCCAAGAACGCCCGCCGCCGCTGCTCGATCCTTGTGGAGCGGGTGACGGAGGCAGGCAGCACCGCCGTCTTGATCGACACCTCCCCCGACATGCGCAGCCAACTCTTGGACGCAGGCATCGGGCGGCTCGATGCGGTGATCTACACCCATTCCCACGCGGATCATGTGCACGGGCTGGACGATTTGCGCATGGTGGTGATGAACATGCGCGCGCGGCTGCCGGTCTGGGCCGATGCGCCCACGCGGGACGCGCTGATCGAACGGTTCGGCTATGCCTTCGTGCAGCCCGAATGGTCAAGCTACCCGCCCATCCTCGACATGCATGAGATCACCGGCGAGGTCAGCATCGACGGCCCGGGTGGCACCCTGAAGTTCAACCCCTTCACCGTCACCCATGGCAATATCGACGCGCTCGGCTTTCGCTTTGACGATATCGTCTACCTGCCCGATGTCTCGGCCATCCCCGAGGACTGCTGGCCGATGATGGACAACCTGCGCTGCTGGATCGTTGACGCGCTGCGGCGGGAGCCGCATCCGACCCATAGCCATCTGGCGCAGACCCTTGGGTGGATCGACCGGGTGGCGCCGCAGACGGCGGTCCTGACCAATATGCACAACGACCTTGATTACCACACCGTCGCCGCAGAGACGCCGGATCACATTCAACCGGCCTATGACGGGCTGACCCTTCATTTCCCCCTTCCCCATTCAGACTAGGCAGCGCCGGGCGCGGGCCTGAGGGTCGGCGCCCCCGCCGCACCCCATAAGGCCCCTTTCAAGTGCAAACTCTTTTAGACGTCATTCTGCCGGTCTTTCTGGTCATCGGTTTTGGTTATGTTGCGGTCTGGCGCGGGCTCTTCCCCGTGTCTGGCATCGATGGGGTGATGAAATTCACCCAGAACTTCGCCATCCCCTGCCTTCTGTTCCAAGCCATCGCCCGCATTGACCTGTCGAGCAGCTATGACCCGCGCCTTTTGGGCAGTTTCTATGGCGGCGCGGCGCTTTGCTTTGCGCTTGGCGTCCTTGGCGCGCGGCTCTTGTTCCGCCGCGATTGGGAAGACAGCGTGGCGATCGGATTTTGCTGCCTGTTCTCGAACTCGATTCTGCTGGGCCTGCCGATCACCGAACGCGCTTACGGGCCCGAGGCGCTGGCCGGGAACTATGCGATCCTGTCGTTCCACGCGCCCTTTTGCTACGGTCTGGGCATCACTGTGATGGAATTCGTGCGCAACCGCGGGCAATCTGGCCTGTCGCTGCTGCGCAATGTCAGTCGGGCAATGTTCCGCAACGCATTGGTCATCGCGATCCTAGGGGGCTTTGCCGTCAATCTCAGCGGCCTACCGATCCCCGGCGTGGTGGATGACGCGCTGTCACTGATCGTCCGCGCCGCCCTGCCCGCCGCGCTTTTTGCGCTTGGCGGCGTGCTGCTGCAATACAAGCCCGAGGGCGACATGAAAGCGATCCTCATGGTCTGCGCCATCGCCCTTTTGGTGCACCCCGCGCTGGTCTGGAGCTTTGGCACCATGCTGTCGCTGCCGCAGGCCGGTTTCCGGTCCGGTGTGCTGACGGCGGCGATGGCACCGGGGTTCAACGCCTACATTTTCGCCAATATGTACGGCCGCGCGCGCCGTGTGGCGGCCAGCTCCGTGCTGATCGCGACGGGCAGTTCGATCCTGACAGTATGGCTTTGGCTGACGGTGCTGGGCTGAGCGGGCCACGCCTGCGATATCATTGATTTACCGGGAAAAGTGGTGCGGGTGAAGGGACTCGAACCCCCACGCCATAGGCGCCAGAACCTAAATCTGGTGCGTCTACCAATTCCGCCACACCCGCACTGCACCAACCGGTGCCCGCGCTGATTAGCAAACCCGCGCGGCAGATGCGAGAGCAAAAAAGCACAAGACATTAACCGGATGTTTGCATATGGTTGGTGATACCTGAGGCAGGTACAATAGAAAGAGACGCCCATGAAACCGAATACGGTCGGGTGCGTAGGCGGCAAAGATCGCCATGGGGGGCAGTTTTCCCCTTTCGCTGCGCTGGACACCGGTCTTGTGCAGGGCGCCCTTATTTTGACGCTGGATGGTGAAATCCCGGTTGAGTATCTCTCGGTCGGGGATCGTGTCATTACGCGCGACAGTGGCTTTGCAAAAATCCTTCATATTCAACGCACAACCCGCAGCGTGCGGCGCATCGCGCTGGCAGCGGGATCACTAGGCCACACGCGGCCCGAACGCGACGTCGCGCTCGCCGGGGATCAGATGGTGCTGGTGCGGGATTGGCGCGCGCGGGCGCTTTTCAATTCCGAACGCGCCTTGGTCGCGGCGCGGGCCTTGGTCGACGATGAATTCATCACCGATTTGGGGGAGGAAGAGACGACCCTGATCCAGATATTCTGCGACGGCCCGCATGTGATCTACGCCGATGGGCTGGAGCTTGGCACAGCCGATGCCGCCCGCGCCCGCGGCGCTGTGTTGCACGCGGCCTAAACCCCCAAGTCCCGCAGCACCTGCGGCATCAGATCGGGCAGGTCCTCGGCGATCAGCCCCGGCCCGTGCAGCAGCGCTGCCTCGGCATGTATCCATGCCGCGGTGGAGGCTGCTTCGACCGGGGCGCTCCCCCGCGCGAGCAGCCCGGTGATAAGCCCCGCCAAGACATCGCCCGCCCCAGCGGTGGCCAGCCAAGGGGTTGCACGGTCTTGAGTCGCATGGTGGCGCCGCACCTCCCCCTCGGGCGTGGCGATGATCGTCTCCGGGCCTTTCAACAGGATCACGCAACCGAACCGCGCGGCAGCCTCGCGCGCGGCCTGCGCCTTGGCCCCCTCCTCATCGGCCTTTGCTGCCTCGGCCAGATCTGGGGCGAGCCGGGCGAACTCCCCCATATGCGGGGTCAAAACGCAGCCGTCGTGCAGGGCGTCGCGCAGATCCGCATCTTGCGACAGCAGGGTGATCGCATCGGCGTCCAACACGATATGCAGCGCGGCGAGGGCTGCTTTGACAAGCTCCGCTGCGCGCGCGCCCAATCCCAAGGCTGGCCCCAGGCAGAGCGCGTTGATCCGGCTGTCTTCGAGCGTTTCGGACAATCCCGCGCCATCCGGTATCCGCTGCAGCATGACCGCCGTGAGTTGCATCGCCGCTTCAAGCTGCGCGGCGGGCGGCACGCCCAAGGTCACGGCCCCTGTCCCGATCCGCAGCGCCCCGCGCGCCGCCATACGCGCGGCCCCGGTCTGGCCCGGCCCGCCGGATAGGACGAGCGCATGGCCGTGGTCATATTTATGCCCCGGCTCTTTGCGCAGCAAATCGACGTTCAAGCTCTCGCGGGTGATCTCGGAAATACGCATGCAAAGGGATCTAGCAACTGCCGCCCAAAGGTACAGCCCGGAGCCGATTCACGAATGCTTATTTTTTAGGCGCGTTGCGCAAATTCTCAGCGCCCCTTGGCAAATGCATCCGCCGCGCCATGTTACCCCCTGCCCGGCGCTGGACGTTACGCGGGCGGGATGCTCTGTCGAAACCAGAGCATAAATGCGCGGGAATTGTCAGGGGATTACCATGAAAAAGATCGAAGCCATCATCAAGCCGTTCAAACTCGACGAAGTCAAAGAAGCCCTTCAAGATGTGGGTGTTCAAGGTCTGAGTGTGATTGAAGTGAAAGGCTTCGGCCGCCAGAAAGGCCACACCGAGCTCTATCGCGGTGCGGAGTATGTTGTAGATTTCCTTCCCAAAGTGAAGGTCGAAGTGGTATTGGATGACGATCAGGTCGATGCCGCTATCGAGGCCATCGTCGACGCCGCCAAGACGGAGAAAATCGGTGACGGCAAAATCTTCGTTTCCCCTGTTGAACAAACAATTCGCATCCGTACCGGTGAATCCGGTTCAGACGCACTGTGACAACGGCCCTCGGGCCCAGACTACGAATAGACCATAAAGGACCTACACGATGGATACCCAGGAATTCCTGAGCAAAATCAAAGATGAAGGCATCGAATATGTCGACATCCGCTTTACCGACACCCGCGGCGCCTTGCAGCACGTTACCATCGTGAGCGATCTGGTCGACGAAGACTTCCTCGAAGAAGGCTTCATGTTCGACGGCTCCTCCATCGCAGGTTGGAAAAGCATCGAAGCCTCCGACATGAAGCTGATGCCCGACGTCAGCACCGCCTATGTCGACCCCTTCTATGCCGAAACCACCATTTGCCTGCACTGCTCCATCGTTGAGCCCGACACCGGCGAAAGCTATGAGCGTGACCCCCGCGGCACTGCCGAGAAGGCCGAAGCCTACCTGCGTTCTTCGGGCATCGGCGACAATGCCTACTTCGGCCCCGAGGCTGAGTTCTTCCTCTTTGACAACGTCAAATTCTCTAACGAAGTCAACAAGGTATCCTACGAAGTTGACGCGTCCGACGGTTCGTGGAACACCGACACCGACTATGAAATGGGCAACATGGGCCACCGCCCGGGCCTCAAAGGCGGCTACTTCCCGGTGAACCCGGTGGACGAAGCGCAAGACCTGCGCGCCGAGATGCTCTCGACCATGAAGCGCCTTGGCATGAAGGTCGACAAGCACCACCACGAGGTTGCCTCCTGCCAGCACGAGCTGGGTCTGATCTTTGGTGAGCTGACCAAACAGGCGGATGAAATCCAGAAGTACAAATATGTGATCCACAACGTGGCCCACGCCTATGGCAAATCGGCGACCTTCATGCCGAAGCCGGTCTTTGGCGACAACGGCTCGGGCATGCACGTGAACATGTCGATCTGGAAAGACGGCAAGCCGCTGTTTGCGGGCGACAAATACGCCGACCTCAGCCAAGAAGCGCTGTGGTTCATCGGCGGCATTCTGGCCCACGCCAAATCGCTCAACGCCTTCACCAACCCGACGACCAACAGCTACAAGCGTCTGATCCCGGGTTTCGAAGCGCCCGTTCTGCGCGCCTACTCCGCGCGTAACCGTTCGGGCTGCGTGCGTATCCCGTGGACCGAAAGCCCCAAGGCCAAGCGCGTTGAAGCCCGCTTCCCCGATCCGGCGGCGAACCCCTATCTGGCGTTCTCGGCGCTCTTGATGGCTGGCCTTGACGGCATCAAGAACAAGATCGACCCGGGCGAGGCGATGGACAAGAACCTCTATGATCTGCCCGCGGAAGAGCTGGCGGATATCCCGACAGTGGCCGGTTCGCTGCGCGAGGCGCTGGACGAGCTGTCCAACGACATGGACTATCTGCTGGCCGGTGACGTGTTCACCCGCGACCAGATCGAAGGCTATATCGGGTTGAAGATGGAAGAGGTTCTGAAATTCGAACAGACCCCGCACCCCGTTGAATTCGGCATGTACTACAGCTGCTGATCAGCCACCGGCCCCGCGGGGGCGAGAGAGAAGATCGAAAGGGCGCGGTTCATTCCGCGCCCTTTTGCGTGGCACCCCTCGGAACAGAGCCTGCCCTACCGCGTTGCCTTGGCAGAGCAGCAAAGAAGGAGTGCGCATCATGGCCGATGATTCAACGGCGCTGACGGATGTTGTCGATGAGTTGAAAGACGCCTCCGAGGGGAAAGAGACCGTTGAAGTTGGCCAATTGATCGACGCGCTCGACCAGCGCGGCTATGGCCCCGCCCTTGCCGTGCTGCCGCTGATGGAGCTTACCCCCCTTGGCGGCATCCCCGGCTTTCCCACTGCGCTGGCCATTCTGGTGGGGCTCCTCGCCCTGCGGATGCTGCTGGGGTATGAGCATTTCTGGGCCCCCAACTGGCTGCGCAAGCGCACATTGGATACCGACAAGGTGCTGAAATCCGTCGAATGGCTGCGGCCCGTCTCGCAATGGATCGACGACAAGCTACAGGCCCGGCTGTCGCGCATCGCAGGCGCCACCGGTCAAAAGGTTGCCTGTGTCGTCATCCTTTGCCTGTGCTTTGCCGTCCCCCCGCTTGAGGTTGTGCCCTTCGCCACCTCCGCGCCGATGATCGTGATTTCCATCTTCGGGCTCGCGCTGCTTTATCGCGACGGGCTGCTGATGCTGCTGGGCTTTATCGGGGCCGGGATCGCGGCTTTTGCAGGTGCCTCCTATTTTCTGGGCGGCTGACCGCCCCGCGCCCCACCATCGCCATAAAAGGGCCATAGCACCCAAGCAGTCTTAACCAAGACCCTGCAGAGGAACCGGATAAGATGGCGATTTCCACGACGACATTTAATGAACGGCTGCTGCGCATCGAACAGCGCGCCAAACGCGCCGACAACAAACACCGCCGCGCCAAGCGTAGCCGCAAAGGGCTGATGTTTCTGGTCACAGTCGGCCTGCTATTCGGCGGGGCGAGCTTTGCCCAAGACAGCGCGCCGCAGGTCAACGTCTGGGCGGGCACCGCCATGGAATATATCCGCGCCCTTCTGCCACGGTGAAGGCCAAAGATTTCTCTTTCCTTTGCCTACCTAGTTGAACCGTTTTCCATATGGGCTAACCTTTGCACGACACATAGACGCAGAGGGTCAAACTCATGTTCAAAACACTTTTCACCACCACCGCGGCCATCTGCACCTTCATGGCCGCGCCGACTTTGGCAGCGCAATGCGGCAATACGGCCAATGGCTTTGAGGCATGGAAAGGCGCTTTCGCCCAAGAGGCCCGCGCCGCAGGCGTCGGCCAGCGCGGCTTGGACGCATTGGCAAGCGCGCGCTACGCCAATGGCACCATCGCCGCCGACCGGAATCAGAAATCCTTCAAATACTCCCTGTCCAAGTTCATGCAGGTACGCGGCGCGGATACGATCGTGGCCCAAGGCCGCAAACGTAAAGCCCGCAACGCCGCGCTCTATAACGCGCTTGAGCAGCGCTATGGCGTGCCTGCCGGTGTCCTGCTGGCGATCCACGGGATGGAAACGGGCTTTGGCGGTTTCATGGGCAATAGCGCTGTCGTCTCGGCCATCACCACGCTGGCCTATGACTGCCGCCGCTCCGACTTTTTCGTGCCCCATGCCATCGGCGCACTGAAACTGGTCGACCGTGGCGCCATCACCTCCAACACCAAAGGCGCGAAACATGGTGAGCTGGGCCATACGCAATTCCTGCCCGGTAACGCGCTGCGCTATGGGGTTGACGGCAATGGCGACGGTCGGGTCGATTTCTACAATCAGGTCGACGCGTTGGCCTCTACCGCCAATTTCCTGCGCCAGAAAGGCTGGCAGCCGGGGGCGGGCTATCAAGAGGGTCAGCCGAACTTCCGCGTTATTCAGGCGTGGAACGCGGCGGGGGTTTATCAAAAGGCCATCGCCATCATGGCCAGCCGCATCGACGGCTAACAGCCCACTTAAACTATGTTAAGCGGCGGCGCGTCCCAATCGGGGCGCGCCGCTTGCGTTTGTGGGCTCGGCGGGCTTCTGCGCCTGTTTAATTCCTATAGGCCAAAGGGTTCCCAGCATTCTTTTGCCCCGGCGGGGGAACCGCCCGCGGCGTCAGTCGTTGGACTGTAGATAAGATAACTGCTGCAGACGAATGGAGGGACCCATGCACGGAATTTTCTACCTCATCGGCCTGATCGTGGTCGTTCTCGCGATCCTGAATCTCGTATTTTAAAGGAGGTTACCATGCCCGACAACAACACCACACAGACCCAAAGCGCCGCTGCCAAAGAGCAGGCGACCGCTGCAAAAGACAAAGCTGCCGCCGCCGCGAGCAACGCCGCTGAATCCGCCAAGGCGCAGGCCCGCGACGTGGCCGACACCGTATCCGCCGAAGCGACCAACTATGCCTACCAAGCGCGCGACACCGCCGCTGACGAGGTCAAAGGCGTGGCCTCTGCCCTGCGCACTGCAGCTGATGAGCTGCGCAGCGGCTCCCCGCAGGAGCGCAGCTTTAGCCAGCTGGCCGACGGCCTTGCCGATGTCTCTGACAGCATGCGCGACAAGGACTTGGGCGAAATGATGGGCGACCTGAACGGTTTCGCCAAGCGCAACCCGATGGTCTTCCTCGGTGGCGCTGCCCTTTTGGGCTTCGTGGCCACCCGTTTTGCCAAAGCGTCCAGCGACCGGCCCCAAGGCGGCTATGGCGGCACCGGCGTCGAATATGACGACGACGACCGCATCGACCGCCCGATGACCGGCACGGCGCCCACTGGTGCCGCAAGCACGGTGCCCGGCCGCACTGCCGCCCAGCCGACAACTCAGCCTGCCGCGCCCAACGTCGTTACAGGAGATAAAGTATGACCACCGAAAGCAATAAATCCGCCGGGAGCCTGCTGACCGAAGCCCTCTCCCACGTCAGTTCGCTGATGCGCAAAGAGGTCGATCTGGCCCGCGCCGAAGTGAATGAGAACCTGAAACATGCGGGCGTGGCCATTGGCCTGATCGTCGGCGCCGTGGTTGTGGCCCTCACCGCCCTGAACGTGCTGAGCGCCGCCCTCGTGGCCGCTCTGACCGAAGCTGGCATCGCCGCCGGTTGGTCCGCCGTGATCGTGGGCGTTCTTCTGGCCATCGTCGCCTATGTGATGATCCAGAAAGGCACCAATGATCTGAAGCTCAGCAGCCTTGCGCCGAGCCGCACCGCCAAAAACGTCAAGCGTGACGCAGAGACCATGAAGGAGGTCTACGATGACAAATGACTCCAGAAACCCCGAAGAAATTGAACGCGAAATCGAGCGGGAGCGTGCCGGTCTGGCCGATACGCTGGACGATCTGCAAGACCGCTTTTCGGTCGAAGGTATCGCGCGTCAGTTCTCTGACCAGTTCCGCGAGCATGGCGGCGACTGGGGTCGCTCCATCTCTGACGCGGCCAAGCGCAACCCGGTCGCATTGGCGCTGACAGGTGCGGGCCTTGCGTGGATGATGTTCGGCAGCGGCAACAACCGTGACCGCCGGGGCTACGAAGGTCTGGACCGCGACCGCGCACATCCCGTGCCGGTGCCGGTAACCAATACCGAAAACCGCCCCGCCGTGCGCGATGCGCGTCGTTCCTCTGCCCCCGAAAGCGCCTATGCCACCAGCTATGGCTCCGAACGCGGCGCTGCCGACGATGTGCCTGCTTGGGCCCGTGACGTGCATCACGACGATGATGATGGCCGCGGCTTCGGCGATCGTGCCCGCTCTGCCGCAGGCAGCGTGAAAGGGGCCGCAGGCTCCGCCGCGAGCGGTGTATCCGGTGCCGCAGGCTCTGCCGCCGGTAGCGTCAAGGGCGCTGCAAGCTCGGCTGCCGGGCGTGCCCGCTCCGCCGGTTCCTCGGTCGCCAGCGGCGCCCGCTATGCCCGTGACCGCGCCTCCTATGGCACCCGTTCCGCCGTGGACAGCATCCGCAGCACCGCCAGCGGCGCCGCCCACAGCGTACGCGACAGCGCGAATGCCGCCAATGAGCGTGCCCATGCCCTGCGGGACCGTCTGTCGGAAGGCACTGAAAACATGACCGCCGAAGCGCGTGAGCGTATCGTGATGGCCCGTGCTCGCGCCGTGGATGCGTGGAACGCCAGCGGCCGCTATGCCCGTCAGGGCGGTGAACGCGCCTCGGACATGTTCGAAGAGCATCCGATGGTCGCCGGTGCGCTGGCCCTCGCAGTGGGAGCCGCAATCGGCGCCGCCCTGCCCCGCAGCCGCACCGAAGACGCCTATATGGGCGAGCACAGCGATGCGCTCTTTAACGAAGCCGAGCGTATTTACGCGGAAGAGCGTGACAAGCTGGGCAAGGTCGCCAAAGCCGCGACGGATGAGGCAGGCAAGGTCTTGAAAGAGACCAAAGACAATGCCGATGCCGCCGCCGACGAAGAGACCGCCGCCGATGCCGCCGTGAAAAAGGCAAAGGAAAGCGGTCAGCGCGTCGCGGACGCCGCTAAAAGCGAAGCCGACAAGCAAAAGCTCGGCGACGTGAAGAGCTAAGCCAAGCCACGCCCGCTCCCGGCCTCGGGGGCGGGCATATTTTACGATACGAATTAAACGTCAAAGGACCAGATATGGCGCGCGGACGGAAAGCGGAAACGCCGATGGAGATACCGGCCCCCGGATGGAAAGACATCCTGTTGCGGGTCAAGGATGAGATCGCCGCCGATCATGTGTCGCTTGTCGCCGCTGGTGTCGCCTTTTACGCGCTGCTGGCGATTTTCCCTGCCGTGACCGCTCTGATGGCCCTCGCCGGATTGGTGATGGAGCCCGCACAGGTCACCGCGCAGCTTGAATCCCTAACCAACCTCATTCCCGAAGAAGCCGCCAATATCATCCTCGGCCAAGCCGTCGCCGTGACCGGGTCGGAAGAAACCGGTCTGGGCTGGGCCTTCTTGATCGGTCTGGCCCTCGCGCTCTACTCCGCGTCCAAGGGCGTGGGCAGTCTGATGGAAGGTTTAAACGTCGCCTATGACGAGGATGAGACCCGCGGTTTCGTCTCCAAACTGATCTGGACACTTGGCCTCACCCTCATGTTGATCGGCGTGCTGCTCTTGGGCCTTGCGGCCACGTTGGCTGTGCCCGCTGTGGTCGCCTTTCTCGCCCTACCCGATTGGGTCGAGACGCTGCTCACCTATGGCAGCTGGGTGCTGCTTGCCGCACTTACCGCGCTCGCGCTGGCCGTGCTCTACCGCTACGGCCCTGCCCGTGACGATGCGGAGTGGAAATGGCTCACCCCCGGCTCCATCATCGCCTGCATCTTGTGGATCGTCGCCTCCATCGGGTTTTCGATCTACGTCAGCAACTTCGGCAGCTACAACGAAAGTTTCGGCAGCATGGCCGGGGCGATCATCCTGCTGATGTGGCTTTGGATCTCGGCCTTCATCGTGCTTCTGGGGGCTGAGTTCAATTCCGAGATGGAGGCCCAGACCCGTAAGGACAGCACCACCGGCCCCGATGAGCCAATGGGCCAACGCGACGCGGTCAAGGCCGATAAGCTGGGCCGCGCGAAGGGCAAATAGGAGAGTTCTCATGGCACCGCGCGCACTTTGGAAAGGTCAACTTCGCCTCTCGCTGGTGTCGATCCCGGTCGAGATATTCTCGGCCACCAAGACCAGTTCCAGAGTCTCCTTCCGGCAAATTCACAAACCCTCGGGCAAGCGGGTCCGCTATGAGAAATCCGTGCCCGGCATCGGCCCGGTCAAGGCCGAAGATATCGTCAAAGGCTATGAGGTCGGCAGCGACGAATATATCCTGCTCGACCCTGATGAGGTGGATGAGATCAAGCTAGAGACGAAAAAGACCTTTGAGCTGGTGCAATTCGTCGATGCCTGCGAAATCTCTCCGCTCTATTTCGACAAACCCTATTACATCACCGCTTCCGACGATCTGGCCCAAGACGCCTACCGCGTGGTGCGCGATGCGCTGCGCCAATCCGGCAAGGTTGGTTTGGGGCAGGTCACCATGCGCGGCAAGGAATATCTGGCCTGCGTCAAACCCTGCGGCGACGGGCTGTTGATGGAGACGCTGCACTATGCCGATGAGCTGCGCGAGGCGGATCAGATTTTCACCGATATCGGGGACGACAAGACCGACAAGGAATTGCTCGATGTCGCGACTTCGCTCATCGACAAGAAAACCGCGCCTTTCGACGCCTCCGCCTATACCGACAAATACGCCGAAGCGATGCAAAAGCTGTTGGATGCGAAGGTGAAAAATAAGAAGACCCCGCGCGTGCAGACCGGGGATGACAGCCCCTCCGAGGGCGAGAATGTGATCGACCTCATGGGCGCGCTGAAAGAGAGCCTGAAAGAAGCAGGCGGCGGGAAATCCAGCGCCAAGAAAAAGGCGCCGCGTAAGAAGGCCTCGTGATGGCCAAATCCCCAGACAGGCTGGCCAGCTACAACGCCAAACGCGATTTCGAGGCAACCGCCGAACCCCGTGGTCAGATAGGCAGTGGCGCGGGGCAAAGTTTCGTCGTCCAGAAACACGACGCCACCCGACTGCACTATGACTTTCGCCTTGAATGGGAGGGGGTGCTGCTGAGTTGGGCTGTCACCAAAGGCCCCTCCCCCGACCCGTCGGAAAAACGTCTTGCCGTGCGGACGGAGGACCATCCGCTTGACTATGGCGGCTTTGAGGGGACGATCCCCAAGGGGCAATATGGCGGCGGTACGGTCATGCTTTGGGACCGGGGCACATGGATGCCGCAGGGCGATGTGGCAAAGGGGCTGGAAGACGGCAAGCTCAAGTTCACGCTGCAAGGCCAGCACATGCAGGGCGGTTGGACGCTGGTGCGGATGCGGGGCCGGGAAAAACGCGAAAATTGGCTGCTGATCAAAGAGCGCGACGACTATGCCCGCGACCTGCCCGATGGGCTGACCAAGGGCACCGCCCGGTCGATCACCACGGGCCGCACCATGGCCGAGATCGCCAAAGACGCCCCCGCCAAAAAGGTCGCCGACCCGCGCCCCAAGCGCAAAGGCAAGAACCCCGCTTTCGTCAAACCCCAGCTTGCCACCCTTGTTGCCGACGCGCCCGAGGGCGACGGTTGGATGCATGAGACGAAGTTCGACGGCTACCGCTGTCTGGTGTCCCTGGGCAAGGGCGGCACGCGGCTTTTCACCCGCTCCGGCAAGGATTGGACCGATAAGTTCGGCGCGCTTGGAGCCGCCTTCGATCCGCTGCCCTGCGACCGGGCGCTGTTGGACGGAGAGGTCATGGCGGCCAAGATCAACGGCTCGGCCTTCTCTTCGCTGCAAAAGGCGCTGAAAGAGGGGCATCCGCTGGTCTTTTACGCCTTCGATCTGCTGTCACTCGACGGTGAGGATTTCCGCGACGCGCCGCAGATGGACCGCCGTGCGCGTCTGGCGCAGTTGCTATCCGGCGTGCCCGCAGGCGGGCCGCTGCGGCTGAGCGAGCATGTCATCGGCCATGGTCCCGAAGTCTTCGACCGCGCCTGCAAAGCCGGAGCTGAGGGGATCATCTCCAAACGCGTTGACGCGGCCTATTCCGGCAGGCGCAGCAAAAGCTGGCTCAAAATTAAATGCACCCGGCGGCAGGAATTCGTCATCATTGGCTATTCCCCCTCCGACAAAAAGGGCCGCGCCTTTGCCTCGCTCCTGCTGGGCAGCCATGAGGACGGCGAATTGCGCTACAAGGGCCGCGTCGGCACAGGGTTTTCCGAGGCGGTGATGGCCGACCTCGCCCGCGCCATGACCGCCCGCAAGACCCCGCCCGCAAGCGATGTGCCAACGGAGGTGGCGCGCGATGCCAAATGGGTCCGCGCCGATCTGGTGGCCGAGGTCGATTTTGCCGAGTTTACCGACGATGGCGTGATCCGGCACGGAAGCTTTCTGAGCCTGCGCGAGGATAAGGACGCGGGCAGCGTGACCTTGGAGGAACCGCAAGAGGAGCCTAAAATGGATAGCGACAGTAAGATCGGCGGCGTGCAGATCAGCAATGCCGACCGCAGAGTCTTCCCCGATGCGGGCTGCACCAAAGGTGATGTGGCACGGCATTACGAACGTGTCGGGGAGCGGATGATCGACCTCATAGGCCACCGTCCGCTGTCGCTTTTTCGCTGCCCTTCGGGGATTGATGGGCAATGTTTCTTTCAAAAACACGACAGCGGCGGGATGCCCGACGCGCTGTCACGCGTCTCGATCGAGGAAAGCGATGGCGACGCGGCGGATTACCTCTATGCCACGCGCCCCGAAAGCTTGATCGCGGCGGCGCAGATGGGCAGTCTGGAATATCACATCTGGGGCGCGCGGGTGGATCGGCTGGACCGCCCCGACAGGCTGGTCTTTGACCTCGACCCCGATGAAGGGCTGGATTGGGCCGATGTCCGAGCGGCAGCGTTTGAGCTGCGCGATGCGCTGGCGGCCCTCGGCCTGCAATCGGGGGCCATCGTCACCGGCGGCAAGGGCGTGCATGTCTGGCTGGCCCTGCGCCGCACGCGCGGTTGGGAGACGGTCAAGCTTTTCGCCAAGACCTTTGCCCATGTCATGGCGGCGCAGGACCCCGACCGCTATGTCGCGACCATGTCCAAGGCCAAGCGCAAGGGCCGGATTTTCATCGACTGGCTGCGCAATGAACGCGGTGCCACGGCCATCGCGCCCTATTCCCTGCGCGCGCGCACCGGTGCGCCGGTCGCCGTGCCGGTGACATGGGAGGAACTGGAAAACCTCGACAGCGCCAACGGGTTTCGCATGAGCGATATCGCCGCGCGGCTGGATCGGCCCTGCCCCGCGCTGGCGGTGCAAGACGATCTGCAATCGCTGACCGATGGGGTGATCGACAAGTTGCAGGAATGGTCTGAAACGTGAGGCAAGATTGGCCGCGAGGGTGCGCGGCCAATTTCGTTTTACTGCCCGAGCGCTTGGCCCAGATCGGCACCAAGATCTTCGACATCCTCGATCCCGACCGACAGGCGCAACAGCCCCTCAGGGATTCCGGTATGCGGCTCGATCGTGTGGCGATGCTCGACAAGGCTTTCCACCCCGCCAAGCGAGGTCGCGCGGTGGAACAGCTGCAACCGCCCCGCCGCTTTCAACGCCGCCTCGGCCCCGCCTTTGGCGACAAAGGACAACAGCCCGCCGTAGCCCCCGTGCATCTGCTGCGCGGCCAGCGCATGGCCGGGGTGGTCCGGCAGGCCGGGGTACATCACCTGTTCCACCTGCGGATGATCCGACAGAAACTCGGCCAATGTCATGGCATTGCGGGACATCTCGCGCATCCTGAGCGGGAGGGTCCGCATCCCACGCGCCAATAGCCACGCCTCCATCGGGCCAATCACCGCGCCCGCCTCATTGCGGTCATCGCGGATCATCTGCCAGCGCGGCGTCTCGGCGTCTTTGGTGGCGAGCGATCCGGCCAGAACATCGGAATGGCCGTTGATCCCCTTGGTTGCCGAATGCATCACGATATCCGCGCCATGCTCCAACGGGTGGCTCAGCACGGGCGAGGCCGCGGTGCTGTCGACCACCAGCGTCGCGCCCACCTCATGCGCGGCGGCAGCGGCCCCGGCGATATCGGTGATCCGCAACCATGGGTTCGACGGCGTCTCGATCAGGCAGAGGTCAGGCTTTTCGGCGCGGCATAGCGCGGCAAAGGCATCAAGGTCGCTTGCGTCCACCTCATGCAGCGCGATCTGCCGCCGGGCGCAGAAATCGCGGATCCATTTCGTCGTGCCCCAGTAAATCTGGCTCTGCACCACCACGCTCGCGCCATTGGGCACGGTGCGGAACACCGCCGCGATGGCCGCCATGCCCGAGGGGAAGATCAGCGTCTCGTCGGCCCCTTCGAGCGCGTTCAGGATACGCTCCGCCACACGGGTGTTTTCATTGTGCGAGCGCAGATAGACGTTGTCAGGATTGACCAGATCGTAATTCTCGTCCCGCAGATAGGTGGTGGCGAATTGCACCGGCGGCACCACCCCGCCTGACGCGGGATCGACGGCGCCCGCGGCTTGGGCCGCGATGGTGGCAGGGTGCAGGTTCGGTTTGGGGGGCTGGGCCAAGATATGTCTCCGACAGGGGTTTTGCACAAGTCGTATACAAAGCAACAACCGGGGGCAAATGCGATCACGCGCAGTGCTTTCGCGTCACGCTTGGGTGAGCGCGCGGCCCCGGCCCTTGATCCGCCCGCTAGAGATGTCACCTTTACCTCAAGCAAATTGGAGAGCCTCATGGCCATCGAACGCATCACCTTTCCCGGCCCGGGCGGCACGGAACTCTCCGCACGGTTGGACATGCCGGAGGGGCCGCATCTGGCGACCGCGCTTTTCGCGCATTGTTTCACCTGCGGCAAAGACATCCCCGCCGCGCGGCGCATCGCGGGCCGTTTGGCGGCGATGGGGATTGCGGTGCTGCGCTTTGACTTCACCGGGCTAGGCCATTCAGAGGGCGATTTCGAGGAAACTTCGTTCTCGTCCAACGTCGATGATCTGCTCGCCGCTTGCCGCTATCTGTCGGGCCGTGACATGGCCCCCGCCCTTTTGATCGGCCATTCACTGGGCGGCGCGGCGGTTCTGAAAGCCGCAGCCCAGCTGCCTCATGTCAGCGCTGTTGCCACGCTCGGCGCGCCTTTCGATCCGGCCCATGTGACCCATAACTTTGCCGAGAGCCTGCCCGAGATTTCTGCCAATGGCAGTGCCGAGGTCAATCTCGGTGGGCGGCCCTTCACCATCAGTCAGGGGTTCATCGACGATCTGCAGGGAGCCACGCTCGCCCCCGATATCGCTGGGCTGAAAGCCGCGCTGCTGGTGATGCATGCGCCGCGCGATGAGATCGTCAGCATCGACAACGCCGGACAGATTTTCATGGCCGCGAAACACCCCAAAAGCTTTGTCACCCTCGACGATGCCGACCACCTGATCACCCGCCCGCGCGACGCCGAATATGCGGCAGAGATCATCGCCACATGGGCGGATCGCTACATGTCGTTGAAATCCCCCGCCCCGCCGCCCGGCGCGCCGGAAGGCATCGTGCGCGTGACCGAAGCGGATGCCGATGGGTTCTTGCAAGACGTGAACGCAGGCCCGCATCACCACGCACTGGCGGATGAGCCTCGGGCCTATGGCGGCACCAACCGCGGCATGTCGCCCTATGGGTTTTTGTCTGCCGGATTGGGGGCTTGCACCTCGATGACCATCCGCATGTATGCCCGGCGCAAGGGCTGGCCGCTCGACGGCGTGAGCGTGGATGTCTGCCACGACAAGGTGCACGCGCAGGACGCATGCACAGGCGCGGCAGAGAAGATCGACACTTGGCGGCGGCGTATCCGGCTGGAGGGGGATTTGACAGAGGAACAGCGCCAGCGGTTGTTGGAGATCGCGGACAAGTGTCCGGTGCATCGGACGTTGGAACGGAGTTCTACGGTGGTGACCGAATTGCTTTAGCTACAACAGGTTTACCATCCCGGCCCGGAATCAAGCCGCAGGCGCCGGGCCATCGTCTGCCCGCCCGTCACGCCAAAGGCGTGCCGATATACACTGGCGCACCTTTGGTGCGACCGGGTAGGCGATTTGGTGAGGCTGGGCGTAACCTCGCGAGCGCACATCATGGTTGAGCCATAAAGTGGCACCGACCTACGTATGACCGCCGACCCGCGGGCAGGCGATGGCCCTCGTCACCCTCCCCCCTCAGACTTGTCCTTAACCCCAAGTCAGTCTATGCCGCCCTTGACCCATCCCCTGTCCTAAAAAGGTGCGCGCATGATCCCCCGCTACTCCCGTCCCGATATGGTTGCCGTTTGGTCGCCGGAAACGAAATTCCGCATCTGGTTCGAGATCGAGGCCCATGCCTGCGACGCCATGGCCGATCTGGGCACCATCCCGCGCGAAAACGCCGAAGCCGTCTGGAAAGCCAAGGACGTCGAATTCGACGTGGCCCGCATCGACGAAATCGAAGCCGTGACCAAACATGACGTCATCGCCTTCCTGACGCATCTGGCCGAACATGTCGGCAGCGATGAGGCGCGTTTCGTGCATCAGGGGATGACCTCCTCCGACGTGCTCGACACCTGTTTCAACGTGCAACTGACCCGTGCCGCCGACCTGCTGCTCGACGGTATGGACAAGCTGCTTGCCGCGCTGAAGAAACGCGCGCTTGAGCATAAAGACACCGTGCGCGTGGGCCGCAGCCACGGCATCCACGCAGAACCCACCACTATGGGCCTCACCTTTGCCCGTTTCTATGCCGAGATGGACCGCAACCGCGCCCGCCTCGTCGCCGCGCGTGAGGAGATTGCCACCGGTGCGATCTCGGGCGCTGTCGGCACTTTCGCCAATATCGACCCGCAGGTCGAAGAGCACGTCTGTGAGAAATTGGGCCTCAACCCCGAGCCGATCTCGACCCAAGTCATCCCGCGCGACCGTCATGCGATGTTCTTTGCCACGCTCGGCGTCATCGCCAGCAGCATTGAAAACGTCGCGATCGAGATTCGCCACATGCAGCGTACCGAGGTGCTGGAGGGGGCGGAATTCTTCTCCATGGGGCAAAAAGGCTCCTCGGCCATGCCGCATAAGAAGAACCCGGTGTTGACCGAGAACCTGACCGGTCTGGCCCGCCTCGTGCGCATGTCGGTGATCCCGGCGATGGAAAACGTGGCGCTTTGGCACGAGCGCGACATCTCGCATTCCTCTGTCGAGCGTGGCATTGGCCCCGATGCCACCGTGACGCTGGACTTCGCCCTGCACCGTCTGGCGGGCGTCGTCGACAAAATGCTGATCTTCCCCGACAACATGCTGGAGAACATGAACAAATTCCCCGGCCTCGTGATGAGCCAGCGGGTGCTTCTGGCCCTGACCCAAGCGGGCGTGAGCCGCGAAGATGCCTATTCCATGGTGCAGCGCAACGCGCTGAAGGTCTGGGAAGAACGGCTCGATTTCCGCGAGCTGCTGCTGGCCGATGAAGAGGTCGTCGCCGCCCTCGGCGAAGATGGCATTAATGAGAAATTCGACATGGGCTACCACACCAAACATGTCGACACGATCTTCAAACGCGTCTTCGGCGCGTAAGGCGATCATCCTATTGCTTTGAGATTGGCGCGGGTGGGTGTACCCTATCCGCGCCTGTCAAAGGAGCAAACGACATGAAACTCGCACTGACACTCGGCGCCCTCATGGCGCTCACGGCCCCCTCCCTCGCCCTTGCTTCGGGCTGCGTCCATGACAAACAGGTCATGACCTGTGCGGAGGGTATGAAACTCGACATCAGCAGCGGCACCTGCGTGCCGGACGCCACCGCCTGAGCTTTCCACCGGCGGCAAAGTAAATGCCCCCTGCCCGGGCATCTGACGGCTGACCCCGGCCTATGCTGCTCGGCATGGCTTGTTGCGCGCGTCGGCGCAGGCTATGTCAGGAAAAGTTTAACAGCCTGTCAGAGCCCATGTCGGACCCAGCCACCAAAGCCAAAAAGCCTTATCCCTTCGGTCGCCGGGCCCGGCATTACCTAAGCAACCTGCTGATCGTCGGCATCATCCGCACGGCTTTGGCCCTGCCCTATAAGACGCGGGTCGGCTTTGTCGGCGGATTGGTGCAGCATATTCTGGCCCCGCTCGCGGGCTACCGCCGCCGGGCGCTGGACAATCTTGAGCATGTCTGGCCCGAGATGCCGCTTGCCCGTCGTGAGGAAATTGCCACCCGCTGCCTCAACAATCTCGGGCGGTCTTTTATCGAGAATTATTCCGCCGAGGACTTTCCCAAACGCATGGCCGAGATCGCCCCACAGGGGCCGGGCATGGCCGCGCTGGAAGAGGCCAACCGCACGGGCCAGCCGGTGATCCTCGTGACCGGGCATTACGGCAATTACGAAGCGGCGCGGGCCTCCCTCGTGGCGCGGGGCTATGATATCGGCGGGCTCTACCGCAAGATGAAGAACCCCTATTTCAACGCGCATTACGTCAAGACGCTCGAAGCTTTCGGCGGGCCGGTGTTCCCCCAAGGGCGGCGCGGCACGGCGGGCTTCGTGCGGCATCTGAAACAGGGCGGTCGGCTGGTGCTGCTGTTCGACCAACATGTCATCCGCGCGCCGATCCTCGACTTTATCGGCAAGCCTGCCCGCACCGCCATCTCGGCGGCGGAATTGGCGCTGCGCTATGACGCGTTGCTGATCCCCTTTTACGGCATTCGTCAGGACGATGGCGTCAGCTTTGACGTGGTGCTCGAAGCGCCGGTGCCGCATAGCGATCCGATGACCATGACGCAGGCGCTGAACGACAGTCTGACCGCGCAGGTCACCAAGACGCCGGAACAGTGGTTCTGGGTGCACCGCCGCTGGCGGCCCCACGAAACCTAACGGCGCGCCTTACTTGGCTCGCGCGGCGGCAAGGATCGCCCCTGGGCCGCCCTGCTCTTTGCGCTGAACGATGACCACGACGGGCAGATCGCCCTCAGCATCGGCACGCAGTGACAGCGGCGCGGCCCCGTCCCACTCCGTCAAGACCTGCCAGCCCTGCACCACATTGCTGTGCTCCATGACATGGCCCGCGTTTTCACCCCGGGTGACCTTGGTCCGCTCCATCGGGGAGTAGCGCAGCATGTGGACCTGCATCGGCCCCACGCCTTTGGCCAAAGGTTCTGCCGTGATCTCAACCGCTGCACCTGACCGCGCGACCGTCAGCGCCACCGTCAGCGCCACCTGCGGCGCGGCCTCTGCGTGACGTTCGACCGCGTCCATCAGTTTCATCGGTTTCGCGCCGACGATATCGGTCTGCCCCTGCACGATCAGCTCAGGCGTATAAACGCTGCGCCGCCCGCCGACAGCGGCATAGCCGCGCTGACGCTCGGCATGGGCCGGATCGCCAAAGGGATCCTCCCAGCCGATGTAATCCCAGTAATCCACATGCAGCGCGAGCGCGATGATATCCTCCCGCTCGGCCAATTCGGCGAGCATCGCATCGGCATCGGGGCAAGAGGAACAGCCCTGAGAGGTAAAGAGTTCGACCACCACAGGCTGCTCCTGCTGAGCCTGCAAGGGCTCGGCCAGCAGCGAAAATGCGGCAAGGACGGGAAAAATCAGGGGCTTCATAAAATTCCAGACGGATCAATATCGCGGTGATGGGTTTGGTCTAACGGCTGGGAGGGTAAAATACCAATCAACCTTTGTTGAAACGGCCGTTAGCGCCCACAGCCTGAAATGCGCAAGATGCCCCCTTCAAATTCGGTACACAATGGTATACAAAATCGCGCGAAACCGCCTGATAACAGTTGAACCGCCGCGCCCGTAGTGGCATTGAGACGGCAATCTAGCCACCCATCAGACCCCGAAGGGAGCCCGCCATGACAATCCAAGTCGGTCACGACAGTGCCAAGACACGGAAAACCCTCTCCGTTGGCAGCCAGAACGTCGCCTATTACTCCATCCCCGCCGCCGAAGCGGCCGGTTTGGGCGATTTCTCGAAATTGCCAGCGGCGTTGAAAGTCGTTCTGGAAAACATGCTGCGTTTTGAGGACGGCAAGACCGTCACCCAAGATGACATTAAGGCTTTCGCCGAATGGGCGACCAAAGGCGGCAAGAACCCCCGTGAGATTGCCTACCGCCCTGCGCGCGTTCTGATGCAGGATTTTACCGGCGTGCCTGCGGTCGTCGACCTTGCCGCGATGCGCGACGGTCTGGTAGCGCTCGGTGGCGATGCCGACAAGATCAACCCGCTGAACCCCGTCGACCTTGTGATCGACCATTCCGTCATGATCGACGAATTTGGCAACCCGCGCGCCTTCCAGATGAACGTGGACCGCGAGTATGAGCGTAACATCGAACGTTACACCTTCCTCAAGTGGGGCCAAAAGGCGTTTAACAACTTCCGCGTTGTGCCCCCCGGCACCGGCATCTGCCACCAGGTAAACCTTGAGTATCTGAGCCAAACCGTCTGGACCGACAAGGACCAAAACGGCGAAGAAGTGGCCTACCCCGACACGCTCGTCGGCACCGACAGCCACACCACCATGGTCAACGGCGCTGCCGTTCTGGGCTGGGGCGTTGGCGGGATCGAGGCCGAGGCCGCGATGCTGGGCCAGCCGATCTCCATGCTGATCCCCGAGGTCGTGGGCTTCGAGCTGACGGGCCGCATGATGGAAGGCACCACCGGCACGGACCTCGTGCTGAAAGTGGTCGAGATGCTGCGCGAAAAAGGCGTGGTCGGCAAATTCGTGGAATTCTACGGTGACGGCCTTGACCACCTGCCGCTGGCGGACCGCGCGACCATCGCCAACATGGCGCCTGAGTACGGCGCGACCTGTGGCTTCTTCCCGATCGACGACGAGACCCTGCGCTACCTGACCAACACCGGCCGCGACAAGGACCGCGTGGCGCTGGTCAAAGCCTATGCGCAGGAAAACGGCATGTGGCGCGATGCGGATTACGCGCCGGTCTACACCGACACGCTGAGCCTCGACATGGGCACCATCGTGCCCGCGATCTCGGGCCCCAAGCGTCCGCAGGACTACATCGCACTCGACAAGGCGCACACCGCTTTCGCCGAATACGTCAAAGGCATCCGCGAAGGCAAAGACACCTCCGCGAACTCCGAAATCCGTTGGGAAGGCGAAGGCGGCCAGCCCGAGCCGCAGGAAATCCCCGGTGACGAGGGCCACCACAACCGCGGCTATGTGATGACCGACGACGGCCATTACCAGCTGCATGACGGCTCCATCGTGATCGCCTCGATCACCTCCTGCACCAACACCTCAAACCCCTATGTCATGATCGGCGCGGGCCTCGTGGCGCGCAAGGCGCGTGAGCTGGGCCTGACGCGCAAGCCTTGGGTCAAGACATCGCTGGCACCGGGCTCGCAGGTTGTGTCGCATTACCTTGAGGCCGCGGGCCTGCAAGACGATCTGGACGCCATCGGCTTCAACCTCGTGGGCTACGGCTGCACCACCTGCATCGGCAACTCCGGCCCGCTGGAAGCGCCGATCAGCAAGGCGATCAACGACTATGACCTGATCGGCACCTCCGTGCTCTCGGGCAACCGCAACTTCGAGGGCCGCATCAGCCCCGACGTGCGCGCCAACTACCTCGCCTCCCCGCCCCTCGTGGTGGCCTATGCGCTGGTGGGTGACATGAACCACGACCTGACCAACAGCCCGCTGGGTCAGGATAAGAACGGCAATGACGTCTACCTGAAAGACATCTGGCCCTCGACGCAGGAAGTCGCCGAACTGGTCGAACAGACCGTGACGCGCGAAGCCTTCCAAGAGAAATACGCCGATGTCTTCAAGGGCGACGAGAAGTGGCAGGCGGTCGAGACCACCGACAGCAAGACCTACGATTGGCCGCCGCAGTCGACCTATGTTCAGAACCCGCCCTACTTCCAAGGCATGTCGCCTGAGCCGGGCACCATCTCGAACATCGAAGGCGCGAAAGTGCTGGCGGTGCTGGGTGACATGATCACCACCGACCACATCTCGCCTGCCGGTTCCTTCAAGGAGACCACGCCTGCGGGCCAGTATCTGACCGAACGTCAGGTGCCGGTGCGTGAGTTCAACTCCTACGGTTCGCGTCGTGGTAACCACGAGGTCATGATGCGCGGCACCTTCGCCAACATCCGCATCAAGAACGAGATGCTGGATGGCGTCGAAGGCGGCTACACCAAAGGCCCCGATGGCGAGCAGACTTCGATCTTCGATGCCGCCATGGCGCATCAGGAGAACGGCACTCCGCTGGTTATCTTCGGTGGTGAGCAGTATGGCGCGGGCTCCTCGCGTGACTGGGCCGCGAAGGGCACCGCTCTGCTGGGTGTGAAGGCCGTGATCGCCGAGAGCTTTGAGCGTATCCACCGCTCCAACCTCGTCGGCATGGGCGTCATCCCGTTTGAGTTCACCGGCGGCGACACACGCAAATCGCTGGGCCTCACCGGGGATGAGACCGTCTCCATCGAAGGGCTGGACACGATCAAGCCGTTGCAGGAAGTGCCCTGCGAGATCACCATGGCGGACGGCAGCACCAAAGAGATTACTCTGAAGTGCCGCATCGATACCGCGATTGAGATCGAGTACATCGAGCACGGCGGCGTGCTGCACTACGTGCTGCGCAACTTGGCGAAATCGGCCTAAGCGCCAATCGCAACCGCGAAACAAGTCAAGGAGCGGCCCCATCGGGTCGCTCCTTTTCAGTTGCCGCGCGCTGCTGCGCGGGAACCTGCCCGCCCATCATGGGTTGCCTTCATAAGACGATCGCGTTCGAGGAAGGCACAGCAATGTTAGCAGGTTACGCACTAGGCGCTTTGGGCGCGGTGATCCTTGTTATCGTGCTGCTGGATTTTCTCTATACCGCGATTGGCGCGGCCCCTGTGGCCCCCCTGTCGGAACGGGTGGCACGGGCAGCCTTCTTCCTCTTTTCCAAGGTGATGCCAAAGGGAGATACGCGCCATCGCCTCTCAGGTCCGGTGGTGATGACGGCCATCGCGGCGACGTGGATCCTGCTCGTCTCTCTCGGATGGACCTTGGTGTTTCAACTCAGCCGCTACGCGGTGGTGATGTCTGACAGCACGCAGCCTGCGGGTTTCATCCGCGATTCCGCCTTTGTCGGCCATCTGCTTTCCACCCTCGGGGGCGGGCCGCTGCAAACGCAAGGCGCCTTCTGGCAGGTGATGTCGGTGCTCGTCGGGGTCAACGGTATGGTAATCCTGACCCTCTCGGTCAGCTTCGTGCTGTCGACCACCACCACCGTCGCGCAAGCGCGGGGGCTTTTGAGCAAGGCGTCGATGTTCGCGGCGGACAGCGATGAGATGAACACGATCATTATGCCCGCCCTCGCCGATCTGGTGTCGAACCTCAATGCGATGCAATTCGCGCTTTACTACAGCGCCGAACACCCCGCCCGCCGGGTGCCCGCAGGAATGGTGGAACTGGCCGAGCGGGTCGCCCCCTATCCCGAACAGATTCGCCGCCTGCGCATCGCGCTTGAGCCGCTGCCCGGGTTCTCTGCGTCCGAAGGAAGCTTGGACCAGTTAACCAACGCGCAGTTCATCGCGCACCTGAGGGAATGGGCGCGGCCTTATTCGCACTGATCCCGAAGGCGTCTGATCGACCGCGCAGCCGAAATCAGCGGGTGATTGCATCCCGCAGCGCCGGGAGGAACCGCTGTTCGTAATCGCTGCCCACCAGCGGCCCGGCAAAGCGGAACAACACCGTGCCGTCCCCGTCGACGATGAAAGTCTCCGGCGGGGCGGTCACGCCCCAGTCGATTGCCACACGCCCCTGCGGGTCGAAACCGACCCCGCCAAAGGGGCTTTCTTCGTCATCGAGATAGGCGGTCGCGTTCTTCTCGGTATCCTTGAAATTGATGCCGATGATGTTCATCCCCTCGGCCTGCATCTCAAGCAGTTTGGGGTGTTCGGCACGGCAGGGCGGGCACCAGCTGGCCCAGAAGTTCACCAAGCTCACTTGCCCTGCGCGCAGCATGTCATCCGTGGCCTGCGGATAGCCGGGCAGCGTGGCTTCGGGCATGGCAGGCGCCTGCTGTCCCACCAGCGTTGAGGGCAGCCCCTCGGGATCGTCGCGGTACATGCCAACGGCGGCCAGTGCGACGAAGGCGGCAAAGATCACCGGCGGCGCGATCATCATGGGCGAGAGTTTAGCCACGGCGTCCGGCCTCCTGCTCTGTCTCTTCCAAAGCCCGGCGCGCCGCGCGACCGCGCCAGAGGGTCAAGCCGATCAGCGCTGCCAGCAGCAGCAGCGATACGGCATAGGCCGAGAGCACCTCGGCCGCGTATTTCCCAAGCTCTGGCATCACGCCCCCCTGTTCATCCGCGCCCGCAGCGCCGCCGTGCGGCGCAGGCGAATTTCGGTGCCCGTGCGGTAGACCACCAGCGCCAGAAACAGCAGGCCAAAGCCGATCATCGCCAGCACCAAAGGATAGAAAAACACATCCGCCACGCTGCGGTTGCCCGTCGCCACGGGGATTGAGGTGCCCTGATGCAACCCTTGGTTCCAGAACTGCACCGCATAGCGCGACAGCACCGCAAAGACGGAGCCGACAAGGCAGAGAACCGACGTCAGATCGGCAGCGGTGTCCGGATCCTCCACCGCCTGCCACAGCGCGATGTAGCCGAGATAGAATAGGAACAGGATCAGGAAGGACGTAAGCCGCGGATCCCACGCCCACCATGTGCCCCACATCGGCTGGCCCCAAATCGCCCCCGTCACAAGCGCAATCAGCGTCATCACCAGCCCCACGGGTGCCGCGGCCTTGGCCGCCAATGCGCTGACGTGGTGACGGCGGATCAACCAGATGAGCGAGGCCACCAGCATCATGAACCACGCATTGATCGCCATCAGGGCGGCGGGCACATGCAGATAGATGATCTTGACCGTGCTGCCTTGCCGCGCGTCATCAGGCGTGCCGAAAAAACCCCAAAGCAAGCCCACGCTCACGAAGGCCGCCGCCAGCACCCAAAGCGCAGGTTGCACGCGCTGCGAAAGCGCAAGGAATTTGACCGGATTTGCGTATTGCCAAAGGGACATGCAGACTACCTATCGCGCGGTTGGGTGGTGCTCAATGCACGATTTACCCGGGTCATCGCAACCCCATCCGTAGCACGGCGGCTGCGGCAAATGGCATCAAGGCCACCACGGCCAGCGTCAGCCCCGCCAGCATCAAAAGCGGCGTCGTGGCCTCCAAGCCCGCCGCCCCGCGCCGGGCAACCTCGGCCCCGAAAATCAGGGTCGGGATATAGAGCGGCAGCACGAGTAGCGACAGCAGCAGCCCGCCGCGTTTGATCCCCACCGTCAGCGCCGCGCCGAACATGCCGATCACCGACAGCGCAGGCGTGCCGAGCGCTAGCGAGAGCAGCAGCCACAGATGCCCCGGCGTTGCGAGTTGCAGCATCACCCCCAGAAAGGGCGCCGCCAGAACCAGCGGCAGCCCGGTCGTCAGCCAATGTGCCAAAGCCTTGACCGCCAGCGCCCCTTCCAGCGGCAGCGGTGCCGTCAACAGCAGCTCCAACGAGCCGTCTTCGAGGTCGAGCGCCAGCAGACGGTCGAGCGACAGAAGACAGGCCAAAAGCGCCCCGAGCCAAAGCA
Source organism: Sulfitobacter sp. M85 (assembly GCF_029285915.1). NCBI lineage: Bacteria > Pseudomonadati > Pseudomonadota > Alphaproteobacteria > Rhodobacterales > Roseobacteraceae > Sulfitobacter > Sulfitobacter sp. M85. The sequence continues at coordinate 307,144 of NZ_JABECQ010000003.1, forward strand.
CACCGGGCGCAATCGCGCGCAGCAGCGTGGCCTCTGGCCCGACGCTGAAGGGCACCAGCATCGTCACGATCAGGAAGAACGCCAAGCCGAGGCCAAAGCCCCCGCCCGCCCGGAGCGCCAAACGCAAGTCTCGCAGCAGCAACGCCTTCATAGGAAGGCCGCATCGCTTGCGCCAAGATCGGCGTCGGGGGCCGCACGGTAGGCGCTGATGTCGAGCATCCGCGCCTCCACGCCCAGATCGATATGCGTGGCCATGAGGGCCGATCCGCCCAACGCCAAATGCCCGCGCAGGACAGAACCGAACAGCGCCACCGCATCCGCGTCGAGCGAGACCGTCGGCTCATCCAAGACCCAGATCGGCCGCCCCGTCACCAAGAGCCGCGCCAAGCCCAAACGGCGCTTTTGCCCGGCGGAAAGGGTCGCAGCCAAACGGTCAGCCAAAGGGCGCAACGCATAGCCATCAAGTGCTGCGGAAATGTCAGTGTTGCCAAAGACCTGCGCCCAAAAGCTCAGGTTCTCGCGCACGGTCAGCATGGATTTCAGCCCATCCGCATGGGCGGCATAGGCGACACGGTCCTCCGCCCCCTCAATCTGCCCTGTGAGCGGCGCTTGCAGCCCGGCGATACAGCGCAGCAGCGTCGTCTTCCCGGCCCCGTTCGGGCCGCGCAGCACCAAAGCCTCCCCCGCCGCCAGCGCGAAGGACAGGCCCAAAAGCACGGGCACCCCGCCGCGTGCGACGCTAAGGTTACTGACTTGCACTGGCCGCGCCGCTCCGCCCTTAGACCGGCAAGAGAGCCAGCGCGATGCGCCGCCCCTCGCTCAGCAGAATGTTGTAGGTGCGGCAAGCGGCGGGGGAGGACATGACTTCGACCCCCAGCCCGGCCTCTTCCAAGGTCTCACGCAGGTCATCGGGGATATGCGCCACCTCCGACCCGGTGCCGAGAAAGACCACGTCGACCTTGCCTGCCAGCGCCAGCACCGGCGCGGGATCGGCCAGCCCGCCCCAGCCGGTGATGCCCTCCGGGCCGATCACCTGCGCGCCCTCCACGACCTCGCCATCGATGCGGAAGAAGCCGGGGCCGTAGCCGTCGATCGGTTTGGCATCGGTATAGGTGATCTCGTTCAATCGCATGTCATGTCCCTCTCAGGCTCAGATATTCCACAGCGGCAGGCCAAGGATAGCCGATGCGGCGATGACGATATAGGCCACCGCGCGAAAAAGCCGCTCTCGCTTTGGGTCAAATAGCCGCGCCCCGATGATATTGGCGATGACATTCGGCACCCCGGCCAAGAGGCCCAGCCACAGCACCGGCCAGACCACCTGCCCCGTCGCCGCGAGCATGGCAAAAAGCATCAGGTCGAGCCCCAGAAGATAGAGCAGGAAATTCGCCCGGATCACCGCAGCGGGCCTGCGGCTCGCCATATAGAGCAGGATCACCGGCGGCCCGGCGATGCCCGCGAAACCGGTCATAAAGCCACCCAGAGCGCCGGTGGCCGTCACCAGCTTCGCGCCAAGCGGCCCGTGATAGCGCCAGCCCGCGAGTAGCAGCACCAGCAAGCCCAGCACCACGCCCGAGACGATCCAGCCGAACCCTTCGGGTGAGATCAGCGACAGCCCCCATAGGCCCAGCGGCAGCCCGATCAGCACGCCGAGCAGCAGCCGCCCCACTTCACGCGGCGCGCCTTCGCGCAGGGCATCGGGGAGGTTTGGCAGGGGGCCGATCACCTCGGCAGCGGTGAGGAAAAGAATCGCTTCGACCGGAGACAGGACAGAGGCCGCGACGGGCATGATGATCATGGCGGAACCGAAACCGGCAAAGCCGCGCACCAGCCCCGCCACGATCACGGCCAGCGCAAGCCATGCCACCCCGGGGGTGGCGATGGCCTGCGCCAGCAGGTCAGGCATCAATATTGGCGAATTGCGTGCCCGCGCCCGCGTCGGGCTTGGACCAGTCGCGCTTCACGCCAAGGTAGAGCACCACGTTCTTGGCCACATAGACCGAAGAATAGGTGCCCACGATCACGCCCCATGTGATGGCAAAGACGAAGGCCCGGATCACATCGCCGCCCAAGATCAGCAGCGCGATCAGTGCCAGCAGCGTGGTGCCCGAGGTCATCAGCGTACGGCTCAGCGTCTCGTTCACGCTGAGGTTCATCACATCGCGCAGAGGACGCTTTTTGTATTTGCGCAGGTTCTCCCGCAGGCGGTCAAAGATCACCACGGTGTCGTTGATCGAATAGCCGATGATGGTCAGGATCGCCGCCACGACCGGCAGGTCGAAACGGATCTGCAGGAGCGAGAACAAACCGATGGTCAGCACCACGTCGTGGAACAGCGCCACCACCGCGCCGACCGAGAATTGCCATTCGAAGCGCAACCAGATGTAGATCAGGATCGCCGCCAGCGCCCCGCCCACGGCAAGGAAAGCGGTCTGGATCAGCTCGCCCGAGACTTTGGGGCCCACGGATTCGACGGAGGTGAACTTGATATCGGGGGAGACGCTTTGGAGTGCCGCTTCGATGGTTTCGATCGTGTCGGTGGTCGCCGCCTGCTGCCCTTCTTGGGCCTGCACGCGGATCATCGCCACATGGCGGTCCGCGCCGAAACCGGGGTCGAAGACCTCAGAGATGGTCACGTCGCCCAGCTCCAGCGGGGCCAGTGCATCGCGGTATTCGCCCACGTCGACGGCTTGGGTGCTTTCGGTCCGCAGCGTGGTGCCGCCGCGGAAGTCGATGCCAAAGTTCAGCCCCATCACGCCCCAAGCAATCAGGGACAGGACCATCAACACCACGGAGGCGCCGAAGGTGATCTTGGCGTAGCCGAAGAAATCGAAGTTCGTATTGTCGGGTACCAGCTTCAGTCGCATGTCAAACCTCGATTGTCTTGGGACGGCGGCGTTCAAACCAGATCACCACCAGCAAGCGGGTGACGAAATAGGCGGTGAAAACCGATGTGACGATGCCCAGGCCCAGCGTGACGGCAAAGCCGCGCACCGGACCAGAGCCGAGAGCGAAGAGGATGACCGCCACGATGAAAGTCGTGATATTGGCATCCAGAATGGCGCTGAGCGCGCGCTCATACCCCAGTGAGATCGCCCGCGCAGCGCCTTTGGCATTGCGTTGCTCCTCGCGGATACGCTCGAAGATCAGCACATTTGCGTCGACCGCCATGCCGACGGTCAGCACGATCCCGGCGATGCCCGGCAGCGTCAACGTGGCCCCGATCAGGCTCAAAAGGCCAAAGATCAGCCCGACGTTGATGATCAGCGCGATATTGGCAAAAAAGCCGAACAGCCCGTAGGACGCCCACATGAATAACAGCACGGCGACGAAGGCGACCATGGTCGCGATCTTGCCTGCGTCGATGCTGTCTTGTCCCAGTTCCGGGCCGATGGTGCGCTCTTCGACAAAGCTGAGCCCCGCGGGCAGGGCGCCCGCGCGCAGCAGCACAGCAAGGTTGGTGCTTTCCTCGACCGAGAAGCGCCCGGTGATGATGCCCGACCCGCCGGGAATATGGCTCTGGATGGTGGGCGCGCTGATGACTTCGTTGTCGAGCACGATGGCGAAGGGCGAGCCGATGTTTTCAGCCGTGTAATCGCCGAACTTGCGCGCACCAGAGGTGTCAAAACGGAAAGACACGGCAGGCGCGCCGTTCTGGTCAAAGCTGGGCTGCGCGTCGACCAATTGCTCGCCGGTGACGACGGGGGCAGTCTCAATCGTGTAGAAGACGCCTTCTTCATCCGCCGCGGGCAGGATGGCGTTGCCGATGCCGGGGTTGTCGTTCTCGTTCGAGCCGCGGTTGACCACCGGGTTGAAGGTCAGCTGCGCCGTGGTGCCGATGATGGCTTTCAATTCGGCCGCTGAACCGATGCCGGGGACTTGGATCAGGATGCGGTCCGCCCCCTGACGCTGGATCGTCGGCTCACGGGTGCCGACTTCGTCAATGCGGCGGCGCACGATTTCGAGGCTCTGCTGCATGGTGCGTTCGTCGGTCGCCTGTTTTTCGGCATCCGACAGGGTGATGGTGATGATGCCATCGGCCCCGCTTACGTTGATGTCGCTGCCGCCTGCGCCGGTCACGGTGGTGACGGGGCGGGCCAGATCACGTGTAATTTGCAGCGCTTCGGCCATTTTCGACGGATCGTTCAGGCGGACCCGCAATTCCCCCGCTGGCGCCTCTTGCCGGCGAACCGGGGTCAGGCTGCGCAGGGCGTCGCGCACCTCGGGCCATTGGGCTTCCATGCGCGAGGCATAGACATCGGCCAGTTGCACCTCGGCCAGCAGATGCGCACCGCCGCGCAAATCGAGGCCAAGGTTGACCAGCCCCGAGGGCATCCATTCGGGCCAAAGCGCGCGCTGCGCTTCCAGTTCGGGCGTGCTGCCCTGAACCTCGATGGCCGCAACGGCGTCATTGTGCTTTTCGACAGGAGCGTAAAAGGCATTGGGAAGCGCCAGCCAAAGCCCTGCCAGACAGGTCAGGACAATGACAATCCGCTTCCACAGATCAATCTGTAGCATAGTTCCGCCTTTGGGTTGCGGCCTCGGGGTAGGGTTTATTTCGCCGGTTCGGTCTTGGAGACCACGGTGGCGATGGTGGCCTGCACCACGCGAATTTTCACGCCCTCGGCGATTTCCACCTCAAGCTCACCGTCGTCTTTGACCTTGGAGACCTTGCCGATGATGCCGCCTTGGGTCACGACCTGATCGCCCCGACGCAGACCGGCCACCATGGCCTGATGTTCCTTCGCCTTCTTCTGCTGCGGGCGGATGAGCAGAAAATACATGATCGCGAAGATCAGGATCAGCGGCACGAATTGCTGGATGCCTTCCATGGGGGTCGTCCTTTTCGATGGGTATTGGGCCGCAAAATGGGCCTTGAGAATTTGGCCAGAACCTATGCGCGGTGGCAGCGGGGTGCAAGGTGGAAAGCCGATGCCGCCTGCCCGCCCGCGCGGGGCCAATCGCCGCATGGTTGCGGCCCCTACCCCCGCACCGCACATTAAGGCATAAGGCAGCAAAACCGACTCACCCGATCTTGAGGACAAACCCATGCACGACATCCGCGCCATCCGCGACAATCCCGAGGCTTTTGACGCCGCTCTTGCCCGCCGGGGCGAGGCGGCGATGTCGCAGGCGGTGCTGTCCCTTGATGCCGCGCGCCGCGCCAAGATCGCCGCCGCCGAGAGCGCCAAGGCCGAGCAGAACAAGGCCAGCAAGGAAGTCGGCGCCGCCAAGGGCCGTGGTGACGAGGCCGAGTTCGAGCGCCTGCGCGCGCTGGTAGGCGACAAAAAGGCCGAAGTCGCCGCGATGAACGCCGAGGCGCAGGAGTTGGACGCGAAGCTGACCGACATGCTCGCCCGCATCCCCAACAACCCCGCCGAGGACGTGCCTCAAGGCGATGATGAGAACGACAATGTCGAGGTGAAGAACTGGGGTGAGAAGCCCGCCTTCGATTTCAAACCGGTTGAGCATTACGAGATCAAAGGCGTCAAACCCGGCATGGATTTCGAGACCGCCGCCAAGACTTCGGGCGCGCGTTTCGTCATGCTGAAAGGTGCCGTGGCGCGGGTGCACCGCGCGCTGGCGCAATTCATGATCGACACTCATGTGGATGAAAACGGGCTGACGGAGGTAAACTCCCCCGTGCTGGTGCGCGACGAGGCGATGTATGGCACCGACAAACTGCCGAAATTCGGCGAGGACAGCTATCAGACCACGGATGGCTGGTGGCTGGTGCCGACCTCCGAAGTGCCGCTGACCTATTCGGTGGGCGGCGACACGCTGGAGCAAAGCGCTCTGCCGATCCGTCTCACTGCCCATACCCTCTGCTTCCGTTCCGAGGCCGGAAGTGCGGGCCGCGACACCGCCGGGATGCTGCGCCAACACCAGTTCGAAAAGGTTGAGATGGTCTCGATCACCCACCCGGATGAGAGCGACGCCGAACAGCAGCGCATGGTGGGTTGCGCCGAGGGCATCCTCGAAAAACTCGGCGTGCCCTACCGGACGGTGATCCTCTGCACCGGCGACATGGGGTTCGGCGCGCGGCGGACCTATGACATCGAAGCCTGGGTGCCGGGGCAGGATTGCTACCGCGAGATCTCCTCGGTCTCGACCACCGGCGATTTTCAGGCGCGGCGCATGAACGCGCGGTTCAAACCCGAGGGCGGCGGCAAGCCGCAGTTCGTGCATACGCTGAATGGCTCGGGGCTGGCCGTGGGGCGTTGCCTGATCGCGGTGCTGGAAAATGGCCAGCAGGCGGATGGCTCTGTGAAGCTGCCCGAAGCGCTTGCGCCCTATCTGGGGGGCAAGACGACCCTCACGGCGGAAGGTGTGCTCGCCTAAGGGTGAGCCACCGCTAGGCCCGATCCGCCCCGCCCCGCCGGGGGGCGTACCAGATAATTTTGGGCGCACTTGCGGTGCGACCGCGTAGGCGCTGGCCCTGGGTTGCCGTGGCGCGCGGGCGCTCTAGGATTAGCTGTACCGCAACAGCTAATCCCGCGAGGCCGACCTTGCCCAAATCCTCCCGCACCCTGATCGCCGTGCTTGCCCTGCTGCTCAGCATCGCCTTCGCGATCTCACCCTTTTTCGTTCCCAGCTTTTCGGGCTTTGATCCGAACCAATTCCCCATTCCGCAGGACAACCCGCCCGCGCAGCCTGCGGGCTATGCCTTTTCCATCTGGGGGGTGATTTACCTGTGGCTGATCGCGGGCCTTGGCTATGGCCTGTTGCGCGCGCCGCGGGATGGGCAGTGGCATCACATGCGCGTGCCGCTCTGCCTGTCGCTCGCCGTGGGGACCACATGGCTCGCCGTGGCGACCATGAGCCCGGTCTGGGCCGCGATACTGATCTGGATCATGCTGATCACCGCCCTCATCGCCCTGTTCCTCGCCCCGGTCGAAGACCCGCTCTGGGCCGCCGCCCCGGTAGGGCTCTACGCAGGCTGGCTCTCAGCCGCTTCCTGCGTGTCGCTGGCGCTTCTGGCCGCAGGATACGGCTATTTGGAAGAGCAGACAGCGGCGGTGGTCTTTGTCGGGCTGGCGATCGCAATCGGCACCATCGTCCAGACCGCTCTGGGGCGGACACCGACCTATGGCATCGCGGTGATCTGGGGGCTGGTGGGCGTGGTCGTGACCAATTGGGGCGAGACGGCCTTGGTCGCCTATCTGGCGCTCGGGGGCAGCGTCATCGTGGCGCTGCCCACCGTCAGGGCGTTCCGGCGCGGCTGAGCCCGCTTAGTCCTTGCGGCGACCGTCAGTGTGCTTGCGCAGCTTCGACGGCGCCGCTTTCTTGCGGTTCTTATAGGGGTTGGCATCCGACTGACCGCGCATCCACAGACGGATCGGCGTGCCGGGCATGTCGAAATCCAACCGCAACCCGTTGACCAGATAGCGCGTATAGCTGTCCGGCACCTTGTCGGGGTGGCTGCACATCACCACGAAGCCCGGCGGGCGGGTCTTGGCTTGGGTCATATAGCGCAGCTTGATGCGCTTGCCCTGCGGCGCGGGGGGCGGATGCGCCTCCATCATGCCCGAGAGCCAACGGTTGAGCTGCGCGGTGGTCACCCGGCGGTTCCAGACCTCATAGGCGCGCATGATCGCGGCTTGCAGGCGGTCGAGGCCCCTGCCCGTCTTGGCCGACACGGTGATCAGCGGCGCACCGCGCAACTGCGGCAAGAGCCGCTCGAAGCTCTCTTTGAGATCGCGCAGTTTCTCCTGCCGGTTCTCTTCGATGTCCCATTTGTTCACGGCGACAACCACCGCGCGGCCTTCGCGTTCGGCCAGATCGGCGATGCGCAGATCCTGCTGTTCGAACGGAATCTCGGCGTCGAGCAGGACCACGACCACTTCGGCGAACTTAACCGCGCGCAGACCATCGCTGACGCTGAGTTTTTCGAGCTTCTCCTGAACCTTGGCCTTTTTGCGCATCCCCGCGGTGTCGAAGATGCGCATCGGCACCGGCTCACCATCCGGCCCGGCCCATTCGGTCGTCAGAGAGATCGCATCGCGGGTGATCCCGGCCTCCGGCCCGGTGAGCAAACGATCCTCACCCAGAATTTGGTTGATCAGCGTCGATTTGCCCGCATTGGGGCGGCCCACCACGGCGACCTGCAAAGGCTTGGCGCGGGTCGGCATCGGCACGGATTCGGCCTCAAGATCGGCGTCATCCTCGGGCAGATCCACATCCGTCTCAGGCGCGTCCTGCGTGGCGCGTTCGGCATATTCATCGGCCAGCGGCATCAACGCGGTGTAAAGATCGGTCAGCCCCTCGCCATGTTCGGCGGACATGCGAATAGGCTCGCCCAGACCCAGCGAATAGGCTTCGATCATGCCAGCATCGGCGGCCTTGCCCTCACCCTTGTTGCCAGCGAGAATCACATGCGCGGATTTCTTGCGCAGGATCTCGGCAAAAACCATATCCGAGGGCGTCACGCCGACGCGGGCGTCGATCATAAACAGGCAGATGTCAGCCATATCGACCGCGCGTTCGGTCAGGCGGCGCATCCGGCCTTGCAGGCTGTCGTCGGTGACCTCTTCCAGCCCCGCGGTGTCGATCACGGTAAAGCGCAGGTCGGCCAATTTGGCCGCGCCTTCGCGCAGGTCGCGGGTCACGCCGGGCTGGTCATCGACCAGAGCGAGGCGTTTGCCGACAAGGCGGTTGAACAGCGTGGATTTCCCGACATTGGGACGGCCCACGATGGCAAGGGTAAAGGACATAATTCAGGCTCCGGGCCCCGGTTGGGCCAGTTCAGACACGCGCCTTAGCCTATTTGCGGCCTAACGGAAAGCGTGCAATTGCCCCTTGGTGGAGACGACATAGAGCGTGCCGCCCGCCACGACGGGGGCGGTGGTCGCCCCGCCGGGGATTTGGGTGGTGCCGGTCAGCCCGCCGCTCACGGGGTCAAAGCTGCGCAGCACCCCGTCGTTGGAGGCCACGATCACGCGCCCCCCGGCGATGATCGGGCCGTAATGGGCCACCACTTCGGATTGCTTCTTGGGCTTATCTTTGACGAAATTCGGCAGCGGCGTGCCCCAGATGCGGCGGCCCGTGCTGGCGTCGAGCCGGACCAGTTCGTTCAGGTCCGTGACCGCAAAGACAGAATCGCCCGCAGGCCAGACCGGACCGATCGCCCCGTCGCGCGCGACCCATTTGCGGTCGCCGCTGTTGACATCCAGCGCGGCCAGACGGCCCGAATGGTTGCCCACATAGACGGTCCCGTTCGAGACCACAGGCGCACTTGTCACATCGCCCACAAAGCTCAGCGCGCGGCCCGGACGTTTGCCCAGAACGGAGGTCGACCACCGCTCAAGCCCGCCTTGGCGGAACAGCCCCTGCACCTCGCCTGAGCCGAAGGCAAAGATCGCCAGATCGCTGGTGACGGCGGGCGCAGGCGCGCCCAAAACGTTGCTGAGGCTGGTCACAGCGCCGGTCTGCCACTGGATGCGGCCATCGGTTTTGTCGAGCGCCCAGCCGGTATCGTCGCCCGCCGTGAGATAGACCAGATCGCCCGAGACGGTCGGCGTGCCCGAACCGGTGGCGTCAAGGTCTTGGGTCCAGTGCACGCCGCCCGTCGTCACGTCGAGCGCGGCCAGAACGCCAAAACCCACGGAGACATAGAGCGTTTCCCCATCCACGGCGAGGCCGCCACCGGTGGCTTGGCCTTCGCGGTCGGATGCGGGGGTGAGGTCACGGGTCCAGAGCGTTTGGCCCGAGGTCGAGGTCGCTGTGACCTGCGCCCCGGCGTCGAGCGTGAAGACACGCCCGCCCGCCACCACCGGATCGGCGGTGATACGTTGTTTGCGGCTGTCGCCCGCGCCGATATCGGCACTCCAGACCGGCTGTAACGCGGTGCGCAGCGCGGGATGGCTGATGCGGGTCGCGGCGGTACCGATGCTATGGGTCCAGTTGGCGTTGTTCACCGTGCCGCCCAGAGCGATGGCGCGGCTGGTATTCTCTGGCACGGGGCCAGTGGCGGCGTCAAAGGCAGGGTCTTGCACGCCGGGGTTTTGCAGCACCGCGCGCACGTCTTCGCGTTTGCCCGGCAGATAAGTCTGCTCATCCGCGCAGGCCGTCAGCAACAGCGCGGCACCGATGGCCCCCGCCACGCCCAGACCCCGCAGACCCGCTTGCCCGGGTTCGGTTTCGCGATGCTTCGTCATGGACCTGCTCACTTTCTGTCTTTCCTCAACCTTCACGCCCCCGCCATTTTTGGCGGGTGGATATGTGTCAGTCACCCGTTGCTTCGGGGATCTCCAGCGCGGCCTCTGCGGCGGCACTCTCGTCACCCGGTTCTTCACCCAAGGCCACAATCACCTGAAGGGCGCGTTGTTGCAAGTCCGGGGTGGTTTCCGCATCGGAGAGAATGGACTGGTAGCGCGCCACGGCCTTGTCGGTCTCACCCTCTTGCATGTCGATCAGGGCCAGTTGCTCTTCTGCCAACAGGCGCAGCGGGGCACCGGGCTGGGCCAGCGCTTCGAGCGCCTGACGCCGCTCGGCCACGGGCACCGATTGGCCCTGAAGGGTCACGATCTTGAACTGCGCCAGGGCCCGGTAGATCGGCGCGAGGTCACCGTCGAGCGCCACGGCATCAAGCTGCTCCACAGCGGCATCGGTCTCACCCGCTTCGGCCAGCGCATCGGCGCGCATGAAATTCAGCACGGCGCGGGCACCGGGGCCATCGGCCTCGATCGGGGCGAGCGCTTCGGCGCGGGCATTGCTGGCATCCGCTTCGAGCGCGGCAAGCATCGCATCCCCCAGAGCTTCGGCCTCGGCCCGCTCCTGTGCTTTGCTGTATTCGTTCCACGCCGCCCCACCAACGATGGCCACCACGGCCAGCACGGCGATCCAACCATAGCGGCGCAGGTAGCCGTATAGCCGGTCGCGGCGGACCTCTTCGTTCACTTCGTCAATAAAACTGTCGGTATCGCTCATCGCGCCCTGCCCCCGGCCTGATTTTGCCCCTCTTACCGCGCGTGGCCGGCCAAGCCAAGACCCAGCGAACCGCAGCGCCTTTTCGCCGACCGCTTGGCCCGGGGGCGCGTCACGCTAGGTCAGGGGCAGAATGCAGCGAAAGGAGACGATGATGAAAGCGATTGCACTGGCAGCAGGTGTCGTGATGGCGGCCATGCCCGCTTTGGCGCAGGATTTGGTGGCCAAAGTCTCACCCCATGATGTGCCGACGACGATGGACCGACTGGAAAGCGCGGTCGAGGCGGCGGGGGCCGAGGTCTTTGCCCGGATCGATCATGCCGCCGGGGCCGAAAAGGCCGAGATGGAATTGCGCCCGACGCAGCTTTTGATCTTTGGCAACCCAAAGCTCGGCACCCCCGCGATGCAGGATGCCCAGACCGCCGGGCTGGATCTGCCGATGCGGGTGCTGGTCTACGCCGATGGCGAGGGGGCCGTGCATGTGACCTATGCCGCGCCTGAAACGCTGGTCACCGCCCACGGCCTGCCCGAAGAGGCGGAATATCTCACCAAGATGACCAAGGCGCTGGACAATCTCACCGCCAAGGCGATCGGCGAGGAATAACGCCCCCTCCCCGCCCCGGCCTTTTAGGGTTTGGGCGGGGTGTTCTGCGCCTTGATCAGGTTTTCCAGATCGGTCAGCCGCGACATGACCTCATCGCGGTAGGTGTTGGTCTGCTCGTTGCTTTCCTCATGATGCGCGTCTTGCATCGAGTTCACGATCAGGCCGACCAAAAGGTTCACCACCGCGAAGGTGGTGACCATGATAAAGGGCACGAAGAACATCCAGGCATAGGGATAGACCTCCATCACCGGGCGCACGATGCCCATGGACCACGACTCGAGCGTCATGATCTGGAACAGCGAATAGCCCGACTGGCCCAGCGTGCCGAACCACTGCGGGAAATCCGCGCCAAAGAGTTTGGTGGCCATGACGGAGGCGATGTAGAAGATCACCCCCATCAGCAAAAAGACCGAGCCCATCCCGGGCAGCGCGTTGACCAACCCCTCGACCACGCGGCGCAGCGAGGGCGCGACCGAGACGACGCGCAAGAGCCGCAGGATGCGCAGGGCGCGCAAAACGCTGAGCCCCTGTGTCGCCGGGATCAGCGAGATGGCGACGATGACGAAGTCAAAGATGCTCCACCCGCGTTTGAAGAAATCAAGCCCGCGCCCGAAAAGCTTGATCGCAATTTCGATGACGAAAATGGCGAGACAGATACGGTCCAGCAGCAGGATCAGCGGCCCAACCTGCCCCATCACCTCGTCCGAGGTCTCGAGCCCCAAGATCACGGCATTAAAGAGAATCACGCCCAGAATGAAATTCTGGAACGAAGGGCGGTCGGCCAGCCGGGCGGCGCGGGCGCGCAGCGAGGTCTGCGAAGGGGTCGAAAGATCGGTCATGGCGGTAGATATCATGCGCCGCCCCGCACAGTGCAAGAGCAGATCGCCCGCAAATGCACCCCTCGGCGGCAATGCCCCGCCTGCCTGCCGAAACAGAAGGCGGGGCCAGCTTCGCCGTCTACTCTTCTTCCGCCTGCTGGCGCTGCCAAAGCTGGGCATAGCGCCCACCTTGGGCGAGCAGCACCTCATGGCTGCCCTGTTCGATGATCTCGCCCTTCTCCAACACGACGATGCGGTCGGCCTCGGCGATGGTCGAGAGGCGGTGGGCGATGGTCAGCACCGTGCGCCCTTGGCCCGCGCGGCGCAGCGCATCTTGGATCTCATGCTCCGTCTCGCTGTCGAGCGCGCTTGTGGCCTCATCCAACAGCAGGATCGGCGGGTCTTTCAGCAGGGTCCGCGCGATGCCGACGCGCTGTTTCTCGCCGCCCGACAGTTTCAGGCCCCGCTCGCCCACCGTGGTCTCATAGCCCTGTGGTAGCGCCATGATGAAATCATGGATCTGTGCTGCGCGCGCGGCGTCTTCGACCTCTTCCTGCGTCGCCCCATCGCGGCCATAGGCGATGTTGTAACCAATGGTGTCGTTGAACAGCACTGTATCCTGCGGCACCACACCAATCGCCATATGCAGCGAATGCTGGGTCACGTCGCGCACGTCCTGTCCGTCGATCTTGAGCGCCCCGCCCGCGACATCGTAGAAGCGAAACAGCAGCCGCCCGATGGTGGATTTGCCCGAGCCGGTCGAGCCGACGATCGCCACCGTCTCTCCGGGGCGCGCCTCAAGCGAGATGCCTTTGAGGATTTCGCGGTCGGTGTCATAGGCAAAGCGCACGTTTTCCAGCGTCACATGGCCACCGGTAACCTTTAGGTCCGGCGCGTTCGGCTTGTCGTCAATCTCAGCCGGTTGTTCGAGCAGGCCAAACATCTGCCCCATATCTACAAGCGCCTGACGGATCTCGCGGTAAACGGTGCCAAGGAAGTTCAGCGGCACGGTCAGTTGAATCATGTAGGAGTTCACCATGACGAAGTCGCCGACGCTCAGCTCGCCGCTTTGCACGCCCATCGCCGCCATGACCATGACCCCCACGAGCCCCGCTGTGATGATCAGAGCTTGGCCAAAGTTCAGGAAGGCCAGCGAATAGTTCGTCTTGATCGCCGCGTTCTCATAATCGGCCATCGCGGCGTCATAGCGCGCGGCCTCACGCCCCTCTGCGCCGAAGTATTTCACCGTTTCATAGTTCAGCAGACTGTCGATCGCCTTTTGGTTGGCGTCGGTGTCGCTGTCGTTCATCTGCCGTCGCAGGCGCACGCGCCATTCGGTGACGGCAAAGGTGAACCAGACGTAGAGCGCAATGGTCACCGCCACGACCGCCAGATACCAGACGTCAAAGAGGACGGCGAGGATCACGCCCACGAGGATCAGCTCAAGGATCAGCGGCCCGATGGAGAAGAGCAGGAAGCGCAGCAGAAAGTCGACACCTTTGACCCCCCGCTCAATGATCCGGCTGAGGCCCCCGGTCTTGCGGGTGATGTGATAGCGCATCGAGAGTTTGTGGATGTGCTGGAAGGTCTCAAGCGCCAGCATCCGTAGGGCGCGCTGCCCGACGCGCGCGAACACCGCATCGCGGACCTGTTGAAAGCCCACCCCCATCAGCCGCGCCATGCCGTAAGCCACGGTCAGACCAATCGCGCCAAGCGCCAGCATCGGCGCCCCCTCGCCCGCCAGCGCATCCACCGCGTCGCGGTAGAAGAACGGCGTGGCGACGATGATCAGCTTCGACACCAGCAGCGCCAGCATGGCCAGAACCACCCGGCGTTTCACCCATGGCATATCCTTGGGCCAGAGGTAGGGCGCGACCTTGCGCAGCACCAGAAAGCCCGACTGCCGTTCGGCGGCGTCGATCATCTCGGCCTCTGTGGGGATGCGTTCGGGCTTGGGCGTCTTGCGGTCGCGCCGCCGCGCGGCGTTAGATTGGTCTGTATCGGCTGGCATGGGAATTCCTGAAGTGATTACAGGCTACATAGGCCCCATGGCCTTGGGTTGCCAGTACCGGGCGGCGCACAGCCGCTCTGCGCGCTGCGAATGCCGCCCCGGTTTTGGCCGCTTAGATCACTCCGATGCCGGGTCTTCGGGCAAGTCGAAGACCTGTCCGGGGTAGATCAGATCGGGGTCGCGGATGTTGGCGCTATTGGCCTCGAAAACCTTCACATAGAGCAGAGGATCTCCGTAGCGCGTGCGCGAGATTGCCCAGAGCGTATCGCCTTTTTGCACCGTCACAGCGCTAAGCGGGCCGGTCAGCCCTTCGGTGGCGGCGGCCAGCACCTCGGGGGATTCGCGCTTGAAGGGGGTCTCTACCCGGCTCGTCACATCGCCGCCGCGGGAAAGCTCATCCACGCGCAGGGTATAAACGCCCTCATCGACATCAGGCAGATCGCCGCGCCAGCGTCCCTCCTGATCGACCGGCAGGCTGATGACGGCGTTGTTGTTGAGATAGACGCGGACTTCGCTGGTCTCCGGCTGGGCGCGGCCCGCCAGTTGCACATCGCCCTGATCGGAGTAGCCGATGGTGTCGAGCGCCACATTGGTCATCACCTGCGGCGGCGCGGTGTCGAGCCGTTCGACCCCTTCGGCGGTGGATTTCAACACCGGAGCCGGCGCGGGCGGTATCGCAGGCGCAGCGGCGGTGTCGGGTTCCTCCGCAGGCGCGGGAGTGGTCGTGTCCGGCTTTGGCGCGGTGCGCTCGGCGAGGCTCGGAGCCTCGGTTTCTGCCTCAAGCGGTCGCGTTTGCGCAGGGGTGTCGGCGTCGGTCTCTGCTGTTCCCGTCTCTGCCAGCGGGGCGGCTTGGGAGGGCGTCTCACCGTCAGGGTCTTGCGCAGCGCTGTCGCCATCGTCAGTGCCGGTTTCTGCCATTGGCATCGCTTGGGCCGGGGCGGCTTCGGTGCCGAGGTCACCGCTTTGCTCAGCGGGGTCGTTTGGCTCTGACGGCGCGGCAGCTCCATCGTCAGCGGTACCCGTTCCGGCCATCGGCGTTGCTTGGGACGGTGCGGGGTTGGTGGTATCTTCCCCCTGCACAACGACACCGTCTTGCTCCGGCGTCGCAGCGCTCTCGTCGTCGGCGGTGTCAGTTCCAGCCATTGGCGTGGCTACGGAAGGTGCCGGATCGGAGGACCGCTCTTGCTCCGACGTAGTGCGTTCCGTGTCCACGGTGCCAGTATCGGACATCGGCGTGGCCTCAGAAGGAGTGCCACCTTCCCCGTCGTTGGTGGCCGGGTCCTGCTCTGTCGATGCGGTGTCTCCGACCGTCTCGGTTTCCTCTAGCTCCGGCTGACTTCGGTCCTCGTCAGCTTCTTGCGCCGCCGCACCGCTATCAAATGCAGGCTGGCTTTCCTCAGCCCCCCCTCCCTCGGCAGTCGCCGTTCCGGCCAGCGGGGTCGCCTGCTCCGGCTGCGCTGTGGTTGGCTCGGTGTCCGTCGTTACCTCTTTTTGCCCTGCACCGTCGTCCGCCGATGTGGGACCAACTGGCTCGCCCGCCGCAACCGCGTCAATCGCTTCAGGCCCCCCCGCCGGGGCCACTGCCTGTGCAGCCCCCTCTTCTCCGACCTCGTCCATCACCCTAAGCGGGTTTTCCTCCGGCGTGATATCCGCCTCCGCCATTTGCACCGGCGCGGCGGTCGGTGTGAGGATGATCTCCTCTTCCGAGGCAAGCTTTGCCTCACCGTCCTGCCCCAAGAGCGTCAGCACGTGGCCCTTGCCATCGGGGGGGATCATGGCGAGGGTCGCGAATTTTCCGGCTCCATCGGCAGTGGCTGTGGCGATCTCCTCGCCATCCTTTAAAACAGCCACGGTGCTGCCGGGTGCCGCGCGGCCTGCGATCACCGTCATCCCATCGCTTTCGCGGCGCACTTCGTCGAAGGCCGGCGCTTGCGGCGCTGCTTCAGGCTCTGTCGCCGCATCACCCTCAGGGCTGACCGAGACACCCTGCACCGCATTTGGCACCAGCGTGGCATCCTCAGGGGTGGCATCGCGTTCAGGAAGCACGGCCACCGTTTCGGGCGCCGCATCCTCCGGCCCGCCGCGCTTGCTGCCGATCCAGGCACCGAGCGCCAGCACCGCCGCCGCAAAGGCGCCCGCCGCCATCGCCCCCATGCCGCCAAACCGGCCAAATCCCTTGAACATTCTCTACTTCCCCTGTGGTTGAGCCTTTTTAGCAAGCAGGCTAACAGGGGTCAAAAGCGCAGACGATCCGCGCCGAATTTTCCTAATTAACAGGACGCTTTACCATGCAACATTCTGTCTGTGTCTATTGCGGCTCCCGCCCCGGCGACGACGAAGCCTTCACCCAAGACGCCGAAACACTGGGCCGCGGTCTGGCCGAGGCCGGGCTGCGGCTGGTCTATGGCGCGGGCGATGTTGGGCTGATGGGCAGCGTCGCGCGTGCGGCCCAAGCCGCAGGCGGCGATACCTTCGGCGTGATCCCCGCGCATCTCGTGGCATGGGAAGTCGGCAAGACCGATCTCACCCGCTATATCGTGACCGAAACGATGCACGAACGCAAAAAAGTGATGTTTATGAACAGCGACGCCGTGGCGGTTTTGCCGGGTGGCGCGGGGTCACTTGATGAGCTTTTCGAAGTGCTGACGTGGCGCCAGTTGGGCCTGCATGAAAAGCCTATTTTCCTTGTGAACACAAACGGCTACTGGGAACCCTTCGTGTCGCTGATGAACCATGTCGTGAGCCATGGCTTTGCCGATGCGACGCTGCTGGATTACGTCACCGTGGTGCCGGATGCCGATGCTGCTCTCAGCGCTCTGCGCCGCGCCTTGTCCTGACGGAAGGTGCTGATGGAATAGACCGCCAGCGCGCACCAGATCAGCACAAAGGCCTGCACATGCCAGCCCGTGAACGGTTCGCGAAACAGGACTACGGCGCAGAAAAACTGCAAGGTCGGGTTGATGTAGCTTAGCAATCCGGCCGTCGCCATCGACAATCGCCGCGCCGCGTAGCTGAACAGGATCAGCGGCGTCGCGGTGATCGGCCCGGCGAGTATCAGCAGCGCCGTATCGCGGAAGGAGGCCCCGAAGGCCCCCGCTCCATTGTCACCCGTTTGCCACAGCACGAGCACCGCAAGGGGCGACAACAGCAGCACCTCAGCGGTGACAGAGACGACCGGCCCCACCGCCAACCGCTTTTTCGCCAGCCCATAAAGCCCAAAAGACGCCGCCAGCGCCATGGCGAGCCAAGGCGCGGTCCCCAAGCCATAGGTGAGCAGCGAGACCGCGACCGTCACCAACCCCACCGCGCAAAGCTGTACGGGGCTCAACCGCTCGGCAAAGACAAGACGGCCCAACAGGACCGAGACCAGCGGGAAGATGTAATAGCCTAAGGCCGCCTCCGTCGCCTGCCCGCTCTGAACCGCCCAGATGAAAAGATACCAATTCGTCGCAATCACCAGCGCCGCGAAAGCAAGCAGCCCAAAAGCCCGCGGCCCTGCCATCGCGTCAAGGATCGCGCGCAAACGCCGCTGCACTGCCAGCACGATCACGAAGAACACGAGCGACCAGAGGGTGCGATGGGCCAGCACCTCGGCGGCGGGCACATGCGACAGCAATTTGTAGAAGATAGACGACAGCCCCCAGATACAGCAGGCCGCGATCATGGCGGCGAAACCCTTGGTGGTGTCGGTCATGGGAAATCCTTAGCGCGGTAGACTGCTTCCTTGTGAAGGCAATCAATTCCCGCACCAAGGGGAAAGTCAGGCTTGGGCCAATTCCCCGGCCACAATCTTTTCGATCTCGTCGATGGGGTGGTTGGTCAGGGTCTTGGGGATTTCCCCCACCACCTTGCTCTGCACCTCTTTGTGGAGGTCATCGCGTAGGTCCCCCAGCACTGCCGGAGGGGCCACCAAAACGATCCGATCAAAGCGGCCTTTGTGAGCCAGTTTGTAAAGGATGTCCGACAAGTCTTTGGCAAAGCGCTCTTTTTCCAGCTCATGCCAATCCGTGTCGTCAAAGGCAGAGCGGTGCCCGCTAGGACCATCGCTCATCCGACCGGGGCGGTTGGCGGCTTGCTCCCGCGCCGGTGGGTTCTCCTGCTCTTCCTTGCGCACGACTTGAAGATAGGGGTCTTCGCCGTCCGTGTGGTTTTGCAGGAAAAGGGCCTTTTCGCCATCCGCGATCAGCACCCATGTGTCTTGGCTGAGTTTGGTCATGAAGGCTCTCCATGGTTGCGTTTGTCTTCGCCGGTGACGCGGGTCACGCCGTCTTCGCCCTTTTCGGCGCGGCGCATGGCGTCTTGGGTGCCAACGTCCTTTTGCAGATCACCCCCGGCGCGGCCACCTTGGTCTGGCGTCTCGGTATCGGAGAGGAATTTTTCCGTCTCCTTGCTACCGTCATTGGATCGCTTCCGCTCGGCCATGTTGTCCTCCTTTTTTGACGTGAAGTCTCAGGAGAAAAACATCCGCGAAGGGTCTTGGGTTCCAACGAAAAACCCCGCAGCAGGCTGCGGGGTTTCTGTCTTGTTCCGGCTGGCCGTAAGGCCGCACCGTCATATCACAGACGCTAGGCGACGTTGTCCCAGTTCACCCAGCCTGCGGCGTAGCCGTGGGCGTCGGTGACTGGGAGAGCGCCACACACAGCAGGCGCGGGCGTCTCTCGCACGCACTGTCCCCCGCTCACATGCGCGACGCGACGTTGTCCCAGTTCACAAGGTTGTCGAGGAAGTTCGACAGGTAGTCGGGGCGCGCGTTGCGGAAGTCGATGTAGTAGGAATGCTCCCACACGTCACAGCCGAGCAGCGCGGTCTGGTCAAAGCAGAGCGGGTTCACGCCGTTCTCGGTCTTGGTGACCTTCAGGCTGCCGTCTTTGTCTTTCACCAGCCATGCCCAGCCGGAGCCGAACTGGCCTGCGCCCGCGGCCTTGAACTCGTCCTTGAACTTGTCGACGGAGCCAAAGCTCTCGTTGATCGCCTTTTCCAGCTCACCGGGCATTTTGTTGTCTTCGGGGCTCATCATTTCCCAGAACTGGTTGTGGTTCCACAGTTGGGAGATGTTGTTGAAGATGCCGGACTGGGCCACGGCGTTCGGGTCATAGGTGCCCTTGATGATCTCTTCGAGGGTCTTGCCCTCCCACTCGGTGCCCTCAATCGCCTTGTTGCCGTTCGTGACATAGGCGTTGTGGTGCTTGTCGTGGTGGTATTCCAGCGTTTCCTTGGACATGCCCTTGGATGCAAGCGCGTCGTGGGCATAGGGGAGATCGGGAAGTTCAAAAGCCATTTCTGGGCCTCCTCGTTTGGAAATTTCGCTGCGGCTACTTGATGGGGATCAAGCGGCAACGTCAAGGTCAACGTCTGCAAATCACAGCCGTTCCGAGAGAAATAGTCAGTTTTTCTCCCGACTTACGCCGTTTGGAAATGACCGACCGCGCTGCCGGGCTGGGCTGCCACGCAAAGCTGGTCGAACATATACTGCGCCACCGAGCGAAAGCAGATCACCTCAAAGGCGCCATCGTCGCGCAGCCAAAAGGCGGCGGGCACCTGCCCCATCCGCGTGCGGCGGAACATGCCGGGGGTGAATTGATCTGGGGCGAGGTCGACGGGGGCGAGCTTGGCCAGCACCTCCCGCGCATGGGGGCCTTCGACACGAAACGCCGCCCGCGCGCCGGAGACATCCATGGCGGTGGTATGGGTATCCTCGAAGGCCGCATGCAGCCGCGCCAGCACCTCGGGCGCCTGCGCGTGGGGGCAAAAGAGCAGCAATTCATCGGGCGACATCCAAGCCACCCCGGCATCCCCGGCGAAGCGGCATTGCCCCCGCTCGGGGCGCTCCACCCCGGTGAGCTTCTTGGTCACCTTGCGCAGATAGGGCGCATCAAGATCGCCGCGGATCGCAATCATGCCCATGGGTGCCACTTCGGAAATCACAGCAATACCAGCGTCATAGCGGGCGTTCCTCAATGCGCTTACGGGTTCAGACATTCTGTTTCTCCCCCTTGGGATCATAAAACACCGGATCGACGATCCGCGCCTCATAGGTCTTGCCATCGGTGCCGGGGAAGGTCAGCACCTCGCCCATCCGGTCTGGTCCATGCAGCACCAGCCCCATGGCGATGCCCCGGTCTAGCGTTGGGGAGTGATAGGAGGAGGTCACCCGCCCCTGCATCACCTTCTGGCCGTTCTCATTCTCACCTTCGCCAAGCGCATAGGCCCCATCCGGCAGGGTGCTGCCATCCGTGGTCTCAAGCCCCACGAGTTTCCAGCGGGTCGGATCCTGCATATGGCTGCGCTCTTGCGCGCGTTTGCCAAGGTAGTCGTCCTTCTTTTTCGAGATCGCCCAGTTCAGGCCAAGGTCTTGGGGGATCACCGTGCCGTCGGTCTCATCCCCGATCATAATGAAGCCCTTTTCAGCGCGCAGGATGTGCAAACATTCCGTGCCATAGGGCATCACGCCCAAGTCATGCCCGGCGATCAGCAGCGCGTCCCAGAAGGCCTGCCCCTGCCCGGCCTCAACGGCGATCTCATAGCTCAACTCGCCCGAGAAAGAGATGCGGAAGACGCGGACCTTGAAACCGCCCAATTCGCCCTCGGTCCACTCCATGAAACCAAGCGCTTCGCGGCTGAGGCCCATCCCGCCAAGTTTCTCCAGACATTTCCGCGCGTTGGGGCCGACGACAGCCACCTGCGCGTAATGTTCGGTGGCGTTGACCACATGCACTTTCCAGTCCCACCACTCGGTCTGGAGCCATTCCTCCATATGGGCATGGATGCTGTCGGCCCCGCCGGTGGTCGTGTGGCAGAGGAAGGTCTGCTCATCCAGCCGCGCCACGACGCCATCGTCGATGAGGAAACCATTCTCGTTGCACATCAGCCCGTAACGGCATTTTCCGGGTTTCAGCGTCGACATCATATTGGTGTACATCATGTCGAGAAACCGCGCCGCATCCGGGCCGCGCACGATCAGCTTGCCAAGGGTCGAGGCATCCAGCAGGCCGAGGTTCTGGCGCGTGTTGGTCACCTCACGCATCACCGCGTCATGGGTGCTTTCGCCGTCTTGCGCATAGGCATAGGGCCGCCGCCACTGGCCGACCGGCTCCCAGACAGCGCCATTGGCTTCGTGCCAATCATGCAGCGGGGTGCGGCGGATCGGCTGGAAGGTATCGCCCCGCGCCGCCCCCGCAATCGCGCCCATCGAAATCGGGTGGTAAGGCGGGCGGAAGGTGGTGGTGCCGACGTTGGGGATCTCTGCATCCAGCGCCCCGGCGAGCGTGGCCAGCCCGTTGATATTGCTCAGCTTCCCCTGATCCGTCGCCATGCCGAGCGTGGTATAGCGTTTGGCGTGTTCGACAGAAACAAAGCCCTCTTGCGCCGCCAGCCGCACGTCCGAGACCTTCACGTCGTTCTGGTAGTCGAGAAAGGTCTTCTCGCGCAGTTTGACGCTGGCGCCCTGCGGCATTTGCCAGACCGGCATCATCGGCGCTTCCTCGCGCCGCGCCGCCGTGGGTGCCGCCAGATCGCGCGGCAGTTTGAAGCCGAGCGACGTCGCCACCCCATCGGCAGCGGCATGGGCGTCATGCAGCACGTCGTCGAGGGCAAAGACCCCCGCTGCCGCCCCCGCTGGCGTCACGAAACCATGGCCGTCTGCCCCGCTGGGCGGGTGGTCCTGATCGGGGCGGAAACAGGCTTTCGCCCCGTCCCATGTCAGCTTGCCGCCGCAGTGGGACCACAGATGCACCACGGGCGACCAGCCGCCCGACATGGCCACCGCATCGCAGGCGATCTCTTCCAAAACCGCCCCTTCGCCCGCCTGCGAACAGACGGTCACACCGCTCACCCGCTTGCCCCCCTGAACCGAGGATACCGCATGGCCCATGACCACCCGAATGCCAAGCGCGCGGGCCTGTGCGACCAATTCGCTGTCTTGCGGCAGGACGCGGGCATCCAGCACGGCGGGCACGTCAAGCCCCGCCTGTTTCAGCGCAATCGCCGTGAGATAGGCGTTGTCGTTATTCGTCACCACCACGGTGCGGTCACCGGGTGAGACCCCGTAATTCGCCACATAGTCGCGCATGGCCGAGGCCAGCATCACGCCCGGCACGTCATTGCCCGCAAAGCTCAGCGGCCGCTCAATCGCGCCCGTGGCGGTGATCACATGGGCCGCCCGCACGCGCCAAAGCCGATGACGTGGGCCTGCGCTCTCGGGGGCATGATCCCGCAGCCGTTCATAGCCCAGCAAATAGCCGTGATCGTAGACACCCGCGCCCATGGTCCGGTCGCGCAGGTCGACATTCTCCATGCCGCGCAGCCGGTCGAGCGTTTGGGCAATCCAATCCTCAATCGGTGCGTCATCCACCGTGCCCCCATCGACCGGCGCACGCCCGCCCCAATGGGCGGATTGCTCCATCACGATGACCCGCGCGCCGCTCAGCCCCGCCGCCAGCGCCGCTTGCAGCCCCGCGACCCCGCCGCCGATGACCAGCACATCGCAGAAGGCGTGGAAGTGCTCATAGGTGTCGGCATCTGCCGCCTTGGGCGCTTTGCCCAGACCGGCGGAATGGCGGATGATCGGCTCATAGAGATGCTTCCACAGCGGACGCGGATGCATGAACATCTTATAGTAGAAGCCCGCCGGCAGAAAGCGGCTGAGGTGTTTGTTGATCGCGCCCACGTCGAACTCAAGGCTCGGCCAGTGGTTCTGGCTTTCCGCGGCCAACCCCTCGTAAAGCTCGGTCGTGGTGACGCGGGCATTGGGCTCGAAATGCCCCTCTTGGCCAAGACCGACCAGACCGTTGGGCTCTTCTGGGCCGGAGGTCACGATGCCGCGCGGGCGGTGGTATTTGAACGAACGCCCGACCAGCACCTGATCATTGGCCAACAGCGCCGAGGCCAGCGTGTCCCCCTCATAGCCGCGCATCTGCTTGCCGTTGAAGGTAAAGCTCAGCGGTTTGCTTTTGTTCAGCAGGCGGCCGCCTGTGGCCAGTCTTGTGCTCATCGTGGAAAACCTTGGGGGCTGAGAATGGGGTGAATACCGGGGCGAGAAACGAGGTCGGGGGTTAGCTGGCGCGCTGCCACTGCCAATCGGGATGGCGTTTGCGGATCGCCTCAAGGATGTGATCCGGCGGGGCGAGGGTCTGCGCGGGATAGCTGCCAAAGACTTCGAGCGTGGCGGTATCGCGGGCCATGTGGAACCACTTGCCGCAGCCATAGACATGTCGCCAACGCTCAAGATGCACGCCCTTGGGGTTCTCACGCATGAAGAGGTAGCGCTCGAAATCCTCTTCGGAGCCGCCGGGGCCGATACGTTTCAAATGCGCCTCCCCGCCGCCGTGAAACTCCGTCTCTTCGGCGGTGACATGGCAGCAAGGACAGGTGAGGATCAGCATGGGCAGGCTCCTGCGCGGGTAGAGAACGGCAAAACGCCGCCCCGGCGCGACTGCGCGGAGCGGCGTGAATCGTGAAAAGGCGACGCTGCGCGCGTGGCCGAGGGGGTTTTACTCGGTCGGGGTTGCGGCCTCATCGACGGCATCTGCCGTGCCTTCGGCCGCGCCCTCAATAGTCTCACCAGTGCTTTCGGCAGCACCTTCGATGTTGACGTTGACGTCATTCGCACCATCAAGGTCACCGCCCGCGAAGAGGAAATAGGCCAGCAAAGCCACCACGACGACGACCGCGCCAACGATGAAGGCAAGGCCGCTGTTGCCGCCACGATCGGTCGTAGTCGTGGTTGTGGTGGTGTTGGTATGATCGACGTGATCCGTGCGGTTGTGATCCGGGGTTGCCATTGTTCAGCTCCGTTATATTCAATGTCTGAACGGGTAACCCCGGGCCGGGCACTGGCGTTCCCCCCCCTGCTGAGCAGCGGCGAATTGTGGCCGATCCACAACATCAATGCGCCACCCCGGCGGCCACGGATTCGTCGATAAAGCGGCCTTCGGCGAAACGCTCAAGCCCGAAGGCGTCGGTCAGCGGCGAATGCCCCTTGGCCATCAACTCCGCAAAACCCCAGCCCGAGCCGGGGATCGCCTTGAAGCCGCCCGTGCCCCAGCCGCCATTGATAAACACCCCCTCGACCGGGGTCTTGCTGAGGATGGGAGAGCGGTCGCCAGTGACATCCACGATGCCGCCCCATTGCCGCAGCATCTTGAGCCGTGAGATCATCGGGAAGGTCTCGACCAGCGCGCGCACCGTCTCTTCGATATGATGAAAGCTGCCGCGTTGCGTGTAGTTGTTATGCCCGTCCGTGCCGCCGCCGATGACCATCTCGCCCTTGTCGGACTGGCTCATGTAGCCGTGCACCGTATTGGCCATGACGACGACATCCATACAGGGTTTGACCGGCTCGCTGACCAGTGCTTGCAGGGCAACGCTCTCAATCGGCAGACGGAAACCCGCCATATTTGCCAGTTGCCCGGAATGCCCGGCCACGACGATCCCCAGCTTGTCACACTCAATATCGCCGCGGGTGGTGGTGACGCCGTTCACCTTGCCGCCTGATTGGCGCACCCCGGTGACTTCGCATTTCTGGATGATGTCCATGCCCATATCCGAGCAGGCCCGCGCATAGCCCCAAGCCACAGCGTCATGCCGCGCGGTGCCGCCGCGTGCCTGCCAAAGCCCGCCCAGCACCGGGTAGCGCGGCCCGTCGATGT
This sequence comes from Sulfitobacter sp. M85, assembly GCF_029285915.1. Classification (NCBI taxonomy): domain Bacteria; kingdom Pseudomonadati; phylum Pseudomonadota; class Alphaproteobacteria; order Rhodobacterales; family Roseobacteraceae; genus Sulfitobacter; species Sulfitobacter sp. M85. Next base: position 332,149 of record NZ_JABECQ010000003.1, read on the forward strand.
TGATGATCGGCACCAGTTGTTTGACCCGGTCCGGCCCGATAAATTCGGTCTGTACGCCTTGCAGAGCGTTGGCATGGGCCGTGCGTTTGTAGCCGCGCACCTCATGCTCGGTCTGCGCCAGCATGATGACGCCACGGGGGCTGAACATGACGTTGTAGTTCAGGTCTTGGCTCATCGTTTCATAAAGACTGCGCGCCTTTTCGTAGATCGCAGCCGAAGGGTCTTGCAGGTAGTTCGAACGGATGATCGTCGTGTTGCGCCCGGTGTTGCCGCCGCCGAGCCAGCCCTTTTCCAGCACCGCGACATTGGTGATGCCGAAATTCTTGCCCAGATAATACGCCGTCGCCAGCCCATGCCCGCCCGCGCCCACGATGATCACGTCATAGCGCTTTTTCGGCTGCGCATCCCGCCATGCGCGGGTCCAGCCCGTATGATGGCGCATCGCCTCTCGGGCCACTGCGAAAACGGAGTATTTCTTCATCACGTCACTTCCCGGCAAGGATTCGAGCCGCGCGGGCGGCTGTGCTCAGTTCTGAGCCTAGGAGCAGATATGCGAAATGACCACCACGGCATTTGGACGCGGTTTTGCGACATGCGGCGCGATTGGTGAAAAATGCCGCAGGGCACGCGGCATTTGCGGGCTTTTGTCGGGGCCGGTCAAAGGTTAGGTAGAGGCCATGATATTCTGGTTTCTCTCTGGCGCGATGGCGCTTGTCGTGGGCGGTCTTCTGGCGCGGGCCGCTTGGCGCGGCGCGGATACGCCCCTGCCCGCTCAGGCGGACTATGATCTGAAGGTTTACCGCGACCAGTTGGATGAGGTTGAGCGCGACGTGGCGCGCGGCATTGTCCCCGAGGCCGACGCCGCCCGCATCCGGACCGAGATTTCGCGCCGCATCCTCGCGGCCGATGCCGCCCGCGACGGTGGCCCGCAAACCGCCGCGCGCCCCGCGCCCTTCGTGCTGATCGCCGGGGTCGTGGCCTTGGGCGCCGGGTCTTTGGCGCTTTATTGGCATCTGGGGCAGCCCGGCTATGGCGATCTGGCCCTCGCCGACCGCATCGCCTTTGCCGAGGATATGCGCCGCAACCGTCCCAGCCAGCAAAGCGCGGTGGAGAGCCTGCCCCCCAGCCCTGCCACCGAAGGGCTGAGCGCCGATTACCTCGCCCTGATGCAGCAGCTGCGCGCCACGGTCAAAGACCGGCCCGAAGATCTGCAGGGGCAGACCCTTCTGGCGCAGAACGAAGCCCGGATCGGCAATTTCGCCGCCGCCGCCGAGGCACAGGCCAATGTGCTGCGTCTCAAAGGGGCCGACCGCACCGCCAAGGATATCGCGGATTATGCCGAACTCTTGGTGCTGGCAGCGGGCGGCTATGTCTCGCCCGAGGCGGAAACCGCCCTGCGTGAGGTTTTGAACCGCGATGAGCAGGATGGCCGGGCGCGCTATTACCTCGGCCTGATGATGGTGCAGACCGGACGGCCCGATGTGGGCTTTCGCATCTGGGACGCGCTGCTGCGGCGCGGGCCTGCCGATGCCCCGTGGATCGAGCCGATCCGCGCGCAGATCGCTCAGGTCGCCGCCCTTGCCGGGGTAAACTACGAAATGCCGCAGATTGGCACTGGCGCCCCCGCGCGCGGCCCTTCGGCCGAAGACATCGAAGCCGCCTCTGAGATGAGCGCGGATGACCGGATGGAGATGATCGGCGGCATGGTCGCAGGGCTGTCGGACCGTCTGGCCAGCGAAGGCGGCCCGCCGCAGGACTGGGCGCGGCTGATCACGTCGCTGGGTGTCTTGGGCGATACCGATCAGGCCCGAGCGGTCTATGATAACGCGCTTGAGGTCTTCTCGGGCGATAACGCCGCGCTGGACATGATCCGCAGCGCCGGGGAACGCGCAGGGGTGGCAGGATGATTTACGACGAAACCGCAGATTTCATCGCCGCCCTGCCCCCGATGCAGGCGCTGATCGGGCTGGACTTGGGTGAGAAAACCATCGGCGTGGCCGTGAGCGATAGTTTCCAATCCGTCGCCACCCCGCTGGAAACCGTGCGACGCAAAAAGTTCGGCGTCGATGCCGCCCGGCTGACCGAGATCATCGCCGAACGCCGCATCGGCGGGCTGGTTCTGGGGCTGCCGCGCAATATGGATGGCACCGAGGGGCCGCGCTGCCAGTCGACCCGCGCCTTCGCGCGCAACTTCGACCGGCTCAGCCCCCTGCCGATCACCTATTGGGACGAGCGCCTGTCGACCGTGGCCGCCGAACGCGCACTTCTTGAGGCCGACACCACCCGCAAGCGCCGCGCCGAGGTGATCGACCATGTGGCGGCGGGCTATATCCTTCAGGGATTGCTGGACCGTTTGCAGGTGATGCGCCGTGTCTAAAAAGGTCTGGCAACGTGATGAGGTCGAAAGCCCCTGCATCAACATCTGCGTGGTGCATCCCGAAAGCCGTCTTTGCACCGGCTGCCTGCGTTCGATCGACGAGATTGGCCGCTGGTCCGCGATGAGCGCCGAGGAACGCCGCGCCATCATGGCAGAACTGCCCTCACGCGAGAGCACCCATGCGAAACGGCGCGGGGGCCGCGCGGCGCGGCTGGCCCGGCGGCGTGACTAACGCCGGCCTCAGGCCCCGCGGCGCTGGACGATCTGGTTCAGGAAAATAAGGGCCGCTTCGCCGTTTGTGACATCCTGATACCCAATCGGGGCCCCGTTGTAGTTGGCGGCGGGCACAGAGGCGCGGGCGAAGGTCAGGCTGGTCTCACGGGTGAACATCCCATCGAAACGAAACGCCCGACGGCCCCGGCGCGCAGGTTTCCAATAAGCAAGGTCGGTGCCCTGCCCTTTGAGAATGATCGCTTTGGTCCCGCTTCGGCGCATCTCGTCACGTCCCTTGGTTCGGATGATTCTGCGTTCGTTATGGCATTTAGCCCGCAGTTTGTGTCGAGATTGCGGCAATTTAATGAACATTGTCCGAAATTGGGCGGAAAGAGCCGCATTCCGGCAGGAGTAAGGTCAAAAACAGGACGGCTCAGCCCCAAAGCGCCTTTCTCAACATATTCAGGGCCACCAGCACGAGGAAGACAGCAAACACCCGCCGCAGCGGCTTGGGATCCATCGCATGGGCCAGCCGCACGCCCCAAGGCGCGGTGATCAGCGTCATCGCCACGACGATCCCAAAGGCTGCGAGGTTGACCGCGCCGAGGGTCAGCGGCGGGCGGTTCTGGCCGATGTCGACAAACAAAAAGGCAATCACCGAAGGCACAGCGATCAAGAGGCCAAAGCCCGCCGCCGTGGCCACGGCCTTGTGAATGGGCCGCCCGTGCAATGTCATCAGCGGCACGCCAAAGCTGCCGCCACCGATCCCCATGAGCACCGACAGAAAGCCCACCATCGGCGACAGGAGCGCGCGTTTCAAGCCGCGGGGCATGGTCTCCCCCAAGCGCCACTCGCTCCGTCCAAAGCCAAGGTAGAGACCCACGCAAAGCGCCAACCCGCCAAAGATCACCTGTAGCGTCTGGGTCCGCAATTGCGACACCAGCAGCACGCCCACAACGGCCCCCACCATGATCCCCGGTGCCCAAGTGCGCAGAATTTCCCAATCCACCGCGCCCTTTTTGTTGTGCGCATGAACCGAACGCGCCGAGGTGACGATGATCGTCGCCAGAGAGGTCGCAAGGCAAATCTGCATCAACTGCGGCCCGCCGTAGCCCAGCGATTGCAGCACGTAGAAGAACGCCGGGACCAAGACGATGCCCCCGCCGACGCCTAAGAGCCCGGCCAAAATCCCGGCAAAACCGCCGATCAGGGCGAGCAGCACCAGCATCGGCAATAGATCGTTCAATTCTGGCATGCGCCCCTCCCCGGCTGTCCTTGCGCTCTATCAAGCCGTTTCGCGCGGGGGGTTCAAGGTGATAACGGCGGGCTTGCACTTTGCCCGGGGGCAGTTAGGTTGCGCGCGATTGTGGGCCCCATGCGCACCGACCGTTTGCCGCCCGCCCCATATGGCCCCGGCCATCCCATCCGAAAGGACATTTCGTGCTACGTTCAGCGCTTATTCTTGGGTTGCTGGGGCTGGTCGGCCCCTTCGCCATCGACATGTATCTACCTGCCATGCCCGCCATCGCCGCGAGCTATGGCGCGTCCGAGACGGCGGTTCAGGCGACGATCACCGCCTATTTCATCGCCTTCGGACTGGGGCAGCTTTTCTACGGCCCTTGGGCCGACCAGGCGGGGCGCAAGCTGCCGATCATGGTCGGGCTCGCGCTGTTTCTGGTCGCCTCTTTCGGGGCGGCCTTTGCCCCGTCGATGGCAGCGCTGACCGGCTGGCGCGCCCTGCAAGGGCTGGGCGGCGCGGTGCTGATGGTGGTGCCGCGCGCGATCATCCGCGACCAATATACCGGGACACAGGCGACGCGCTTGATGGCGATGTTGATGCTGGTGATCTCGATCTCGCCCATGCTGGCCCCACTGGCGGGCAGCGCGGTTCTGGCCTTGGCCGATTGGCGCGCGATCTTCATCGCCCTCGGCGTGCTGGCGGTTGCCGCGCTGGCACTCACCGCCACCGCACAGCCTGAGACCTTGCCCGCAGAGCGCCGCGTTCGGATCAACCCGCGCAGCCTTTGGCGCGGGGCGAAAGTGCTGCTGAGCGATCCGATCTTCATGGGGCTGACCTTTATCGGCGGCTTTGCCATGGGGTCTTTCTTTGTCTTCATCGCCTTCGCGCCCTTCGTCTATACCGGGCAATACGGGCTGGGGCCGACGGGGTTCTCGCTGGCCTTCGCGGTCAACGCGGTTGGCTTCTTCTCGGCCTCGCAATTGGCGGGATGGCTGGGCGAACGCTGGGGCATGCGCAGCCTCGTGCGGCGCGGGGTCGCGGGCTTCGTGCTCTTTTCCGCCGCGATCTTTGTCACCGCGTTGGTCACCGAGCCGGGCCTCTATCTGGTGATGGCGGGTCTGTTCTGCGCCAACGCCTGCCTCGGCGTGGTGGTGCCGACGGTGATGGTCGTGGCGCTGGACGACCACGGCGATATCGCGGGGCTGGCCTCGTCCTTGGGCGGCACCTTACAGATGGTGGCCGGGGGCCTCTCCATCGCGCTGGCCGGGCCGTTTTTCGACGGCAGCGTCACGCCGATGTTGGGGGCCATCGCGGCCTGCGGTCTGGTGGCGGCCCTGCTCACGCTGGCGCTGCTGCGGCCCCGCCCTGTGGCTGAGCCCAGCGTCTGACCCTACCCCGCCGCGGCCATGTCCTGTGCCGCGGCGACTTCGGCCAAGGCAGCCTCGACCAGTTCCGGCCCCGCGCCGGGCTTATGCGCCCCTTCGGAAAGGATACGCCGCCACTGCCGCGCACCGGGCCGCCCGGCGAAAAGCCCCAGCATATGCCGGGTGATCTGCCCGAGCCGCCCGCCGTCTGACAAATGCGCCTCGATATAGGGCAACATCCCCTGCACCGCCGCCTCCGCACTGCTGTCGCCGCCCTGCCCATAGATGCGCCGGTCTGCGGTGGCGAGGATATCCGCAGGCGCGTGATAGGCGCTGCGCCCCACCATAACGCCATCGAGCCCCGCATTGAGAAAGGCTTCGGCCTGATCAAGCGAGGTGATCCCGCCATTGACCGAGATGTGCAGGTTCGGGAACAGCCCCTTCATTCGATGGACGAGGTCATAATCCAACGGCGGAATATCGCGATTTTCCTTGGGGCTTAGCCCCTGCAACCACGCCTTGCGCGCATGGATCGTCACACGGGTGCATCCCGCCGCCACGATCCGCGACAGGAATTCGGGGAGGATCTCTTCGGGGTTCTGATCGTCCACCCCGATGCGGCATTTCACCGTGACCTCGACATCGCAGGCCGCGCGCATCGCGTCGACGCAATCGGCCACCAGCCCCGGCTGCTGCATTAAAACGGCCCCGAATGCGCCCGATTGCACCCTGTCAGAGGGGCAGCCGCAATTAAGGTTGATCTCATCATAGCCCGCCGCAGCCCCCAACCGCGCCGCCTGCGCCAGCTCTTGCGGGTCCGACCCGCCCAATTGCAATGCAACGGGATGTTCTGCAGGGTCGTGATCCAGCAGATGCAACGCGCCACCGCGCACCAAGGCGGGGGCGGTCACCATCTCGGTGTAAAGCAGGGTCTCGCGGCTGAGCAGACGGTGGAGGTAGCGGCAGTGGCGGTCGGTCCAATCCATCATGGGTGCAACGCTTAGGCGCGCGGCGCGGTAAACCTCGGCGTGGGTGAGTTTTTGGTCGCGCATGCGGCGGGCTCCGTCTTTGGGTCACGGCCTTCTGCACGGCTTTGCAGGGGTGGCGCAAGCTGTTCTTATGCCGCGGCCGCCCCCGCGCGGGATGTCGCGAAGGGCGGCTGGCCGCGTCACACCGCCGTCGCCGTTTCCGTCTGTGCCAGAATGCCCAAACGCGTGAAAACCCGTTCAAGGTCGCGGTCACCGAAGGGTTTCTGCACCACGGCACAACGGCCCAGCGCTTCGGCGGCGGGCACTTCCGCTTGGCCGGTGGCAAAGATGATGGGCATATCGGGATGCGATGCCCGGACCCGGGTCGCCACCTCTTCGCCCGAGATATCTGGCAGGCCCACGTCGATCAGCAACACGTCGTACTCGTCAGCTTGCAGCCTGTCCAAGGTTTCCTGCCCCGAGGCGGTTTCCGTGACTTCGGTGCCAAGCCCGCTGAGGATATCCGCCAGATCGAGCCGGATCAGCGCGTCGTCTTCGCACAGCAGCACATGACGGGGCCGGTCGGGCTGCTCTTGCGCCGGGGTCCCGGTCTTGGTCGAGGTGACCGGGGCCGAAGACAGCGCATCGCGCACCTTGATCGCCAAAGCGTCTTTGGTGAAGGGTTTGGCAAGGAACTGCACCCCGGCATCGACCCGGCCATCGCGCACGATCGCATCGCGCGAATAGCCGGAGATGAACAGGATCGGCAGATCGGGCCGCTCGGCCTGAAGGGTTTCCGCCATCTCGCGGCTGCTGAACTCGCCGGGCATGACCACGTCCGATATCACAAGGTCGAAGTCCGGTGCATGCCGCGCTGATTTGAGCGCCGCGGTGGGGTCTTCTGCGGTGCGCACGTTATAGCCCAAGTCTGTCAGCAAGGCGGCGGTGGCGTCGCGCACCTCAGCGTCGTCTTCGACCAGCAGCACGGTCTCACTCCCGCCTGCGATCTCGGATGGGTCATGCCACTGCAAAGGCTCCGCCGCCGTCTCGGCCCGCGGCAGCAGCAGCGTCACCGTCGTGCCCGCGCCGGGGCGACTGGCGATGGTCACCCGCCCGCCCGATTGCCGCGCGAAGCCATAGACGGTGGACAGGCCCAGCCCGGTGCCCTTGCCCACGGGTTTGGTGGTAAAGAAAGGGTCGAAGACCTTGGCCAGCGTCTCGGCCGGGATGCCGGGCCCCTGGTCGATGATTTTGACCTCGACGTAGTCGCCCGCCACCATGTCAGGCTCACCAAAGAGTTCTTCTGGGCCGACGTGCCGGTTTTCGACAGCGATCCTCAGCTTGCCGCGCCCCTCCATCGCGTCGCGCGAATTGATCACGAGGTTCAGCACCGCATTCTGGGTGCTGGCGGCATCGGCATAGGCCGGCCAGAGGGCCTCGGGCGTGTCGATCTCGACCTCCATCCCCTCGCCCAAGGCGCTGCGCATAATGTCGTCGATATCCCGCAGCAGATCGCGCAGGTCGATCGAGCGGGGCTGCAACGGCTGGCGGCGGCTGAAGGCGAGCAGTTGCGAAGAGAGCGAGGCACCGCGCTCCACCGCGCGCATCGCCGCATCGATCCGCACCCGCGCGGGCGAATCCGCGGCGATCTCGCGCGCGGCCATGGTCAGGCTGCCGGTCATCACCTGCAACAGATTATTGAAGTCATGGGCGATGCCACCGGCAAGATTGCCCACCGCCTCGACCCGCTGGCTCTGGGCCAATCGGTCGTGCAGCTCTTCCAACTCACGGTTGCGCTTCTCGACACGTTCTTCCAACGTCGTGTTCAAATCGGCCAGTTGGCGGGAGAGTTCTTTCTGCTCGTGGATGTCGGAGTTCGTGCCGACCCATCGGATCAGCGCGCCATGCTCATCCTTAATCGGTGCGCCCCGAACCAGATGCCAGCAATAGGCCCCATCGGCCCGCCGCAGCCGGAATTCCGTTTGATAGACCGATCCAGTTTCCACCGCATGGGCCCAAGTCGTCAAGGCCTTCGCACGGTCATCGGGGTGAATGATCGTCGGCCAAGCATCCCCCACCAGACTGCCCGGCTCGGCCCCGGAAAAGGAATAGACCTGATCGCTGATCCAGTCCAAATGTCCATCGGCGGTGGCGGTCCAGACATGGACCGGCATGGTATGCGCCATGGTGCGGAACCGTTTCTCGGCCTCGCGCAGCCGAATTTCGGCAAGCTTATGGGCGGTCACGTCATTGCCTTGGATCATGATGCCGATGGTCTCGCCCCGCACATTGTCGAGCGGTTGGAAAACGAAATCGACGACGACACGCTCCTCCGGGCCATCAGCGCTGCGTTGCAGCCACGCCTCGGCCCCATGCTGGCTTAAAGCCTTGCCGGTCCGATAGACTTCGTCCAGCATTTCGAAAAAGCCCTGTCCCGCGATTTCTGGCAAGGCTTCGCGGATTGGTTTGCCAATTAGCTCGCGTTGGCCGACCAATTGCATATAGGCGGCGTTGACCGTCCGGAAGACGTGGTTCGGCCCCATAAGGGTGACCATGAAGTTCGGCGCCTGTTCAAAGATCATCTTGAAAAGGCTGATGCCGGTATCAAGCTCTAGGTTCTGCTGCGTCACTTCATGTGCACGGCGCATCACGGCGGCATGGGCAGAGCCCGCTCGCTCTTCGCCGGGGGCTTCAGCGATATAGGCTTCGGTCACATCTTGGGTGTGTTGCAGAAGAAATTCCACCTCCCCTTCCGGGCCCAGGATCGGCGTATGGGTCGCACTCCAATAGCGGTCTTCGGTTTTGCCGTCGGCCGTGTCGATCGGATAGGGAATGACAGGCAGGTGATCCGTGGTGCCATCGCGGAACACCCGCTCGAAAGACGCCCGCAGCATCCGCCCCGACTCGCTTTCGGGGTCCGAGGGGAACTCGTCGAAGAGGTTCTTTCCAATAAGCCCCTCCATCTTGCGGTCCGTCACCTGCAGATAGGCGTCATTGGCCCAGACCACCCGAAGCGCACTGTCCAACAACACGAAAGGCGACGGCGCAGCTTGGAGGATTCTTTCAAAGTCGTGGTTCATCTTGGGGGGTCTTCTATCCAATGGAATGTGCTGGTCGACAGGCCGAAGGGCGCAAGGACGCCCGCAGCTGACAAGCGGTGCCCGCCACGTTGGGGCGGATTTCGAATGCGGGTCTACATGGTATCCTATCTCGGAACTGTCGGGTTTGGGCAATGGCGCCGCTGCGTTTCGAACGCGTTTCGGGCATAGTTAGCGCGCAATCTGCCGAGTGCCAGAAATTCGCGCATATTTTGCATGGCCTTGCACTCCGCGCTGAGTTTGCGATGAATGGGGAGGCAGCGATGGGCCGCCCCGGGCGGCCGCGCAGCCGATCGACCATTGCCCTCTGCCTATTGACCCCCCGCCCTTTGCCAAAGCCATTCAGGACCCCCGCATGACATTCCGCTTCATCCACGCGTCCGACCTGCATATCGGGCGCAAATTCGCGAATATTCCGCAAGCGCCTGACGGCAATATCCGGGGGCGTCTGATGGAAGCGCGGCATGGCGCCATTGCCAAACTGGCCCAGGCCGCACGAGATCACGGTGCGGCGCATGTGCTCTTGGCGGGCGATACATTCGATACCGCGACGCCCTCGGCCAGCGTGCTGCGGCAGGCGCTCACCGCCATGGGCGAGGCGGCGGAGATGACATGGTGGCTCCTGCCCGGCAATCACGACAACCTGCGCGATGCCGAACCCCTGTGGGAGGTCATCGCCCGCGATGCGCCGCCCAATCTGCGCGCCCTCACCGAAGCCGCCCCGATCGAAATGGTCGAGGGTGTCAGCCTCCTGCCCTGCCCCGTGGCCTTTCGCGCGGGCGCCAGTGATCCAAGCGCCCCGCTGGACCGCATGCACAGCCCCGAAGGCCATATGCGCATCGCCCTTGCCCATGGCGGGGTCACCGATTTCACCGACAGCGGAGAGGCCATCGCGCCGGACCGCGACCAGCGCGCGCGGCTCGACTACCTCGCCCTTGGCGACTGGCACGGTCGGATGGCCGTCTCTGACCGGGTGCACTACTGCGGCACGCCCGAGCAGGACCGGTTCAAACACGGGCGCCGTGGCGTCTGCCTTGCGGTTGAAATCGCAGGCCCCGGCGCACGACCCAAGATCGAAGAGGTCGAGACCGGCAGTTTCCTGTGGTCGGAGGCCGAGGTCACGCTGCACCCCCGGCAAGATGTCGCGGCGGCTTTGCAGGCGCTCTTGCCCGAGACAGGGCGCCGGGACCACCTCTTGCGCGTCAAGGCGGGGGGTTGGGCAAGCCTTCCCGACCGCGCGGCTCTTGCCCACGCGGCCCAAGCCTGCGCGCCCGATTTCGCCCATTTCGAATTGCTGACTGAGGGGCTGGGCACCCAGTATGAGGCCGCGGACCTTGATGAGATCGACCGCGGCGGCGCGCTGCGTATGGCGGCGGAAACCTTGGTGAGCGAGGCGCAGTCCGAGACCCTTCCTCAATCCGACCGAGACGTGGCCGCCGACGCGCTGGCCCGGCTGCATGCCTATGTGCAGGGGGCCAAAACATGAAAATCCGCGCCATCACCCTCAACAACGTCCGCCGTTTCACCGACCCCGCGCAGGTCACCGGGATCGGCGATGGGATCAACGTGCTGAGCGAGCCGAATGAGCACGGCAAATCCACCCTCTTCGACGCGATACAGGCGCTGTTTTTCAAACCCTTCGGTTCGCGCGACAAAGAGGTATCGGCCCTGCGCCCCCATGCGGGCGGCGCACCCGAGGTCACCATCGAGGTCGAGACCGAGGCGGGCCGTTTCGCCCTGCACAAACGCTGGTTTCAAAAGCCCCTCGCCACCGTGCACCGCGAGGGCAAGCTGATCGCGCAGGCGGATGAGGCCGAAGCATGGATCGCGCAGCTTTTGGGCGGCGATGCGGGCGGCCCCTCGGGGCTGATCTGGGTGCGGCAGGGGATGACCGCGCTGACCGGCGGCTCGACCAAGGAAGAGAAACTGGCGCTGGAGGCGCGGCGCGATCTGATGACCTCGGTCGGGGCCGAGGTGGAGGCGATGACCGGCGGGCGGCGCATGGACAAGGCGCTGGCGCAATGCCGCGAAGAGCTTGCCCAATACGCCACCAGCACCGGACGGCCACGCACCGGCGGGCCGTGGAAAGAGGCGCAAGATCAGGTCGAGGCGCTGACGGCCACGCGCGATCAATTGGCCGCGACCGCACGCGCGTTGCAAGACGCTTTGGCCGAACGCCAGCGCGCGCGGCGCGCCTTGGCCGAGCTTGAAGCGCCCGAGGTGGTCGCCGAACGGCGCGAGAAACTGGAGGCCGCCCGTGCCGCCCATGCCGCCGCGACCCGCCACGCGGAAGAGATGGAAGCGCTGAGCCGGGCCGTGGAACTGGCCCGTCTTAACGCCGAAAGCGCCACTTCGCGTCTCGACAGCTACCGCGCCGGAGAGGCCGAGCAAAAGGCCGCCCGCCGCGCTGAGGCCGCAGCACGCGAAGCGGCGGAGGCGGCCCGCGCCGCCCTGTCAGACCGTCGCGCCACGTTGGAGGCCGCAGAGGCCGCCGCCTCGGAAGCCCGAACGGCGCTCAAAACCGCCGAGGATGACCACCGCCACGCCCTCCGCGCCCGTGCGGCCCGCGATGGTGCTGACCGACGCCAAGCGCTCGAAGCGCGTATCAAAGAGGCCGAAGACGCCCGCCGCCGGATGGAGAGCGCCAGAGCCGTTGCCAAATCCGGCCCGGACGCCGCGGCGCTGCAGCGGTTGGAAAGACTATCCGCCGAACTCTCTGCCAGCCGCGCCGCCCGCGATGCCGCGGCCCCGCAGGTGACAGTCCGCTACGCCCCCAATCAATCGGGCGCCATCCACGGCGATGACGGCCCTTTGGCCGATGGCGCCCCCCTGCCCCTGCCGCGCCGCGCCACCCTGCGGATCGACGGGATCGGCGAATTGGAGATCGAGCCCGGCGCGGGGGGCGGTGAAGACGGCTCGGTCGACGCCGCCGCGACCCGGTTGCAAACCGCCCTTGACGAGATCGGCGCAGCTGATCTGGCGCAGGCCCGCGCCGCCGGTGCTGCGCGTGTCGAGGCCGCCGCGCGGCAGGGAGAGGCGAAAGCCGTGCTGGCCAGCCTCGCCCCCAATGGGATCGACGCGCTGCACCAAGCCCTCGCCGCCATTCCTGCGCCGGAAGAGGTCTCGGACGCACCCGATCTCGCGCAGGTCGAAGACGCATTGCAAACCGCGCAGGCCACACATGAACGCTGCCGCATCGCGCGTGAGACTACCGCCGAGGCGCTGGCCGACGCCAAGGCCGATGCCGCGGGCAAAGAGGCGCAGCTTGCCTCGCTAAGCGACCGGCTGCAGCGCGCCGAGGCACAGCAGGCCAAGCTGGGTGACGTCACCGAAAAAGACCTCGCCGCCCAAACCGTCACCACCGCCGCCGCGCTGGAGGCCGCCCGCCTCGCCCATGCAGAGAAGGCCAAGGACGCGCCGGATGCGGCCAGCCTTCAGGCCGCGCTCACCCGCGCGGAATCGGTCGAGACGCAGGCCCGAGAGGAGATCGCCCGCCTGCACCCCCTGCTCGCCCGGCTGAGCGAACGCATCACCCGCGCCTCTGGCGATGCGGTGGAGGAACGGCTGGCCGAGACCGAAGACCAATTGCAAGCCGCCGAAGCGAGCCTTGCCCGGATCGCCCATGAGGTCGCGGTGCTGACCCGGCTGCAAGAGGCTTTGCAGGATGCAAGGAACGAAGCGCGAGAGCGCTATTTCACCCCCATCGTCAAGGAACTGAAACCGCTTCTGCAACTGCTTTGGCCCGATGCGGAACTGACATGGGGCGAGGAATCGCTCCTGCCCCATGCGCTGATCCGCGAGGGCCGGGAAGAGCCGATCGAGGTGCTTTCGGGCGGCACGCAGGAACAGGTGGCCCTGCTGGTGCGACTGGCCTTCGCGCGGATGCTGGCCCGGGCGGGGCGTATCGCGCCGGTGATCTTGGACGACGCGCTGGTCTTTACCGATGACGACCGGATCGAGCGGATGTTCGACGCGCTGCACCGGCAAGCGGGGGATATGCAGATCATCGTCCTGACCTGCCGCCAACGCGCCTTTCGCGCCCTTGGCGGGCAGGCTTTGCGCCTGCAAGCGGTGGCCCCCTAGCCGCGAATGAACTTTTCCCCCCGTTCCGCGTTAGCCTCCTGACGTATGCGCAGGGCATCTGGGGGGAAGACATTGAACGATATCGCCGCGATCAGACGGCTGCTGGAAGTGCTGGTTCTGATCGCCCTCTTCGTGACGGCCTATTTCGCCAAGGACTTGCTGCTGCCGATCCTGCTGGGCTTCCTCCTCGCGCTGACGCTCAGCCCGCTGATCCGCTCTTTCGAGAAATTCGGCATTTCCGCCCCATTAGGTGCCGTGCTGCTGATTGGCTGTGTCGGGCTGATCATCTTTGTGCTGGCCGGTCTGTCGGCGGGCACCGTGGCGACTTGGTCTGACGAAATTCCCACCATGGGCAATGAGATAAGGCGCAAGCTGCAGGGCTGGGCGCAGACGGTTGAGGATGTCCGCTCGGCCACCGAACAGGTCGAACAGATCGGCACCGAGAATGGCAGCGGGAAGCCCGAAGAGGTGGTGGTCAAACAGCCCGGCTTGCTCGACAACGCTATGAATACCGGCGCGCGGATCGGGGGCACCGTGGCGGTGGCCTTGGTCTTGGCGCTGTTCCTGCTCGCCTCAGGCGATCTGTTCTACCTCAAACTCGTGCAGTCCTTTCAGACCTTCACCGGCAAGAAACGCGCGCTAAAGGCCGTCTATGACGTGGAGCGCCGCGTGTCGCGCTACCTGCTGACCATCACCATCATCAACGCAGGCCTGGGCATTTCGGTGGGGCTCTACCTCTTCGCGCTTGGACTGCCCGTGCCTTATGTCTGGGGCCTGGCGGCGTTCTTGCTGAACTTCCTGCCCTATATCGGCGGGGTGATCGGTGCGGTGCTGGTGGGGGCCTATGCCATCGCGACCTTCGACAGTGTCGGCTATGCCATCCTCGCCCCGATTGGCTATCAGATCCTCACCGGGATCGAGGGGCAGTTCATTACCCCCTACCTCGTCGGGCGGCGGTTGGAGTTGAACACCGTCGCGGTGTTCCTCACCGTGGTCTTCTGGGGCTGGCTCTGGGGGATTGCGGGCGCGCTGGTGGCGGTGCCCTTCCTCGTGGTTTTCAAGGTGATCTGCGAGAACGTGACGGCGCTCAACATGATCGGGCATTTTCTGGACAAATCCGCCCCCGATGTGGCGGCAACCGCGGCGGATGAACCCGCCGCGGAAAAGCCCGGTGGCTAAGGCCGCTTACCCCGCGAGGGACGGCAGCCAGAGCACGATCTGCGGGAACGCGACCAAGAGGCCGATGGTGACCGCGTCGGCGACGAAGAAGGGCATCACGCCGCGGAACACATCCTGCACGCTGAGGTCGGGGCGCACGCCCGCGACGACAAAGCAGTTCAGGCCGATGGGCGGGGTGATCAGACAGAACTCCGCCATCTTCACCACCAGAATCCCGAACCAAATCGCGCACATCGGACCCGACATGCCAAAGGCACTGTCGGCGGCCGAGACCATCTCGCCCCCGTTAAGCGCCATGACCGCCGGATAGACCACCGGCAACGTCAGCAGCAGCATCCCGATGGCGTCCATGAACATCCCCAGCACCGCATAGGCCAAGAGGATGCAGATCAGGATCAGCATCGGCGAGGTTTCGAGCGAGGAAATCCAATCGGCGAAAGCGCCCGGCAGATCGGCGAAGCCAAGGAAGCGCACATAGATCAGCACGCCCCAGATGATGGTGAAGATCATCACCGTCAACTTCGCGGTCTCTAGCAGCGCGTCCTTCAACTCGGCCAGCCGCATGCCACGGAAGACGGCCATGCAGAAGACGATAAAGGCGCCCACGGCCCCGCCCTCGGTCGGGGTGCCCCAAGCGTCGCCGAAGGGGTTGTAGACGAAAAAGATGATGATCACGACCACGGCAACAATCGGCATCGCGGCGGGAAGCGAGGCAAAGCGTTCGCCCCATGTAAAGCCGCGCACCGGCGGGCCGACGCTTTTCCAGATCATCGCGATGCCGATGATCAACACCGCATAGACCACCGCCGAGAAGGCACCCGGGATAAAGCCCGCGAGCAGCAACTTGCCCACGTCCTGCTCAACGATGATCGCGTAGATCACGAGGATCGCCGAAGGCGGAATCAATGAGGCCAGCGTGCCACCAGCGGCCACAACACCGGCCGCGAATTGCTTGTTATAGCCGATCTTGAGCATCTCGGGGATGGCGATGCGGGCGAAAACCGCCGCCGTGGCGACCGATGCGCCCGACACCGCCGCAAAGCCCGCCGTGGCGAAAACGGTCGAGACCGCCAGACCGCCCGGCACCCAAGCGAACCAACGTTTCGCCGCCTCAAAGATCGCCTTGGTCAGGCCCGCATAATAGGCCAAAAAGCCGATCAGGATGAAGGTCGGGATCAGCGAGAGTGTCTGGCTCGATACCTTAGAGTGCGGCACTTGGCCCGCGGTCTTGATCGCCACGGTCAGCGCCCAGCCAAGCTGGTCCCACTCCATGCCCTTCTTGGCCCAGAAAATCCAGATCAGGCCGACAAGCCCAGCCATGGCCGCGGCAAAGGCGACCCGCATGCCAAGCACCACCATGACGAGCATACCGCCCGAGACCCAAAGGCCGATTTCAATAGGATCCATCAGTCACGTCCATCCAGTTGTTCGGCCTCGGCCATTGCTTGTTCCGCCGCCGATTGCACCAGCGGCACGGCCACGGGGCGTTCCAGCCCCAGCACCAAGGCCCGGCCATAGCCCCAAATTTGCAGGCAAAGCCGCAGAGAGATCACGACGAAAGCCAGCGGCACCACCAGTTTGCTGGGCCAGATCGGCAGGCCGATGTCGATCGAACTGTCGCGGCTCCACATCGGGGCGTTCATGTCAAAGCTGCGGTCGAAATGCGCCCAAGCGCCCCATGTCAGCGCCAGCATCAGCAAAAGGATCAGCACCACCGACAGCAGTTCCGCCGCCCAAAGCGCGCGGCCCTTCAGCTGGCCGATCAGGATGTCCATGCGCACATGGCCGCCCATCCGTTGGGTATAGGCGATGCCCATGATGGCGATGAAAGGCATCGCCGCTTCGATCCAGTCGACATAGCCCGCCAGCGGCGTGGAAAAGAACTTGCGCCCCCCCACGGACCAGACGGCCAGTATCATCAGTGAGAAAACGGCAAGCCCCGAGATCAGGGCAAAGAAGGTTTCCAGCTTCAGCAGGCCCCGGTCGAGGCGGCTGAGGAGGCTGCTGTCCTCCAGCACGGCGGATGATCCGGCCATCGGCTCTCCTTTTCAGAAAGTCTGTTTGTTGCGTTTTGGAAGTCGAAAGGGCCGCGCGGTCAATCCGCACGGCCCTCACAGTCATGCCCGGCTGGGCTTAGTTCGAGGCGCGCTCTTTTTCCAGCGTCTCCATCACGAGGTCATAGAGTTCCTGACCCGGGATGCCCTGCGCTTCCATGTTCTCGATCCATGCTTCGCGCGCGGGATCGGCGGCTTTCTCTTTGAACTCGGCGATAACTTCGGGGGAATACTCAACCTTCTCCACGCCTTTTTCTTCGAGAACGGAATCCCATTTCTCCAGCAGTTCCGCATAGTTGGCGAGGTAGTGATCCAGCGCCTCATCGACCGAGCTGTCGAGCGCTTCACGCTCTTCGTCGCTCAGCATCTCATAGGCGTCGATGTTCACCACGACGGGGCAGTTCACGGTGCCGGGGTTGAGGTTCGCGGTCCACCAGTCGGCCTTGTTGATGGTGCCAAAGGACAGATGCGCGTGCTGGGCGAAGGCCACGGTGTCAACGACACCCGATTCCATCGCGTTATAGGCTTCGGTCGCGGTCACGGATGTGGGCACGGCGCCGACAGCTTCAAAGGCTTTGCCCAGACCGCCGGTGGCACGCACGCGCATGCCGTCGAAATCTTCCAGCGTGGTGCGCGGATCGCCGGTGCCGACAAGGTTGTACTGCGGCATGGGCGAGGTCATCAGCATTTTCGCGTTCCACTGCGCCATCTCCTTGGCGACGGCGGGGTGGTCATAGACCGCTTTGGAAACCGCGACTTCCTCTTCAAGGTTGCTCACCCCCAGAAACGGCAGTTCCAGCACGGTGATCGCGCGGTTCTTATCGGCGTGGTAGCCGGCGCAGAACTGGGCCATCTCGAAAGCGCCGATGGAGATACCATCGAGGTTTTCGCGGTTCTTGGACAGGCCGCCGTAGCTGACGTTGATGGTGAATTCACCGTCGGTCTTCTCAGAGACCAGTTCGGCAATCTTTTCCACATGTTCGGTGAAGGCGCGGCGCTTGCCCCAGACCGAGGCGTTCCATTCGGTCGCGGCTGCTTCGCTTACAAACGCGACACTCAGCGCACAGGCGGCGGCACCGCTTAGCAGATTTTTCATGATGGCTCTCTCCCATAGTTGCCGCCCTTGGGTGGGCGGATTGGCGCACAGGCTACCCCGCGGGGGCTGGCCTGCCAACCCCGTCATGCCGCGCAAATACGACAGCGGCAAGACAGTTGCGCCAAGTTTGACTGGCAAGGCTTTGAAAAATCGTACCAATCACCGGGGGCAAGCGGAAAATTTACAGAATTCGCCCCCTTCGGGAAAAACCTTTACAGGCAAGCCCTTGTAATCCAGTTGCTTATTCCCTTCTTTTCACGGGCCGCTATGATCCGGCTGAGGAGGACGCCACGGAAGCCGGCTGTGACCCGCGCCCCGTGGCGATGCGAACATCAAGGGAGGAACCACCATGTCCGACGCCACCGCCAAGACCTATCCGCCATCCGCCGACATGGCCGCCCGGGCCCATGTGGACGCGCAGACCTATGACAAGATGTACCAAGCATCGGTCACCGACACCGATGGGTTCTGGCGCGAACAGGCGCAGCGGATCGACTGGATCAAACCCTTCACCCAAGTGCGCGACGTGAACTTCGATCTTGGGTCGGTCAGCATCAATTGGTTCGCGGATGGCGAGCTGAACGTCAGCGCCAATTGCATCGACCGCCACCTTGAGGCGCGCGGCGATCAGACCGCGATCATCTGGGAGCCGGACAGCCCCGAGGATGAGGCCAAGCACATCAGCTACCGCGAACTTCACAGCGCCACCTGCCGCATGGCCAATGTGCTGCGTGATCTCGGCGTGGGCAAAGGCGACCGCGTGATCATCTATATGCCGATGATCCCCGAAGCCGCCTATGCCATGCTGGCCTGCGCGCGGATCGGGGCGATTCACTCGATCGTTTTCGCAGGCTTCTCCCCCGATGCTTTGGCCGCGCGGGTGAACGGCTGCGAGGCGAAGGTGGTGATCACCGCGGATGAAGCGCCGCGCGGCGGCAAGGCCACGCCGCTCAAGGCCAATGCCGACAAGGCGTTGGCGCAATGCGATGCGTCCGTGCAATGCCTCGTGGTGCGCCGCACGGGCGGTGACGTGGCATGGGATGATGCCCGCGACCGTGATTACAACGCACTGATCAAGGATGCCGCCGAGACCTGCGAAGCGGAGGCGATGGGCGCCGAAGACCCGCTTTTCATCCTTTACACCTCAGGCTCCACCGGTCAGCCCAAGGGCGTGGTCCATACCACCGGCGGCTATATCACCTATGCGGCGCTGACCCATGAGGTGACGTTCGATTACCACGACGGTGACATCTACTGGTGCACGGCGGATGTGGGCTGGGTCACCGGGCACAGCTATATCGTCTACGGCCCGCTCGCCAATGGTGCCACCACGCTGATGTTCGAAGGCGTGCCCACCTACCCCGATGCCAGCCGTTTCTGGCAGGTCTGCGAAAAGCACAAAGTCACGCAGTTCTACACCGCCCCCACCGCGATCCGCGCGCTGATGGGGCAAGGCAATGACTATGTGACCAAAAGCGATCTGTCCTCGCTGCGCATTCTTGGCACCGTGGGCGAGCCGATCAACCCCGAGGCGTGGAACTGGTATCATGAGGTCGTCGGCCAGAACCGCTGCCCCATTGTCGACACGTGGTGGCAGACCGAGACCGGCGGCCATCTGATGACCCCCCTGCCCGGCGCGCATGACATGAAACCGGGGGCCGCGATGAAACCCTTCTTCGGCGTCAAACCGGTGGTGCTGGACCCAACATCGGGTCAAGAGATCGAGGGCAACCCCGCTGAGGGCGTGCTCTGCATCGCCGACAGCTGGCCGGGGCAGATGCGCACGGTCTGGGGAGATCACGAAAGGTTCGAAAAGACCTATTTCGCCGATTACCCGGGCTATTACTTCACCGGCGACGGCTGCAAACGCGATGCCGATGGCGACTACTGGATCACGGGCCGCGTTGACGATGTGATCAACGTCTCGGGCCACCGCATGGGCACCGCCGAAGTGGAAAGCGCCCTCGTCGCCCATGACAAAGTGGCCGAAGCCGCCGTGGTCGGCTACCCGCATGACGTCAAAGGCCAAGGCATCTATTGCTATGTCACCTTGATGAGCGGTGAGGCGCCTTCCGAAGAGTTGCGGGCCGAGTTGCGCAATTGGGTTCGGCAAGAGATCGGCCCCATCGCCTCGCCCGATCTGATCCAATGGGCACCGGGCCTGCCAAAAACACGTTCGGGCAAGATCATGCGCCGCATCCTGCGCAAGATCGCCGAGGATGATTACGGCGCGTTGGGCGACACCTCGACGCTGGCGGACCCCGGCGTGGTGGACGATCTGATCGGCAACCGCATGAACCGCTGACACGCTGCGCGGCGCGGGCGGCTACCTGCCCCCGCGCCGCGTTGCATGAGAAAGAGAGACATGGACCAAACAGCCCCCCAAGTGCCGCCGCCCGCCTCCGCTGCGGAATGTGACGCCGCCCTCCCGGATATCCTCGCCGCGCCCAAGGATGGCGCCGTGATCGAAGAACTTTGCTTTCGCCCCGATTACGGGGAGCGGGATTTCCGTGATGAACTGGATCTGACCGTGGCCCAAGGCATCCTTGGCGAACGTTGGACCGAGAAACCTTGGCTAACCCTGCCCGACGGCAGCCCCGATCCGCGGATACAGGTCTCCATCCTGCCCAAACGCGTGATGGACCTCTGCTGGCGCGACCGGGCAAACACGCCGCACCCCGGCGATACGATGATCGTGGACATGGACCTTGGCCATGAGAACCTGCCCGTCGGCACGCGCCTTCAAGCCGGGTCTGCAGTGCTGGAGGTGAGCGACAAGTTCAACACCGGCTGCATCAAATGGCGCGATCGCTATGGCCAAGACAGCCTGCGGTGGATCAACCGAAAGGAAAACCGCCCGCATCGATTGCGCGGCGTTCTGTGCAAAATCGTGCAGGACGGCACCGTTCGCCGTGGGGACCGGCTGACCAAGCTCTGACGCCTCTCACATAGAAATGGGCCGCCCCCAAGGGACGGCCCAGATCATCATTTCAAACGTTTTCGCGCGGGTTTAGCCTTCGACGCGCTGAAGGTTGATCTCACCCACGCCCACGGCAAAGTTCACGCCGCTCTGGGTATTCACGCTCAGCGGCTGAAGCGCCAATGTGTTCTCGGAACCACCCGTCATCAGGTTGGCCCCCGCGCCGACACCGACGGTCGCCTCGGCGGAAACGCCTTTGTAGCTACCGTTCAGCCCGCCTTCGGAATATTCCTGCTCGGTCGGGGCCAGCACCAGCCATGACATCTGGCCGTTCTCGGTTTTGCCGATATCGACGCCCCAGCGGTTGATCTCGCCCACATAGGTCTCATCTTCGAGACCTTCTTGGATGGGGTTGAAGGTGCAGGTCAGCTCACGGGCGGAGCCGAAAACGAAGCCAGTGCCCTCGCCCACATCGCAAGACAGGGAGCCGATCTCGACGTGGTCGACGGTCTCATTGTCATCGGCCATCGCGGTGGAGCCGAAGGCGGTGGCGCTCAGAAGGGCCGCGCCGAGGGTGAGTTTGCTTGCATGCATCATCTTTGTCACTTTCCGGCGCGACGAGACGCGCCTTTTCTGCTGTGAACGGCATTCGGGTGCCTTGGACAGACGGCGCAGACCTCCTGCGCCGCCCCTTTCAGACAGCCAGCATCGACACCGGTTGGGGCCGATGATGCCTCTCATCGCTGGCCCAACGCCGGGCCTTGGCAGCGGTTCCTCGGCCCAACCGCGGGCGCGAAAATCCGCGCACGGGGGCCGATGCGCAACGCCCCGGCACCGCTGGACAAATCAGCCGCCACATGGCACCGCTTGTCGCTATGAGTGATGATCTGATCCCCTTCTCGCCCGACAGCGGCGATGCCCCGGCGCTGCGCCGTGCCTTCGGGCGTTTCGGCACCGGCGTGACCGTGGTGACCGTGAAAACTGCCCAAGGCCCCTTGGGGATGACTGCGAATTCCTTTGCCTCGGTCTCGCTCGACCCGCCTTTGGTGCTGTGGTCGCCTGCGATCTCTTCCAAACGGCACGACAGTTTCACCTCGGCGGCGTCCTTTTGCATTCACGTTTTGGGCGCGGATCAAGAGGGTTTGGCCCAGCGTTTCGCAAGCCAAGGCCATGATTTCTCTGGTTTCGATTGGACGGAGGACGCCGCCGGTGTGCCCACTTTCGCAGGCTGCCTCGCCCGGTTTCACTGCGCGACCTATGCCGTGCATCCGGCGGGCGATCATTCGCTGATCTTGGGCCATGTGCAACAGGTCGCTTTGCGCGAGGATGGGGCGGCGGGCTTGATGTTCGACCAAGGCCGTTACGGCCACTTCACCCCCCGCGACGACAGATAAGAAAAAGGGCGCCCCGTAAGGCGCCCCTTTCAATTAATAGTCCCGCTCGAAGAAGATGCCGATGCTGCTGTCGCCGTCCGAGCCAAGTGTGCCCTTGGCCGTCAGGCTTTCGGTGATATCGAGGTTGAGCGACACCTCCCCCGTGCCATCCGAAGCCGCCGTCACATCGGTATAGATGTTGTCGGTCAGGTATTTCCCCAGCCGCAGCGCAGTCTCGCCATCCTCCGTGGTGGTCACATCCAGATCGTCGAGGCCGAAGCCCTCACGCAGGTTGCCGATCACCCCGTCGCCGCCGCGGCCTGCGAGGGTCGCCACTGCACTGGCCAATTGCAGCGCCTGAAAGGCCGAGATTTCCGAGATGTTGCGCCCAAAGAGCAGCTGCGACAGCACCTCGTCCTGCGGCGCGGCGGGGGTGGATTCGAAAGTGACCTCAGGCTCATTCGCCGGGCCGCTCACGATGACACGCACCTCCCCCGCTTCGGTATCGGTCGAGGTGACGAACCGGATATAGGGGATGAAATCGCCCTGAAACTGGATCGACCCTTCGTCGAGCAAGAAGCGTTTGCCCAAGATATCGAGCCGCCCGCGGATCAACTCGAACCGCCCGGCCGAGATGATGCGGTTGGTGGTGCCGCTGAGGTTCAGCGCGCCGCCCAGTTCCGCATCCAGCCCGCGGCCCCGGACGTAAATCCGGTTCGGCGCGTTGAGTTGCAGGTCCAGTCCGAAACCGGGGCCGGAGGCATCCTCAGTAGGGTCATCCCCGGCATCCGCGCCCTCCAAACCGGCCTTGCGGCGGGTCGCCAGCACATCGGCAGGCGCGTTGACTTGGGTGATCTGCGGGATGTCCCCGATCGAGGTCAGCCCCGTCGCGGGCACCTGAATATTCGTCTCGCCCGCGTTGATCACCCCGGTAATCTGCGCCCCCCCGCTCAACGGCCCGGCAAGCCGCAAATCACCGTTCAACGTGGTGCTATAAAGGCTCGGGTCCGCATAGACGAGGTTGCGCAGGGTGACGCTGATATCCGCAGGCAGCGCCGGTGTCAGGGTGATCGCCCCCGCCACGCGCAGCTCTCCGCCATCGACGGCCTGACCGGTCACATTGAGCTGCGCCCGATTGCCCCCAAGCTGAACATCCGCGTCGATCCCCCGCAGCGCCACCCGCAGGTTCGGCGCGGTGAAGGTCGCGCCGCTGGTGGTGATGCGCCCGCTGACCGACGACAGCGCCGCCGGTCCGTTGATCTGCAAATCGAACCGCGCTTGGCCTTGCAAATTGCGCGGGGCGAGGAAGGGACGCGACAACCCCAGCGGCGCATTGCCCGCGATATCGAGGTTCAGCGTCCCATCGGGGTTCACCAGCCCTGCCACAGTCGCCTGCGTGCCTGCGGGGCCATTGGCACTGGTGTCGATGCGCCAGGCCTCCCCCTCGCGCCGGGCCGAGCCTGCGACGCTGAGCGGGCCGTTCACTTGCTCCACCAAGGCGCCGATGTCGGGCATGTTCAACTGGAAATCGACAGCCGCATTGGGGCCGGTGACCAAACCTTCGACCGTCGCCCGCGCGCCGTAGGGGCCGCTGGCGCTGGCATCGAGGACCACGCCGTTTTCGGTCTGACGCGCCACGCCGTTGGCCGCGAAAGAGCCTGAGACGCTGGGCACCAGCGGGTTCACGTTGGGCACCGAGA
Organism: Sulfitobacter sp. M85; assembly: GCF_029285915.1. Taxonomy (NCBI): domain Bacteria; kingdom Pseudomonadati; phylum Pseudomonadota; class Alphaproteobacteria; order Rhodobacterales; family Roseobacteraceae; genus Sulfitobacter; species Sulfitobacter sp. M85. Next base: position 355,814 of record NZ_JABECQ010000003.1, read on the forward strand.
CGTCGAACCGCAGAGAGACCTCTCCGGTCACCAGCCCTTCGACCATGGCGCTGCTGCCATAGGGACCATCGGCGCTGACATCCACGGCGATTCCGTCATCGGTCTGACGGATGTCGCCCGTGGCCGAAAGCGGGCCGTTCACACCGGGTGCGAGGGGGCTGACGTCGGGCACTGAGAGGTCAAAGCTGAGCGCCATATTCGGGCCGGTGGCCAGCCCCTCAACCACGGCGCTGCTGCCATAGGGGCCACTCGCGGCGACATCCACGGCAATGCCGCTCTCCTGCTGCCGCACCGTGCCTTGCGCCGCCAGCGGCCCGTTCACCCCGGGGGCCAGCGGGCTGACATCCGGCAAGGTCAGGTCAAAGCGCAGCGCCATGTCAGGCCCCGTCGCCAAGCCTTCGACCGCGACGCGGCTGTCGTAGGGGCCGTTTGCAATGGTATCGACGACAACCCCCTGTTCGGTCTGCTCCAGCGTGCCGCTGGCCGCGACCCCGCCGTTGATCTGCGGGACGAGGGATTGGATATCGGGCAGCGACAGGTCAAAGGCCACATCGACGCGCGGCGTGACCAACCCTTCGACCGAGGCCTGCGCCTCCAACGGGCCGCTGGCTTCGGTGTCGATTTCCCACCCCTGCGGCGTCTGGCGCAATGCGCCCTTGGCGGTGACCGGGCCGGTGATATCCGCCTCGGGCAGGAAATCTTCGATCCTGGGGATATCGGCGGTGAAGTCGATCTGCGCATCCTCGCCCGTGGCCAAGCCCGAGACGGTCAGCGCCGCGTCATAGGGGCCATCGGTGACCGCGTCGACAACCCAGCCGCGCGGCTCTTGCACCGCTGTGGCCTTGACCGCGATGGGACCTTCGTATTGCGGCAGCACCAACCCAACATCGGCGAGCGTGAAGTCCAAGGCCGCGCGGCTGCCTTCGCTCCGCAGTTCTACATCGCCGGTCAGGTCCAGCGCATCGTTCTTTAACTCAAGATCGCGCAGGAAAGTCCCCGTCTCGTTGCGTTTCGCCACCATGCTAAGGCTGGTCCGCCCCGCGAGAACCGCATCGGCCTGTTCGATCCCGATCTCAAGGTCATCGGTCCCCCCAGCAAACGCCAGATCGAACATGCCGCCCAAAGGTGTGACCGTGCCGTTCAGCGCCAGCGCCGTGGCCCCCGCGATATCGCGGCCCGCCAGCGCGGAAAAGCGGCTGATATCTTGGGCTTCGAGCGTCATCTTCAACTGGGTGAGCAGCCCAGTGTCGACCCCGTCGATCGCGGCTTCGCCGGTGAGGCCATAGTCTTCGCCCGATAGGGTCAGCCCGTTGATCTCAATCGGTTCACCTTCGACAAAGCGGATCTCGGCGCTGCCGGTGATCGCATCGCCGATGGCCTCGGCACTTGCCGGATCGGTCAGCGTCAGCCCCTCGGTTGCAAAGGTCACATCGCCGAGGAATTGCCCCAGACTGCCAAGGTTGCCTTCGAGAATACCGTCGAGCGCCAGTTGGGTCTGCGCGATTTGCAGCGCGCCCGTGTCCAGCCCGGTGATGTCGAATGCGCTGTCGAAACGGTCGCCATCGGCGGCATCGTAATCCACCCGCAGGGTCACGGCTTCGACCCGTGTGCCCTCACCCGAGATCGGCAGAAGGGTCGAGGTGCCATCGGGGTTTGCGATCCGGCCTGAGATGTCGATCAGCGTCGGCCATTTCTCTTGGTTCAACGTGACCTGCCCCTGCAGATCGACGGAATTCGCGGCAAGGGCAAAGCTGCTGACCTCTACCGCACCGTTGCTTTCCAGCAGCGCATCCAGCGCAAGCCGCACGTCCTCGCCGAAGAAGTCGCGGTAGCGCGGGGCGAGCAGCGCAGTGATGTCGCCGCCGATATCGGCTTGAATGCGGCGGTCCGGTGTATCGCTGGCGCGGCGTGGGGCCTGCGTGCCAAGGGTCACCTGCCCCGCCAAACGCTCTTGCCCATCGGTGGCGATGGTCACATCGGTCGCGAAATCATCCAGCGGCCCTGCGCCTTCGACGGTCATCTGCACCGAAGGCTGCCCCGGCAGGTTCAGCAGTTTCGACGCGATGCCTTCGGGGTCTTCGGTCAGGTTCAACAACAGGTCCAGCACATTTTCGGTGCGGTCAAAATCGGCCTGAATGTCGAACTCGCCCCGTTTGCCATCAGTGCGGCGGGCCTGAAAATCGACGATGCCGACCGTATCGGTCAGCCGTGCATTGGCGCTTACCGAAAGCTGCGCCGCCTCGCCCAAGATCGGCTCGCCCAAATTGATCTCATCCACCGAGAAATCCGCAATTTCGATGGAGACAGGCAGATCGGGCAAGGAAAAGGGTTTGGCCTCGGCATCGGGCAGATCGACTTCATTGCTGGCCGGCAGACGCTCGACATCGAGCCGCCCGGCGGTGAGTTGCTCGACCTCAAGCCGTCCGCGCAGCAGGGCCGAACGGTTCCAATCCAGCACCACATCGTCAAGCGTCAGCCAGATGCCATCGTCATCCGCAATCGTCATCCGGTCAAAGGAGGCCTCCGAACTCAGCGCCCCTGCGAATCCGTCGATGCTGACGGTGCGGCCCGCGCCGCTCAGCGCGTCTTGAATGGTCCGGGTGAGAAAGCCCTTGTCGTCATCCTGTGCGGCAGCCGCTGTGAGGCATGCCAGATAGACAAGGCTGGCGGTGAGGATCTGCAAAAACTGTCGCATTAAAACGCCTGTCCAATCCCGATATAGACTTGGAAATCTTCATCCACTTCTGGCCCCGATGTGGGCACGGCCACGTCCAGCCGGATCGGCCCGATGCCCGTAGCATAGCGCAGCCCCAGACCTGCGCCGGAGTGCCAAGTGCCTGATCCGTCGTAGAATTCCTCCGACCCGATATAGCCCGCATCGGCAAAGCCCACGACGCCGATCTTTTCGGTCAGGGCCACGCGCGCCTCTGCCGAGAGCCCGACAAAGCTGCGCCCGCCCACGGTGTCGCCGCTCGGCAGCTCAACCCCAAGCGTTTGATAGGGTTGTCCGCGGACGCTGCCGCCCCCGCCGGAGTAAAAGAGGTAATCCGCCGGGGCTTCCGACAGGTCCGGCCCCGCGACCGAACCAAGCTGCCCCCGGAAGGCCAGTGTCACGGGGCGTTCGGACCCGAAGCTGCGGTAGTAGCGTGCATCCAGATAGGTCCGCAGCCCGCTTTCTGAGCCCGAGAGCGCCACAAAAGGCGTGATGCTGGCGTCGATGTAATAGCCATCGGTCGCGTCCAACTCATTGTCGCGGTAGTCGAACTCCGCCCCCAGCGGCAGGGTCAGCAGGGTATATTGGTTGGTGCCGAAGGCATCCTCGGTCTCAGCCACGCGCAGGCCGAGACCCGCGGAATAGGTGCGGTTCTGGTTGGCAATCCGCTCGATCCCCGCCTCCAGATCCAACTGGCGGGAGAAGTAATTCACCTCATCAAGCTGTTCCAACGTGGCCAGCGCGTAGAAATCGGTATCTTCGTTAAAGGTCGCCGGACGTTCGAACCGGGCAGAGAGCGTATAGTCCTCCCCCCCCGAATTGCCGCCGATGCCTTCGATCTCAGCCGAGAGGCGCAGACGTTCGGCCCCGCCCAACAGATTGCGGTGCAGCCAGAAAGTGCTCAGCGTCAGCCCTTCTAGCGAGGACAGTTCCGCACCGAAGCCAAAGCGCCGCTTGGGCGCTTCGGTCACCTGCGCGGTGATGGGCAGCGTGTCGTTGGGGCCAATGCGATCCGCTTCGATGAGCGCCACAGCGTCGAACGCGCCGGTGCGGCGCAGCCGTTCAGTAGCCAGCTCCAACTCTTCGGGCGAGAAGACCTCCCCCTGTGGCAGCCCTGCGATTTCGATCAGCCGCGCGGTGCGCACGTCTTCGTTGCCGGTCACAGTCAGCGCGCCAAAGCGCAGCTTTGGCCCCGGGGCCAGCCGCAGGGCAGCGTCGATCTGGCGTTCGCGGTGTTTGGCCACAAGATCTTGATCTGCCAATGCCGCTTTCGCGTGGCCCACGTCACGCCAACCGCTGACCCCGGCCGAGACGGTTTCCTTCAGCACGCCAAGGCTCGCGGTCTCCCCCGCGGCAAATCCGTCCGGCAACTCGGTGCCCGGGGCTATGGGCGCGATGCGGGTCGCGCCAAAGCGGAACTTCGGCCCCGGGTCTACCGTGATCACGGCCCGGTCGATGCGGCGCGGCGGTTGCACAGGAGGAATCGCGGCGGCATCGACGCCATCCAAGGTGATCTTGAGCGTCGGCCCGAAATACCCGTTGTCGTAAAGCAGCGCCAAAAGCCGCCCGTAATCGGCCTGCGCCGCGGCGACCAATTCCTGCGGCGTGGCAGGCTCGGCATCCTCATCGGTCTGCTCGGCCAACAAGGACCCATCGCGCAGGGTGGCATAGAGGTCCGAATCCGCTGCGATGCCAGTGATGGCCAGTTCCGCCGCCTGTGCCGCAGCCCCCCCGCCAAGAAGTAGTCCAAGAGCGAGACAAAGCGCCGCCCCTTGAGTCTGCCCTTGTTGCGCCACGCGCTACCCTCCTTGCGTTCGTCACCCCGGTTTTCGCGCCGGTTCTCCTTTGCCCGCCCAAACGGGCCTTATTCTTAGCAACCGTTAAACGGCATTGCCGCCTTGGCTGCAAACACTCTGCCGGTGGAATCGCGCGATGAGAACGGTCTGCCCCGCCCCGCGCAGGTGTCACGCGCGGAATCGGCAAGATACCGCGTAGCAAGACTGTAGGCTGACCACGCCCCGAGACGAGGGTAAAAAGGATTTTTCTTTCAGGGGGTCCGACCATCGCTTTGCATTGCAAAGCATGGTGGTGCGGTCGGAGAGACTCGAACTCTCACGGGTGTTACCCCACAGCGACCTCAACGCTGCGCGTCTACCATTCCGCCACGACCGCACGCCATGGTTGGTGGGCGGGGTTTAGCCAAAGACCAAGGGCTTGTGAAGAGGCAATCTGCAAATTTTTTCAATGCGTTTCAGAAAGCGGGTTCAGCCCTCGATTTTCCGCAGCCGCACCCCCGATCACAATCCCCTTACCGCCCTACAATCTGACGGCTCAGCCGTTGAAAGCGCGCGTTCGGCGGGCCATCTGTGACGCAAGCAAGAAGGAACACGCCATGCCCGCAGACACCGCCACCCCCGCAGATACCGCCACCGTACAAATCGACATCGTATCGGATGTGATGTGCCCTTGGTGTATCGTGGGCTACAAACAACTTGAGCAAGCACTCGGCGCGGTTGGCGTCGGCGCCTACGTGCGTTGGCACCCCTTTGAGTTGAACCCGCAGATGCCAGCAGAAGGCCAGAACATGGCCGAACATCTGGCCGAGAAATACGGCTCCACCCCTGCCCAATCGGTCGAAAATCGCAAACGGCTAACGCAGATGGGCCGAGACTTGGGCTTTACCTTCAACTTTTCCGACGACACGCGGATGCAAAACACCTTTGCCGCGCATCAACTGCTGACATGGGCGCAGGCCCAAGGGCTGCAACACCCGCTGAAGATGGCCCTTTTTGACGCGCATTTCACCCAAGGGCGCAATGTGAACGACACTGATGTGCTCGCCGATGTTGCCGCTTCCGTCGGATTGGACCGGGATGAAGCGCTCGAAGTGCTCCGCAGCGGCAGTTTTGCCGAACAGACGCGCGAAGCGCAGCAATTCTGGACTTCGCGCGGCATCTCCGGCGTGCCGTCGATGATCTTCGAGGGCAAATACCTGATCACCGGGGCGCAGGGGGCAGAAAACTATGCCCAAATCCTGCGCAAGGTCTTGGAGGAACGCGACGCCGCCGCCTGACACTGTGCCTCTGGCGGTGCGGCGCGGGTCTTGCTAAGGCATCCCCATGGTTGAATGGATCATCACCGACGGCTTGACCGATTACCGCAGCGCCGAGGCGTGGATGGAGGCGCGTGCCACCGCCATCGCCGCCGGTGAGGCCGAGGAATGCATCTGGCTGGTCGAACATCCCCCGCTCTACACCGCCGGAACCTCGGCGCGGGTGGAAGACCTGACAGAGCCCGACCGCTTTCCCGTCTACCCCACCCGGCGCGGTGGGCAGTATACCTACCACGGGCCGGGCCAGCGTGTGGCCTATGTGATGCTCAACGTCGCCGCTCGGGGACGCGATGTGCGCTGTTTCGTGCGCCAGCTCGAAAATTGGGTCATCGCCACGTTGGATCAATTCAACCTGCGCGGCGAAATCCGCCCCGGTCGCGTCGGCGTTTGGGTGCAACGGCCCGAGAAACCCGCCCAGCCCGATGGCAGCCCCGCCGAAGACAAGATCGCCGCCATTGGAATCAGGCTGCGCAAATGGGTCAGCTTCCACGGCATCAGCATCAATGTGGAGCCGGACCTCAGCCATTTTGGCGGCATCGTTCCCTGCGGCATCACGAACCACGGCGTGACCTCGCTGGTCGATCTGGGCCTGCCCGTCACGATGGACGATGTCGATCTGGCCCTGCGCGCCACCTTTGATGAGGTCTTTGCCAGCGACCCCACCGGCAGTTGCGACATCACCCCCTAACAGCAGCAAAGCACGCGCCAAGCGCCCCAAAGGCCGCATTTTACGGCGATCGCCACAGCGCAAAAAATACCCACCCTGCGACCATCGCGCCCATTGCCCCCGCGAGACGGTCGCTCTAAAACGGGCGCGACACCGCATGTGCCGCCTATGGCGCCATGTGTCCAATTCATTTGCAGGAGGCACCGCATGGCAGACGCAGCCATTCACGGCCAAGATCATCACGACGACCGGGGGTTCTTTACCCGGTGGTTCATGTCCACCAACCACAAAGATATCGGTATTCTGTACCTTATCGTCTCGGCCTTGGTCGGTCTTATTTCGGTGGCATTCACCGTCTACATGCGCCTTGAGCTCATGGATCCGGGCGTTCAATACATGTGTATGGAAGGCGCGCGTTTCATTGCGGATAGCTCTGCCGCCTGTACGCCAAACGGCCACCTGTGGAACGTGCTGATCACCGGCCACGGCATCCTGATGATGTTCTTCGTCGTGATTCCCGCGCTCTTCGGCGGTTTCGGCAACTACTTCATGCCGCTGCAAATCGGCGCGCCGGACATGGCCTTCCCGCGGATGAACAACCTCAGCTTCTGGCTCTATGTCGCGGGCACCACGCTTGCGGTCTGCTCGCTGCTGACACCCGGCGGCAACGGCCAGCTCGGCTCCGGCGTGGGCTGGGTGCTCTACCCGCCGCTTTCGGTCCGCGAAGCGGGCATGTCGATGGACTTCGCGATCTTCGCGGTGCACGTCTCCGGTGCCTCCTCGATCCTCGGCGCGATCAACATGATCACCACCTTCCTGAACATGCGTGCCCCCGGCATGACGCTGTTCAAAGTGCCGCTCTTCGCGTGGTCGATCTTCGTCACAAGCTGGCTGATCCTCCTGTCCCTGCCGGTTTTGGCGGGCGCGATCACCATGCTCTTGATGGACCGCAACTTCGGCTTCGCCTTCTTCGACCCCGCAGGCGGCGGTGACCCGATCCTCTACCAGCACATCCTGTGGTTCTTCGGCCACCCCGAAGTCTACATCATCATCCTGCCCGGCTTCGGCATCATCTCCCACGTCATCGCGACCTTCTCGCGCAAACCGGTCTTCGGCTACCTGCCGATGGTCTGGGCGATCATCGCGATCGGTGCTCTGGGCTTCGTCGTCTGGGCGCACCACATGTACACCGTGGGCATGACCCTGAACCAACAGGCCTACTTCATGCTGGCCACCATGGTCATCGCGGTGCCGACGGGTGTGAAGGTGTTTAGCTGGATCGCCACCATGTGGGGCGGCTCAATTGAGTTCAAAACACCGATGCTCTGGGCCTTCGGCTTCCTGTTCCTCTTCACCGTCGGTGGCGTCACCGGCATCGTGCTGAGCCAGGCCGCTGTGGACCGCGCCTATCACGACACCTACTACGTCGTGGCGCACTTCCACTACGTGATGTCGCTCGGCGCCGTCTTCGCCATCTTCGCGGGCATCTACTTCTACCTGCCCAAGATGACGGGCCGCATGTACCCCGAATGGGCCGGCAAGCTGCACTTCTGGGCGATGTTCATCGGTGCCAACCTGACCTTCTTCCCGCAGCACTTCCTGGGCCGTCAGGGCATGCCGCGCCGCTACATCGACTACCCGGAGGCATTTGCCTACTGGAACCAGTGGTCCTCGATCGGCGCCTTCCTCAGCTTCGCCTCCTTCCTCTTCTTCTTCGGGGTGATGGCCTACACGCTGACCCGCGGCGCGCGCTCCACAGCAAACAACCCGTGGAACGAATTCGCAGATACGCTGGAATGGACCCTGCCCAGCCCGCCGCCCGAACACACGTTCGAGCAGCTTCCGAAACAGGAAGACTGGGACAAGCAGCACAGCCACTAAGCTGACCCAAACCACAAAGGCCCCGCTCTCCCGCGGGGCCTTTTCTTTTGCCCCCACTCCTCTGACAGCCGCCCCCCCCCTCCAACTTCATCCTTTCTCAAATACCCTCGGGGGTCCGGGGGCAGAGCCCCCGCCTTACGCAAATTTTTCCACCAAAAACCACATTTCCCTCTTGAAGCCCCCCGCCCCAATAGGTATCTCGCCCTCACCAGACGGTAAGCGGGCGTAGCTCAGGGGTAGAGCATAACCTTGCCAAGGTTAGGGTCGGGCGTTCGAATCGCCTCGCCCGCTCCATCTGGACTTCACAGGGTCGCATCTTCGGATGCGGCCCTTTGTGTTTTCCGCCCCCAAAACCTTCCCGAAAAAAATTGCCGCGCGACGCTCAGATCGCTACATTTCCCCCTTGCAGCCCCCTGCGGGAATGGGTATTCCCCCCTCACCAACCGGATGCGGGCGTAGCTCAGGGGTAGAGCATAACCTTGCCAAGGTTAGGGTCGGGCGTTCGAATCGCCTCGCCCGCTCCAGGTTGATCCTACCACCCCGTAGGAAACGCAAAGCCGCCCTTCGGGGCGGCTTTTGTGTATCTAGCCCTACATAAAAAAACGCCCCATGACGAACACGGGGCGTAAGGTACGGAACGAGGGACAGTAGGTGGCCGGCAGGCGTTCCGGGCCTGCGGTCACCTTTAAATTTAGGAAGCCTTAGCCGTTTTCAAAGGGGCCGGGCCCAGCCGCCCTGCCCCCTGTTCGAATTTGAGCCAGTTCTTGCCGATTCTCAGCCGCCAACCCGGCTGGCATAAAGCGCGATAGCCGCCGCGTTGGAGACGTTGAGCGAGCCGAAACCGCCCGCCGCATCAATCCGCACCAGCGCGTCTACGGTCTCGCGGGTCTTCTCCCGCAGCCCCGGCCCCTCGGCCCCCAGAACAAGCGCCACAGGGCGGTCACGGCGGCCTTCGACGGCTTCCTCGATGGTCTGCGTCGCCTCGCCATCAAGCCCCAGCACCAGATAGCCCATCTCCTGCAAGGCCCGGATGGCATCGGCAAGGTTGCGGACCCTCAGATAGGGCTGGCGCTCCAGCGCACCGCTGGCGGTTTTGGCCAGCGCCCCGGTCTCGGGCGCGGAATGATGTTTGGTGCCGATGACCGCCGAGGCGCCAAGCACTTCGGCAGAGCGTAGGATCGCACCGACGTTATGCGGATCGGTCACCCGGTCGAGCAGCAAAAGCCGCGGCGCGGAATCACCGATGGCCACATCTTCCAATCGGCCCCAGTTCAGCGGCTTCACCTCCAGAACGGCACCTTGGTGGACCGAGTTCGGATCGAGCGGCGGGCGGAACTTGCGCGGGTCCACGACCTGCGGCGTGATTCCCGCCTCAACGATGGCCTCTTCCAGCTTCGCCTGCGCGTTCGGCGTGACCATCAACTGCAATTTTTCACGGCGCGGGTTCATCAGCGCATCGCGCACCGCATGCAGGCCGAACAGCCAGACCGTCTGCGCCGCTTCGGCCTTCTTGTCCTGCTCTTTTTGCACGACCCATTTGGGTTTCTTCATCTCTTTATCCTTTCGTGCGATTTCCCCAAGATTTCTCAGGAATTCGCCTTGACGCTTCTTTGGCTCGCTTGTAATCACGCCCCCACGTCAGGTGCAATGCACCGGGACAAAGTGGGCGACAGGCCGCAAGGTGTGGCAGGGGACTGTAACTCCCTCGCGGAGACGCACGCCTGGTTCGATTCCAGGGTCGCCCACCACTTTCTCCCCCCTCGCGATAGTTCGTATGCGCAGTTAAGGCGCGCTCGTGGCGACCAATCAATGTCGGGCCCGATGGCCATCACGGGATCAACACATCGCTCCGCAAAAAACCCTCAAGCGCCATTCCCAGATCGTCGTAAACCAGTTGAACCCGAACCCTTTGAACCGCCCCGAGATCAAACGTCAGATAAGGCTGCGGGTCCCCCTCCAGAATCGCATTCGGCGTCGGCAATAAATCGTGACAGGGCGGCATCGGCAGATTCCGCATCGGCGCGTCGTTCACCGCGATTGCCATAGCGGCCAGCCCGCAGCGCCAGCTCCACAGTTGGGTCACATAGAGCAAGTCTCGCCCATCATACTCCCGCACGGCGATCCAATTCCCGCGGGTGGCGTTCAGAATAGGCCGCACCTCTGCGGCGGTGGTGAAACGGCCCGTGGGTGTCTGGTCTTCGGCGACCAAGCCGGAGGGCACGGCATCCATGTAGAATGCAGGCGGCGGGGCAGCCGGCGCCGGGGGCGCTGCCGGGCTGGCGGGGGCCGCAGGGCGTGCCGGAGCCTGCACCGTCATCGGCGCATCCGGTCGGCCTACCCCGTCCGAAGGCGTAGAGGGGCCGCCAAGGCTGATCGCGATCACGGCAAAGACAAAATCGAACATTCGAACCCCTTTCGCAGGCCGCTCAAATTGCTGGCTTTTGCCGACAGAGCCCTACCCCTATACTGGCCGAAAACCAAAGGCCGCAGTTAAGTATGACACGCAATTCGCGTATCCCGCAAATTTTCAACGTCGTCATCGTGGGCCAAGAGGGGCGGCTGGCCTATGAGGCGCTGCTCTTCGCCGCCTCCCTGCGCCATTCCTGCCCGGAGTTCCAAGGCCGCCTGCTGATCGCCGAGCCGCAGCCCGGCCCGCTTTGGGATCGTGATCCGCGCATCACCGACAGCGCGCTGCGCGAGGCGCTGAGCGAGCTTGGGGCGGAGTTCGTCCCCTTTGACAATCAGCATTTCGGCAGCGCCTACCCCAATGGCAATAAGATCGAGATGCTCAGCGCCCTGCCCGCGGGCGAACCCTTTGTTTTCTTTGACACCGATACGCTGATCACCGGCGATCTGTCGGCGGTGCCGTTTGATTTTGACCGCCCCTCAGCCTCTCTCAAACGCGAGGGCACATGGCCCAGGCCGCAGCTATACGGGCCGGGCTATAGCGCATTGTGGAAGTCGCTTTACGACAAGTTCGGCCTCGACTTCGCCAGCAGCCTCGACCTAAGCCAACCGGATGAACATTGGCGGCGTTATCTGTATTTTAACGCCGGGTTCTTTTACTACCGCTGCCCGAAGGAATTCGGCGATCTCTTTCTGCGCTACGCCCTGGCGGTACGCGACGACCCTCCGGTCGAGCTTTGCGCGCAGAGCTTTGATCCTTGGCTCGACCAAATCGTGCTGCCGCTGGTGATCCACGCCCTTGGCGGCGGGCGGGACACCCTGCCCGCTGGTCTGTTGGATGGTACGGTCTCCTGCCACTATCGCTTTCTGCCCCTGCTCTACGCGCGAGAGAGCGATCATGCGATCGAGGTGCTAGAGGCCATCACCGCCCCCAACCGAATGAAAAAGCTGCTCAAGCAGCGCGATGCGATCAAGCGGATGGTCTATCAGGGCCGCGGGGCCAAGGTGCGCGCGCTTTTCGATCAAGACAACCTGCCCCGCCGGGAACAGGCCATCCGCAACCGGATCAAATCAAACGGTTTCTGGATGCGCTGAGCCCCGCCTGCCCCGTTGTCTGGACGGGTCTTTGCGCCTAGGCTGCGCGAGAACCATTTTCTGAGAGGACAGACCAATGGCCGATAGCCCCACCCCACATTTCGACACGCTGCAAATCCACGCAGGCGCCAACCCCGACCCGGCCACCGGCGCGCGGCAGACGCCGATCTATCAGACCACAGCCTATGTCTTTCGCGATGCCGATCACGCGGCGGCTTTGTTCAACCTTGAGGAAGTCGGCTATATCTATTCGCGCCTGACCAACCCGACCAACGCGGTCCTGCAAGAGCGTATCGCCACGCTCGAAGGCGGTGTGGGCGCGGTCTGCTGCTCCTCGGGTCACGCGGCGCAGATCATGGCGCTTTTCCCGCTGATGGGACCGGGCAAGAATATCGTCGCCTCCACCCGTCTCTACGGCGGCACGGTCACCCAGTTCAGCCATACGATCAAGCGGTTCGGCTGGTCCTGCAAATTCGTCGACTTCGACGATCCGCAGGCCGTGGCCGATGCGATCGACGACGACACCCGCGCGGTCTTTGGTGAGGCCATCGCAAACCCCGGCGGCTATATCATGGATGTGCGCGCCATCGCGGATGTAGCCGATGCGGCGGGCATTCCGTTGATCATCGACAACACAAGCGCCACCCCCTACCTCTGCCGCCCGATTGAGCATGGCGCGACGCTGGTGGTGCATTCCACCACCAAATACCTCACCGGCAATGGCACCGTTATGGGCGGCTGCGTGGTGGATTCGGGCAAGTTCGACTGGTCTGCCAATGACAAATTCCCCTCTCTCAGCCAGCCTGAGGAAGCCTATCACGGCATGAAGTTCCATGAGACCTTCGGCCCCATGGCCTTTACCTTCCACGGCATCGCCATCGGGCTGCGCGACTTGGGGATGACGATGAACCCGCAGGCGGCGCATTACACGCTCATGGGGATCGAGACCCTGTCGCTGCGCATGGAGCGGCATGTGCAAAACGCGGTGAAGGTGGCCGAATGGCTCGAACAGGACGACCGGGTTGACTATGTCACCTATGCCGGGCTGAAATCCTCGCCCTATCACGAGCGGATGCAAAAGGTCTGCCCCAAGGGCGCGGGCGGGCTTTTCACCTTTGCAGTCAAGGGCGGCTATGACGCCTGTGTGAAACTGGTCAACAGCCTTGAGATCTTTAGCCATGTGGCGAACTTGGGCGATACGCGCTCGCTGATCATTCACTCGGCCTCCACAACGCACCGACAGCTGACGGCAGAGCAGCAAGAAGCGGCAGGGGCCGGTCCGGGCGTCGTGCGCATCTCCATCGGGACCGAGGACGCCGACGATCTGATCGCCGATCTCGATCAGGCACTGGCCAAGGCGACCAGCTAAACCACCTTCCCCCGCCGATCACCTCGGCGGGGGTTTTCCATCTGCGGCACCTTACTGCCCCGGCGCAATCGCAAAGGTCATCGACACCTGCGCCCGCACCTCAACCTCGCCTTCGGCCACGGCGCTGTCCATCGCCATCCCCATACGGGCGGATTCGAACATCTTGGGTTGCGCGTGGGAGTTTTCGGTCATGCGGATCAGCGTGCCAAGCTTCACCCCAGCCGCCTCGGCCAACTGCCGCGCGCGTTCGGTGGCATCCGCAACGGCGGCCTTGCGTGCCTCGGCCAGCGCATCTTTCGGGTCTTGAAGTCCGAAGTCCAACCCGTTGAAATCATTCGCACCCTCATCGATCACCGCATCCATCATCGCGCCCAAACGGTCCAGATCGCGCACCTTGACCGTCACGGAGTTGCCCGCCTGATAGCCAGTGATGCGCGGCGGCTGGCCGTTTTCATTCCCGCGGCGGTCATGCACCGGGCGCAGGTAGAAACGGCTGGTCTGACGGTCCTTCGCCGCGACGCCCTGCGCGTCGAGCTGGGTGAGGATCGCGCTTACGGCGGCATTCACCCCGTCCATCGCGGCCTTGGCGGTTTCGGCCTCTTCGGTCACGCCCAGAGTGATCGTTGCCATGTCGGGCGCGGCGGCGATGCTGCCTTGGCCGGTGACGATAATCCCCTCTTCCGGTCCCTGCTGGGCCGAGACCAATCCGGCCCCCGCCATCCACGCCAGCGCCACCCAATTCATCAGTCGCATGTTCGTTCCTTTCCGTGCATCAATGCGCCGCCATTTGCCCATCGCGGGCCGGTTCTGACAAGCACCTGCGCGGTGCGCACCCTTCCCTTGGGCGAACTCCTGCTCTATCCTTCGCGATGACTGCGGCGCGTCTGTAAGTGCGCCCGACCCCATGCTAAAGTCGACCGCGATGAAGCCGAATTTTACCCTCTCCCTGTCGTTCGACGGCATTCGTTTGCTCCACCGCACATCGGGCGGTTGGCAGCTTGTTGGTGAAGTGGCGCTCGACAGTGCCGATCTGGCGGCGGAACTGGCGGTCTTGCGCAAAACCGCCACGGCGTTGGAGCCCGGCGGGCTGCGCAGCCTGCTGTTGATCCCCGACGCGCAGATCAAATACCTCACCCTCGACACGCCGGATATGGACCCCGCCGCCCGCCGTGCCGCAGCGGCAGAGGCGCTGGAGGGGGCCACGCCCTATCCGGTTTCCGATCTGGTGTTCGATGTGCATGCCGATGGCGGGCAGAGCCATGTGGCCGCCGTGGCCCGCGAGACTTTAGACGAAGCCGAGGCCTTCGCGGTGGAGCACCGTTTCCACCCGGTCAGCTTCGCCGCCGCCCCGGCCAATGAGAGTTTCCATCGCGGCGCGCCGCATTTCGGCATGACGAAAGCCGCGTCGGACCTGCTGGAACCCGGCGAAACCGTGGAGCCTGAGACGGCCCCCATCGTAATTTCCGGCGTGATGAACGCGCCCGAAGGGCCGGTCGTGGACACGGATGAGACGACCCCCGTCGCCGAGCCTGAGCTTGCCCCGACGCCGGAGGAGACCCCGCCGCCGGTAGAGGAAGACCTGCCGGATTTGGGGTCGACCGAAGGCGCTTCGGAAGCCTCCCCCACGTTGGAGCCGACCCCCAAAGACACGCCACCGCCCTTGGACGAAGACCTGCCCGCCTTGGACGCTGCGGCGGAAACGGAGGCGACGGAAGACCCGGCAGAGGCCGAACTGGCCCCCACTCCAGAGGAAACCCCACCGCCGTTGGCAGAAGACCTGCCCGCGTTGGAGACCCACGCGCCAAGCGAGGAACCGGAAGAGACGGAGGCGGACGCGCCGCCCGCCCCCACGGGCAGCGTTGCGGCATCCGCAGCCCCCCTCGCGGCGGCGGCCAGCACGCAGACCGCGCCGCAGCCCGAGCCTTCGCGCAAGGTTGATTTCTCGGCACCGCCCTCGCGCAGCGCCCCTGCCGCCGGTTTTGCAAGCCGCCGTGGCGGGTCAGACAACGCGCCCAGCCTTGGCGGCGCGAGCCGGGAAACACCCCCGCCCCCGCCTGCCGCCAAAACGGAACCGACGCCCGCGCCCGCCCCCAGCACAGCCTCCCTGCCCGTCGGCGCGCCTTCGCCCGCCGCGGCCCCGCTTGCGCCGCAGATGCCCGTCGAACCGGCCACCGCCGCCGCCGCGACGGAGGCCGCAGCCCCCCAGCCCGACAGCAGCTCGCTGACGCCCGAGGCGACCACCTCCACCGGCACCTTCCTCAGCCGCCGCAAACCGAAAGCGTCGAAAGACCGCCGGACGGCCCCTGCCAGCCCCGCCGCGGCCACCCCGGCATCAGAGGCCGAGCGGATGACCGTCTTTGGCGCGCGCCGCCGGAACGAAGTCGGCGGCAAGCCGCGTTTCCTTGGCCTGATCCTGACGGCGGCGCTTTTGGTCTTCTTGGCCGGTGTCGCGGCTTGGGCCTCGATCTTCCTCGACGAGGGCAGCGCGCTTTCGCGGCTCTTTGGCGACCGCAGCCCGCGCAGCACAGCCGAAGCCTTGGCCCCTGCGGAAACTCCTGAAATCGAGAATGACATCGCCGTGCTGCCCCCCGAACCGGCAGCGCCTGACGCCATCGAAACCGCCGCCTTGGACGCCGGTCTGACCGACGAAGACGGTGCCGTGCTCGACGCGCTGCGCGACCCCGAGCCGCGCCCCCTGTCAGAGATGACCGAGGCCGAGATCGACGCCAAATATGCCACCACCGGCATCTGGGCCCGCGCCCCGGACGTGCCCCCGGCCCCGGCGGCGGCGATTGATATCGACGATCTCTACCTCACCAGCATCGACCCGATCAGCAGCACGACAGACGCCGTGGCCCTGCCGCCCGCCGATGGGTTCGGCACCGACATGGCCCCCGGCACGGTCAGCTCTCCGGCGGCGGCGGGCACACGCTTTGCGCTGGACGCGCGCGGCTTGGTCAAACCCACGACGCAGGGGGCGCTCAGCCCCGATGGCCATCTGGTCTACCTCGGACGCCCCGCCGTGCAGCCCCCCGCCACTCTGACCCGGCCAGACGCCGAACCGGCTGAGCCCGAGGTCGACAGCGCCTTGGCCGAGGCCCGGCCCCGTCCGCGCCCCGACGATTTGGCAGAGACGACCGAACGCGCCCAGCTTGGCGGGCTGACACGTTCCGAATTGGCCGATCTGCGCCCGCAACTGCGGCCCAAATCCGTTCAAGAAATCGCTCAGGAAGCGCTCGCCGCTGCCACGCCTGAGCCCGAGGTTGCCCCCATCGACACCAGCGGCGCGGTTGCCGCCGCCCTCGCCACGCCGCCGGCAATCCAAAACGCGACGAAACAGGCCACAACCCAGTCGCGCCGCCCCGATACCCGGCCCCGCAATTTCGACCGGATCGTGAAACGCGCCGCCCGCCGGGCTGCGCCTGCGCAGGTCGCGAGCGTGGCACCCAAGGCCGTGCAGCCCCGCTTTCCATCGAAAACCTCCGTGGCGAAACAGGCCACGGTGAAGAATGCGATCAACCTGCGCGACGTCAATCTGATCGGCGTCTATGGCAAGCCCTCGAACCGCCGCGCTCTGGTTCGGCTCAGCAACGGGCGCTATCAAAAGGTTGAGGTCGGCGACCGGATCGACGGCGGCCGCGTCTCGGCCATTGGCGATAGCGAGTTGCGCTATGTGCGCCGGGGTCGGAATGTCGTGCTGAAGATGCCGAACTAGGTCTCACCACAAAAAGGGACGCCGCAGCGCCCCTTTTTCCCTCCCCCGGATGTACTTCTGACTAGGTGGCCTCAAGCTCACCATTGTCGATCTGCTCTTGCTCGATCGATTCAAAGAGCGCCTTGAAGTTGCCCTCACCGAAACCATCGTCGCCCTTGCGTTCGATGAACTCAAAGAAGATCGGCCCGATCACGGTTTTCGAGAAAATCTGCAATAGGATGCGCGTCTCGCCCCCGTCGACCACGCCTTCGCCGTCGATCAGGATGCCGTGTTTCTGCATGCGGTCCAGCGGCTCTTCGTGGCCGGTCACCCGCTCTTTCGACATCTTGTAATAGGTCTCGGGCGGCCCGGGCATGAACTTCAGCCCATTGTCGGCAATCGCATCGGTGGCGTCATAGATGTTGCGCGCGCCGACGGCGATATGCTGGATGCCCTCGCCGTTGTACTTCTTGAGATAGGCCACGATCTGCCCGGTCTCGCCCCGGTCTTCGTTGATCGGGATGCGAATGCGCCCGCAGGGCGAGGTCAGCGCGCGGCTGGTAAGCCCCGTATATTTGCCCTCAATGTCAAAAAACCGGATTTCGCGGAAGTTGAACAGGTCGCCGTAAAACTTGAACCAGACGTCCATATTGCCCTTGTGAACGTTGTGCGTCAGGTGATCTAGGTAGTAGAACCCCACGCCCTCGGGCTTGGATGTGGCGATCCAGTCGTATTCCCAATTGTAGGGCGAGGTGTCGTAATACTGGTCGACGAAATAGATCAGCGAGCCACCGATGCCCATGATCGCGGGCACGTCGAGCACCTTGCCATCGCCCTTATATTCCTCGGCCCCATTGGCCACCGCGTGTTGCAGCGCCTTTTGCGCATCCACGACGCGCCAGCCCATCGAGGGGGCGCAGGGGCCGTGCTCTTCGACGAAGCGTGCGGCAAAGCTCTCGGGGTCATGGTTCAGGACATAGGTGATGTCACCCTGCTGCCAAAGCTCGATCTTCTTGGTCTTGTGATTGGCCACATGGACATAGCCCATTTTGGTGAAGACATCGCGCAGTGCCTGTGGGTCGGGGCTGGCAAATTCGACAAACTCGAAACCATCGGTGCCGGCGGGGTTCTCTGCCGTGATCTGCGATTTCGGGGCGTCATGCGGGAAAGGGCCCATGTCAGTCTCCTCTGCTTTGGGATTTGCCCCAGTCTACGCCGCAACCGCCGCGCGAATTGCGCGTATCGCAGCATTCAACTGGTCAATTTCGCGGAAGTGACGCATAGTACCTCCAAACCATGCGGAGATCGCGCATCATGCTCGATGAGATCGACAGGCGGCTGCTAACGGCGCTGCAAAAGAACGCCCACCTCACGGCGCAGGAGTTGGGGCAAGAACTGAACCTCTCCCCCAGCCAAGCCGGGCGCAGGCGTCAGCGGTTGGAGGTCGAAGGCTACATTCGCGGCTATCACGCGCGGCTTGATCCGGTGCGGATGGGGCTGAACGTCCAGGGCTTCGTGCAGGTCCATCTGGGCACCCACGGGCCGGAACATTCGGCGAGCTTTGCCCGGCTCATGGCCACCCGGCCCGAGATTGTGAGCGCTTGGACGATGACGGGGGATGCGGACTACCTCCTGAGGGTCTATTGTGACGATCTGCCGAGCCTGAACAGGCTCATTCACGACGTTCTTCTGCCCCATCAGGCCGTGAGCCGGGTGCATAGCCAGATTGTCATGGATCAACTGAAACAGGACGGGCCGCTGCCCACCTGACGCTGAAAGAGGACCGCAATGGAAGGTTTCCTGTTCCAAGCCTCCGTCTATCTGGCCGCCGCGGTGATTGCCGTGCCCATCGCCGCGCGATTGGGGCTGGGGTCGGTGCTGGGCTATCTGGCGGCGGGCATTCTGATCGGGCCGGTGCTGGGCCTCGTCGGGTCCGAGACGAAGGACGTGCAGCATTTCGCGGAATTCGGCGTTGTGATGATGCTCTTCCTGATCGGGCTGGAGTTGGAGCCGCGCGCGCTCTGGGACATGCGCCACCGTCTGCTGGGCTTGGGGGGCTTGCAAGTGCTGCTGTCGACCGCGGCGCTCATGGCCATCGCCATGGCTTACGACCAGCCGTGGCGCGTGGCACTGGCAATCGGGCTGACGCTGGCGCTGTCTTCGACGGCCATCGTGTTGCAAACCCTCTCGGAAAAGGGGCTGATGCGGACCCAAGGCGGGCGCTCCGTCTTCTCTGTCCTGCTGACGCAGGATATCGCGGTGATCCCCATTCTCGCCTTCCTGCCGCTGCTGGCCACGGGCATTCCGGGCGGGCTTTTGCCCGATGGGTCAATCTCGCTCGACCCGGAGGCGGTGGAGAATGCACATCGTGGGACCGAGGGCAGCCACGCGGGCGACGTCGCCCATACCGCACAGACCTTTGTCCAAAGCCTGCCGGGCTGGGGCGTTACGCTGGTCACCATCGGCGCGGTCGCCGCGATCATCCTCGTGGGCATTTACCTGACCCGTCCGGTGTTCCGCTACATCCACCTCGCCAAGCTGCGCGAGATGTATACCGCATTGGCGCTGCTGATCGTGGTGGGGATTTCCTCGCTGATGACCGTGGTCGGCCTGTCGCCCGCACTCGGCGCCTTTCTGGCGGGCGTGGTGCTGGCCAGCAGCGAGTTCCGCCATGAGTTGGAAACCGACCTCGAACCCTTTAAGGGGCTGCTCTTGGGGCTGTTTTTCATCACCGTGGGGGCGGGCATCAACTTTGCCCTGCTGTTCGAAAAACCGCTGATCCTGATCTGCATGGCGCTGTTGGTCATCATCGTCAAAGCGCTGATCCTGATGGTGCTGGGCCGCCTCTTCCGCCTCAAAGGCCGCGACGGTTGGCTTTTCACGCTGGCGCTGGCGCAGGCCGGGGAATTTGGCTTTGTGCTGGTCAGCTTTTCCCTCGCCACCGGCGTCATGCCCGACCCGATTGGCGAGACGCTTTTGCTGGTCGTGGCCCTAACCATGCTGATCACGCCGCTGCTTTTCATCCTGCACGACCTGATCAGCCGACGCCTTGACGACGGCGGCCCCGTCATCGCCGATGAGATCGACAGCAGCGGCCCGGTGATCATCGCGGGCGTCGGGCGCTTTGGCCAGATGGTGAACCGGATGGTCCAAGCCAGCGGTTTTCAAACCGTCGTGCTGGACCACAACCCCGAGACCATCGCCGTCATGCGGCGCTTTGGCTTCAAGGGCTTTCTGGGCGATCCGACGCGGCCTGACATCCTGCGCAAAGCGCGGCTGCAAGACGCCAGCGTCTTGGTGGTGGCCCTTGATGACCCGAAATCCGCGGTCTCTCTCATCTCCTACGCGCGCAAAGAGAACCCGAACCTGCATATCGTCAGCCGCGCGCGCGACCGCGAGGAGGTCTACCGCCACTATCAGGCCGGGTCGAATGACATCGTGCGCGAGATGTTCGACAGCTCGCTTCGGGCCGGGCGCTATGTGCTGGAAAACATGGGACTTTCGGATTTCGAGGCGAATGAGGCGCAAAAGCTGTTCTACGCCCATGACCGGGTCTCGGTCCGCGAATTGGCGGCGCTTTGGCGGCCCGATGTGCCGCCTTCGCAAAACGCCGCCTATGTGGCCCGGGCGAAGGAGTTGCAAAAGGATTTGGAGACCGCCTTTCTCAACCTTGGCGAAGACAAGGGCAAGGAAAGCGCCTGAACCGGGCAGCCCCTTTCGGGGGGCCACCAGCACCGCCCTATGCGTCGCTGACGCCCGCTTCGGCGAAGGTGGCCATGCCCGCGTGACAGGCGAGCGCGGTCTTGAGGATGCCAATCGCCAAGCCCGCGCCAGAGCCCTCCCCCAGACGCAGGTTCAACTCCAGCAGCGGCTCCTTGTCCAACGCGCCCAAGAGCCGCCGGTGACCGCTTTCCGCGCTGAGATGCCCCGCGACGCAGTGATCCAGCGCGCCGGGTGCCGTGCGCGCGAGGCTGAGCGCGGCGGCACAGCAGATGAAGCCGTCGAGGATCACCGGGATGCGCAAGGCCCGCGCCCGCGCCAAAGCTCCGGCCATCGCGGCCAATTCCCGCCCTCCGAGGCGGCGCAGCTGCTCTAGCCCATCGCCCTTGTCGGCATGCAGGACGACACCTTCAGCCACGACCTCGGTCTTCAGTGACAGGCCCGCGTCATTCACCCCGGTGCCGCGCCCGGTCCAGAACTCCGCCCCGCCGCCCAAAAGCGCCGTGACAAGTGCCGCCGCCGAGGTGGTGTTGGCGATGCCCATCTCACCCACGACAAGCAGATCGGCTTCGGGATTCACCGCCTCCCAGCCCGCCCGCAGCGCCTCAACGAATTCGTCTTCCGCCATCGCGGGCGCGACCGTGAAATCCTCGGTGGGCCTGTCCAAGGACAGCGGCACCACGTCGAGGCTCGCGCCATTGACCCGCGCGATCTGATTGATCGCCGCCCCGCCGTGCTGAAAATTCGCCACCATCTGCGCGGTCACCTCTGCCGGAAACGCCGAGACACCCCGCGCGGCGACCCCGTGGTTGCCTGCAAACACGATGATCTGAGGCGCGGCGATCTCGGCCCGCGCACCGCCGCGCCAGCCCCGATACCAGACCGCGAGGTCCTCCAACCGGCCAAGCGCGCCGGGGGGTTTGGTCAGCATGGCGTCATGGGCCCGCGCCTCTGCCATCGCCGCGTCGTCGCAGGCGGGCATCGCACGCAGCAGGCTGCGAAATTCGGTAAGACTGGCGAAAGACGTGTTCATATGCGGCCCTTTGCGGATTGATATTCAATCGTTTCTAGCCTTAGCCTGTCGGCGCTGAAAGTGCCGAAGGGGCGAAATAATGGCCATTCCCGACATCACCGCCCTGAGGCAGGCCTTCCGGCCCCGCGACATCGCCGTGGCCTTTGCCCTGCTGACCCGCCTGCCCCTGCCGCATTTCCACTTCCCGACGGTGGCGCACCGCCCCCCGGCCCGCAGCGCTTGGGCCTATCCATTGGTCGGGATCGTGCTGGCGCTGATTGCCGGGGCCGTCGGTATGGCGCTGACGCGCATGGGCGCGACGCCGCCGCTGGTCGCCGCCTTCGTGCTGCTGACACTCGTGATGCTAAGCGGGGCGATGCATGAGGATGGCCTTGCCGATTGCGCCGATGGGTTCTGGGGCGGCTGGACCCGCGAAAAGCGCCTGAAAATCATGAAAGACAGCGTGATCGGCACCTATGGCGTCGTGGCGCTGGTGCTGTCGCTTTTGCTGCGTTGGTATCTCATCAGCGAATTGATCACGGATGAGGCGCTGATCTGGGCGCTGGTCGTCGCCTCCTGCGGGTCGCGGGCGGCGATGGTCTGGGTGATGGACAGCCTGCCCACCGCCCGCCGCGATGGGCTGTCGGATCGCACAGGCCGCCCTGGCGAATTGGCAACCGCGGTTGCCGTGTTGATCGGCGTGGGGGTGATCGTGATGGCACCGGACTATTCGGCGTGGCGTTTAGCGCTGTTGGGGCTTCTGGCCGCGCTGGTGGTCCGTCAAATCGCCAAGCGCAAGATCGGCGGACAGACCGGAGATGTCTTAGGCGCCACCCAGCAAGTAACCGAAATTGCCCTGCTAACTGGCTGTCAGATGATGGCCTATGGCTGGCAGGCCATTCCATAAAAAAAACCACGCCCCCGGAAGGGACGCGGCCTTTTCTTAAATTCTGCGGCCTTTAGGCGGCGACGCGGCTTTCCAGCACATCGCCGACCTGTTTCGCAGCGGCGAGTTCGTCGCCCCCCGAAACAGCGGCCACTTCACGGGTCAGGCGCTCAAGCGCTGCTTCATAAAGCTGGCGCTCGGAATAGCTCTGCTCGCGCTGGTCGTCGGTGCGGTGCAGATCGCGCACGACCTCGGCAATGGCGATAAGATCGCCGGAGTTGATCTTTTGCTCATACTCCTGCGCGCGGCGGGACCACATGGCGCGCTTGACCTTTGCCTTGCCCTTGAGCGTCTTCATCGCGTGGTTGATCACATCGGGTGTCGACAGGGCGCGCATGCCGATTTCGGTCGCCTTATGGGTCGGCACCCGCAGGGTCATCTTGTCTTTTTCAAAGGAAATTACGAAGAGCTCCAGCGCGATACCGGCAACTTCCTGCTCCTCAATCGAGACGATCTGCCCGACGCCATGCGCAGGGTAGACGACGAATTCGTTAGGGCGGAAATCAAGCTTTTTCGATTTGGTCATATAGATCGCTCCTTGGCGCGCGGGGGAAGCCCCGCCATTAACTCAGACACCTGAACAGCACGTAAAACGCATGCGAAGCGCAGCCTGAGTGGTCTGCGTTCGGGTGCGTTTGAGTTAGAAATGTGAGGTCAACCTTGGCAGCAGGGTCGAAACATTATCAGGCTCGTGTGTTACAGCTTGAAGACACTATAGCACAGAATCACGCCTTTCGGAAGCGCCCCCAAGCCGCCATCGGCGGTTTCCCGGTCAATTCAGCGGGTTAACACTTAAAGTTGAGGTCACAGAGGCGCAACAAAGCGCGAATCGCCGTGCCTTAGCCGCCCTCGCCCGGTTTTTCGGAGAAGAGCTCCATCTTGCCCTCTTTGCCGTCCATCTCCTCTGCATCGGGCAGCGGGTCTTTCTTGGTGATGATGACGGGCCAAAGTTCGGAATACTTGCGGTTGAACTCCACCCATTTCTCCATATCCGGCTCGGTGTCCGGGCGGATCGCATCGGCGGGGCACTCGGGCTCGCAAACGCCGCAATCGATGCATTCATCGGGGTGGATCACCAGCATGTTCTCGCCTTCATAGAAGCAGTCCACCGGGCACACTTCGACGCAGTCGGTGTATTTGCAAGCGATGCAGGCGTCATTCACGATATAGGTCATGCGGAAACTCTGGCTGGATGTGTGAGAGACTAGCTAAACCGGGGCGCGGGATCATTCAAGGTGGCGCGCCTTAGAAAGATCAAGCTGCCTGCGGTCGCGCTTGGTCGGGCGGCCCTTTCCCTCAAAACCGGGATTTTCGGGCTGTCTGTCCTTTGATTTGGGCTGCGGCGGGGACAGATCGGTGTAGAGCGTCTGCGCTTCCGGGGCCGGGCCGCGGCGATGGCCGATCGCCTCGATGCGGATCACCCGCACATGGTCACCCTGCGGAAAAGTCAGCACATCGCCGGGGCCGACGTTGCTGGCGCGTTTCTGCGTCGGCGTGCCGTTGATCCGAACCGCACCGCCCGCCACCTGCGCGGCAGCGAGCGAACGGGTCTTGAAAAAGCGGGCGTGCCACAGCCATTTGTCCAGCCGCAGTTTCGCGCCCGGCTCCACTTACTTGTCGTCCTTCAGCCCCATCAGCGCGGCGGCAAAGGGATTGTCGGGGTCGATCTGCTTTTCCTTGCGCGGAGGACGGGCGGAGAAGTTCTGCGACTTGCCGCCCTTGTCCCCGCCGGGCTTGCGCCCTTTGCCTTTGGCAGGCTTGCCACGCGGCTTGCCTTGCCCTTGATTGCGGTCCCCGCCGCGACGGTTGCTACCGCCATTGCCACGCGGGCTGCGGGCCCATGTGAAGATGTAATAGGTCTCCATCTCCGGCCCGGCGACATCGGCATCGGGCGCGGTGCCCTGCGGGATTTCCTCCGCTGGTACTTCGGGGATGTTGGTGTCGACCTCGGGGTCTTCCGATGCCACGTCCGCGATAGGTGCGATGCCGTCGTCGGGTATCTGCGCCACATCTGCGGGGCGGTCGTCGGGGTTGGTCTCATCTGAAGGAGTCTCGATGATACCGCCCGCAGGTTCCTCGGCAGCGACATCCATGATCGGCTTGTCCGCCGCATCGTCACCGGGAAGATCGCTGTCGAGTTTCTCGGGCACTACGGTATCGGCGGAAGGGGCCATCGCGTCATGGCTGCCGTCTTTGGGCATCACCACATCAACGGGTTTCACCTTAGTCCGCTCATCCTTCTCGGCCTTATAGCCAAGGCCCTCCATCAGGTCGGCGAATTGCTCAAGCGTCATGCCGGTGATCGAAAGCATGTCAGGCTTGGCCTCGAACCCACCGCGCGAATCTTCGGCCCGCAGCATATCAGCGAGACGTTCCAGCATGTCGATGCGGATCGCGCGTTTGCCGGCGTTGCGGTAGCCCGACATGGTGTCGGCCCCGGCGGGTGCTTCGGCCTCGACCGGGATGGTCACCAGGCCGGGCGGGGGGGATTCTGGGAATTCGTTCAGCCCTTTGGCCAGCGACCAGAGCACCAGACGCAGACGTGTCGGCGCGGGTTTGAGCATCAGCGGCATGAAGATGGTGAACTGTCCAAAACGAATGCCATGTTTACGCAGCGCACCACGGGCGTCTTGATCCAGCGCCTTAACATCCTCGGCCACTTGGGCGCGGGGCAGAATGCCGAAATTCTCAACCAGTTGGAAAGCAAAGCCTCGGGCAAGACCTGTTAACGTCTCGTCTTTGCTCAGCCCCAACAGAGGCTCGAACAGCGCAGCGACCTTGCGGTCAATGAAATGCTGCAAACGGCGCTTTACCTTCTCCGCCACTTCAGGCCCGGCGATATCGTCGACGAAAACCTCGACCTGCGGCTTCAGCGCGTCGCTGCCAGCGGTCAGTTTGCCCACCGCGGCGCTGCCCCACATGAGGCCGCCCTGTTCGGTAAAATCAATCTCGGTGTCCGGGGCGTTGTAGAACCGGTCGGCGCGCAGATGGAACTGCGGAGCCAAGGCCTGCAATGCGGCGGTCTTCACCGTTTTGTCTTCAGCCGCACCCGCGCCCTTGTCCACCCGAAAGCGGAACCCGTCCAGCTTGCCTACAAATTCACCTTCAACGGTGACTTCACCGGTCTCGTTTACATCGGCCACCATGGCTTCCTTCTGTCCAAGCCGGCGCAGCAATACACTCGTGCGCCGATCTACAAATCTTTGAGTCAAACGCTCGTGCAGAGCGTCCGACAAGCGGTCTTCTACGACACGCGTCGTGTCGCGCCAATGGCTTTCGTCCTTTGTCCAGCCCTTGCGCTGCGCAACGTAGGTCCATGTGCGAATAAACGCGAGTCGTTTGGACAACGCATCAATGTCGCCATCGGTTCGATCAATTCGTTTGATTTGTCGTGCGAGCCAATCATCGGGGATATATCCGCGCTGGTGCAGATCGTTGAAAATGGTCTCGAGCAACCCGGCATGTTCCGCATGGCTGATGCCGCGGAAATCGGGAATCCGGCAGACATCCCACAGGAGCCGCACCGAGGCGCCATCCGTGGCCCGGGCAAAAACCTCATCCACCTGCGCCAGCGCCTTGAGCGCGCGCAGATCGTCGGATTCCCGCGCCCTGACCAGCCGCTCATCTTCGGGAGGCATTTCCAAGGTCTTGATCAGGCGGTCAATGCTGCCGAATTGCAAAGCGTGGTTGCGCCAGTTGATCTTGTTCTGCGGGGTAAAGTTGTGATCCATGATCGCGCGGGCAACGTGATCGTCCAGCGCGGGCGCGTCCCCGGTGGTGCCAAAGGTGCCGGATTTGAACCCGCGCCCTGCCCGGCCAGCGATCTGTGCCAGTTCATTCGGGGCCAAGGGCCGCATCCGCCGCCCGTCAAACTTACTGAGCGCCGAGAAGGCCACATGATCGACATCGAGGTTCAACCCCATGCCGATGGCATCGGTGGCAACCAGATAGTCGACCTCTCCGTTTTGATACATCGCCACCTGCGCATTGCGCGTGCGCGGAGAGAGTGCGCCCATCACCACCGCCGCACCGCCCTTCTGGCGGCGGATCAGCTCGGCGATGGCATATACATTCTCAACAGAAAAGCCGACGATTGCGCTGCGGGGTTTCATCCGGCTTATCTTTTTCTGACCTGCATAGATCAATTCGCTCATCCGGTCGCGGCGCATGAAATCGACGCCCGGAACCAGCGCCGCGATGGTGCCGCGCATGGTGTCGGCCCCCATGAACAGCGTCTCATGCAGGCCCCGCGCGCGCAGCAGACGGTCGGTAAAGACGTGGCCGCGCTCGGGATCGGCGCAAAGCTGGATCTCGTCGATGGCCACGAAATCCGCGCCCATCTCCTGCGGCATCGCCTCAACAGTGCACACCCAATACTGCGTGCGCGGCGGCACGATCCGCTCTTCGCCCGTGACCAGCGCCACCACCGAGGGGCCGCGCGCCTTGACGATCCGGTCATAGACCTCACGCGCCAAGAGCCGCAGCGGCAGGCCGATCACCCCGGTCCGATGGGCCAGCATCCGTTCGATTGCATAGGTCGTCTTGCCGGTATTTGTCGGGCCGAGAACGGCCACGACGCGCTTGTTGCCTGCCACCTGTCTATCCTTGAATTAAAGCTCGCGCCCGATGCCGTCCCGGCGCAGCCCCTCAAGGGCCACGCGGGCGTCTTCGTGATGCGGGTTGAGGGCGAGCGTCTTGCGGTAAAGTGCGGCCGCGCGGCCCAGATCTCCGAACTCCTGTATCATCACGGCAAGGCCGAAGATCGCGTTGTAATTGTCGGGGTTCAGCGCCAGCGTCCGCTCCAAATCATCCAACGCGGGGCCATAGAGATCGGCCCCGTAATAGGCCTGCGCCCGGGCATGAAACCCTTCGGCGAAACCGGGGGCGTGATCGGTCAGCGCGGTCAAATGCTCGATCGCCAGACGTGCATCGCCATCCGCCATCGCCTCCCGTCCCCGCGTCAGCAGCAAATCCATCGCAGCCGAACCAGAGCGCTGCCAATGCGCCTCGATCTCATGGGCGATTCTGGGGGCCTCCTCCGCCGGGGCCTCGCGCAGCTTTTGCAACAGCTCGGGCGGAGCCTTCTCGGCCACGGCCATGCCCGCAAGCAACACAAAGCTACCAACTGCCGCAACGGTATGTTTGAGGTTGACGGGTATGATGCGCATAACAAAACTGAATGTAACAGGCTGCCGCCGCAATTCCAGACGTAGCGGGGCCAAATGCCAAAAAAGGGCGAGCGATGAGCGATATTGTGAACGAAGCGGTAGTGGTGCTGAACGAAAAGCTGGCCGGCAGCGATTTTGACGGCACGGCCAAGTTCGACATCGAAGGTGAAGGCACCGTGATGATGGACGAAAACGGCGCCCGCGCGGCGGACGAAGAGGCCGACGTGACGCTGAGCGCGGATGCCGGAACCTTCCAGTCCATCCTCGAAGGCGACACCAACCCCACATCCGCATTCATGACCGGCAAGCTTAAGATCGACGGCGACATGGGCATGGCGATGAAGCTCGCCGCTGTTCTCGGTTGATGCAGCTGGACCCGGCCCCGCTCTACACCGATATCGCCCCCGGCCCCGATGGGGGCCAAGCCCATTGGGCCGAGACATCGGATGGCAAGCGGATCAGGCTGGGTCATTGGCGCTGCGCAGGCGCGCGGGGCACGGTGCTGCTCTTCCCGGGGCGGACCGAATATATCGAAAAATACGGGCTTTGCGCCGCCGATTTCGCGCGGCGCGGCCTTGCCACCATGGCGATCGACTGGCGCGGTCAGGGACTGTCGGACCGGCTTTTACCGGATGCGCGCGTCGGCCATGTGGATGTTTTCAGCGACTATCAGAAAGACGTCGCCGCCATGCTGCGCGCCGCGCGCAGCCTGAACCTGCCGCGCCCCTATTTCCTGCTGGCCCACTCCATGGGCGGCTGCATCGGCCTGCGTGCCGTGATGGAAGGGCTGCCGGTGCAGGCCGTCGCCTTCACCGGCCCGATGTGGGGCATCTATGTCGTCCCGCATCTGCGCGCGCTGGCGTGGTCCTTGGCGCAATTCATGCCCCGCGTCGGACAGGGCCACCGCCTGCCCCCGGGCACCAAGATCGAAGCCTACCCTGCCATCGCCCCTTTCGAGGACAACCTGCTGACCACCGATCCGCAGATGTACGACATGATGCGCGATCAACTGGCCGCCCACCCCGAGCTGAGCCTCGGCGGCCCCAGCTTCGTCTGGCTGCGCGAGGCACTGGCCGAGACCAAACACCTCGCCGGACGCTCGGCGCCTAACATTCCCTGCGTCACCTACCTTGGCAGCAACGAGCGTATCGTCGCCACCGACCGCGTCCACAAGCGCATGGCGCAGTGGAAAGGCGGGCGGCTTGAGATCGTACCGGGCGGCGAGCATGAGGTGCTGTTGGAGAGGCCCGAGTTGCGCAAGCCGATCTTCGACGGGCTGGAAAAGCTCTATCTGGGCAATATCACCGGTTAACCCCGCGCCTTAACCCCGCGCCCGCGTCATTTTCCTGTGCAATCCGCCCGCGCCGCCTAGATTGCTTTGGATGACACGCGAACCCGTCCTCAGCTTCACCGAAAACGGCATCTACTGCGCCGCCGGTGATTTCTACATCGACCCCTGGCGCCCCGTCGCCCGGGCGCTGATCACCCACGGCCACGCCGACCACGCCCGCGACGGGATGGGCAGCTATCTGGCCACCCATGCCGCGCTGCCCGTGATGCGCCACCGTCTGGGCGAGATCGCCGTCGAGGGCATCGCCTATGGCGAGCGCCGCCAGATCGGCGGGGCCACGGTCTCCTTCCACCCGGCGGGCCATGTGCCGGGCAGCGCGCAAATCCGGGTCGAGGTCGGTGGCGAGGTTTGGGTCGCCTCGGGCGACTACAAGGTGATCGACGATGGCATGTCCGAGGCTTTCGAGCCCGTCCGCTGCCACCATTTCATCACTGAGAGCACCTTTGCCCTGCCGGTCTTCCGCTGGGCCCCACAGGCCGAGGTGGCAGCGCAGATCAACGACTGGTGGGCGGGCTGCAAGGCGGCGGGCAAGACGGCCTTCCTCGGGGCCTATTCGCTGGGCAAAGCACAGCGGCTTCTGTCGATGCTTGACCCCGAGATCGGTCCGATCCTGACCCATACGACGGTGGAGAACACCAACGAAGTGCTGCGCGGCCAAGACATCGCGCTGCCCGAGACCACGCTGGTCACGCCCGAGCTTAACCCCAAGGAACATCCCGGCGCGCTGGTGCTGGCCCCGCCCTCCGCGCTCGGCAGCCAATGGGCGCGGCGCTTCGGCGCGCAGGAAAGCGCCTTCGCCTCGGGCTGGATGGCGCTGCGCGGGGTGCGCAGGCGGCGCGCGGGGGATCGAGGCTTTGTCATCTCGGACCATGCGGATTGGCATGGGCTGCTCTGGGCAATCCGCGAGACCGGGGCGGAAAACATATATGTCACGCATGGTTACACGGATATCTTCACCCGTTACCTGAACGATCAGGGCTGGCACGCCGAAGTTGTTCCAACACAATTCGACAGCGACGGGGGCGACAACGAATGAAGGATTTCGCCGCCCTCTTCAACGCCGTCGACCAGACCACCAAGACCACGGTGAAGGTCGCCGCGCTGGCCGAATATTTCACCAGTGCCGTTGAGGATGACCGCCTCTGGACCGTCGCGCTTTTCTCCGGCCGCCGCCCGAAACGCGCGGTCACAACGACCAAACTGCGCGAATGGGCCTCCGAGGCCTCCGGCGTGCCGCTGTGGCTCTTCGAGGATAGCTACGCCATCGTCGGCGATCTGGCCGAAACCATCGCGCTGGTCCTGCCCCCGGTCGAGAGCGAGGACACCGGCACACTCACCTCTTGGATCAACGCCCTGCGCGAGTTGAAAGACGTCGACGACGCGGCGCGCAAGGAATTCGTGCTTTCGGCGTGGCAGCAACTCGGCGGCACCGAGCGGTTTCTCTTCAACAAGCTCATCACCGGCGGCTTTCGCATCGGCATCAGCCAGAAGTTGATGACCCGCGCCCTCTCGCGCGCCACTGGCCGGCCCGAAGCGGAGATGGCGCACCGCCTGATGGGCAACTGGCACCCCGACGACGTCACATGGCACAGCCTGATCGAGGCCGAGGACGCCAGCGCCGACGCCTCGCGCCCCTACCCCTTTTACCTCGCCTATGCGCTTGAGGACGGGCCGGAAGGCTTGGGCGAACCTGAGGACTGGCGGGCGGAGTGGAAATGGGACGGCATCCGTGGCCAACTCATCCTGCGCGACGGCGACTATTTCGTCTGGTCGCGCGGTGAGGAGTTGATGACGGACCGTTTCCCCGAATTGGCCCGTGCCGCCGATCACCTGCCGCCGGGCACCGTGCTCGACGGCGAATTGCTAGTCTGGCAGCCGGGGGCGGAATTCCCCTCCTCCTTCAATGCTTTGCAAGCCCGCATCGGACGCAAGACCGTACCGAAGAAGCTGCTGACGGAAGCCCCCGTCGTGCTGCACGCCTACGACCTGCTGGAATGGCAGGGCGAAGACATCCGCCACCGCCCCTTCGCCGAGCGCCGCGCCCTGCTGGAAGAGGCCGCCGCCGATTTGCCCGAGGACGCACCCGTCCGCCTCTCGCCCCAGCACCAATTCACTGATTGGGCCGAATTGGCCACCCTGCGCGAAACGGCGCGCGAGGCGCAGGCCGAGGGGCTGATGCTGAAACGCGCCGACAGCCCCTATCTTTCGGGCCGCAAGAAGGGCGACTGGTGGAAATGGAAGCTCGACCCGCTGACCATCGACGCGGTGATGATCTACGCGCAATCAGGCTCGGGCCGCCGCGCGAACCTCTTTACCGATTTCACCTTCGCGGTCTGGAACGGCAACGATCTGGTGCCCTTCACCAAGGCCTACTCCGGCCTCACCGACGCCGAGTTCCGCCAGATCACCGCTTGGGTGCGCAAGAACACGCAGCAACGCTTCGGCCCCGTGCGGCAGGTTACGCCGCACCATGTCTTCGAGATCGCCTTCGAGGGCATCCAGCCCAGCCCGCGCCATAAATCCGGCGTCGCCCTGCGCTTCCCGCGGATGCTGCGCTGGCGCAAGGACAAGCCGCTGCAAGAGGCCAACACCCTCGACGATCTGAAAGAAATGCTGCGCATCTACGGATAGGTTGTTCCGGCCCGCCCGGAGGCATAGATGTGACGAAACGCAAATGAGGTACACCGATGTTTCAGCTTCCCTTTCCGCTTCACGATGCCAACGCCAGCGCCGGGGGCAAAGACCTTGGCGATCTGCCGGAATGGGATCTGAGTGATCTCTATACCAGTGAAGACGCGCCCGAATTGAAACGCGACCTCGACTGGCTGGAGGAAGCCTGCGCCAGCTTCGCCGCCGATTACGAAGGCAATCTGGCCACGCTGGATGCCAAGGGTCTGCTCGACTGCGTGCTGCGCAACGAAAAGATCAATCAGGTCGCCGGGCGCATTATGTCCTTCGCGGGCCTGCGCTACTACCAGCAGACCACCGACGCGGGCCGGGCCAAGTTCATGTCCGACATGCAGGAGAAGATCACCGATTACACCACGCCGCTGGTGTTCTTCACGCTGGAGCTCAACAAGCTGCCTGACGATCACCTCGCCAAACTGCTGGACGAGAACCCCGACCTTGCGCGCTACAAGCCCGTCTTCGACCGGATCCGCGCGATGAAGCCCTACCAGCTGTCGGACGAGATGGAGAAGTTCCTGCACGACCTCGGCGTCGTCGGCGACGCATGGGAGCGCATGTTCGATGAGACCATCGCCGGGCTGGAGTTCGAGGTCGAGGGCGAGACGCTGAACATCGAAGGCACGCTGAACCTGCTGACCGACCCCGACCGCGCCAAGCGCGAGGCGGGTGCGCGGGAACTGGCCAATGTGCTCGGCCGCAACATCCGCACCTTCGCCCGGGTGCACAACACGCAAGTGAAGGAGAAAGAGGTCATCGACCGCTGGCGCGGTATGGAGACGCCGCAGACGGGCCGTCACCTCAGCAACCACGTTGAACCCGAGGTCGTCGAGGCCCTGCGCAACGCCGTGGTCGAAGCCTATCCGAAGCTGAGCCACCGCTATTATGAGCTCAAGCGCAAATGGCTGGGCCTTGATGTGATGCAGGTCTGGGACCGCAACGCGCCGCTGCCGATGGAAGACCCCAAGGTCGTCGACTGGGCGCAGGCCGAAGCGACTGTGATGGAGGCCTACAACGCCTTCGATCCGCGCATGGGCGAACTGGCCAAGCCGTTCTTCACCAAGGGCTGGATCGACGCGGGCGTGAAACCCGGCAAGGCGCCCGGGGCCTTCGCGCATCCCACCGTGACGGACGTGCACCCCTACGTGATGCTGAACTACCTCGGCAAACCGCGCGACGTGATGACACTGGCGCATGAGCTGGGCCACGGCGTGCACCAAGTGCTGGCCGCCGATCAGGGCGAAATGCTCTCCTCCACCCCGCTGACACTGGCCGAAACGGCGTCGGTCTTCGGCGAAATGCTGACCTTCCGCAAGATGCTCGACAAGGCTCAGACCCAAGCCGAGCGTAAGGTGCTGCTGGCGGGCAAGGTCGAGGACATGATCAACACGGTCGTGCGCCAGATCGCCTTCTATGACTTTGAGTGCAAACTACACGAGGCGCGCCGCGGCGGGGAGCTGACACCCGACGACATCAACGCGCTGTGGATGAGCGTTCAGGCCGAAAGCCTCGGGCCGGCGTTCGAGTACATGGAGGGCTACGAGACCTTCTGGGCCTATATCCCGCACTTCGTGCACTCGCCCTTCTACGTCTATGCCTATGCCTTCGGCGACGGCCTCGTGAACGCGCTCTACGCCGTCTACGCGGAAGGTGAAGAGGGCTTTGAAGAGAAGTATTTCGACATGCTGAAAGCGGGCGGATCGAAGCACCACAAAGAGCTGCTCGCCCCCTTTGGCCTTGATGCCAGCGACCCGGCTTTCTGGGACAAGGGCCTGTCGATGATCTCTGACATGATCGACGAACTGGAAGCGATGGAGGACTGATGTCCCGCGCCGAGCGCATGAAAGAAAGGTTCGCACCCTTCTTTGTCTGGATTCAACGGCGGGTGCCGCCCGGATTTAGATTTGCGCTCGGCCTGCTGCTCATCTGTGGCGGCATCCTCGGGTTCTTGCCGATCCTCGGATTCTGGATGCTGCCGCTTGGCCTCATGGTGGCGGCGATGGATGTGCGGCTATTTCGGCGCTGGCGCTCCCTTCGCCGCAGACGGCGGGCAGAACGGCCTTGAGGTCACTTCAACTGGCTGTCTTTCGAGCCACGCCGATTAATTCCGCCGCGCATCTGCGCCTGCCCGTCTCGTTCCCGCACGCAGTCGATACAAAGCTTTACCCCCGGCAGCGCCATGCGCCGCGCCTCTGGAATCGGCTCTTGGCATTCCGCGCAATGGGTGCGGCTCTCGCCCACTGGCGCGCGGCGCGCTTTTAACCGCGCCAGTTCGTCGGAAATGGAGGCTTCGATCTGCTCGCTCACCGCGCCATCGCGTGTCCATCCACCTGCCATGTTGCGCCCTCCTTATGCGGTTCACTCCAGAGATATGGGGCGCAGCGGCGGCATGTCACGGCTTCACCCGGGATATGTCCCCCGCCCCAAGGTTTATTAAATGGGGCGCGCAGACAAATAAACACCCCCAAAAGGGGGTGCAGTTGCTAGGCATTGGGCTGTGAGTCAAGCAGCACGCAGGGTCGTATCTCCTCCATTCAAGCAGTTTAGCAGGGTGGACAGGGTGACGGCGCTTTGAATGAGCCGTCGGCGAAGCTCTTGTCGCTGGCCGGCAGGGCGCAGCGGAACGTTGGTGCGCAGGTAGACCCTTTGCGGCATGGCGGCGGGATGGCAGGTATAGGTCACTTCAACCATCGCCTCGACCCGGCCAAAGTCGCGGGCATAATGTACACTATGAAATCGGGCGTCGCAGATGGTAAGAGTGACGGGGCATTCATCGGACGGGTGACCAATGGTGACGGGATCATAGCTGCGTTTGCGGCGGAGAATGTCACCTGCATTGAGGGACGTGATGGGGCCGGGTGTTTCTGGCGCGGGTGAGCAGCTTGGCATGTCTGATCCTCTTCCTAATCGTCTGGTCGCTTATCTTCCCTTTCTATGGGCCTTTGCGTTCTCTGAGGTGCCGCTTTTGCCCAACCTGTATACATGTTGTCGGGCTTAATTGTGGCAGAAATGGGGCAAGAACTTGCCGACAATGGGGGGGAACGTATAATTCGCCAAACTTTATTCACATTTCCTATGCGAAAGGGAGGTCTACCTCTCCTTTTCGACCTCTAGCAGCCAGTTCTCCTGAAGCCGGTTTTCGATCGCTTCGGGGAAATGACTGCGCACCAAGGCGATGGCTTCCGCAGCGGGCATTCCGGCCCCGATCAGCAACCACGCCGCGATCAGCCCACTGCGCCCCGCGCCGTATTGGCAGGAAAGGGCAACCGTCTCTCCTGCTTCTAGCGCCGCCTCGAAACGCACCCGGTGTGCAGGCCATTCGGCTAAGAATCTATCGCAAGGGACGTTGAAATCTTCGATCGGCGCGAAAGAGAGCCTTAAGCCAAGAGACTGTGAAGTCATTAAAATCAAGGGAAAAGCTCCGTCAGACAGCTCGACCTCCTCGGTAAGAACCAGCAACTCACGCGCCCCAGCCGCGCGCAGGCCTTCCAAGGTTTCCCGCATCTGTTGAGGATCGAGGTAAGCGCTGCCATCGACATGGGTCAACAGCCCCGGAAAGCCCGTCATCGCCAGATGCCCGCCGCGGGGCGTGGGGATAACAGCGCGTATCGAGGTCGCTTCAGGATCGAAGAAAGGCACATCATGAGACATAAAAACATCCATAGAATTTGAGTAACGGCAGGAGCACCTGTATACATGTTAAATAGGTAAAATCGAACAGACGAAGGATGCCGGGCAATGTCTACCCAAGTCAAATCCTGCGCCGCGATTGCAGAAGCGCTTCGGACGGACATCTGCCTGAACCGGAACATCGCCGACGGCATGCTGCATGAGGTGGCCCTCGCCCAGCGTTTCGGCGTGTCCCGCACGCCCATTCGGCAAGCGTTGCAACGCTTGGCCTATGAACGCATGATCGCCGTGAAATCCGGCGTAGGGTCTGTCGTGACCCCTTTGGACGCGCCCATGCGCGCGAATGACATTCGCGCGGCTGGGGCGATTATCGAAGCCGCCGGCAAATGTGCACCGCCCTCCCCCGCCCCACCGGCGCACTTCATGCCACTCGCCGGGATTCTGGGCATGATGGACCTCGCCCCGCTGGACAATGCCGAGGCGTTTTTCGACATCCGCGCCCGGCTTTTGAACGCCCTATCGGAGATGATCGAAAATCCGATCCTCAGCGACGCCTTTCGCGCGGCCTATTGGCGGCTGATCAGATGGTCCCTGCGTGATTTCGACACCGCGCCGGAACCTCAGATCGTGCATCTGCGGGCGGTGCTGCAAGCCGCTGCCCGGGCGATGCAGTCGGGCACGATCGGCGCCTGTTTCGGAGAAGTCGCAAGGCTCGAAAGCCAGCTCATCGAACCCCGAATTTAATAAAGAAAAGCCCCGCTTCAAAGAAGCGGGGCCCTCTGCATCATCTGGATCAGCCGTTAGCTGGCCGCCAACATGCCCTTTTCCTTCGCCAAGTCGCGCATCCGCTTTTGCAGCTTCTCGAAGGCGCGCACTTCGATCTGGCGGATCCGCTCGCGGCTGACATCGTATTGCGCCGAGAGGTCTTCGAGCGTGACCGTCTCATCCGACAGGCGACGCTGGGTCAGAATGTCCTTCTCGCGCTCGTTCAGCACGTCCAAAGCCTCTGCTAGCATCTCACGCCGGGTTTCCAGCTCGTCACGCTCCGCATAGTCGCCCGCTTGGTCGGCGTCTTCGTCCTCCAACCAATCTTGCCACTGCATCGTGCCTTCGCCTTCGGACCCGACGGTGGCGTTGAGCGAGGCATCCCCGCCCGACATCCGCCGGTTCATGGAGACGACCTCATCTTCGGTCACGCCGAGTTGGGTCGCGATCTCTTTCACGTTTTCAGGGCGCAAATCGCCCTCTTCCAGCGCGCCGATCTTGTTCTTGGCCTTACGCAGGTTGAAGAACAGCTTTTTCTGACCCGAGGTTGTGCCGAGCTTGACCAGCGACCACGACCGCAGGATAAATTCCTGAATCGAGGCGCGAATCCACCACATCGCATAGGTGGCAAGGCGGAAGCCCTTCTCAGGGTCGAAACGTTTCACCGCCTGCATCAGGCCGACGTTCGCTTCCGAGATCACCTCGGACTGTGGCAATCCATAGCCGCGGTAGCCCATCGCGATCTTCGCCGCGAGGCGCAGGTGAGAGGTGACCATCTTATGCGCGGCTTCGGTGTCTTGCTCTTCGACCCAGCGTTTGGCCAGCATGTATTCTTCCTCAGGCTCCAGCAGCGGGAACTTGCGGATCTCTTGCATATAGCGGTTCAGCCCGCCTTCGGGCGTTGGTGCGGGCAGATTTGCATAATTTGCCATGTCTTGTCCCTTTCCCCAGTTTAATCGGGGCCTATGTTATTTCGCTTAACATGCAATATGGGCGGCCCCCTTCGTGCTTTCAAGACAGAAGCATTCACGCTTTTGTTCATGACTGCACAGTTTCTGTGGACAAAACGTAACCGATCCTTAGGCGGTTCCGCGGGGCGGCGGGGTCACGCCGATGTGGCGGTGGGGCCGTCGCGCAGCAGGTCCAGCAGGGCCGCCATATCGGGCGGCAGCGGTGCTTCGAAACGCAGGTTCTCACCAGTCACCGGATGTTCGAACCCCAGAACGGCAGCGTGCAGCGCTTGGCGGGGGAAGGCACGGATTGCTTCGGCGGTGGCCTCAGGCAAGGCCGTCTTGGCCAGTTTGCGCCGCCCGCCATAGGTCGCATCCCCCACCAAACCATGGCCCGCGTGGGACATATGCACGCGGATTTGATGCGTGCGCCCCGTCTCAAGCCAGCATTCCAGCAGCGCCAGTACGGGCGGGGTGCCGAAACGCTCAACCGTGCGGGCACGGGTCACCGCGTGCCGCCCGCCTTGAAACAGCACCGCCTGCCGCTGGCGGTCGGTCTTGTGCCGCGCCAGTTGGGTGGTCATCCGCAGGATATTCCCCGCCTCGAAAGACGCGCCTTTGACGCCCCGCAGGCGCGGGTCATTGGCATCCGGCACCCCATAGACGAGGGTCTGGTAATAACGCTCTACGGTATGTTTCTCGAACTGCGCCGCCAGCCCGTGATGCGCCGCATCAGATTTGGCGACGACGAGCAGGCCGGTGGTATCCTTGTCGATCCGGTGCACGATGCCGGGCCGTTTCATTCCGCCCACACCAGAGAGATCATCGCCGCAATGCGCCAGCAATGCGTTGACCAGGGTGCCGGAGGGCGAGCCCGGCGCGGGGTGCACCACCATGCCCGCGGGTTTGTCGATCACGATCAGGTCGTCATCCTCAAAGACCACCGAAAGGGGGATGTCCTCAGGCAGGATGTGGCTTTCCGCCGCCTCTTCGACCGTGATCTGCACCGCCTGCCCTTCGGCGACTTTGGCGCGGGGGTCTTGGACCACGACACCGTCCAGCGTGACAGCGCCTTCGGTGATCAAACGGCCCAACCGCGTGCGCGACAGGTTCGCTTCCTCTGGCACATCGCGGGCCAGCGCCTTATCAAGACGGGCGGGCGGGCTATCGTTCAGAATGAAATCAATACGGCGGTGAGACATGGACACGGACAACCCTGATGAACCGGCGAACCTGCGGTTTCTGCGGCGGATGGTGACGGTCTTGACCGTCGTGATGATTGGCGGGGTTCTAGTGCTGATCTTCGTGCTTGTCACCCGCCTGAGCGATCAGGGCCCGACCATGCCGCGCAGCATCACCCTGCCCGATGGCAGCAGCGCCCAAGCGTTTACGCAGGGGCGCGGCTGGTATGCGGTGGTGACGGATGCGGATGAGATCCTGATCTTTGACCAGCTGACCGGCGCATTGCGCCAGACGGTCGTGATCGAGTAATCAGCCGCGGATCGTTTTGGCGAAGGTCGAATAGATCGGCTCGTTCGCGCAGATGATCTCACCATGTTGCAGGATGTTGCGCTCAGGGCGGATCGGCTCGACAAGGCCACCAGCCTCTTTGACGATCAACATGCCCGCGGCCACATCCCAAGGCTTCAGACGACGCTCCCAGAAGCCATCGTAACGGCCCGAGGCGACATAGGCGAGATCGAGCGAAGCCGCGCCCCAGCGGCGCACACCGGCGCAGACGGGCAGCAGGCGGCCCAAATCCTTGAGCGTTTCAGGCAGATCGGCACGGCCCCCGAAAGGCAGACCCGTGGCAAAGATCGACTCGATCATGCGGTGACGGCCCGAAACCCGCAGGCGCCCTTCGTTCATCCATGCGCCGGTGCCCTTCTCGGCAAAGAACATCTCATCCTTGGCGGGGTCGAAAACCACACCGGCGACAATCTCGCCCTTATGCTCCAGCGCGATAGAGATGGCCCAATGCGGCAAACCGTGCAGAAAGTTCGTCGTGCCATCCAGCGGGTCGACGATCCAGCGACGGGTCGGGTCTTGGCCCTCTTCCTCGCCCCCCTCTTCGGCCAGCCAGCCATAGGTTGGACGCGCGCCCATGAGGTCGTCTTTGATGATCTTCTCGGCGCCGATGTCGGCCTTGGTCACGAAATCGCCCGCGCCCTTGACCGAGACCTGAAGGTTCTCGACCTCGCGGAAATCCTTGACCAATGCACGCCCCGCTTTGCGTGCCGCCTTGATCATGATGTTGAGATTCGCACTGCCGATCATTGTTCGCGCCCTTTGATGGATAAGGCGGGACGTATAGGGCGCAAGAGCGCAATTGCCAAGGGGGCAGAAACCTGCACCGCTTATTGATTCTCGCGCGCTTCACGGGTTGCATTCAGAGCGCGAGGGAACACCTTGGACGCTGTAGCAACCAGCACGAAGGAAACCCCATGTCCGACCAGATGCAGAGAATCGTCCTCGCCTCCCGCCCCGATGGCGCACCCACGCCCGAGAACTTCCGCCTTGAAAGCGCGGATATCCCGCAGCCGGGCGACGGCGAAATTCTGGTCGAAGTGCATTACATGTCGCTCGACCCATACATGCGGGGCCGGATGGACGATGCCAAATCCTATGCCGATCCTGTGCCCATCGGCGGGCTGATGGAAGGCGGCAGTGTGGGCAAAGTGATCGCCTCCAATGACCCCAGCTTTGCCGAGGGCGACTTTGCCTTTGGCGCCTTCGGCTGGGCCACCCATGGCGTCGCCCCGGCGAAACAGTGTCAGAAGGTCGACGCCGAAGGCGTGCCGATCACCGCCTCCCTCGGCGTGCTGGGCATGCCCGGCCTGACCGGCTGGTACGGTTTGAGCGACATCGGCCAGCCTAAAGAGGGCGAGACCCTCGTCGTGGCCGCCGCCACCGGCCCCGTCGGCTCGATTGTAGGGCAGTTGGCCAAGGCCAAAGGGCTGCGCACCGTGGGCATCGCAGGCGGAGCCGAGAAATGCGAGATCGCCACCCGCGATTTCGGCTTTGACGTCTGCCTTGATCACCGCGCCTATGACGATGCCAAATCCCTGCGCGCCGCCCTGAAAGAGGCTGCGCCGGATGGCATTGATATCTATTACGAAAACGTCGGCGGCAAGGTGCTGGACGCGGTGCTGCCGCTGATGAACCCCCATGGCCGGATCCCGCTTTGCGGCATGATCGCATGGTATAACGCGGGCGGACTGGGTGCCGATGCCGAGGGAGCTGGCCTCACCGCGCCGCGGCTGTGGCGGACGATTTTGGTGAACTTCCTCACCGTGCGCGGCTTCATCATCTCGAACCACTGGGACCAGATGCCGAAGTTCCAGCGCGAAGTAGCCCCGATGGTCGCCGATGGTCGCGTGAAGGTGAAAGAGGACATCACCGAAGGGCTGGAGAATGCGCCGCAGGCCTTCATCGACATGCTGAATGGTGGGAACACCGGGAAAGCCATCGTTAAGGTGAAGTAAGCTTTGGAATGCGTCGTTCCGCCTTGTGGAACGACGCATTCACGCACCCGGCCAGGAAGCAACCCGCAGGCGCCGGGCCATCACCTAGGCCCGCTGCAACTTCCGCGCCTCCTGCCCGGCCAGCTTCAACAACTCATCCATGAACGGCTTGCCCAGATCATCCCGCCGCACCGCTGCATAAAGCCGCCGTGTAATCCCCTCGGCCGTCAAAGGCCGCGTGACGTAATCGGAGGAATATTTCACCTCCCGCACCACCCAATCCGGCAGGACCGAGACCCCGCGGTTGGACGCCACCAGCAACAGGATCACCGCCGTCAGTTCCACCTGCCGGATCGCCGCAGGCTCGACCTTGGTGGGGATCAACAACTGGCTGAACACGTCCAGCCGGGTCCGCTCCACTGGATAGGTAATCAGCGTCTCCCCGCGAAAATCGGCCGCCTCGACAAAGGGCTTTTCGGCCAAAGGGTGGTTCTGAGAGGCCACGAAAACCGGATTATAGTCAAAGAGTTCGACAAATTCGACGCCCGGCAGTTCCTCAGGGTCCGAGGAGACCACCAGATCAACCTCCTCCCGCAACAGCGCAGGCAGCGCGTCAAAGGCGAGACCGGGGCGGATATCGACATCCACATCCGGCCAATGGCGGCGGAACTGTTCCAGCACCGGGAAGAGCCACTCGAAACAGGCGTGACATTCGATCGCAATGTGCATCCGCCCCGTGCTGCCCGCCCGCAGGCCCGAAAACTCGTCCTGCAAGGCTTCGACCTGCGGCAAGACCTGCTGCGCAAGCTTCAACAGCCGCTGCCCGGCGGGCGACAGCTTCAACGGTTTCGAACGCCGCACAAAGAGTTCGACCCCCGCCTGATCCTCCAACCCCTTCACCTGATGACTTAACGCCGATTGCGTGATATTCATCTGATCCGCCGCGCGGGCCAAGCCGCCCGCCTCGTGGATGGCCTTGATTGTGCGCAGGTGACGGAACTCAATGTGCATTTGAGGCATTACTCATGTTCAAGATGAATGTTATGAGTTTGTCTCACAAGCCTAGATGTGAGACAAGACGTGAAACCGCCAAAAGGATCTCTCAATGACCACCCCTGCCGTTTCCTTCGAAGTCTTCCCGCCCCGCACCGTCGGCGCGGCGTTCAAACTGTGGGATGCGGCGCAGGCATTGGCCCCGCTGGCGCCGCGTTTCTTCTCTGTCACCTACGGCGCGGGTGGCACCACGCGCGATCTCACCCATGATTCGGCGCATGTGCTGCACCGCACCTCGGGCCTGCCCGTTGCAGGCCACCTGACCTGCGTCGGCGCCAGCCGGGCGGAGACGCTCGACGTGGCCGATAAATTCGCCGAAGCAGGCATCAAGGACATCGTCGCCCTGCGCGGCGACCCGCAAGCGGGCACCGACAAGTTCGTGCCCCACCCCGAAGGCTTCGCCGACAGCTGCGAGCTGATCGAGGCGCTGGCGAAAACCGGCAAATTCACAATCCGCGTGGGCGCCTACCCCGACCCGCACCCCGAAGCGGCGGACCAGCAGGCGAATATCGACTGGCTCAAGCGCAAGTTCGACGCAGGCGCGGATGAGGCCCTGACCCAGTTCTTCTTTGAGGCGGAGACCTTCCTGCGTTTCCGCGATGCCTGTGTGAAAGCAGGCATCGACAAGCCGATCACGCCGGGCATCCTGCCGGTGGTGAACTGGACCTCGGCCCGTAAGTTCGCCGTCAAATGCGGCACGCCGGTCCCGGAATGGGTCGACCAAGCCTATGCGGCCGCGATCCGCGATGACCGGCACGACCTGCTGGCCCAAGCCATGTGCACCGAGCTGTGCAGCGAGTTGATCGACGAAGGCGTGGATGCGCTGCATTTCTACACGCTCAACCGCGCGGAACTCACCCGCGACGTCTGCCGCGCCATCGGTGTGACCCCGCAGGTCGATCTCTCGGACGTCGCGTAAGCGCCGCCCCTCTGGCAGGGGGGGGGGCTTGCCCCTGCCCCGCGCGGGCGTATCCTTCGGCGAAATTCACTTGCCGGAGAAGACCATGCCCCGCATCGCCCAAAGCCCTGCTGACCTTTTGTCCCAATCCGAAGCGCTCAAGCTTTCGGGGCTGGAGTTCATGCAGGCCATTCTCGATGGCACCAACCCCGGGCCGCCAATCGGCCAGACCATGGGCTATGCGCTGCATTCGGTCGAAGAGGGCCGCATCGTCTTTCGCGGCGCGCCGAGCTTTGCCATGACCAACCCGATGGGCACGGTGCACGGCGGTTGGTATGGCACGCTGCTCGATTCAGCGATGGCCTGCGCGGTGATGACGAAAATCCCCCGCGGCTCGGTCTATACCACTTTGGAATACAAGATTAATATCCTACGTGGCCTGCCTTTGGGGACGGAAATTGACTGTATCGGGGTGACCGATCATGTGGGCCGTTCAACCGGTGTCGCACATGGCGAGATTCGCGGCGTCGAAGATGGCAAGCTTTATGCCACAGGCTCCACCACCTGCATCGTGATGAAGCTGGGCTAAGTCCATTCATGAAGAACCCCGGCGCGGAAGGCTCCACGCCGGGGTCTGAAAATTCAGCTTAAGCGTTAACCGCCTAAATTAGTCCCAGAAGCCTTCGTCAACGCCGGGCAGCGCTTCGAGCTCTTCTTCGCTCAGACGCGTGACATAGGCGTAGGTCTGGTCATCGACGGCCACGAGGTTCACATCGGGTGTCGAGATCATGACGTGTTTGTCACCGATATCGAGGAAACCACCGACTTCGGCCACGATGCCGACCATCTGGCCGTTCTTGGACAGAACGATATCTTCGATCTCACCAATTTCGTTCCAATCGGCGCCGATTTCGTTATAGGCCGTATTCGGGCTCCATTCGTCGCCGGCTTCGTTGAGGGTGTAGATCTCACCGCCGGTGATGTCGCGCGACCGGATCAGATCGCCGCGCATTTCGTTCATCTGCATGCTGTCGACGTTGGAATAGTCGGTCATATGCGTTTCAGCGAAAGCGGCGGTGCCTGCGAGTGTCAGGGCAAGGGTGCTGGCTGTAAGCGTTTTCATGTCTCTCTCCTCTTCGTTATTTGCTATGGTCACAACGAAAGCTCGGACAGAACGTTCCAAAAAATCTAAAATTTACTATGGGTTAGGTGCCAGCGCGCTGGCAGCATCATGCCGCGCGCCGCAAAAAGGCAGTTCGCCCCAAAGCGCAGATGGAATGAAATGGGGGGGGTGGTACCACCTCCTGGTCTCGAACCAGGGACCTCTTGATCCACAATCAAGCGCTCTAACCAACTGAGCTAAGGCGGCACTGGGGCGGATTTAGCGCCCGTGGCGGAGGAATGCAAGACCTCAAAGTCAGAAGAAATGCCGGTTTCCGTCAGATTTTTCGCACGCCCTGTGTCATCGGCACTCATGCGGGAAACGCGGGTGGATGACGCGGCGATTCCGCCCTCGGTCTTCGAGCTGCGCGTCGCGGCAATCTCCCGATCCGCCAGAACGGCACCACACCCTCTTCCAGAACGGTGATGATGCATCCGTCACCTAAGGCCAACGCGGCCCCTGCCCTGCGCCGCAACCCGCCAAGATATCTTGCCTTTTCGCCCATGCCGCGCTAGCGATAAGCCCCACCAAACCGGAGGCTCCCATGGGCATCGACACCGAACGCGACATCGAAGCAAACCTGCAAATCGGCCCGACAGACAAGGGCATGGTCCGCCTTTTCGTCGAAGGCGGCGGCGTTGAAATTCCGATGGATTTCACCCCGGAAGAAGCCCGCGAAATCGCGGAAGAGATCATGGCCGCCGCGAACCGCGCGGGCAAAAAAGGGCGCTAAGCCGCCTAAACGCGGGTTCGCCCCGCCTTAGGAATATGGGCGAACAACCTCACCCCCCCCCTTTCAAGACCAGTTCGGCGCCATGTCGGGATCGCGTAGGCGATGCAGGCGCCGGGCGGCATGGGTCGCGAATTTCTGCACCATCACCTTGCGCCGGGCGGGCGCAAGCTTGGTCTCATCGCACATCCTCACAATCTCGGCCCCATAGGAGTCACCGATGATGAGACCGCTTTCCTCGGGCAGCAGTTCCACCGGGAACTCACTGTCCACG
The DNA here is from genome assembly GCF_029285915.1 of Sulfitobacter sp. M85. Lineage (NCBI taxonomy): Bacteria > Pseudomonadati > Pseudomonadota > Alphaproteobacteria > Rhodobacterales > Roseobacteraceae > Sulfitobacter > Sulfitobacter sp. M85. The sequence continues at coordinate 400,559 of NZ_JABECQ010000003.1, forward strand.
GCCCAAAAGAACCGGTCGGCCCATTCCAAATAGCCCTCCCATTTTGCGTCGCCCATGAAGTCGGCGCGACTGGATTTGCATTCGACGATCCAAATCTCCCCCTTCGGGCCAAGCGCCATCACGTCGACCCGCAAACCGCGCGTCGGCACAAGTTCCTCCACCGAGGCGAACCCAAGATCGGCCAAATGCCGCATCACCCCCCGCGCCAGTAATTGGCCGGGTTGGAGTTGTCGTATGTCATTCTCCATCATGGCGACAAATATGAACATTTGATGAACATCCACAAGGGGCAGCACCGGAAAGTTTGGTAATTCCCCCGTGACCCCCTATCATCACCCCAGCAAAGCGAGGGAGGCCCATGGCACAACGCGAACCGATGAGTGAGACGCAGGCGCGCGGGGTGCGTTACGCCCGTGAATTGGAGGGCCACCTGACATGGCTCGATACATTCTCGGGCACGGCGCTTGGCGTTTTGGCCGTGGCCTCGGGCATTTACACCTACCTTGGCGTCTCGTCGCTGCTGGATGACAACGGCGCCATGTCGGCCTTTGCCGCGATCGCCTATTCGGTGGCGGTCTCGGTGGGGATTTTCGTCTTCTGGTCCTATCTGCTGAGACTCTTCCCCGCAGTGCGCACCACCCGTGCGCGGATGGGACTTTTGGGGGCGATGGGGCTCGGCTCCGTCGCGATCATCGCGATGTCGAGCTGGCTGAACGCCGCCGCGCTCGCCGGATCGGCGGCGGTAGAGCAGCATCTGGCCGAGACGGTGCAGGACTACCAAGGCGCGTTGGAGCGCACCCATGAGATTGCCCTGTCGGCCCAAGGGCTTGAGCGGGACGTGGCGCGGGTCAGACAAAGCTTTGAAGACCTGAGCGAGCAAGAGGCCGCTGGCAGCCTGTCGGGTCTTGCCGGACGCGGCGCGGTGTTCCGGGTGCTGCGGCAGAAGTCGGCAGAACTGGGCGCGCTGGAGGCGCAGATCGCCACCCAGACCCCGCTGGTGAATGACGCCTTCGCCGAGGGGAACCAGATCCTCAGCCGCATGCGCGCCCTTACGGTGGAGCCCGGCCCAGTTCAGGCGCGCTCGGTCGAGTTTTCCGAACAGGCCGTGCGGCTTGCAGGTCTGATCACCCGGCTGCGGCAGCTTTCCGTGGCCCCGCTGGTGGAGCGCGCGGCGCAGGATTTGGCGGCCTCCGTCGTGCTGCCTGAGCTTGACGGCAGCAACGAAGAGCAACGCGGCGCGCAAGGGGCGACAATCACTTCGGTTCTGGAGGTACTGGCCCAGCGTGCAGCGACATTGGAGCGCGCAGCGCAGGATGTGCAGGCCATGCCGCCCGCTGCCGACACGACATATACGCCGATTTCCAGCGCCGATGCGGTGATCCTCTATGCGCGCAATTTCGTGCCCTCGTGGGCCGGGGCCATCGCGATTGACCTGTTGCCCGCCGTGCTGGTGCTGATCCTCTCCATCACCCAAGGGGCGATCCGCTCGGGCCGGGAGGGGGCCGCGGTCGAAGACACGCTGACCCTTGCAGAACTGCGCGCCGCGCTGGCCGCCGTGCGCGATGTCGATGTGGCGATGCAGGAAAGCCCCGCCCACAAACGCCCCGCCGCCGAAGCGCCGCCCGCTGCGGATGCGACCGAAGAACCGGCCCCCGGCCCCGTCACATCGATCAAAAGCACATGAGCGAGGAGACCCCACCAGAAGCCGACGCCCCCCACCGGAAGCCGATTGTCGGGCGGGTGCTGATCGGCGTGCTGATCTTTCAACTTGGCCTTGCGGTGCTGCTGTTCTGGGGGGATTTGGGCGCAGGGCTGCGCCTGCCGGGCTTTGGCCCGCGCGCCCCGGAATTGACCGAGCCGATCCGCCCCGGCGACCAGACCCGCCGCTTCCGCCCCGAGCGCGCGCCAACCCCGGGCCAGCCGATGCCCGAGACCGCCCTTCCCGACCGGCTGGTGCTCACCCCCGTCTCGGGCGGGCGGGCGGCGCTGCTGGAAGGGGCCATCGAAGCGGGCGATGCGGAGCGGATCGTCAAACAGTTGAGCGAACTGACCCCCGCGCCCGAGGAAATCTATCTCAATTCCCCCGGCGGATCGGTCCGCGACGCTTTGGAACTGGGCCGCTACCTACGGCGCGAAGCGCTAGACACCGCGCTGCGGGAGGGCGACATCTGCTATTCCGCCTGCCCCTATCTGCTGGCCGCCGGCGCGGCACGGACGGTGCCCGAGAGCGCCTCGGTCGGGGTGCATCAACATTACTTTGGCGAAAGCACGATCCTGCCCGCCTTTGTCGCCGTGGAGGACATCCAGCGCGGCCAAGGTGAGGTGATGCGATACCTTGATGATATGGGCATTGATCCGATGGTGATGCAGCACGCGCTGGTCACGCCACCCGATGAAATCTATGTGCTGCTGCCCGAAGAATTGCGCCGCTACGGCTTTATCCCCGCCGACGATTGAACCGGCAGAGAAGTTTTGCAAATCCACTTCCGCCCCCTTGCCGCAGCCCCCCATGGCCCCTACATCGGGGGTCGACGGGTTCTGCCCTGTTCGTGAACGTTACATTCCAGTGGCCTTAAGCAAATCCGAGGGAGCTGGCTCTGTCCGAGCCCTGGTTCGGTTACCTGGCGCCCACCTGTACATACAGGTCCTCGGGAATATAAAACAGCAGCGGCAGGCGCGGTTCCCGTCACTTTCCCAAGACATCAATGTGGTAGATGGCCCCCTCGGGGCCACTTTCCCGCGCGTTTAGAACGCTTCGGGGCGCGCCTCGCGGGCCATATGGTCAAGCACGGCGTTGACAAAGCTCGGCTCGCGCCCATCGGGGAAGAAGGCATGGGCCACGTCGACATATTCCTTGATCACCACGCGCGGCGGCGTGTCGTCATGGCGGAACTCGGCCCCGGCGGCGCGGAACAGCGCGCGCAGGGTCGGGTCGATCCGGGCAATGGCCCATTTGGCGACGATGGCGCGGTTGGCCATCTGGTCGATCGGCGCTTGATAGTTCACCGCATCTTCGAGCACGCGAGAGAAGTGATCAACATCCCCCTCCTGCATCTCGTCGCCCTCATAGACGGCACCGAAACGGTGGTCGATGAATTCGTGACGCACGACATCGACCGTCTGCGCGGAATGCTCCATCTGGAACAGCGCCTGTACGGCATAGAGCCGCGAGGCCGACTTCATCTTACGTTTCTGGTTGCCCGAAGGCCCGTTGCTGGTCATGCGATGTTTGATCCATCCGTGTCGCCGGCCATCAAAGTGTCCTGCCCGAATGGCTTGAACCCGATGCCCTTGCTCTGGCGGCCCCATTTACGAGCGAGCGCGATAAGATGCAAGGCCGCAGCGGCCGCGCCACCGCCTTTGTTTTGCCGCTGAGGGTCGGCGCGCACCTCGGCCTGTTGTTTGTTCTCGACCGTCAGGATGCCATTGCCGATGCAAAGCCCTTGCAAGCCAAGCAGTTGCAAGGCGCGGCTGCTGTCATTGCAGACGGTCTCGTAATGCGTGGTCTCGCCCCGGATGACGCAGCCAAGCGCGACATAGCCGTCGAAATTGCTGCCCCGGTCGGAAATGCCGATGGCGGTGGGAATCTCCAGCGCGCCGGGCATTTCGATCACCTCATAACTGGCGCCCGCAGCCTCCAACTCGGCCTTGGCGCCGGTCAACAGGCCATTCGCAATGTCCGAGTAATAGGGCGAGACGACGATCAGCAGCTTCACCGGTTCGTCGAAGCTGGGGCGCGGCAGGATGGTATGCTCTTCGGCGGATGCCATGGCGATTACTCCGTAGTGATGGGCCGGGTGCCCACGATTTCCAACGCATAGGCGTCGAGGCCCAGATAGCGCGTGTCGGGATTGTCGGTCAGCAGGACCAGTTCATGCAGCCCCATTGTCGAAAGGATCTGCGCGCCCAGACCGGTGCGTTTGATCGTGCGCGGGCGGTCGTCATCCTCGGGGTCGAGCTTGAGGCGCGGGTAAGGATCGCGGAAGAGCACCACGGCCCCTCGCCCCTCTTCGGCGATGATCTGCATGGCGCGGGGCAACTCATCCGCAGGGCTGGGGCCGAGGCCGAGAATATCTTCCAGCGCGTTGATCGCATGGGTGCGGATCAGTACCGGCTCGGGCGTTGAGATGTCGCCCTTGGTCAGCACCACATGGTCGGTCCCGGTGATCTGGTCGGAGAACACCCGCATCTGCCAATCGCCGCCATAGGCTGAGGTCACGGTGCGGCTGTCGCGCTCCACCAGCAGATTGTCGTGCTTGTGGCGGTAAGTGATGAGATCGCTGATCGTGCCGATCTTAAGCCCATGCGCGGCGGCGAATTCCACCAGATCGGGCAGACGGGCCATTTCGCCGTCGTCCTTCATGATCTCGCAGATCACGCCCGAAGGATGCAGCCCCGCGAGGCGCGAAATATCGACCGCCGCTTCGGTATGGCCTGCCCGCACCAGCACGCCACCATCGCGGGCGCGCAGGGGGAAGACATGGCCGGGGGTGGCAATATCTGCCGAACCGGATTGTTCCGAGATCGCCACGGCCACGGTCAGCGCACGGTCGGCGGCAGAGATGCCGGTGCTGACACCCTCACGCGCCTCAATGCTGACGGTAAAGGCCGTTTCATGCCGGGAGGAGTTGTTCACCGCCATCATCGGCAAGCCAAGGTGATCGACCCGCTCTGCCGTCATCGGCAGACATATCAGCCCGCGCCCATGGGTCGCCATGAAATTGATCGCCGCAGCATCGGCAAACTCAGCCGGGATCACCAGATCGCCTTCGTTCTCGCGGTCCTCATGGTCCACAAGAATGAACATACGGCCTTGGCGCGCGTCTTCGATGATCTCTTCGATGGGCGAGATCGCATCGCTCAGCCCTGTCTCGACCGGTCCGGGTTTGTCAAATTGCATCGGCTGCTTCCATCTATCTGTTGCCCGGCTCTTAGCCTGACCCGCGCCGCTTGGCCAGAGCGCGCCCCGAAGGGCGCGGCGTCACATCTCGTTCAAACGCGCCACGTAACGGGCCAGCGTGTCGATTTCGAGGTTCACCAGATCGCCGACGCCTGCATCGCCCCAAGTCGTCACCTCCTTGGTATGCGGGATGAAGTTGATGCCGAAATCACAGCCATCGACATCATTCACCGTCAGCGAGGTGCCATTCAGCGCCACGGAACCTTTGGGCGCGATGAACCGCGCCAGATCCTCGGGCGCGCGCAGGGTCACGCGGGTGCTGTCGCCCTCGTCTTTCATCTCAATGATCTCGGCCACGCCATCGACATGGCCCGAGACGATATGCCCGCCCAACTCGTCACCCACCTTCAAGGCGCGTTCAAGGTTCACGCGTTTGCCCTCGCGCCAGTGCTGGCCGAGGTTGGTCTTGGCCACGGTCTCGGCGCTGATCTGCACCTCATACCAATCCTCGCCCAGCCCCACGACGGTCAGGCAGACCCCGTCGCTGGCGATGGAGGCGCCCATGTCGATGCCGCTGGTGTCATAGCCGGTCTGGATGCGCGCGCGCAGGTCGCCTTCCTGCTCCAGCTTGGTCACGGTGCCAACGTCTGTGATAATGCCGGTGAACATGGGGTAGGCTCCTTTGCTGGTTCCGCGCAGTGGTAAACCCGGTCACCGCCACAGGCAAGAGCGGGTGACGCCACATTGTCGCCCCTATTATATGGTGGTTAAGAGGGCAAAGCCCCACCAAAGGACCAGAATGACCGTGACCGCCGCCCCGACCAGAACCTTCCTGTTCCTGCAAGGACCGCATGGCCCTTTCTTTAACAGTCTGGGCAAGATGCTGCGCCGCGCGGGGGCCGAGGTCTGGCGCGTGGGCTTCAACGCGGGCGACCGGGCCTTTTGGTTTCATCCGTCGACCTACATCCCCTATCGCGGCAGGGTCGAGGATTGGCCGGGCGTCTTTGCCAGCCTGCTGGACGACAAGCAGGTCACCGACATCGTGCTTTACGGCGACACCCGCCCTATCCACGCCGAAGCGGTGGCCGAGGCCAAGCGCCGTGGCATCACCGTCCATGTCTTCGAGGAGGGCTATATGCGGCCCTATTGGGTCACATATGAACGCGGCGGATCGAACGGCAATTCGCGGCTGATGGAGATGACAATTCCCCAAATGCAGGCCGCCCTCGCCCGCTCAGACATGGAAGCCCCCCTGCCCCCGGGCCATTGGGGCGACATGCGCCACCACATCTTTTACGGCGCGCTTTACCATTGGTTCGTGATGTTCCGAAACGGCGACTACCGCAATTTCAAACCCCATCGCAGCCTGCCGGTCACCAAGGAATTCCGCCTCTACCTCAAGCGGCTCTTGCTGATGCCGGTGCTGGCCGCCGACCGCCTGCTGGCCACGCTGAAGATTCGGCTGGGCGGCTTTCCCTATCATCTGGCGCTGCTGCAACTGGAGCATGATTCCTCTTTCCAGAAACATTCGCCCTTCAACACAATGGCCGATTTCCTTGAACTGGTGATCGAAGGTTTCGCCAAGGGCGCGCCGCAGCATCACCACCTCGTCATCAAGGCGCATCCGCTGGAGGATGGCCGCGTGCCGGTGCGGCGCGATGTCAAACGGCTGGCCCGCGCGCATGGGGTTTCCGACCGGGTCCATTTCGTGCGCGGCGGCAAGCTGGCACAGCTTCTCAATGACACCCGGAGTGCTGTCACGGTGAATTCCACCGCCGGGCAACAGGTGCTCTGGCGCGGCATCCCCCTCAAGGTCTTTGGCCGCGCGGTCTATTCCCAGCCTGAGTTTGTCTCGGACCAGCCGCTGCCGGAATTCTTTGCCACCGCCAACCGCCCCGACAACCGCGCCTATAAGGATTACCGCCGCTATCTGCTTGAAACCTCCCAGGTTCCCGGCGGTTTCTATGCCGCACGCGGGCGGCGGCAATTGCTGCGCCAAGTGGTCGATATGATGCTCGCCACCGAGGATCCCTATGACGCACTGGAACAGGGCACCGCGGCCCCTCGGCAACAGTTGCGGGTCGTCACCTGAGTTAACCCATTCCGCCCTGTAGATTTTTTCGCTAGGCTGCGCTAAGTTGTAAAGTAATACGTCAAGACAATTGGCGATTTCGAGGCAGATATTTCAGGTCGAGGAGACCGGGCAGTGAAATCCGTATCTTTCCGGTGGGCGCGCCCCATCGCAGCGCTGGCGGCGGTGGCCGTCGTCTCATCATGTGGTTTGCCGCAGGTCGGACCGAACAAACGGCAAATCTATGCAGGCTCTGTTCAGCGCGAAGGCGATGCCTTTGTCGTCAGCGTGAATGACCGTGTGACCCGCGCCACCGCTGTGGCCCCGGCGCTTGGCTTTTCGGAAAGCTTCAAGAACGCGGGCCGGGTCGGTTCCGACACGATCCAGCCGGGCGACATCCTTGGCATCACGGTTTATGAGAACGTGGACGATCCGCTTCTCGGCGTCGAAGGCGCGCCAGCCACGATGCTGGAAGAGGTGCAGGTCGACGGCGCGGGCTTTATCTTTATCCCCTACGCGGGCCGCATTCGCGCTGCGGGCAACACGCCCGAGGCGATCCGCCGCATCATCACCAACAAGCTCGGCGAGCAGACCCCCGACCCGCAGGTCGAAGTGCGCCGCGCCGCCGGTGACGGCTCGACCGTCTCGCTCATCGGTTCCATCGGGGCGCAGGGCGTCTACCCGATCGAGCGTCCGACCCGCACGCTGGCCGCCATGCTGGCACGCGCGGGCGGTGTGACCATCATCCCCGAAATCGCGCAGGTCACCGTCATCCGCGGCGGGCAGCGCGGTAAGATTTGGTTCCAAGACCTCTATGACCACCCCGAACTCGACATCGCCCTGCGCCCGGGCGACCGGATTTTGGTCGAGGAAGACACCCGCTCTTTCACCGCGCTTGGCGCCACCGGCGGACAGGCCCGCGTGCCCTTTGAATCGCAAAACCTCTCGCTTTTGGAAGGCATCGCGCAGGTGGGCGGGCTCAGCCCCCTCTCGGCCGACCCCACCGGCGTCTTCGTGTTCCGCAATGAGCCTGAGGAAGTCGCCGAACAGGTGCTGGGCCGCAGCGATCTGACCGGCGCGCAGCGCATGGTCTATGTGACCGACCTGACCAAGCCCAACGGCATGTTCATGGCCCGCGATTTCGTGATCCGCGACGGCGACACGATCTATGTGACCGAAGCGCCCTTCACCCAGTGGAGCAAGGTAATCTCGGCCATCACTGGCACGGCGGGTTCGGCGGATAGCATCACCTCGCTGACCGAATGATCCACCCCGGTGGCATTCGAAGCTGACCCATACCAACACCCCGCCGCCGGTCCCGAAAGGAGCCGGCGGCTTTTCGTATATAACGGCGGGTTTCTGACGCAGCGCCGTCTGCGGCGCATCTTGCAACTGTCGGGCCATTCCCTGCGCCTTGGCCTGCCCGGGCCGGATGATGCGGTGGCGGTCTGGGGCAACTCCCCCACCGCGCATCGCGGGCTGGCCGTGGCCGCCAAACGCGGCGTGCCAGTGATCCGGGTGGAGGACGGATGGCTGCGCTCGCTCCACCCCGGTCGCGCGGGCGAGCCGCCCTTGGGCCTGCTGATCGACAGCCGAGGCGCGCATTTCGATCCCGCCCACCCCTCGGACCTCGAAGAGCTGCTGGCCCGCCACCCGCTGGACGACACCGCCCTCCTGGACCGCGCCCGGGGCGGCATGGCGCAGATGGCCGAGGCGCATCTGACAAAATATGCGGGCTTTGACCCCGACATGCCCGCGCCGGAGCCGGGCTATGTGTTGGTGATCGACCAGACCCGCGGCGATGCCTCGGTCACCGCCTCAGGCGCGGATCGTTCACGGTTTCTGGAAATGCTCGTCTTCGCGCAAGAGGAACACCCCGGCGCGCGGGTCATCATCAAGAGCCACCCCGAGACGGCACAGGGCTTCCGCGCCGGGCATTACGGCCCCGAGGATACCAACGAGCGGATCACCCTGCTGACCGATCCCATCAGCCCTTGGGCGCTGTTCGAAGGGGCGGTGGGTGTCTACACCGTCTCATCGCAAATGGGGTTCGAGGCGATCTTTGCAGGCCACAGGCCGCGCGTCTTCGGCCAGCCCTTCTACGCCGGTTGGGGGCTGACCGAAGATGAATTCCCCGTCCAACGCCGCCAGCGCCGCCTTAGCCGCGCGCAACTCTTCGCCGCCGCGATGATCCTCTATCCGACCTGGTACGACCCCTATCGCGACGAACTCGGCAGTTTCGAGACGGCCCTTACCGCCCTTGCCGCGCAGGCCCGCGCGTGGCGAGAGGATCATCGCGGCTGGGACGCATGGGGCATGCGCCTGTGGAAGCGCCGCCCGCTGCAACAGTTCTTCGGAACGGCCACGCCCCTTCGCTTTCGCAAAGGCCCGGCAGAAGTCCCCAAGCCGCCCCGCCGCGCCATGGTCTGGGCCAGCAAGGCCGAGGTCGCGCCCCAAGATGCGCTGCGGGTCGAGGACGGGTTTCTGCGCTCGCGTGGGCTGGGGGCCGAACTGGTCCCGCCCCTGTCGCTGGTCTGTGACGATCTGGGCATTTACTACGATCCCCAAGGACCCAGCCGGTTAGAGCAATGGATCGCGAAACGCGCCGACCTGCGCCCCGATCAACTGGCCCGCGCCCGCGCGCTGATCGCGGCGCTCACCGGGGCGGGCCTCAGCAAATACAACCTCGGCGGTGCCGCGCCCGACCTACCGCCGGGGCGGCGCATCCTCGTCCCCGGACAGGTCGAAGACGACGCCTCCATCCTCACAGGCACGGGCGATGTGTGCAGCAACGCGGCCCTGCTGGCCGCCGCACGCGCCGCAAACCCGGATGCCGTGATCCTCTACAAACCCCACCCTGATGTTGAAGCGGGCCTGCGCAAAGGCGCGACGGAGGCGGGCGACGCCGATCTGATCCTGCACCGGGCCGACCCGGTGGCGCTTCTCGGCCAAGTCGACGCGGTTTGGACCATGACCTCCCTTCTGGGGTTCGAAGCGCTCCTCCGCCGGGTGCCGGTGGTGACCTTGGGCGCGCCTTTCTACGCGGGCTGGGGGCTGACCGAAGACCGGGGCGATGTGCCCCCCCGCCGCCGCGCGACACCGACGCTCGAAGGGCTCGTTCATGCCGCGCTCATCGACTACCCGCGCTACCGCGACCCGGTCAGCGGCTTGCCCTGCCCCGTCGAAGTGGTGGTCGAACGGCTGGCCACGGGCCGCCTGCCCCGCGCCGGGTTGGACAACCGGATGCTGTCGAAACTCCAAGGGGTCTTTGCCAGCCAGAGCCACCTTTGGCGGCGATAGCGCTCAATCGGCTGCGTTTCGCCGCCAGACGTGCAGCAGGTCCGGCCCAATTTGCTGGCTGGATTGCAACGCAAAGCGCGGGGCCTCGGCCAGCCGCGACAGGCCAAGCGCCCCAACGCCGGGCAGACCTTCGGCCCCGATCACCAGCCCGGCGGTGAACCCCACCAGCCGGTCAACCAAATCCGCCTCGATGAGCGAAGCGGCCAAGGCGCTCCCCCCCTCGCAGAAGATCCTTGTGAGACCATGCGCCGCCAATTCCCGCATCACATCCTGCGGGTCCAACTGCGCCCCGCGTGCGGCACAGGGCAGCAGTGTCGCCCCCAGATCGGCCCAGGCTTTGACCAAAGCCGGATCGGCATCCGCACCGTGGCAGAGGATCAAAGGCACCTCAGCCGCCGTGCGCGCCAGTTGCCCCATCAACGGCAGGTCGAGCCTGCGGGAGACGACGACGCGCGCCGGTTGCTGGGCGATGCCAAGACCACGCACCGTCAGGCTCGGGTCGTCCTTGCGGGCGGTGCCCGCCCCGACCATTACCGCGTCATGACGGCTGCGCATAGCATGGGTCAGCCGCCGAGCGGGGGCGTCGGTGATCCACTGGCTTTCGCCCGTGCCGGTGGCGATGCGCCCGTCAAAGGAATTGGCCAGCTTCAGCGTCAGCATCGGGCGGCCCAGATCGGTGCGGCAGAAAAAACCGGCGTTATCCGCGCGGGCCGCGTCCTCGTGCAGACCGACCGAGACCTCGATCCCGGCATCTTGCAACATCGCGATGCCGCGCCCGTTGACCCGCGCGTCGTCATCCTGCGTCGCGATCACCACGCGGGCCACGCCTGCGTCGATCAGCGCCTGCGCACAGGGCGGCGTTTTGCCGTGGTGGGAGCAGGGTTCAAGCGTGACATAGACCGTCGCCCCCCGCGCCGCCGCACCCGCCTGCGCCAGCGCCTGCGGCTCGGCATGGGGGCGCCCGCCGGGTTGGGTCCAACCGCGCCCGACGATCCGCGTGCCTTGCACGATGACGCAGCCCACCGCCGGATTGGGCCAGACATTGCCCTGCCCGCGCCGCCCCAAGGACAGCGCCAGCGCCATATACCGCGCGTCGCTCATCCGCTCGCCGGTCACTCTTCCGGCAGGGCGTCGGGCCGCAGTTCCTGAACGAATTTGTCGAAATCGTCCGCGGCTTGGAAGTTCTTGTAAACAGAGGCGAAACGCACATAGGCCACGGTGTCGATCCGGGCCAGCGCCTCCATCACGATCTCACCGATATGTTTCGAACTGATGTCGGTCTCGCCCATGCTTTCCAACCGGCGCACGATGCCCGAGATCATCTGATCGATACGTTCGGGATCAATGGGGCGTTTCTGCATGGAAATACGGATCGAGCGTTCCAGCTTGTCGCGGTCAAAATCCTCGCGCTTGCCGGAGGTTTTGATGACCACAAGGTCGCGCAACTGCACCCGTTCGTAGGTGGTGAAGCGGCCTCCACAAGCCGGGCAGAACCGTCTGCGCCGGATCGAGACGTGATCCTCGGCCGGGCGGCTGTCTTTCACTTGGGTGTCGATATTTCCGCAAAACGGGCAGCGCATCGGCCGTCCCCCTCTTCATCCTGCCTCACTTGTGGGGCGCGCGGCCCTCTTGTCAAAACTTATAGGGGAGCCGCGAGGTTTTGGGTAGAGAAGATTTCCACAGCTATATCTTGCGTTCAAATATGTGTCATGGACCCAACGCCATGCCCCTGCGTTGGTCAGCGAAGGCTATAAACGGAGCATACCATGACCAAGACACTTTTCCTGACCGGCGCCTCCAGCGGGATCGGCGCCGCCACCGCCCGCGCCGCCGCGAAAGCGGGCTGGAACATCGGCCTCTTTGCCCGCAGCGAAGACAAGCTGAACGACCTCGCCGCCGAGATTGGCGACCAAGCACTCGTGCTGGTGGGCGACGCCACCGATTACGACGCGCAGAAACAAGCGATCGACAAACTGGCCGACCACTTCGGACAGGTTGACGCTGCCTTTGCCAACGCCGGGCGCGGCACCAGCCCGGCGGGGACAGAGAATGGCGACCCGCAGGATTGGAAAGCGATGGTCGAGCTCAACATCATGGGCGCGCTCTATACCGCCCATGCTGCCATGCCGCATCTGCGCAAGACCACGGGGCAATATATCGTGACCGGTTCTGCTGCCGGGCGGCGGCATATCCAAGGGTCGATCTACGGGGCGACCAAGTGGTTTATCCACGGCTACGCAGGTAACCTGGCGGATGAGATGGCCGAATGGGGTGGCCGCTGCATGGTGGTCTCACCCGGCATGGTCGACACCGCCTTTTTCGATGAGGCCAAACCCGACAAGTTGCAGCCTGAGGATGTGGCAGATGCAGTGATGCATGCGCTCGAAGCGCCCGCGCGGGCGGCGGTGCGGGAAATTCACCTGATGCCGACGGGGTGACCCCTGCCCGGTCCGGCGTCAGTCGGGCCGGAAATGCGCCGCGATGCGCCGCTGATGCGGGGCGTCGCGATGCTCGAACAGGTAAATGCCCTGCCAAGTCCCCAACATCATCCGTCCCCGCGCGACGGGGATGCTAAGGCTCACCGGCAGGACCGAGGCTTTGATATGCGCGGGCATATCATCCGGCCCTTCCATCAGATGCGTGAGATAGCTCATTTCTGGCGCATCGGCGGGCGGCACCAGCCGGGCGAAATAGGCCAAGAGGTCGCGCTGCACATCCGGGTCTGCGTTCTCTTGGATCAGCAAAGAGGCCGAGGTGTGCTGCACCATGAGCGTCAGGAGCCCGTCCCCCTGCCCCGCAATCCAGCGGGCCACGTCATCCGTGAACTCGTAGAGCGCCTGACCGCGGGTTTGAATGGTAAAGACTGTCTGCATTTCAGCAGGCCCCCCAGTGCTGCGCCTCAGCGCCCCAACATTGGCCAGCCGCCTCTTTCGCGTCGCTTATGGCAAAGAGGCCCAGTTCCGCTGACCCCCTGTCGCAGGAAAGCGAGGCGATCTCGCGCCCATTCTCGCGCACCGTCACCCCACCATCGCTGATCTGATCGAGTTTGTCGAAAGAGCCATGGACCTCGTATGTAAAAGCGCCATTCCGAAAGGTCGTGCTTTCCCAGATGGCACGACCTATGCCCGGCCAAGGCTGATGCGCCACCTCCGTGATCGGAGCGCTCAGGGTCAGACCGGGCGCGTCAGGCGGGCCGAAGCGGTAGATCACCTCTTCCCCGTCGAGGCAGACCTCCAACTGCTTCGTCCCATGGTCAATCGTACAGGTTAGAACCGTGGCGCTACGCTGGTGGCAATGGGCAAGGGCTTGGCTGGTGCCGAGGGTCAGAAGCAGGCTGGCGAGTAGAAAACGCATGAGATCAATCCGTCGTAACAATACCCGCAGAATAAGCCCGCCACCGCGTGAAAACAACGGCTTCCCCGGCTCAGAAATCCCGCAACTCAATTATGCGATCCAGACAGAACTGCCGCGCATGATGGCTGGGCAGGTTCTCTCCCGCTTGGTTGATCGTGACGGAATAGGACTGCCCCCTGTCGCCGCTCGCCCGCTGAGGGTTGGTGGTGTAAACGACGCCGGTACGGCCCACGCCGCTCACCGACGGGCCGCGAGGCGTTTTGATATAAAGCCGCTCCCCTCGCGGGAGGCCCAGAACGTCCTGCGCAAACTCCGCTGCGGCGCACCAGATGTGACGCGCGCCTGCGCCGTGGTCTTCGATCACCTCGAACTCCTGCGCGGTGAGGGGCACGACGATCAGCCGGTTCTCGGCCCGGTAGGCCTGTGCGGCGGCTTGCAGCGGCAGCATAAGACAAAGAAGGGTAAGGACAGTTTTGCGCATCATGGGAACCTTCTTGGGATACCCCCTTGATGTAAGCGGCGCGGGCGGCAGGTCAAAGACCCGCCCCGCAAAAGAAAACGCGGCCACCGGGGCCGCGTTTTGGTTTATTGGTCCAGAAAGCTGCGCAGCTTGCGCGAGCGGCTGGGATGTTTCAGCTTGCGCAGCGCCTTGGCCTCGATCTGGCGAATACGTTCGCGCGTGACCGAGAATTGCTGGCCGACCTCTTCGAGCGTGTGGTCGGTGTTCATGCCAATGCCGAAGCGCATCCGCAGCACGCGTTCCTCGCGCGGGGTGAGCGAGGAGAGCACCCGCGTCGTGGTCTCCTTGAGGTTTTCCTGAATGGCACTGTCGAGCGGCAGCACGGCATTCTTGTCCTCAATGAAGTCACCCAGCTGGCTGTCTTCCTCGTCGCCGATGGGCGTCTCAAGGCTGATCGGCTCCTTGGCGATCTTCATCACCTTGCGGACCTTTTCGAGCGGCATTTGCAGCTTCTCAGCCAGTTCCTCCGGCGTCGGCTCACGGCCAATCTCGTGCAGCATCTGGCGACCGGTGCGGACCAGTTTGTTGATCGTCTCGATCATATGCACCGGAATGCGGATGGTGCGGGCTTGGTCAGCAATCGAACGGGTGATCGCCTGACGGATCCACCATGTCGCGTAGGTGGAGAACTTGTAGCCGCGGCGATACTCGAACTTATCGACGGCCTTCATCAGGCCGATGTTGCCTTCCTGAATGAGATCAAGGAATTGCAGACCCCGGTTCGTGTACTTCTTGGCGATGGAGATGACGAGGCGCAGGTTCGCTTCGACCATCTCTTTCTTGGCCTGACGGGCTTCTTTCTCACCCTTCTGGACCTGCTGCACGATGCGGCGGAATTCCGAGATATCCAGCCCGACATATTGGCCGACCTGCGCCATGTCGGCGCGCAGTTCTTCGACCTTTTCCGAGGAGCGTTCGATGAACATCTGCCAGCCCCGGCCGGACTTCTCGGCCATCCGCTCCATCCAGTTGGGATCAAGCTCATAGCCGCGGTAGTTGTCGACGAATTCCTTGCGGTTGATGCGCGCTTGGTCGGCGAGCTTCACCATGGCGCTGTCGATCTGCATGATACGGCGGTTAATGCCGTAAAGCTGGTCGATCAGCGCTTCAATACGGTTGTTGTGCAGGTGCAGGTCGTTCACCAAAAGCACGATTTCCGACCTCAGCTTCTGATAGGTCTCTTCCTGTTCCTTGGTGAAAGAGCCGTCTTCGTTCAGCGTGGCCGAAATCCGGCTGTCCTGCATCGCGCTGAGCTTTTCATAGTCATCCGCGATGATGTCGAGCGCTTCCAGAACCTGCGGTTTCAGCGCCGCTTCCATGGCCGCAAGGCTCATGTTGGCCTGTTCGTCCTCGTCGTCGTCGTCGTCCGACGAGATCGGATTGCCGTCGGCGTCATATTCGGGCTTGGATTCTTCGGTCTTGGTTTCGGCCCCGGCGGCGGGGGCGACGACCGGAGAGGTTTCCTCCTCATCGCCCATCTGCGTGCCAAAGGTCGCCTCAAGGTCGATCACATCGCGCAGCAGAATGTCTTCAGACAGAAGTTCGTCACGCCAGATGGTGATCGCCTGGAAGGTCAGCGGGCTTTCGCAAAGCCCGGCGATCATCGTGTTGCGGCCAGCCTCGATGCGCTTGGCGATGGCGATCTCGCCCTCGCGGCTCAAAAGCTCCACGCTGCCCATTTCGCGCAGGTACATGCGCACCGGGTCATCGGTGCGGTCAAGCTTCTCGGAAGTGCCGGAGGACAGCGCCACATCGCGGTTGGACTCAGTGGTCGCAACCTCGGTCGAGCCTTTGTTCTCTTCCTCTTCGGCTTCCTCGTCTTCGATGATATTGATGCCCATTTCCGAGAGCATCGACATCACGTCTTCGATCTGTTCCGAGCTGACCTGATCGGGCGGCAGCACCGTGTTGAGCTGATCATAGGTGATATAGCCCTTCTCGCGGGCCTCACCGATCATCTTCTTCACGGCGGCTTGGCTCATGTCGAGCGAGTGGCCGGCCTCTGAATCGTTGCTCTTTGCGTCGTCATTCGTATCTTTGGCAGCCATCTCATGCTCCTTCAGCGCGTCAGCGCGAATCATCCGCAGACGATTCGGTTTTCCGAATCATGCGGGGTTATCGGTGATTCTTAAACCCGTTGCCCAGCATTTTCAAAAAGTCCTGCAAATGGGCCACGCCGATGCTCATCCGCGGCCCTTTGACTTGTCATATTTAATCGTTCCCAACAGCGCGTCCAATGCGCTGCGCTCATCGCGGTCCATCGTCATGCCGTTGTCGCCCACGTCGAATTCCCCGTTGCTTTCTTCCTGTGCGCTGCGGCGGGCAAGATCGGCGGCACGGGCCGCTTCGCTCAAACGCCAGGTGACCCCCTCATCCGCCGGGCCGCTGAGGTCTTCGACGGCTTCGGCGATCTCTTCGTTCAGCCCACGGGCGGCATCCAGTTTGGCCAGTTCCTCGGCCACGGTCAGGCGGGTCATGTCCACATTGCCGGGATTGCGGATGCAGGGCGTGATGGCAACGTGGCGTTGCCCCTTCATGTTTTCAAGTGTCTCCCAGCCGAGGGAGTAGGAAATCTCCTCGCTCAGCCGCTCTTCGCCCGCATGGCCAAAGCGCAGCAGCAGATCGCGCAGCCGCGCGTGATCAGGGTCATCGCAGCGCATCGCCTCCAACCCCGTCTCGAAGGTCTCGACCAACTGCGGGCAATCGACGAGGGCCACAAGGATCACCGCCTCGCGCAGATGCATGCCCACCTGCTCATCGCTCATCGCCACGAGTGCCGAGGCTTTGGTGCTGGCCAGCGGGGCCAGCGGCGCGCCCCAAGCAGCGCCCTTGCCGCCTTTGCCCTTGCCCGGCGCTTTGCCCCCGACGGGGCGGAATTCGGGCCGTTTCTTCTGCGGGCGGAACAGCTCCCACCGCAGGTCCTTGATCTCTTGCCCATAATGGCTGCGGATCGACGGGTCGCGGATCAGTTTGATCTTTTCGCGCAGGCTTTTGTCCAGCGCCGCTTTGCGTTCGGGGCTGTCGAAAACCTTGCCCTCGGTCTCGCGCTGCCACAGCAGGCGCACCATGGGCAAGGCGCTGTCCAGAAGCTTTTGCAAAGCGTCCGGCCCCTGCGCACGCAGCAGATCGTCGGGGTCCTGCCCCTCGGGCATGACCGCGAAACGCAGGCTTTGCCCGGCCTCCAACAGCGGAAGCGCCAGATCGATCAGGCGCAACGCCGCGCGTTGGCCCGCCGCATCGCCATCCAGCGTGATGATCGGCTCAGGCGCGATACGCCACAACATCTGCAATTGGTTCTCGGTGATCGCGGTGCCCAAGGGAGCCACGGCCCCTTCGAACCCCGCCCCATGCAGGGCGATCACATCCATATAGCCTTCGGCCACGATCAGCGGCTGCCCCCGCCCTGCGGCGGCGCGGGCGTGTTTGACGTTGTAAAGGCTGCGGCCCTTGTCAAAAAGTTCGGTCTCGGGCGAGTTGAGGTATTTCGCCTTATCCTCGGGGTCCATCGCGCGACCGCCAAAGGCAATCGCCCGGCCCCGCGCATCGCGGATCGGGAACATGATGCGCCCCCGGAACGTGTCATAGGGCTTGCCGCCCTTGGAGGAGGGTTTCGCCAGCCCCGCCCCGAGGATCAACTCATCCGCCACGCCTTTTGATTTGAGCGCATCCCACAGCCCCTGCCAACTGTTCGGGGCGAAACCAATCTCCCAATGGGCCTGCGCCTGTTCCGATAATCCGCGCTTGGCCAGATAATCGCGCGCAGCGCCCGCAGCCCCGGTGCGCAATTGCAGGCGGAACCATTGCACCGCTTGCTCCATCACCTCGGCCAATTGCGTGCGCTTGTCGGCCTTTGCCTGTGCGCGGGGGTCTTGCTTGGGGATCGGCATGCCGACTTCGCGGGCGATGATCTCCACCGCTTCCATGAAGCTCACATTCTCGGTCTCACGCACGAAAGAGATTGCATCCCCTTTTGCGTGGCACCCAAAGCAGTAGTAGAAGCCTTTGCGATCATCGACGTGAAAGCTCGCGGATTTTTCCTGATGGAAGGGGCATGGCGCCCACATGTCGCCCTTGCCCTGATTGGACTTTCGGTTGTCCCAAACAACCTTGCGCCCCACCACCTGAGACAGGCTGGCGCGGTCACGCAGTTCTTCCAAAAATCCGGGGGGCAGGCTCATGGCTTCATATACCGGCTGGGGCAGTACAGAGTCCAGAGGAGGCGGCGCGGCAGCGGGCGGTAAAACGCCCCTTTTGCCGGGCAGCGCCCCCTGCCCGGCACGGCGTTGGTCAGCCTATTGGGCGAGGCACATTTCTTTCCACGCGGCGGCGAGATCGTTCTTTTTCACGTCGCGCATCTTCACCTCGTAGACCCAAGGGGTCACCAGCGGAATCGCGGTGTTGAAGCTTTCGGGCCATGTCGCCTTGGCCTTCACGGCGGCGGGGACTTGGCGCTCTTTTACGCGGTCGAGGCGGGCCTGCTGCACGGCGGCGACCACGGCGGCCTGATGCATGCAGCTCGTCTCTTTCTTCGAGGCCGCCAGCGCCGGGCCCGAGACCGCCATGCTGATCGCGGCCAATGCGGCGAAAATCGTTTTGTTCATGTCTATGCTCCGTTGTTTGCCTAACGGGGATTCGGGCCCCTGCCGCACAACCTAGCGCCGCGATGCCACCGCTTCCATAGCGCGGCGCAACTCCTGCACCAAAGTGGCGGCCATCGACCGATAGACCATGAGCAGGAAGCCGGTGTCGGTTCGGGTGATCGCGGCGGGCATTTCGCGCAATGCGCTGCGCAGGGTCTGGCCGGGTTTGAACGCCGCCGCGCGCAGGTCCACCGGGGCCAGCCGCGCCAGCACATCTTCGGCCCCCGGCCCCTGCAACTCTGCCACCGCCCATCCGTCCGAGACATCGACAAGGGCTGCATGTTTCGCAAGCGCCTCATCCGGCGCGGGTCCGACAAGCAGCGCCTCTTCCCGGCCAAACCACAGGCATTGGACATCGCCCTTGGCGGTGCTCTGAAGCGGCTCCGGCAGGGCAACCCCATGGGCGGCCTCTAGCGCCTTGGTGAGGGCCGCCGGATCAAACACGCCCAGCACGGTCAACTGGCCCAGATCGCGGGCCGCCACCGTCATGTCACCGATGTGCAGCGGGAGCAGATCGCCAAACGGCGTTTGCGCTTTCAATTCAACCACGGGTGCGCCCTCCTTCCGGGTCCACAAAGACCGGGGCGCAGATCTCCACCTCCGCCTCGATTTCGCGCAGATGGTCGACCATGCGCATCACCTCCCCATGCCGGGCGCGGCCCCGGGTGACGAAGCCCAGCCCGATAAAAGTGCCAACATCCGGCGAAAAGCCGACCGAGGTCGTATGGCCTTGCGCATTCTCGCGGCTGGCCTCGGCCCCGGCCTCGAACAGAAACGCCCCTGCCGTAAGTTGTTTCACCGCGCCGACGGGCCGCAGCCCGACCAGTTGCGCGCGGTTTGGGTCGCGCAGGCCGGGGCGTTCGGACATGGTCTTGCCGATACAGTCCTTGGCATCCGACAGCATCCGCCCCATGCCGATATCCTCTGCCGTGGCGCGGCCGTCGATCTCTGCATGGGTGATATGGCCCTTTTCCAACCGCAGCACGTTGAGCGCCTCCATCCCATAGGCGCCGCCCTCCAGCGCCTCGGCCCGCGCGACCAGCAGATCAAACAGCGCCGCGCCATAGCGCGCGGGCACGGCGATCTCATAGGCATGTTCGCCCGAGAAGGAGATGCGGAACAGCCGCGCCGCGACCCCGCCGAGCCACACGTCACCACAGGCCATGAAGGGGAAGCTCTCATTGTCGATCGGCTGCTCCAGCAACCCGTTCAGCAATTCACGAGACTTCGGCCCTGCCAAGGCGAATTGCGCCCATTGTTCGGTGACCGAAGACAGATGCACCTGCCATTCGGGATGCAGGCATTGCGTGACGAATTCCAGATGGCGCATCACCTCACCGGCAGCGCCGGTGGTGGTGGTCATCAGGTAATGCGTCTCGCTCAAGCGCGCGCAGGTGCCATCGTCCATGACGAAACCATCCTCGCGCAGCATCAGCCCATAGCGCACCTTACCGACCTTCAAGGTATTGAACTTGTTCGTATAAACCAGATCGAGCAGCTTGGCCGCATCCGGCCCCTGAATGTCGATCTTGCCTAGGGTCGAGACATCGCAGATGCCCACCGTCTTGCGGACAAACCCGATCTCGCGATCACAGGATTGACGCCAGTTGCGCTCCTGCCCGCGCGGAAAATAGCTGGGGCGATACCACAGCCCCGCCTCCACCATCGGGGCGTTCATGGCAAGGCTGGCCGCGTGGCTGGTGGTCAGCCGTTCGGGCGCAAAGCCCTTGCCCTGCCCGCCCGCGCCCATCGCTGCAATCGAAACCGGGGTATAGGGCGGACGGAAGGTGGTCGTACCCGTCTCGGCAATGCCGCGCCCGGTGGCATCGGCCAGCATCGCCAGCGCCGCCACGTTGGAGTTCTTGCCCTGATCGGGGGCCATGCCTTGGGTCGTGTAACGCTTCATATGCTCGACCGAGCGGAAGCTCTCTGCCGCCGCCTGCTGCACATCCTTCACGCAGACATCGTTCTGGAAATCCAGCCACGCCCGGCCCTTGCCCGGCACCGCCCAAAGCGGGGCAAGGCGGTAGGGCGCGTCATCGGCCTGCGGCAGATCGATGGGCTCCGGCTTGCGGCCCAAAGCCGCCAACGCGTCCCCTGCCGCTGCCACACCCGCCGCAAGGCAGCCGTGGGTCGAGAAGCTGCCGTTACAGGCTCCCGCCACATGCATTCCCGGCACCGCGCCGGGGGTGGGCAGAAAGGCGTGGATCTCGGGCGACCATGTCGGTCGCCCGTTCATATGGCAGGTGAGGTGCAGCGAGGGGTTCCAACCGCCCGACATGGCCAGACAATCAGCCTGTATCTTATGCACGCCCCCGGCGGTGCGGATCGACACCGCCTCCAACTCCTTGCCGCCTGAGGTGTTGCAGACCACCGCCCCGCTCAGCACCGGGAAATCCGCGCCCTCGCGGCTGACGCCCTCGCGACTGTCGATCAGCGCGGCCACATGCACACCTGCTGCCACCAGATCGCGGGCCGTGCGATGGGCGTCGTCGTTATTGCCAAAGACCGCAACCTGCTTGCCCGGCGCCACGCCCCAGCGGTTGAGATAGGCGCGCACCGCGCCCGCGGTCATGATGCCCGGGCGGTCGTTGTTGGCAAAGGCCACGGGGCGCTCCAACGCGCCCGCTGCGAGGATGGATTGCTTGGCTGCGATGCGCCAGAAACACTCAAGCGGCGCGCCCTCGCCCCGCCGCGCGCGGTGCTGGTTGACCCGTTCGAGCGCGCCGAACATGCCGCCGTCATAGGCGCCGGTCACCGTCGTGCGGGGCATCAGCCGCACATTGTCCATCGCCGCGAGTTCCGCGACCACGCCCGCCGCCCATACATGGCCTGGCTCACCATCGACACGCTCGTTCTCGGCATTCAGCCGCCCGCCCATCAGCGCATCTTCGTCGGCGAGGATCACATCCGCCCCCGCCCGCGCCGCCACCAGCGCCGCCATCAAACCCGTCGGGCCTGCGCCGATCACCAAAAGATCGCAAAAGGCATAGGCTTTCTCATAGGCGTCCGCGTTGGGCTGGCCGCTCAGCCGCCCCAGACCCGCCGCGCGGCGGATCACCGGCTCATAGACGCGCCGCCAAAAATTGCGCGGCCACATGAAGGTCTTGTAATAGAACCCCGCCCCCAGAAAGGGTGATGCCAGATCGTTCACCGCCATGAGATCGAGATCGAGGCTCGGCCAAGCGTTCTGGCTGCGCACCTGCAAACCTTCGTAAATCTCTTGCATGGTGGCGCGAACGTTGGGCTCTGACGCGGGGCCGACGCCGGTGGTCACCAACGCGTTCGGCTCTTCGCTGCCCGCGCTCAAAACCCCGCGCGGGCGATGATATTTGAACGACCGCCCCATCAGCCGCTGCCCATTCGCCAGCATGGCCGAGGCGACCGTATCGCCCGCAAACCCGCCATAGCGCCGCCCGTCGAAGGTAAAGCTGACCGGCGTCTCCCGGTCGATCAATCCGCGCCCTGCAATCCTCATGCCATGGCCCTTTTCACATCCGACGCTAGTTCGACGGCGTGTACCGCATGGGTCACCGTATCGCGGGTGACGACGAGCCACGCGCCGCAGCCGGTCTCATGCTGCCACAGGTCGCGGGTCTCTCCCGCAGGGTTGTCGCGCAGGTGGAGGTAGGCGTCCCACACATCATCCCCGGCCTCGGGCGTAGGCCGCGCCAAGGCGATGGCATCGCCGCGATAATAAAACTCTCGCCGGTCCCGGCTGCCGCAAATGGGGCATTCAATCCGCATATCTGCCCTCCCTCAATGCAAGTTGTGCTGAGACCCGGTGGCCTCTTCATCCATCAAACCTTCGCCCGAGCGGAACCGGTCGAGCCTAAAGCCCGCCGCCGTCTCATGATGCTGCCCCGTTGCCATCAGATGCGCCAGCGCATAGCCCGAGGCGGGCACCGCCTTGAAGCCGCCGTAGCACCAGCCGCAGTCGACGAACAAACCCTCGGTCTCGGTCTTGTCGATGATCGGGCTGCCATCGGGTGTCATGTCCATGATCCCACCCCAAGAGCGCAGCACGCGGGCCTTGCCGATCATCGGCATCAGGGTCATCCCCGCCTCCATCACATGTTCCATCATCGGCAGGTTGCCGCGCTGCGCGTAGGAGGCATAGAAATCCAGATCGCCACCAAAGACCAACCCGCCCTTGTCGGACTGGCTGATATAGAAATGCCCCATGCCAAAGCTGATCACATGGTCGATGACGGGCTTTAACCCTTCGGAAACGAAGGCTTGCAAAACATGGCTCTCGATCGGCAGGCGCATCCCCGCCATGGCAGCGACTTGGCCCGAGCGCCCAGCCGTCACGATCGCCACCTTCTTGGCCCGGATCGCCCCGCGTGTGGTCTGCACGCCACGCACGCGGCCGTTTTCGATGTCGATGCCGGTGACTTCGCATTGTTGGATCAGATCGACACCGCGCTGGTCCGCGCCGCGCGCATAGCCCCACGCCACCGCATCATGGCGCGCCGTGCCGCCGCGTAGGTGCAGGAGGCCACCGTGGATAGGAAAGCGCCCGTTGTCGTAGTCCAGATAGGGCAGCAGTTTGCGCAGACCCTCGCGGTCGAGCAGTTCCGCATCGTCGCCCTGATTGATCATCGCATTGCCGCGCCGGGCTGAAGCATCGCGCTGCGCGTCGGAGTGGAACAGGCTGATCACGCCGCGCTGGCTGAACATCACGTTATAGTTCAACTCTTCCGACAGCCCTTCCCAGAGTTTCAGCGAATGGCTGTAGAACTCGGAATTGCCGGGCAGAAAGTAATTGCCGCGCACCACGGTCGTGTTGCGCCCGACGTTGCCCCCGCCAAGGTAGCCTTTTTCAAGCACCGCGATATTCGTCATGCCGTGGTTCTTGGCGAGGTAGTAAGCCGTGCTCAGCCCATGCCCGCCGCCGCCGATAATCACCGCGTCATATTCCGCTTGCGGCTCTGGATCGCGCCATTGCGCCGTCCAACCCCGATTGCCGGTCAAGCCTTCGCGCAATACCCGCAGTCCTGAAAATCGCATCATTCGCCTCCCCCGGTCTGGGCGCAGTCAAGCAACTTGGGGCGCAATTATCAATGACCGAAAACGCCTCTCGCGCCCCCTAAGCCCCCGGACGGCAAAAGGGGCGCAGGACGCCCCTTTTTCGGTCACTTCAAGAGAGGCAATACGCCCCTCAAAGCCCCTTGGCGTGATAGCTCGCCGCGACCTTCTCAATCGAGACGAGATAGGCCGCCGTGCGCAGATCATCGACATCGTCGCGGCTGTGCCAGACATGGGCCATCGCCTCATAGGCCGTGCGCATCGTGTCATCGAGACCGGAGCGGACCAGTTCCAACTCCCCCGCACCGCGCAGGTACTTCTCTTTGAAGTCGGGGCTCAGCGTCCAGCCGAGGTCCTTATCCGCGCTCAGCCGCTCAAGCTCATCCACCACCAGCTGGTGACGCGATTCCTCGGCGCGGCGCTGCATGCGGCCGAAGCGGATGTGGCTGAGGTTCTTGACCCACTCGAAGTAAGAGACCGTCACACCGCCTGCGTTGGCATACATATCAGGCACGATCACCGTGCCCTTTTTGCGCAGCACCTCATCCGCCCCGGCGGTCACCGGACCGTTCGCGGCTTCGATGATCAGGGGGGCCTTGATACGCTCGGCATTGGTGAGGTTGATCACCCCCTCAAGTGCGGCGGGGATCAGGATATCGCAGTCCGCTTCCAGAAACTTGGCGCCATCCTCTTCGAACTTCGCATCGGCATAGCCTTTGATGGTGCCATGCTTTTCGATCCACTTGTGCACCGCCTCGACGTTCAGCCCGTCTTCGCTGTGCAGTGCACCGTCGCGTTCGATGATCGCGGTGATCTTCGCGCCATCCTCTTCGCTCAGGAACTTGGCGGCGTGATAGCCCACGTTGCCGAGACCCTGAATGATGACCCGCTTGCCGTCGAGCTTGCCGGAAAGGCCCGCTTTCTTCAGACCCTCGGGATCGCGGAAGAAGGCTTGAAGCGCATATTGCACACCACGGCCTGTCGCCTCGGTCCGGCCTTGGATGCCGCCCGCGTTGATCGGCTTGCCGGTGACACAGGCCACACCGTTGATGTCGGTGGTGTTCATGCGTTTGTACTGGTCCGCGATCCAAGCCATCTCACGCTCGCCGGTGCCCATATCGGGCGCGGGCACGTTCTGCGCGGGGTGGATCATGTCGCGTTTGATCAGCTCATAGGCGAAACGCCGGGTGATCAATTCAAGCTCATGTTCATCGTAGTCGCGCGGATCGATGCAGAGCCCGCCTTTGGAGCCGCCAAAGGGCGCCTCCACCAGCGCGCATTTATAGGTCATCAGCGCGGCCAGCGCTTCGACCTCGTTCTGGTTCACGGCCATGGAATAGCGGATACCGCCTTTGACGGGCTCCATATGTTCGGAATGGACCGAACGGTAGCCGGTGAACGTATGCATTCGGCCCCGCAGACGCACGCCGAAACGCACCGTGTAGGTGGCGTTGCAAACGCGGATTTTCTCTTCGAGACCGGGCGGCAAATCCATCAGCGCGACCGCGCGGTTGAACATCAGGTCCACACTGTCGCGGAAACTCGGCTCATTGGCTGGATTCATCGGTCTCTCCTCTTCTTGTCCGGTCGCGGTCCCTTTGTTTGCGGGCGCGACTCATCTGGCTGCCCTAGGGGCATGCAGTCGCACCGTAGGACGCCTCATAGCGGGGCGCGACCCAATTCCTCGCGATTTGCGAAACTTTATCAACCGTGGGTAGGGGCGGCCCGCGCCACCCTCCCCGCCCGGTGGAAATCGGTCCAAAACGCCCCCGAAAACCGCCCCCAAGCGCCGCCTATTGCCCCAGACGTGCCAAACTCTGGACACTTTCCCGCAGCACAACAGGGCAAGGCAAATGCCGCCCATTCCCTTTGGCGCCCGCAGGACGCCAAAGGAAGAGAGGTTGATGACGATGCGCGATAGCACTCACAGTTCGGGAAATCCCCCGCAGCCCCTGCCCGCGCTGCTGCGCCGCTTCGCACGCGAAGAAGACGGGCTGGTCACGGTCTTTGCCATTCTGATGATCCTGCTGATGATCCTCATGGGCGGCATCGGCGTGGACCTGATGCGCCATGAACGCGAACGCGCAAGGGTGCAAGCAGTGGCCGACCGCGCCGTGCTGGCGGCGGCTGACCTTGACCAGACGCTCAGCCCCGAGGCCGTGGCCCGCGATTATTTCGACAAGGCGGGGCTGGCCGAATATGTATCCAGCGTAACGGTCGACGAAGGGTTGAACTACCGCCGCGTTACCGTCGATGCCTCGCGCACGCTCAACACGATGTTCATGACCAAATTCGGCCAAGACCGGCTGCATGTCCCTGCCAAATCTACGGCGGAGGAAAAGGTGAACAAGGTCGAGATTTCCATGGTGCTCGATATCTCGGGCTCCATGCGGGAGAACGGCAAGATGGCCAACCTCCATGACGCGAGCGACGCCTTCATCGACACCGTGCTCAAGCCCGAGAACGCGGACCTGATCTCAATCTCCGTCGTGCCCTATACCGCGCAGGTCAACGTCGGGAAGGACATCATGGATGAGTTGAACGTCACCCAGTTGCATTCCTTCTCCCATTGCGTTGATTTCGACGACAGCGAGTTTGACCTCACCGCCATCAGCCAGACCCGAAGCTATGAGCACATGCAACACTTCGAGGCGGGCTATAGCTGGAACGGCTATCATCGCGACAACACCGGCCGTTATGACAACATCTACAACCCCGGCTGCCCGAAGCAGGATTACGAAGAAATCGCGCCCTATTCGCAGAACGCCACCGCGCTGAAAGCCCGGATTTCCAATTTCCAGCCCCGCGCGAACACCGCCATTCATCTGGGCATGAAATGGGGCGTGGCGCTGCTCGACCCGTCCTTCCGCGCGATCAATCAAGCCATCGGTGGCGATGCGGCCTTCCAAGGGCGCCCGGCTGACTACAGCGATATCGACACGCTGAAAACGGTGATCCTGATGACTGACGGGGTGAACGTGACCACCCGCCGGATCAACCGCCAAGTCTACGCCAACCGGGACCACTACCGCCATTGGAGCGATTACCCCTTCTACTGGTGGCTGAACCGCAATGTCCGTTCAAGCGAGCGTCACCGCTGGTACTGGACGAAATACAGCGCATCGCAGGCCGACGCCCTGCTCGACAACATCTGCGACGCGGCCAAGGCCAAGGGCATCGTAATCTGGTCGATCGGCTTTGAAGTGACCGACCATGGCGCCTCGGTGATGAAGAACTGCGCCTCCTCCGACAGCCATTTCTTCCGCGTCGAAGGGGTCGAGATCGTCAGCGCATTCGAGGCCATCGCCCGCCAGATCAACCAGTTGAGGCTGACGCAATGATACAGCGCTGCATCAAGGCATGGCGCCGGTTTCGCGGCGATGAGGACGGCTCGGCCATGTTGATGGAATTCGCCATCCTGTCGCCGCTGCTGTTCGGCTGCTTGCTCATGTCCGTCGAGATGAGCTTTTACGCCATCCGCCACATGTTCCTTGACCGGGGGCTCGACATGACGGTGCGCTACATCCGGCTGAACACCAATACCCCGATGACGCATCAGACCATCAAGGACAAAATCTGCGAGGCCGCGATCTTCTTGGATGACTGCGAAGAGACCCTGCGCCTTGAGATGATCCGCGTGGACCCGCGCGATTTCGCCAGCTTCGACCAGTCGCCCGATTGCGTCGACACTTCCGAAGACCCCAGACCGGTGCGCGGCTGGATTCTTGGGGTCGAACATCAGTTGATGCTGCTGCGCGCCTGCGCGCGGTTTGAGCCCTTCTTTCCGACCACCGGCCTTGGCTATGCCCTTGAGAAAGACGGCGCGGGCCGTGTTTCCATGGTCTCAAGCGCGGCCTTCGTGCAGGAGCCGAATTGATGCGCGTTTTCTGCAGTTTGCTGGCCCGGTTCAAAGGGCGCGAGGACGGCTCCATCGCCGTTGAGACGGTGATCATGTTGCCGCTGATGTTCTGGGCCTATCTGGCCATGTATTCGACCTTTGACACCTTCCGGATGTACAACCTCAACCAGACGGCGGCCTATACCGTGGGCGATGCCATCTCGCGCGAGACGCAGGCGATTGACGCGGACTATCTCCAAGGGATGCAAGAACTGTTCGAGTATCTCACCCGGGGCACCGGGCAAACCGCGATACGGGTCAGCTCGCTTTGGTATGACGCGGAAAACAACCGCTATCAGGCCGATTGGTCGCAGGTACGCGGCACGGTTGAGCCGTTGACCAGCGACGATGTGCGCAATTGGCATGACAAACTGCCCGTCATGCCCGACAACGAACGTGTCACGCTGGTCGAGACATGGCGCGACTTCGAGCCACTGTTCAAAACCGGGTTGGAGCGGCGCGACATTCACAACTTCGTCTTCACCCGCCCGCGCTATGCGCCACGCACGGTCTGGTCGGACGGTTAAGCGGCCTCACGCTCGGCCAGTTTGGCGCGGATGATCTCGGCAATCAGCTTGGTTTCATTGGCCGGGGTCATGCCGCCCACGCCGATCCGGCGGCCAAGGCTCCACCACAGGCCCAAGCGCCAGCCCCGCGCCACGCGGCGGTTGGTCTTGAGCAGGAAACCGTTCGAGGGTTTGACCCCGAAAGCACCCTGATCGATGCGCGCGATTTCGTCCATGCGGACGATCACCCGGCCATCGGCATCGCGCAGCGCCTCTTCGGTCAGTTCCACCGCGCTGGCGGTGGCGCGGCGCATCACCTCGGCAATCGCGATAAAACCAAGCCCCACCAGCACCAGCACGGTCTGCCAGATCGGATCGGGGGAGCGGGTCAGTGCGGAATAGATCAGCAGCAACCCCAGCCCCGCCAGTGACAACAGCCCCACCGCCCGCCGCGCGGGTGACGCCTTGGCCGTGGCCAGCACGGTCTCCGCGTCGCTGTGCATCATCTGAGAGGTGTCGGTCATGGGCCGGGCTTTCTAAGGGGCAAGGGGCCGGTTAACGCCGCCCCCTGCCGGGGTCATTCGCCCTCGGCCTAGCCCGCCGTCCGGCAAAGGGCAAGACCGGGCACCGGGCGGCACCCGACCCGCTCACCGTTCGGGCTTGCCGTCGCGTTTGCCTTTCTTGCGGGGCGGCCCCGCTTCCAGCCGCTGTTGCAGCTTGTCGGCATAGTCTTGACGGGCGGCGGCATCCATCGCGCTGACCTCGGCCAACCACGCCTCATGGGCGACCTGCTGAACACTGGCTGCGGCCTCGCCTTGGGCGGCAAGCACCGCCGCGGCGACATCGGCCTCAAACGGCTCGGCCCGAAGCGCGGCGAGCATTTCGTCATAAAGCGCGCGGCGCGCATCCCGATCAAGGTGATGCGCCTTGCCGCTGGCGCGCATCTTGCTATGCAGTTCGTGCCGTGTCTCGGGCGGCAGCGTCTGTACATAGGGCGAGGCATAGCTGCGCAGCCCCGGCAAATCGCCAGCGCCACGCGGCCCCGGCCCGCCATGACGCCACATCGCCCCGCCAAGCGCGCCGAGGATCATCACGTTCAACGCCAGCGACAGGCCAAGGGCCACCCGCATGAGGCGCCTGCGCCGCGGTGTCGGATCCTGTGTCATCTCAACTTTCCTCCATGTCCCAGCCAAATCCACCGAATTCGCTGCCTGTGTCAGCCGCCGTGAGGTCCGAAGTCTCGGTCTCCCATGTGCCGGTCACGAACTGCCCGGCCAAATCCGGCATGCCTTCGGGCGGTGCCACTCCGACCCAAACCCCGACAGCCGCGGCAGTGGCAAGACCGCTCAGCCCCGCCGCACCGCCCAAGAGTTGCCAGAGCGCCTGATGCCACGGCTGGCGCGGCGCTTTGGGCATATGCGCTTCGGCATCAGCCAGAACGCGGGCCTGCAAATCGGCCGAGACCTGTGGCGGATTGGCCCGGGCCGCGGCAAAGAAATCTTCCAGATCGTCGACGTCACTCATTTTCAAACCCCAATGCGTCCCGTTGTGCCGACAGTTGCGCGGCCAATGCCCGTTTGCCCCGCGCGGTCAGGCTTTCCACCGCTTCGACCCCGATGCCCAGCACCTCGGCGATCTCGGGATTGGCCATACCGTCGATATGGCGCAACACCACCGCTTGCCGCTGGCGGTCGGGCAAAGTGGCCAGCGCCTGTTGCAGCGCGTCCACACGGGCGGCCTGCTGCATCTGCTGCGCGGCACCGGGGGTCGGATCGGCAGGTTCCGCCACATCATCGAGCCCGGACACCCCCGCCCCCCGGCGGCGCAGACGGTCGGTGCAGAGGTTGGCCACGACACGGTAAAGCCAAGTGGTCACCTTGGCCTCGCCCCTGCGCCACTTCGGCGCCTGACGCCAGAGCCGCAGCATCGCCTCTTGGGCCACATCCTCGGCCTCGGCCCGGTCACCGAGCACCCGCAGCGCATGGCCGTGGAGGCGCGGCACCAGCCGCGCGGTCAGCAACCGCGCCGCCGCCGCATCGCCATTGGCATAGCGTTGCAACAACTCGGCATCCGCATCTTGCTGCGCGTTGGGCAAATCCTGCATCCCGTCCATGGCTAAGGTCCGGGCGCGCCATGATCAAGCGCGCCCGAGGCTTCATTTAGTCGCGCTGCGGCTTGTCATGGTCCATTTTGTCACCCTTATGGTGCCGCTTGCCATGCATTTTTTTCGCCGCTTCAAACTCTTCGGCGCTGACGCTGCCGTTACCGTCTTTGTCCAGACGCTCGAACATCTTGGCCGGATCGTGGCGCTGCGTCATCTCTTCCATCGAGAGTTTGCCGTCGTCATTGGCGTCCATGCGCTCGATCATGCGGGCGCCCTTGTCACCGCCCTTATCACCGCCCTTATGACCGTGCTTGCCGCCCTCTTTGCCGCCGCGCTTGCCACCGTGTTTATCGCCCATGGCTTCCAATTCGGAGGCGTCGAGGCTGCCGTTGCCGTCGGTGTCGAAACGCTCAACCATCTTGGCGGCGCGATCGGCGCGGCGTGCATCGCCTGCGGCCTTCAGCTCTTCGCCGGTCACGAAACCGTCGCCATCGGCATCAACCTTGGCAAAACGCGCCTCGGCATGGGCCTGAAACTCTGCCTGCGTGATCGCACCGTTGCCATCTGCGTCAAGCTGCTGGAACCGGTCCTGCCCGTTTGGTTGGGCGGTGGCGGCCACGGCACCCACGGCCAACAATCCGCTGAGGGCTGCGATCTTCATATTGGTACGAATGGTCATCTTGATACTCCTCGTTTTTTAAAGATCGTCTCACGCTTTTGCGCCGCGATCACAGGGTCAAACGGCGGAGCCCGAAACTTCCGTCGCAGGTTTTCAAACTTTTTTTCGAAGAATTGGCAAAGCCCCGCCCTGCGCGACATGGCGCCGCAACGGCAACCTCCGGTCTTTTCATTTGACGCCCCAGACTGCATCTATCCCTCAACCAGAGGATCGCCCCATGTCACAGACCCAGCAATTGTCCCCCGACACCGCAGAGACCGACGCCAGCGAAGAGCGGCCCCGCCTGCCTGCCATGCTGCGCGGTTGGCGTGGCAAATGCCCCTCCTGCGGGGGCGGAGAGCTGCTGCATGGCTATCTGAAAGTGAACGACGACTGCGCAGTCTGCCTTCAGGAATTCCACCACCACCGCGCCGATGACGGCCCGGCCTATCTGACCATTCTGCTGGTCGGTCACCTTTTGGCACCGGGGCTGCACATCGCCTATGTGGTCTGGCGGCCCGAACCTCTGACCCTGTTCACCATTTTTGCGGTTGGCTGCACGGCGCTGTCGCTTTACCTTCTGCCCAGACTGAAGGGGGCCATGATCGGCTTTCAATGGGCCAAAAGGATGGGCGGCTTCGGCCGGTCAAGCTAAGGCGGCCTGCCCTTCGGCCCCTGACTGCCGGAGCGCTACCGCATGACCATCGACAAGACCAAAATCCGCAACGCCGCCACGGTGATCGTGCTGCGCGACCGCCATGAGACCCCGCATATCCTGATGGGGCAACGCGGGGCCAAGGCGGCCTTCATGCCGAATAAATTCGTCTTTCCCGGCGGGGCGGTGGACGCGGGCGATGCCCATGTGCCCCTTGCCGCACCGGTGAACGCGCTTTGCCACGGCAGGCTTTGTGATGATGCCGAACCGTCGCTCGCCCATGCCATCGCCGTTGCCGCCATTCGTGAGCTTTGGGAAGAGACCGGTTTGGTGCTGGGCCGCAAGGGCGCATGGCAGGGGGATGTGCCGCCCGACTGGCAGAGCTTTGCAGCCACGGGCCATTTGCCCGATGCCTCCGCCCTGCAATTCGTGTTTCGCGCCCTGACACCGCCGGGCCGCCCGCGCCGTTTCGACGCGCGTTTCTTTCTGGTGGATGCCGACGACATCGCCAGCGACCCCGATGATTTTGACGCCGCCTGTGATGAGCTGTCACATCTGCAATGGGTGCCGCTAAGCCGGGCGCGGTCTTTCGACATGCCCTTCATCACCGAGGTCGTATTGGCCGAGGTCGCCGCCCGGGCGCGTGACACCAGCCCGCCTGCCTCGGTCCCGTTTTTCAAGAACAACGACGAAGAAAGCCTGTTCCTGCGTCTGCATGGCCGCCCGATGTCGGGCTAGGTCACCAAAACCAGCATCAGGATCGAGACCGCCAGCACCGCCATGCCCGCCCACTCCCGGCGCGAAATCCGCTCGCGAAAGAACAGGGTCGTGGCGGCGATGCTTAGCATCAGTTCGACCTGCCCCAAGGCTTTCACATAGGCCGCGTTTTGCAGGGTGAAGGCGATGAACCAACAGAGCGACCCGCCCATCGAGGTCAGCCCGATCCAAACCGCCACCCGCCGCGCGGCCCAGACCCGGCGCATCTGCCCCGGTTCGCGCAGGCGTAGCCAAAGCGCCATGATCAACGTTTGCATCAGCACCACCGCGGCCAAAGTCACCCCCGCCCGCAACAGCGGATCGCCCGAGGCCACGGCGAGCGAAGCGCCGCGATAACAGACTGCCGAGATCGCGAAGAGAAAGCCCGAGGCGATGCCCAGCCCCGCCGCACGGTTGCGCAGATCGCTAAGGCGCAGCCCCCGCGCCTCGGCCCCGCCGGACAGCAACAGCAGCCCCAGCACGCCAAGGGCGATGGCCGCAAAGCCCGCGCCCGAAACACCCTCGCCCAGCACGATCCAGCCCATCAGCACGGTCTGGATCACTTCGGTCTTCTTGAAAGTGATGCCCACCGCGAAATTGCGCTGCTTGAACAACAGTACCACGCAGACCGTCGCCATGATCTGCGCCGTGCCGCCCATCGCCCCGTACAGCCAGAAGCCCGCCTCAAGCGGCGGCACCCCCTGCCCGCTCAGCGCCAGATAGAGCGGCAGCAACAGCGCCACGAAGGGCGCGGAATAGAGAAACCGCGAAAAGGTCGCCCCGCCTGCCGAAAGCGTATCGGTCGCCAGATGCTTTTGCAGCATGAAGCGCCCGGTCTGAAAGACGGCGGCGGCAAGGGTGACAAGGATCCACAGATCGGGGGCGAAAGCACTGTCCATAACAGCCTATAGGCCGAAGGCGGGCGGCAGGGCCAGTGCCTTAGGGCCTCATCTTTAGGGCCCCGAGGTCATAGCCGTTGAAGGCCAAGATCTCCTGCGCGGCGGCGATCCGGTCCGCCCCGCCTGTCACCTGTCGGTCAAGGATCCAGCCATATCCGCCATCGGGGCTGCCGATGACCGCCGTGCGGAACCCTTCGTCGACCCAAAGCACCCAGAAAGGCCGCTCGGCCCCGCCGACGGCGGCGCGCATCGTGTAACGGCCCGGCCCCTTTGCGCTCAGCGCCCAAAGAGTGCGGGTGTTACGGCATCCGGCGCTGTCGCAGGTCTGGCGCTGTTCAATCAGGGTCGGCCCTTCCGGCGCGAAGGTCACGGCCTGCAGGTCGGCGTCACCGGGGAATGCGGCCCGGACCTGCCAATCGCCGCCAAAGCGCGCTGCGTCATAGCGGCTGGTGGCCCCGATCAAAGCCTCCGCATCTCGAAACCCGGTCTGCGCGGGCGGTGCCTCACCGCCACTACATGCCGCGAGGGCGCCCAAGAGCAGCAACATGGCCCCCCGCCGCGCCAGATGCATCCCAAGGCGGGCCATCAATAGGGCATCGGATGGGCTTTATGCGCCGCGTCAAGGTCGGTCATCACCTCATCGCTCAAGGTCAGCTCCGCCCCGCCAAGCGCCACGTCAAGCTGCTCAAGGCTGGTCGCGCCAAAGATCACTGAGCCCATGAAGGGCCGTGTCGCACACCATGCCAGCGCCATCTGCACCGGGTCGAGCCCATGTTTCTCGGCCACGTCAAGATAGGCCGCGACCGCCTCAAAGGCGCGGGGGGTGACCCGACCGCCCAGATCTTCGTTCAGCGACAGACGCGACCCGGCGGGGACCTTCCCGCCCTGATATTTCCCGGTCAGCAACCCCGCGGCCAGCGGAGAGAAGGCCAGCATGTCAATCTGCTCATTGATGCAGGTCTCGGACACATCGGTATCGGCCAGTCGGCACATCAGCGAATATTCGTTCTGCACCGAGATCGGGCGCGGCCCGCCCACCCGTTCGGCCACGGCAGCCCATTGGGTCAACCCCCAAGCGCTTTCGTTGCTGAGGCCAAAGGCGCGGATCGTCCCACGTTCGACCTCACGTTGCAGCGCGCCGAGCGTGTCTTCCATATGCGCAATGGTCTCGGCCCGGTTCTGGTTCGACGGGTCGTAGTGCCAGTTCTTGCGGAACATATAGCTGCCGCGGTTGGGCCAGTGGAATTGATAAAGGTCGATGTGATCCGTCTGCAAGCGCTTCAGCGAGCCTTCGATGGCGCCGGGGATCGTGTCGGAGGAAATCGGCGCGCCGTCGCGGGCGTGCTGCATCCCCTCGCCGGAGTGTTTGCTGGCCAGAACCACCTCGTCCCGGCGCTTGTCGCGGGCGAACCATTGGCCGATGATCTCTTCCGTCCGGCCAATCGTCTCGGCGCTGATCGGGTTCACGGGGTACATCTCGGCAGTGTCGATGAAGTTGATCCCGGCCTCCAGCGCGCGGTCGATCTGCGCATGGCCCTCCTCGGCGGTGTTCTGGGTGCCCCATGTCATGGAGCCCAAACAGAAATGCGAGACCTCGATATCGCTTGAGCCGAGCTTTTTCATCTTCATCTTGTGGTCCTCGCTTGTGATTTGCCCGCAACCTAGCCGCCTGCCCGGCCTTCGCAAGGGCAATTGCCCCGCGCCGATCCTAGCACCCCGACAAAAGCGCAGCCCCGGTAGTTTTCGGCCTTCCGTTTGGGCAGCAATGGACGCAATCTGCGCCCATGCGCCTGCTCATATCCTTCGCCGCCCTATTCTTCTCGGTCATCCTCCTGCAACTCTCCACCGGAGGTGTGGGGCCGATTGACGTGCTGTCAGGCGCCCAGCTTGGGTTCAGCCGACAGGAAATCGGTATGCTTGGCTCGGCGCATTTTCTGGGGTTCTTCATCGGCTGCTGGTGGGCACCTCGGTTGATGGGCAGCGTCGGCCACAGCCGCGCCTTTGCGGCCTTCACCGCCGCCGGATCAATCGGCCTGATGGCGCATATGATGGTGGTGGACCCCTACGCATGGGGGCTGATGCGTGTCGCGTCAGGCATGTGCGTGGCGGGCTGCTATACGGTGATCGAAGCATGGATGCAGGCCAAAGTCACCAATGAGACCCGCGGGCGCACCATGGGCGTTTACCGGGTGGTGGACATGAGCGGCTCGCTCGCCGCGCAGTTGATCGTGGGCGTGCTCGCCCCGGCGTCTTACGTCTCTTACAACCTGCTGGCCATCGGCTGCTGTGCCGCCCTCTTGCCGCTGACGCTGACCAAGGTTCGCCCGCCCGAAACACCCAGCCAGCCACGGCTGCGCCCACGCCTCGCCTTTGACCGCTCGCCACTGGCGGCGGCGGGGGTCATCGTGGCCGCCGTCTCCAGCGCGTCTTTCCGGATGGTCGGGCCGATCTACGGCCAAGAAGTCGGCCTCAGCGCGCCGCAGATCGCGTGGTTCCTCGCCGCCTTCGTGCTCGGCGGTGCGCTTGCGCAATATCCCATGGGGATGCTGGCCGATAAGTTCGACCGCCGCTGGGTGCTGATCTGGCTCTCGGTCGCCGCGATGGGCGGCTGTGCGGTCACCGTGATGGGCGCGGGCTATGGCACGGCGGGGATCATGCTCTCCGCCGGGCTCTTCGGCGCCACGACCTTTCCGATCTATTCGGTCTCTGCCGCCCATGCCCATGACTTTGCCAGTTCCGACGAGCGGGTAGAGCTTTCCGCCGCCCTGATGTTCTTTTTCGCTCTGGGAGCCATCGGCGCGCCCTATCTCGCCTCGGTCCTGATCGACAATTTCGGCGCGGCGGCGCTTTTCGCGATGATCGCGGCGGCGCATGGGGGCCTGGTGGTCTTTGGCCTTGCCCGGATGCGCGCGCGCCCCACCTTGGCCGAGCGGACGCCCTACGTCTACGCCCCACGGACCAGCTTTCTCATCGGGCGGCTCTTGGGCCGCGCGCGGGACCGCGATTGACCGGTCCCGTCTTTTGCTGGAACTGGCGCAGCCCTTGCGATAAGGCTGCGCCAAGCACGGGAATATTTATATGACACGCCACCTCATCACCTCCGCCATCCCCTATATCAACGGGATCAAACATCTGGGTAACCTCGTGGGCAGTCAGCTGCCTGCGGACCTCTACGCGCGCTATCAGCGTGGCCGGGGGCAGGATGTTCTGTTCCTCTGCGCCACGGACGAGCACGGCACCCCCGCCGAGCTTGCCGCCGCGAAAGCGGGCAAGCCGGTCGATGAATATTGCGCCGAGATGTATGAAACACAGGCTCGCATCGCCGAAGGGTTCGGCCTATCCTTCGATCACTTTGGTCGCTCGTCCAGCCCGCAGAACCGCAAGCTCACCCAGCATTTTGCCGGTGCCCTGGCGGACCGCGGGCTGATCGAAGAGGTCTCCCAACGGCAGATTTATTCGCCGACCGACGGGCGCTTTCTGCCCGACCGCTATGTCGAGGGCACCTGCCCCAACTGCGGGTTCGAGGATGCGCGCGGCGATCAATGCGACAATTGCACCAAGCAGCTTGACCCCGAAGACCTGATCAACCCGCGCTCGACCATCTCGGGCGCTACTGATCTCGAGATGCGCGAGACGAAGCACCTGTTCCTCAAGCAAAGCCAGCTCAAGGACGAGCTCGACGCTTGGATCGACAGCAAGACCGACTGGCCCGTGCTGACCACCTCCATCGCCAAGAAATGGCTGCATGACGGCGACGGGCTGCAAGACCGCGGCATCACTCGCGACCTGAGCTGGGGCGTGCCGGTGAAACGCGGCGATCAGGATTGGCCGGGCATGGAGGGCAAGGTCTTCTACGTCTGGTTCGACGCGCCCATCGAATACATCGCCTGCGCGCAGGAATGGGTCGATGCGGGCAAAGGCACCGATTGGGAAAGCTGGTGGCGCACCGACAAGGGCGCCGAGGACGTGCGCTACACCCAGTTCATGGGCAAGGACAATGTCCCCTTCCACACGCTCAGCTTCCCCGCCACGATCAAGGGCTCGGGCGAGCCATGGAAGCTGGTGGATTACATCAAGTCCTTCAATTACCTCAATTATGACGGCGGTCAGTTCTCCACCTCGCGCGGGCGCGGCGTCTTCATGGATCAGGCGTTGGAAATCCTGCCGGCGGATTACTGGCGCTGGTGGCTCTTGAGCCATGCGCCCGAGACCTCGGATGCCGAATTCACTTGGGAAAACTTTCAAGCCTCGGTGAACAAGGACTTGGCCGACGTGCTGGGCAACTTCGTCAGCCGGATCACCAAGTTCTGCCGCTCCAAATTCGGCGAAGCGGTGCCCGAGGCCGGTGAATACGGCGAGGCGGAGCAGACGCTGATCGAAGACATCACCGCCCGCGTCGCCCGTTACGAGACGTTGATGGAGGCGATGGAGGTCCGCAAATCCGCCGCCGAACTGCGCGGCATCTGGGCGGCGGGCAACGAATATCTGCAAGCCCAAGCGCCTTGGACCACCTTCAAGACTGACCCCGACCGCGCGGCGGCGCAGGTGCGGCTGGCGTTGAACCTGATCCCGCTCTACGCCGTGCTTTCGGCACCCTTCATCCCCACGGCCTCGGCCTCGATGCTGGCGGCGATGAAGGTCGACGACATGCCCTGGCCCGACGATGTGCCCGCGGCCTTGGGCAAGCTTGCCCCCGGCCACGGCTTTGAAGTGCCCGAGGTGCTTTTTGCTAAGATCAGCGATGAGGACCGGGAAAGCTGGGCCGAACGTTTCGCCGGTAAGCGCGACTGATCAGAAATCTAGGAACAGCGGCGCGGGTTATGCGCCGCTGTTTCGTTCTACGGCGAAGGCGCTCGGCTAACCGCGCCGCGCGCGCTTTCCGCCTGAGACCGCGCGCACTGGCCCCACGCCATTCGCCGCCGCTTCGACACCCCGAAACCGGAGGCCATGCCCCCGCCCTTCGGGATCCCGCTCCGCCGTGAGCCATCCGTGGACAATGCGGGCCGTCTCCTCCCCCGGGTGCATTTGAAAGCCGCCCTGCGGCGCCAGCCCCTCAAGCGCCTGCGCCCAAAGCGTGCCGATCTCAGCCCCATCGCAAAGCCGCGGCCCGAACAGATCGCTGATATGCTGCCCGATCAGACAATCCCCCAGCCCATAGGTGACACCGCAGGCCGCCTCATTGGCATGGCAAACGCGCCCATCGGGAGTGAATACCACGTCGATTTCGGCCATATCGGCTTTCACGGGGGATAGGATGGGCTCACCCGCGGCCCCCTTCCCGCCCGCGGGGCCGAGAGAGGGCACAAGCGCCCCGCGAAGCCCTGCCTTGGGCCGACCATCAAGGTTCTGCCTAAACATGCGCCGCTCTGCCGCGAAAACGATGGAGATGAGCGGGAGTTGCCCTGAGGTAAGGCTGTCCTCCGCAGCAGCGGTATCTCCGTCTGACATGCTCCCCCTCTCACGCGGCCCGTTGGGCCCCGACGCGCCGCACCGCACAGCAGAACCCGACCTCCGAAAAGCATAGCCCCGCAGACAAAAAACCATGCGCCGTAAGAGGTTAAACGATCGCCCTCCTTTCCCTGAACCTGCCATCTGCCGCCTCTGCCTCATCCCGCCCCACTGCCGACCTGGGGGAGGATTAGCGGCAAGATCTTACCACGGAGTTAAAAAATGTAGGCACAGTGTGAGCTTGCGAGAGACTTATTTTCGCCCTATTCCGACAGCAATTAACCAAGTGTTAATATCAGATAGGATAAAGATGTTCCGGGTCGCCCATACAATTCATCACGATCACGACCTCGGGCTCGTGCTGCTTGCAGCACTTCTTTGTATCTTTGGCAGCTGGGTGGTGGCACGGCTCTATCGGCATGTACTTGAACAGCCGCGCCGCCAAGCGTTGATTTGGTGCTATCTGACCGCGATGACAGCGGGGGTGACGATCTGGTGCACCCATTTCATCGCGATCCTTGCCTATCAGCTCGACGCGCCGGCGACGTTCCATTTCTCGCTCACCTTCCTGTCGCTGATCATCGCCATCGTCGGCTCGATCTTGGGCGTCGTCATCGCCGGGCTGCTCAAATCCCGGCGGGCCACGGTTCTGGGCGGGACGATCTTTGGGCTGGCGATTTCGGCCATGCATTATACCGGCATGGTAGCCTATCGCGTGCAGGGTGCGATCCATTGGGACATGGGCTATCTGACCGCCTCCGTCATCATCGCGGTTGTCCTTGCAACCCTCGCGCTTGGCGCAGCGGGCCGTGGGGGCAAGGGCAGCGTGCTGTGGATGACCGCGCTTTTGGCGCTGGCGATCATCCTGCTTCATTTCACCAGCATGGCCGCCTTTCAGGTCACCCCGGTCGCCGCGCAGCCGCTCTATGCCAACCCCGTCGAGTACAGATTAATCGCGCTGATCGTGGCCGGGACCGCGGCCATCATCGCGCTGGCCGCTCTTTTTAGCTACGTCGTCGAAAACCGCACCCGCAACGAAAGCGTCGAGGAACTGCGAAAGGCCCGCGATGCCGCCGAAAGCGCCAGCCGGGCGAAATCGGAATTCATGAGCGTGCTCAGCCACGAATTGCGCACCCCGCTCACCATCGTCATCGGCTACGCCAGCTTCCTGTCGGAACTTAAACGCCACAACCTCGCCAAGCTGGGCCCGGATGAAAAACCGGAGTCCGAGCATTTCACCAAGATGGGCGATCAGGCGGAACTCTACGGCCAGCGCATCAAATTCGCGGGCGGGCAATTGTTGACCATTATCAACGACATCCTCGACTATACGAATATGGAGTTAAACGACCTCGCGCTGGACAAAACCGCCTTCGACACCCGCGCGCTTTTGAAGGAAGTGGTCGAAGAGCACCACGGCGCCGCGCATGACAAGACCGCCACGCTGCATATCGACACCCCGCCCCTCACCGTCACCGCCGACCGCCGCCGCAGCCTGCAATTGTTGGGACATATCGTCGGCAACGCGCTGAAATTCTCCAAGGCGCGGGACATCTATCTGCGTGCGCGCCTGCACGCGGGCGGGTTTGTTTTCGAGGTCGAAGACAATGGCGTCGGCATCGCCGCGCAGGATCTGGACCGCATTTTCGAGGCTTTCACCCAGATCGAAGACGCCGATGACCGCGCCGAGGGCGGCACCGGGCTGGGGCTTGCGATCTGCAAGAAACTTGCCCTCGCCCATGGTGGCGACATCACGGTCAAAAGCACGCTCGGTCAGGGGACGACCTTTACCGTCTTCATCCCCGGCGCCACGCAATTGGCAGAGCCTGCGACGCTGGCGCAGGCAAGCTAAGTCTTTGAAAACAGTGGTGCGGGCGGTGGGACTCGAACCCACACGGGGCTACGCCCCAACAGATTTTAAGTCTGGTATGTCTACCATTCCATCACGCCCGCATCGGGGCGCACAATAAGCATCACGCGGGCGGTGTAAATGGGCGAATGCCCCCGGCCCCATGGTTCTAGCACGATGCTTCAGGCCGTATCGGCCAGCATGGTTTCCTTCACCGCCTCCATCGCCACATAGGTCGAGGTGCTGGCCACATGCGGCAGGGTTGAAATCACCTCTCCCAGAAAGCGGCGATATTCCGACATGTTCCGCGTGCGCACCTTAATCAGATAGTCGAAATGGCTCGCGATCATATGGGCCTGTTCGATCTCTGGCACCTTGGCCACGGCGAGGTTGAAGGCCCGCAAGGCCGCCTCGCGCGTGTCGTTCAGGCGCACCTCGACAAAGGCGACGTGATCCAGCCCCAGCCGGATCGGGTCCAAAAGGGCGCGATAGCCAAGGATCACGCCGCTTTCCTCCAACCGGCGCAGACGCGCTTGGGTGGGGGATTTCGACAGGCCGATGCGGCGGGCAAGATCGGTGATGCTGATGCGCCCGTCCTCGGCCAACACCGATAGAATCGCGCTGTCGAACCGGTCCAGATTGAAAAGTTCATTTGACATGCGATTTCCCGCTAGTTCGGTCATAACGACCATGATAAAATACATATTAAGTCGATTAACCTTCTCAACATGCGGTATTCTGGTCCAAACATCAACTGGAGCTTGCCATGGCCCTCGATCACGCCCCCGCCCTTCGCCAAACCATCGACGCGCGCACCTATGCCGAGCCTGACGCGCTGCTGACCGAGCTCAAGGCACAGGCCGATCTTTCGCCCGAGGACCGCGCCAAGATCACCGCCGATGCGGCGGGTCTGGTGCGTGACATCCGCGGCACCTCGGCCCCCGGCATGATGGAAGTCTTCCTTGCCGAATACGGGCTCAGCACCGAGGAAGGCGTGGCGCTCATGTGTCTGGCCGAAGCGCTGCTGCGCGTGCCGGATGCCGAGACCATCGACGCGCTGATCGAAGACAAGATCGCGCCCTCCGATTGGGGCCGTCACATGGGGCATTCGACCTCCAGCCTCGTCAACGCGTCGACATGGGCGCTGATGCTGACGGGCCGCGTGCTGGACGACGACCAGCCCGGCCCGGTGCGCCACCTGCGGGCGGCGATCAAACGTCTGGGCGAGCCGGTGATCCGCACCGCCGTCAGCCGCGCCATGCGCGAAATGGGCCGCCAGTTCGTGCTGGGTGAGGACATTCAGGGCGCGATGAAACGCGCCCGCGGAATGGAAAAGAAGGGCTTCACCTATAGCTACGACATGCTGGGCGAAGCCGCGCGCACCGAGGCTGATGCCAAGCGCTACCATCTCAGCTATTCCCGCGCGATCTCGGTCATTGCAGATGCCTGCACCCATGACGACATCCGCAAGAACCCCGGCATTTCGGTCAAGCTCTCGGCCCTGCACCCGCGTTACGAGTTGGCGCAGGAAGAGGCCGTGATGCGCGATCTGGTGCCGCGCCTGCGGGCGCTGGCGCTCTTGGCAAAATCCGCCGGCATGGGCCTCAATATCGATGCAGAGGAGGCCGACCGTTTGGCACTCTCGCTCGAGGTGATCGACACGGTGATGGGCGAGCCTGCCTTGGCCGGCTGGGACGGTTTCGGCGTGGTCGTGCAGGCCTACGGCCCCCGCGCCGGCGTGGTAATCGACACGCTCTACGACATGGCGCAGCGTCATGACCGCCGCATCATGGTGCGACTGGTGAAAGGCGCCTATTGGGACACCGAGATCAAGCAAGCGCAGGTCGAGGGGATCGACGGATTCCCGGTCTTCACCCGCAAGGCCGCGACGGATGTGAGCTATATCGCCAACGCCCGTAAGCTCTTGGGCATGACCGACCGCATCTACCCGCAGTTTGCCACCCATAACGCCCATACCGTCGCCGCCGTGCTGCATATGGCCGACGATCCCGAGGCTTACGAGTTCCAACGCCTGCACGGCATGGGCGAGACCCTGCATGACATCGTCATGCAGAAACACGGCACCCGCTGTCGCATCTACGCCCCCGTGGGCGCGCACCGTGATCTGCTGGCCTATCTCGTCCGGCGTCTCTTGGAGAACGGGGCGAACTCCAGCTTCGTGAACCAGATCGTTGACGAGGACGTGCCGCCCGAAGTCGTGGCCGCCGATCCCTTCGACCAACTTCAGGATAACGCCCCAACGATCCCGAAAGGGCCGGAGGTGTTCCAACCGCAGCGCGCCAATGCGCGCGGCTTCGATCTGGCGCATACCCCAACCCTCGCTGCGATCGAAGAAGCCCGTGCGCCCTTTGCGGACGCCATATGGGAAGCCGCACCGCTACTGGCGGGCGAAGCTGCGCCCGAGGCGGCTGAAACCGTCGCCAACCCTACCGGGGGTGCCTCCCCCGGGACCGTGCGCCCTGCCTCCAAGGCCGATGTGGCCACGGCGCTCGACACTGCCGCGCCTTGGGACGCGCCTCTCAACACCCGCCGCGACACGCTTTTGCGCGCCGCCGACATGCTCGAGGACCGCTACGGCGAGATCTTCGCCATCCTCGCCCGCGAGGCTGGCAAGGGTCTGCCCGACTGCGTGGCCGAATTGCGTGAGGCGGTGGATTTCCTGCGCTACTACGCAGGTCAAGCCACCAACGAGCCGCCCGCGGGCCTCTTCACCTGCATCTCGCCGTGGAACTTCCCGCTGGCGATCTTCTGCGGGCAGGTCGCGGCAGCACTGGCCCCAGGCAATGCCGTACTGGCCAAACCGGCCGAGCAAACCCCGCTGATCGCACAGCTTGCCGTCAAAGTGCTGCATGAAGCCGGCGTGCCGCGCGCGGCGCTGCAACTGCTGCCGGGCGGCGGCGAGGTGGGCGCGGCACTCACGGGCGACGCCCGCGTCAACGGCGTGGCATTCACCGGCTCCACCGCCACCGCCCTGCGCATCCGCGCCAATATGGCCGAGCATTGCGCCCCCGGCACCCCGCTCATCGCCGAGACCGGCGGCCTCAACGCCATGATCGTCGACAGCACCGCCCTGCCCGAGCAGGCCGTGCAGGCCATCGTCGAAAGTGCCTTCCAGTCCGCGGGCCAGCGCTGCTCCGCCGTGCGCTGCCTCTACGTGCAGGAGGACATCGCCGAGGACCTGATCACCATGCTGAAGGGCGCAATGCAGGCGCTGCGCATGGGCGATCCGTGGCATCTGTCGACAGACGTGGGCCCGGTGATCGACGAAGCTGCGCGCAAGACCATCGTGGATCATATCGAAACCGGCCGCGCCGAGGGCCGGTTGATCGCCGAGTTGAAGGCGCCCGAAGACGGCACTTTCGTCGGTCCGGCGATCCTGCGGGTGAACGGTATCAGCGATATGACACGCGAAATCTTCGGTCCGGTGCTGCATGTGGCGACCTTTAAGAGCCACGAGCTTGACGACGTTATCGACGCGATCAACGCCACTGGCTATGGCCTGACCTTCGGCCTACACACGCGGATCGACGACCGGGTGCAGCATGTCTCCGAGAGGATCGAGGCGGGCAACATCTACGTCAACCGCAACCAGATCGGCGCCATCGTCGGCAGCCAGCCTTTCGGCGGCGAGGGTCTCTCGGGCACCGGGCCTAAGGCGGGCGGGCCGAACTACCTGCCGCGTTTCGCCGCCCCCGATCATCAGGAGGCTTCCGGCACATGGGACAGCGCGCAGCAGAGCCTGCCCGCCTTGCCCGCGCATCAGCCAACCGTTCTAGAGACCCAGTCAATGCCCGGACCCACCGGCGAGAGCAACCGCCTGTCGACCCTGCCCCGCCCCGCGCTTCTCTGCATGGGCCCGGGGGCCGAGACGGCGGCGGCGCAGGCCAAAGCCGTGCGCGCCCTCGGCGGCGTGGCGGTTGAGGCCACAGGCCCCATCGACCCCGAAGCGCTCACCACCGGCCCGGCCTATGGCGGCGTGCTCTG
Source organism: Sulfitobacter sp. M85 (assembly GCF_029285915.1). Classification (NCBI taxonomy): domain Bacteria; kingdom Pseudomonadati; phylum Pseudomonadota; class Alphaproteobacteria; order Rhodobacterales; family Roseobacteraceae; genus Sulfitobacter; species Sulfitobacter sp. M85. The sequence goes on from NZ_JABECQ010000003.1 coordinate 445,153, forward strand.
GTGGGGCGATGAGGAGACGGCGCGGCAAATCGACAAGGCGCTGGCGGCCCGCGAGGGGGCGATCATCCCGCTTCTGCGCGGCAAGCCCGACACCGCGCGCGTCCGTGCCGAGCGCCATGTCTGTGTTGACACCACCGCCTCGGGCGGCAATGCACAGCTCTTGGGGATGATGGCCTGAACGGGCCGCGCAATTAGGGGAGCGCCATGCTGACGAACCGCGATATCGAAGAGTTGACGCAGTTTCGCAGGGCGCTCCACCAATACCCCGAGATTTCGGGCGAGGAAGTGGAAACCGCCCGGACCATCGCGGCGGAACTGGAAAAGCTCGCGCCTACGCGCATCCTCACCGGCCTTGGCGGGCATGGGGTAGCGGCGGTTTTCGACAGCGGCAGCCCCGGCCCCACGGTGCTTTTCCGCGCGGAACTCGACGCCCTGCCAATCCCCGAGGAACATGACATTCCTTGGGTCTCCAAAGTGCCGGGCAAGTCCCATGTCTGCGGCCACGACGGCCATATGACCATGCTCTTGGCGCTCGGCCGGATGATGGCGCGCCGCCCCGTCGCAAAGGGCCGCGTGGTGCTGATGTTCCAACCCGCCGAGGAGGATGGCAGCGGCGCGCGGGCGGTGGTGAACGACCCCAGCTATGCCGAGATCGCCGCCGATTACGCCTTTGCCATCCATGTCGAGCCGGGCCGCCCCTTTGGCCATGTCGACACCGCGCCCGCGCTGATCAACTGCGCCTCGAAGGGCATCTCCGTCACCCTGCACGGCAAGACCGCCCATGCCGCCAGCCCCGAAGACGGCACCTCCCCTGCGCCTGCGCTGGCCGAATTGATCCCGGCGCTGCAAGCGCTCGGCCCCGGCGGGCCGCTTGATGATGACTTCCGCCTCGTCACCCTCACCCATCTGCGCATGGGTGAGCCGACCTTTGGCGTCGCCCCGGGCGAAGCGGCGCTCTACGCCACCCTGCGCAGCACCCGCGACGCGGCGCTGGCCGAGATCGAAGCGGCCCTGCGCGCCGAAGTCGCCCGCGTGACCGAGGCCCATGGGCTGACGGCAGCTTTCGCGGAATCAGACCATTTCGCCGCCTCCATCAATCACCCCGAAGCCTACGCGATCGCCGCCGCGGCGATGGACGCGCTCGGCGTGTCACACGGGCAGAAAAACCTGCCGATGCGCGCCTCCGAGGATTTCGGCCTGTTCGGGCGCGATGCCAAGGCCGCAATGCTCTGCCTCGGCCCCGGCGAGGGCTATGCCGCCCTGCACAACCCCGATTACGACTTCCCCGATGATCTGATCCCCGTGGGCGCCGGTATTTTTGAGCGGATCGCGCGGGATTTGCTCGGTTCCGCTTGACAGATGCCCCGGCGGGCGCAGCTAACTGCGCTGATCCCTCCGCCGCTTGACGCTGCGGACGACTTGGCAAAGGCTGGCCCGCATGTTCCCGATCCGCGATCACAACCCCTCGGGCCGAACGCCCTTCGTCACCTATGCGCTCATGGCGCTCAACATCGGGGTGTTTCTGTCTTCCCTGTCGCTGATGGCGGATGAGCGGGCCTTGGCAGAGTTTTACTACAGCTACGCCCTGCTGCCCGCGCGGCTGAGCCATGGGGAGGGATATTTCGGCCTCATCACCTCGCAATTCCTGCATGGCGGCTGGATGCATCTGGCGGGTAACATGCTGTTTTTGTGGATATTCGGCGACAATGTCGAAGATGAGATGGGCCATGGTCGCTATCTGCTGTTCTACCTTGCCTGTGGCATCGCCGCGGGTCTGGGCCAAGTCGTGACAGAACCGCTCTCATGGGTGCCCATGGTCGGAGCCTCGGGCGCGATCGCTGGGGTGATGGGAGGCTACCTGCTGCTCTTCCCGCGCGCCAAGGTCGACATTCTGGTGATCTTCATCGTGTTTTTCCGCATCTTCGCGATCCCCGCGTGGATCATGCTGGGCCTATGGTTCGGGATGCAGTTCATCGGCGGGATCGGGGCCACGCCGGGCACCGGCGGGGTGGCCTATTGGGCCCATGCGGGCGGGTTCATCGCGGGGCTGGTTCTAACCCTGCCACTCTGGCTGCGGCGGGGCGGCTTTGCCTTTTGGCGGCAGACCCACGGCCATCCGCCCCATGCCGCTGCCGATTATGACCTGAGCGAAAGTCGCATTCCGAAAGTGAGACGCAAATGACCGAAACCTCCGAAACCCGCCGCGCCTCTTGCCACTGCGGGGCCGTGGTGATCGAAGCGCTGTTCCCGCGCGGTCTAGCCTCGGCCGCGCGCTGCACCTGTTCCTTTTGCCGCCGCCGCGCCGCCGCCACGGTAACGGCACCGGCCGAGACGGTGACCGTGTTGAAAGGGGCCGAGAACCTTACGCGCTACACATGGGGCACCCATACGGCGCAGCACTACTTCTGTAAGACCTGCGGCATCTATACCCACCACCGCCGCCGCTCGACCCCCGATGAATGCGGCGTGAACCTTGGTGCGATCGAAGGGGTCTTGCCATGGGAGATGGAGCCGCTGCCCTATAGCGATGGCATCAATCACCCCTCGGACCGCGACCCCGACTGAAGGCCGGAGATCACACCCTGCATCCGGGCCAGCAACCCCGGTTGCGGCGCGGCTTGTTCGCGACGCTGCTCCACGCTTTCGTGCAGCCGCTCAGACGGATCCGCGCCCACCACCCGGCGGCGGCGGGTCACCAGCATCTTGCCATAGCCGCGCCAGCGCCCGATGGAGGGCGCAGCGGGGTCTTGATCGAACCGCGTGGCCCAGCCTACGGGCAGCGGCAGGCCGCTTTCCTCCATCCGCGACAGCAGCCAGACCAGCGGGATATTGGCCAAGGGGCGCGCGGCCTCATGCCCGCCCAACTGGCCGCCCACGTCGCCATGGGTGCCGGGGAACCAGACCTGTTCCAGCCGCCCGTCATAGCCCGCGGGCGTGGTCCATAGCACCGGGGCATAGGCGACGCGGGTCTCGTTCAGGGCCAGCGCCTGAAAGCCGTTCTTCACGTTGCGGCTTAGGTCGTGGTTGTGGAACATATGCAGCGGCTGCGAGAACCGCCAGAACAGCGGCGCGTTGAGGCCCAGCGACTTGACCGTATCCCAAACGCCAATCGCCTCAATCTCAACCTCGGGGTGGCATTTGGCGCGGGCAAAGAGTTCGCCCGCCTTGCTCAGATGGTGCGCCTCATAATGGCGGTAAACATCGCGGATGTTACGCTCTGTCGCCACCTCGGCGCGCAGAAGCCCCACCCGGTCGATCACCCCGGCGAGCGAGCGTACCGCATAGCCACCGCGCGAATAGCCCATCAGGAAAATCCGATCTCCGGGACGGTAGCGCGAGGCGAGATAGCCATAGGCGCGCCGAATTTGCCGGTTGATCCCGCGCCCAAGGATCACATCCAACGCGCTGCGCCAATCGCGCCATTGCAGCCCCGGCTCGTAATAGATCGACAGGGCGCTGCCCATCTCGCGGCAGAGGCCATAGGCGATGCCCGCGTTGGTCTCGCGCCCTAGGTCGAGCGAGGACATGGTCCCGTCAAGGATGATGACATGGGTCACCGCCCCCCGGCGCGGGCCGAAATCGCTCTCAGGCCGCCGCCAGAACCGCCCAAAGAGACGTTGGAACAGGGTTTTACTCGGCTGCGATTGCGGCACCTTGCAGCATCTCCCAGACACGGTGCGGGGTGAACGGCATATCCGCCTGCCGCACGCCGCGTTCCCACAGGGCATCTTGCACCGCATTCGACACCGCTGCCAAGGCACCAACGGTGCCCGCCTCCCCGCAGCCCTTCATGCCCATGACATTGGCTGTGGAGGGCACCGGTTCGGAGGTGAAGGAGATCATCGGCAGGTCCGCTGCGCGGGGCATGGCGTAATCCATGAAGGTGGCGGTCAAAAGCTGGCCGTCCTCGTCATAGACCACCCGCTCCTGCACCGCTTGGCCAATGCCCTGCGCCACCCCGCCGTGGACCTGCCCCTCGGCCAGCATCGGGTTGATCAGATTGCCGAAATCATCGACCACCGTGTAGCGGTCGAGCGTCACCACCCCGGTCTCGGGGTCGATCACCACCTCGGCCACATGCGCCCCGTTGGGATAGCTGCGCCCCGGCAGGCTGGCGCGTTCATGGTGGCTGAGCAGATCGTCCCGGCCCTTAGCGCGGGCCATCTCGGCCACCTCAAGCATCGTCGGGCTGATGTTCGAGCCCTCTGCGCGGAAACGTTCGTCATCAAAGTTGATATCCGCGGCGGCGACGCCCAATTCCTCGGCCAGAAACGCGGTGAAGACTTCGGTGATCTTCGCCACGGTGGCCAAGGTCGCCGTGTTCTGGGTGGTGACCGAGCGTGAGCCGCCGGTGCCGCCGCCCTTCTTGATCAGGTCGCTATCGCCCTGCACCACGTCGATCCGCTCGGCGGGGATGCCGGTCTGATCCGAGAGGAACTGGGCATAGACCGTCTCATGCCCCTGCCCGTTGCTTTGGGTGCCGACATAGATCGTAACGCGTCCATCCTCCTCAAAGACCACTTTGGCCCCTTCGGAAGGATCGCCCAGAATGCTCTCGATATAGTAGCACAGGCCCTGCCCGCGCAGCAGGCCACGCTTGGCATCCGCCGCCCGGCGCGCGGCAAAACCGTCGCGGTCGGCCTCCTGCCCCACACGGGCCAGCAGCCGCGCGAAATCGCCCACGTCGTAAAGCTCGCCCGTGGCAGTGGTATAGGGGAATTGCTCAGGCTTGATGAAGTTGATCCGCCGCAACTCCCAAGGATCGACGCCCAACTCCCGCGCGGCACGGTCCATCAGCCGCTCCAGCACATAGATCGCCTCGGGCCGCCCGGCCCCGCGATAGGCGTCGACCTGCACGGTGTTGGTGTAGAACCCTTCGACATGCAGATAGGTGTCTTGCACGTCATAGACGCCCATCAAGACCTTGGAGAAGAGCTGCGACTGGATCGGCTGGCCGAACTGGCTGTTATAGGCCCCAAGGTTGCAGCGTGTATCGACACGGTAGGCGGTAATCTTGTGGTTTTCGTCAAAGGCAAACTCGGCCCAAGACACCAGATCACGCCCGCCGTTGTCGGTGAGCATGGCTTCGGTCCGCTCTGACATCCAGCGCACCTGGCGGCCCAGCGCCCGCGCGGCTTGGGCCACGCAGAAATACTCCGGGTAGGTCATCGCCTTCATGCCGAACCCACCGCCGACATCGGGATTGGTGACGCGCACTGCGTCTTCGGGCAGGCCGAAGGCTTTGGTCAGAAACCCCTTATGCGCCCAGACGCCCTGCCCGCCCAGCGCCACATGCAACCGGCCCTCGGTCCATTCTGCATAGCAGCCCCGCGGCTCCATGGCGTTGACGATGATGCGGTTGTCCCCGATCTCCAGCTTGACGCGATGGGCGGCTTTGGCGAAAGCCGCCTTGACCTTGGCCTCATCGCCCATATGCCAGTCAAAGGCGCGGTTGTCGGGAGCCTCTGCGTGCAGAGGCTCTCCCCCCGGGGCGATGTCCATCTTGGCGGGCAGATCATCAGCGTCGAAAAGGATCATTTCCGCCGCATCGCGGGCCTGTTGCAAACTCTCGGCCACCACCAGCGCCACCGGCTCCCCTACATAGCGCACGCGATCCTTTGCCAACATCGGACGCAGCGGCGCCGCGCCTTTGCTGCCATCGCGGTTGTCGACGACCGTATGCGGCAGAGCAATATTCATTCCCGCCGCTTCCAGATCGGCGCAGGTCAGCACCAGATGCACGCCATCCGCCGCGCGGGCCTCGTCTACGTCCAACTCAGTGATCACCCCATGGGCCACGGGCGCGCGGAAAAAGACGCCATGCAGCGCCTCAGCGGGGGCGATATCATCGACATAGCGGCCCGTACCGGTCAGAAAGCGGTGGTCTTCCACCCGTTTGACCGGTTGGCTTTTCCCGAACTTTTCCATCTGACACCGCCCTCGCTGCCCTGCCTCTTTCAGCGCAACAGTAGCGGGCGCGCCGCCAGTGTCCAGAGGCTCAGGCCGCCTTGCGGGTAAGCGCGTCTTTAAGGCTTGAAACCAGTGTCACCCCTGCCAACCCATAGCCATTAAAGGCGGTCGACATGGCGATGGAATAGGCCCCCATGCCGCCGAACAAGAGGTAATCCCCGGTTTGCGCATCTTCGGGCAGCGGCAGGCCATCGGGCAGACGGTCCAGCGAATCGCAAGTGGGGCCGAAAACCACGCGCGGCTTGGTCGCCCCCTGACGCCGCATGCCATCGGGGCCGACCACATCGACAAGCCCCGAAAGCCCCATGTCGCGCAGATCAGGCAGCCCGCCATAGATACCATCGTTCAGAAAGACAGTGCGCCCGTCGTTGCGCATCCCTTTGATGCGGGTGGCCAACACGGCGGCATCGGCCACCATCGCCCGGCCCGGCTCGCAGAGCAGCGCAGGCGCATCCGCGCCAAAGCTCTCGGCCAGCGCCGTTTTGACCGCGGCGAAGACGGCCCGGTGGTCTGGCGCGTCAAATCCACGGTCCACCGCGAAGCCCCCGCCGATGTTCAACCGGTCGATCGAGACACCGGCCATGCGCAGAATATCAGCCGCCGCATGGACATATTGCACCCAAGCCTGCGGATCGTTGCACTGCGTGCCGGGGTGGAAACACATCGACGGCGTGAACCCCATCTCGACCACAGCGCGCAATAGCGCCGCCGCCTCTTCAGGGGCCGCGCCGAATTTCGAGCCGAAGTCATAGGCCGCGCCCTTGACCGGCAAGGCGAAGCGCACCGCCACCTCATTGTCGCGCGGCACGTCGCGCAGCTTGGCCAGTTCCGACATGTCGTCGACCGACCAGCTATAGACCCGCGCCGCGATCCCGGCCTCCACCTCGGAGGCCGAGCGCACGGGGTTGTTGTAATGCAGCACCGCCTGCGGGCAGACCGCCCGCACCGCCGCCATCTCTGGCGGGGAGGCGACATCGAAGGTGGTGATCCCCGCCGCGACAAGGTTCGACAGCACCTCCGCCCGGTCGTTGGCCTTGACCGCATAGGTCACCAGCCCGTCGAAATCCGCTTGAAACCGCCGCGCGGTCGCTTGCAGCACCGAAGGGGCCAAAAACAACACCGGCTTATCGGGGCTGTGTTTCGCCAAATAGTCTGCGGGAGTGTCGGAAAGGGGGGCGATATGCTGCATGGGGGCCTCTTCACTGCTTTTTCCCAGTGAAGCGCGGATTTCGGTCGATTCATCGTGTCATACCGCCTAAAGTGATGTGAACTTTGGGCAAATTGACGAAATGACAGAACAACTTGACGATACCGACCGCGCTTTGATCGCGGCGCTGCAATCCAACGCCCGCCAGCCGGTCGCCGATCTGGCGCGCGGCCTTGGCCTTGCCCGCACCACCGTTCAGGCCCGGCTGGAACGGTTGGAACGCTGCGGCGCCATCCTCGGCTATACGCTGCGTTTGGGCGAAGCGGCCCGCGCGCCGCTGCATGCCACTGCGCTGGTCAATATCGAGCTGCGCGCGGGCCCCGCGGTTTTAGCGCGGCTGCGCAGCCTGCCTGCGGTGCAGGTGGTGCACACGACCTCGGGACGCTTCGACTTGCTGGTGCAGATCGCGGCGCAGACCACGCAGGAGTTGGACGAGACCCTTGACCGCATCGGCGAGACCCGCGGCGTTAAGGGCAGCGAGAGCCTGATCCACCTCAGCACCAAGATCGACCGCAGCGGCTGAGCCCTGCCCCCGCGCCTCACCCCCTGTCAGGGGTCTTTCCCTTACCGCGCCAGAGCGCTAAACGGGGCGCAACAAAAGGGATCATGACCATGGCACTCGAAAAGACCTTCAACGCCGCCGAGGCGGAAAGCCGCATCTACGCCGATTGGGAGACCAAGGGCGCGTTCAAAGCGGGCGCGAATGCGCAGCGGGATGAGCATTTCTCGGTGATGATCCCGCCGCCGAATGTCACCGGCTCGCTGCACATGGGCCATGCGTTCAACAACACACTGCAAGATATCCTCGTGCGCTGGCACCGGATGCAGGGTTTCGACACCCTCTGGCAGCCCGGCCAAGACCACGCGGGCATCGCCACGCAGATGGTGGTGGAGCGGGAATTGGCCGCCACCGGCCAGCCCGGCCGCCGCGAGTTGGGCCGCGAGGCGTTTACCGCCAAGGTCTGGGAGCAAAAGCAGAAATCCGGCGGCACGATCATCGACCAGCTCCGCCGTCTGGGCGCCTCCTGCGACTGGTCGCGCAACGCTTTCACCATGTCCGGCGCGCCCGGTGCGCCCGAGGGTGAAGAAGGCAATTTCCACGATGCCGTCATTAAGGTCTTTGTGGACATGTACAACAAGGGGCTGATCTACCGCGGCAAGCGGCTGGTCAATTGGGACCCGCATTTTGAGACCGCGATCTCCGACCTCGAGGTCGAGAGCACCGAGGTCGACGGCCACATGTGGCATTTTAAATACCCGCTGGCGGGGGGTGAAACCTATACCTATGTCGAGCGCGACGAGGACGGCAACGTGCTCTTTGAGGAAGAGCGCGACTATATCTCCATCGCCACCACCCGGCCCGAGACCATGCTGGGCGACGGTGCCGTTGCAGTTCATCCATCGGATGAGCGTTACGCCTCAATCATCGGGAAACTCTGCGAAATTCCCGTCGGCCCGAAAGAGCAGCGCCGCCTCATCCCGATCATCACCGACGAATATCCGGACAAGAACTTCGGCTCGGGCGCGGTAAAGATCACCGGCGCGCATGACTTCAACGACTACGGCGTGGCCAAGCGCAACAACATCCCGCTTTACGCGCTGATGGACACCCAAGGCCGGATGCGCGCCGATGGCCTGCCCTACGATCAGGCCGCCGCGCGCGCGCAGGCCATCGCAGATGGTTCCGAAGCCGCGCCCGAGGACGCGACCGAGATCAACCTCGTGCCGGACGCCTACCGCGGCTTGGATCGTTTCGAGGCCCGCAAGCGCGTGGTTCAGGACGTGACCGCCGAGGGCCTTGCCGTGATGACCGAGGCGACCGATCCCCGCCTTGGCCGCGCCGCCAAGAAGGCCCCCGTCGAGCCCGGCGAAGGCGGCGAGATGCGCACCGAGGAAGAGAACCTCGTGCCGCTCGTGGAGGCCAAGAAGATCATGCAGCCCTTCGGCGACCGCTCCAAGGTGGTGATCGAGCCGATGCTGACCGACCAGTGGTTCGTCGCCACCGACAAGATCGTGCAGCCCGCCATCGACGCCGTGCGCTCGGGCGAAGTGACGATCCTGCCCGAACAGGACCGCAAGGTATATTTCCACTGGCTGGAGAACATCGAGCCGTGGTGTATCTCGCGCCAGCTCTGGTGGGGGCACCAGATTCCGGTTTGGTTCGACCACGAAGGCAATGAGTATTGCGCATCAACCAGCGAAGAAGCAGTTGCTCAGGTGAAGGCTCGCTTCGGCGACCACGTGGAGGTCGAACTGCGCGAAGGCACAAGTTCCTATGTCGAAAGCGGTGGAAAGCTTGTGTCCGTGGGTATCTACCGCGACCCCGATGTGCTCGACACATGGTTCTCCTCCGGGCTCTGGCCCATCGGCACGCTGGGCTGGCCCGAGCAGACGGCCGAGCTGGAAAAATACTTCCCGACCTCCGTGCTGGTCACCGGTTTCGACATCATCTTCTTCTGGGTCGCCCGGATGATGATGATGCAATATGCCGTGGTCGATCAGAAACCCTTCGACACCGTCTATGTCCACGCGCTGGTGCGTGATGAGAAGGGCAAGAAGATGTCGAAGTCCCTTGGCAATGTGCTCGACCCGCTGGAGCTGATCGACGACTACGGCGCTGACGCCGTGCGCTTCACCCTGACGTCGATGGCCGCCATGGGACGCGACCTGAAGCTCTCGACGCAGCGCATCGCGGGCTATCGCAACTTTGGCACCAAGCTGTGGAACGCGCACCGCTTCGCCGAGATGAACGGCGTGTTTGAGGCCATGCCCGCCGGGATGCCGCAGCCGACCGCCACGCTGAACAAGTGGATCGTGGGCGAGACCGCCCGCGTGCGCGAGGAAGTTGACGCCGCACTCGGCAACTTCCGCTTCAACGACGCGGCCAATGCGCTTTACGCCTTTGTCTGGGGCAAGGTCTGCGACTGGTATGTGGAGCTTTCCAAGCCGCTGTTGCAGGACGACGCGCCTGAGGCCGAGGAAACCCGGGCCACCATGGCCTGGGTGCTGGAGCAATGCCTGATCCTGCTGCATCCGATCATGCCCTTCATCACCGAGGAACTTTGGCAGACCACCGCCAAGCGCGAAGAGCTGCTGGCCCTCACCGATTGGCCCGCCTACACCACCGCCGATCTGCTCGATGCCGACGCGGACCGGGAGCTCAATTGGGTGATCGGCCTGATCGAGAGCATCCGCTCCGCCCGTCAGCAGATGCATGTGCCCGCCGGGCTGAAGGTGCCGATGCTGGTGACCGATATGGACGAGGCAGCACAAGGCGCATGGGACCGGAACGAGGTGATGATCAAGCGTCTGGCGCGGGTCGAGAGCCTTGAGCGGAGCGACAGCTTCCCGAAAGGCACCGTCTCGATCGCCGCCCCGGGGGCGAGCTTCGGCCTGCCCTTGGCCGGTCTCATCGACATTGATGCCGAGAAGGCGCGTCTGCAGAAATCGCTCGACAAGCTGGGCAAGGAGATCGGTGGGCTGAAGGGGCGTTTGAACAACCCCAAGTTCGCCGCCTCCGCGCCGGAAGAGGTCGTGGCCGAAGCGCAGGCGAATCTCGCGGCACGTCAGGAAGAGGCGGACCAATTGCAGGCCGCACTGGACCGGCTGGCGGAACTGGGCTGAGACCAACAAAGCCGGGCAGCGCCAGACCGCGGGATGGCGCTGCATAGGGGGCAGTTGGGCAGTTTATCTCTGCCGCGTTTATGCCAAGCTGACAGGAATGCACTTCGATTGCAAAAGCGCCAGCCCGGCCGGGCGGCCTGGCGCTGCCCGGCGGCCTTGCGGCCTTGATTCCGGGCTGTTGCGAGACAGGCAATCGGCGTGCAAGCCGGGGAGTGCCAGACCGCGGGGTGGCGCATCTGACGCGCCAGTTGGGCAGTTTATCCCCGCAGCACTTACGCCAAGCTCACAGGACGGCACTCCGATTGCAAAAGCGCCAGCCCGTTTGGGCGGTCTGGCGCTGCCCGGCGGCCTGCGGCCTTGATTCCGGGCTGTTTCGTTCAACGTGACCGGTTCGCAAGCCGGCTTACTTAAACACCGCGGGCCGCTTGCCGAATTCCGCCGCGATCACCTCCATCTGCTCGGGTTTACCCAGCAGCGCCGCCTGCTCACGCGACTCGGCCAAGAGCACATCCGCATCCGATGCGCCCGTCTCCGCATATCCGATCAACCGCTTCGCCGTGCGGATCGCATTCGGCCCTTTGCCCGCGATCACCTGCGCCAGTTCCAGCGCGGCCGCCTGCGGATCATCGGCGACTTCCGTCACCAACCCCCAACGCTCCGCCTGCGCGGCGTCCACCGGCGCGGCGGTATAGGTCAACCGCCGCAACACATCCGAGCGCACCAGACGCGGCAGCAGCACCATGCCGCCCATATCCGGCACGATGCCCCATTTCATCTCCATCACAGCGAGCTTCGTATCCGGCGCGGCAATCCGAATATCCGCCCCAAGCGCCAGTTGCATCCCGGCGCCGAAAACCACCCCATGCAGCGCCGCGATGACCGGGATTTCCAAACGGTGCCAAACCATCGACACCTCTTGCCATTTGTTCGTCGTGCCTTCGCCATGGCTGCGCGGCATGATCAACGCCTCGACATCCTGCCCCAGCATCCCCGAGAGCCCGCCAATATCAATGCCCGCACAAAAGCCTTTGCCCTCGCCCGAGAGCAGCACCACCCGGGCGTCCGAGGCCGCAACCTCCTGCCCTGCCGCGATGATCGCCTCGATCATCTCATCATCCACCGCGTTCATCTTGTCGGCGCGTGTGAGGGCCACATAGGCGATATGGTCTTCGATCCGGGTGGTGACGCGGGGCATGGCTGTTCTCCTGAATGTTTGGCGCAGTTCAGCGCAGATCATCGCGCGGCACCAGCAAAACGTGGCGGCAGGTGCTGCGGCACTTGCCCTCTCACGGGCCCGCCCCTACACCTTGGCGCATGACATATGCACGCCTCACCCCCCTCGCCGAACGCCTGCCCGCCAACGTCCCCTTCGTGGGCCCCGAAGCGCAAGAGCGCTCACTTGGCCGCCCGTTCAAAGCGCGGCTTGGCGCCAATGAAAACGTCTTTGGCCCCTCGCCCCGCGCCATCGCGGCCATGGCAGAGACCGAAATGTGGAAATACGGCGATTCCGAAAGCGTAGAGTTGCGCGCGGCGCTGGCCGAACTGCACGGCATCGCGCCCGAGAACATCATCGTCGGCGAAGGCATTGACGGGCTGCTGGGCTACCTCGTCCGTCTGCTGGTGGGCGAAGGTGATGCGGTGGTGACCTCCGAAGGCGCCTACCCTACCTTCAACTACCACGTCACGGGCTTCGGCGGCGTGCTGCACAAGGTGCCCTACCGCGACGATCACGAAGACCCGGCGGCGCTTTTCGCCAAGGCGGCGGAGGTGGACGCCAAGCTCGTCTACCTCGCCAATCCCGACAACCCGATGGGCACTTGGCATGAGGGCGCGGCACTGGCACGCGCGCTCGACGACCTGCCCCAAGGCAGCCTGCTATTGCTGGATGAAGCCTATATCGAATGCGCCCCTGAAGGCACCGCGCCCGAACTTACCGCCGAAGACCCACGGGTGATCCGGATGCGGACCTTCTCCAAAGCCTACGGCCTTGCCGGGGCGCGGATCGGCTATGCCATCGCCGCGCCCGAGTTGATCACCGCCTTTCACAAGGTCCGCAATCACTTTGGCCTGAACCGCGCGGCGCAGGCGGGGGCTTTGGCGGCGGTGCAGGATCAGAGCTACCTGAAAGAGGTTCAGACCAAGATCGCCGAGGCGCGCCGCCGGATCGCCCAAATCGCCGAAGAAAACGGGCTGAGCACCCTCCCCTCTGCCGCCAATTTCGTCGCGGTCGACTGTGGCCGCAATGGCGCTTTCGCGAAGGCGGTGCTCGACGCGCTGGTGGCGCGGGGGATCTTCGTGCGGATGCCCTTCGCTGCGCCGCAAAACCGCTGCATCCGCATCAGTTGCAGCACGGCGGAAGAACTGGATCACTTCGCCGCCGCCTTGCCCGAGGCTTTAGCCGACGCGCGCGGGGCTTAAGCCCCGCCGATCACCTCCGCCGCCGCTTGCAAGGCGCCCGGGCCGTGGTCGATCTTTAGCGCCGAAAGCCCGGCTTCGATCCCGCCAAGCAGCCCCATGATCATATGGCCGTTCACATGGCCCATATGGCCAAGGCGGAAGAACCCGTGCCACGCGGGCTCCCCCGGTAGGGCCATGCCCAGACCCACGCCCAGTGTGAGACCGAGATTGCCCTGCACCCAATCGCGCAAGTCGGTCGCATGGGGCGCTTGCAGCCGCAGCGCGGTGACGGCATGGCTGCGCAGGGCGCGGTCTTCGATGTTGAACCGCAGGCTGCCTTCCGCCGACCACGCCTCGCAGGCCGCCCAAACCGCACGGGCCAGCGTTTCATGGCGCTGCCAGACCTGCTCGATCCCCTCTTCATGGATGATGTCGAGGGCGGCGCGCAGGCCGTAGAGGTGATGCGTCGGCGCCGTGCCGCCGTGGTATTGATAAAACTCCTGCGCATGGGCGCGCGGCGACCAATCCCAATAGCGGCTCACGCGGGGCAGACGCGCACGGGCTTCCTCGGCCCGGTCGTTGAAAAAGACGAAGGCCATGCCCGGCGGCACCATCAGCCCCTTTTGCGAAGCGGTGACCATGACATCAACGCCCCAAGCGTCCATCTCAAAGCGCTCACAGCCCAATGACGCGATGCAATCGGCCATCAAGAGCGCGGGGTGGCCCGCCTCATCCAACAGGCGGCGCAGACCCGGCACATCGTTGCGGACCGAGCTTGAGGTGTCCACATGGACAGCCATCACCGCCTTGATCTGATGGCCGCTGTCGGCCTTCAAACGCTCGGCCACCTGCGCGAGATCGACAGGCGCGTTGCGGCCAAAGTCGAGGATATCCACCTCTGCCCCCAGCCCCGTTGCCATTTCGGCCCAGCCATGGCCGAAACGCCCCGTGGCCAGCACCAACACCCGGTCACCGGGGGCTATGACATTGCTCAGCGCGGCTTCCCAAGCGCCGTGGCCGTTGCTGATATACATCGCCACATGACGATCTGTACGCGCCACGCGCTTTAGGTCCGCGGCCAGCGCAGGCATCATCTCGACCAACTCGCCCTCATAGATATTGGGAGCCGCGCGGTGCATCGCGCTCAGCACCGCGTCGGGCATGACCGAGGGGCCGGGAATGGCGAGGTACGAACGACCGGGGGCGAGTTTATTCTGCTTTGTCATGATATTGGCTGCCGTTTTGAAAATGCGTGACCGGGGGACGGTCGGGCGCAGCTTACTGCCCGGCAGGCCGGGGTCAACACGCGATCGGACCTTAGGTAAGGTGCGCCCCCGCGCCACCCTTCCACGCGCGCAGGCCACCCCCTGCCCGCCTTGCCCGACCTGCGCGACGGCTTGCCCTGCCTGCGCGGCTTTCGTACACGGGGTCCGACTGCCCAAAAGGATCAGGCACCGGTATGAATGATGACAGTTACACCTCCGCGCAGTTGATGCGCTGGCTTTGGCGGGACTATCTAAAGAAACACACCGGTCTGATGGCCATCGCGGTGCTCTTCATGATCATCGAAGGCTCGACCCTGGGCGTGCTGGCGAAACTGATGGAGCCGATGTTTGACCGCGTCTTCGTCGGCGGCGACCGCGGGGCGCTGGTCTGGGTCGGGCTGGTGCTGGTGGCGATCTTTGCGCTGCGGGCGCTCGCCACGGTGGTGCAAAAGGTGCTGCTGACCCGCGTGGCACAGCGCACGGCGGCGGATCTGCGCATCGACCTGCTTGACCGGATGATGCAGCAAGACGGTGCTTTCCACCAAAGCCACCCGCCCGGCTTTCTTGTCCAGCGCGTGCAATCGGATGTGAATGCGGTCAGCGATGTCTGGCGCGCGGTAATCACCGGCGCGGGGCGCGATCTGGTGGGGCTGGTGATCCTCATGGGCGTGGCCATCGCGATTGACCCGATCTGGGCGCTTCTGGCAATGGTCGGCGTGCCGCTGATGGTGCTGCCCGCCGCCATCGCCCAGCGTTTCGTCCGCGCCCGCTCGCGCGAGGCGCGGGATATCGGGGCCAGCCTCTCGACCCGGCTGGACGAGGTTTTCCACGGCATCGTGCAGATCAAGCTCAACGCGCTAGAGGACTACCAAGCCCGGCAATACCGCGAATTGACGCGCACCTTTATCCGCACCGAAGTCCGTGCCGCCTTTGGCAACTCCGCGATCCCGGCGATGATCGACATCATGTCGGGCATCGGCTTTATGGCCGTGATCGTCTATGGCGGGTCCGAGATCATCGCGGGCAATAAGACCATTGGCGAGTTCATGACCTTCTTCACCTCGCTGGGGTTCATGTTCTCCCCCCTGCGGCGTCTCGGGGCGATCAGCGGCCTATGGCAGATGGCCGCCGCCGCGCTAGAACGGATCAAGGAATTGCTCGACGCGCCCCTGCACCTGCGCAGCCCCGACAAAGCGCAGGCCGCGCCCGATGGCCCGCCCGATGTGACCCTGACGGATGTCTCGCTCTCCTATGGCGACACGAAGGTGTTGAACGGCTTGGACCTGACCGCGAAAGCGGGCCAGACGACCGCACTGGTCGGGGCCTCGGGGGCGGGGAAATCGACCATCTTCAACCTGCTCACCCGGCTGGTGGACCCGCAAAGCGGCAGCGTGCGGATCGGCGGGGTCGACACCAGCGCGATGACCATACCGGACCTGCGCGGCCTCTTCTCTGTCGTGACGCAGGAAGCGCTTTTGTTCGATGAAACACTGCGCGAGAACATCGTGCTGGGCCGAGAGAATGTCACCGACGAAGAGCTCGACCGGGTGCTGAAAGCCGCCCATGTGGCGGACTTCCTGCCGCAGTTGGAACAGGGGCTGGAAACCCGCGTCGGCCCACGCGGCTCAGCCCTGTCGGGCGGGCAGCGCCAGCGCGTGGTGATCGCCCGCGCCCTGCTGCGCGACACGCCGATCCTGCTTCTGGATGAGGCCACCAGCGCATTGGATGCGCAATCGGAACAGGTCGTGCAGGACGCGCTTGATCGCCTCGCCAAGGGCCGCACGACTATCGTCATCGCGCACCGGCTATCGACCATCCGCAGCGCGGATAAGATCGTGGTGATGGACCGGGGCCGCGTCACCGATGAGGGCACCCATGACGAGTTGATGGAGCGCGGCGGCATCTATGCCGACCTCTACCGCCTGCAATATCGCGACGGAAAGACCGTGTCGGATGCGCGCGGCCTCAGCGCCCTCTCCGCGAAGAAACGCCGCGAAAGGGCGCGCCAGCCCAATCTGCTCCAACGGATCGGGGCGGCGTTCTTTAACTGAATGCGCGGGGCGTGGGCAAACCCGCGCCCCTTTCACGAACGCCGGTAGCTTTCGGCGAGCGCCTCGGGGCTGGCCCCCATCGCATAGCGCGCCAGCGCCCAGAGGTTGCGCCCCCCGCGCCGCAGCCAGCCCTGACGGCGGTATTTCTCGGCACTGGTCACGGCGACCCCGTCCAGCCGGGTCAAGCGGCCGCGCAGGGCGCGGGCGAGCGCCACATCCTCCATCAGCGGCTGATCGGGATAGCCGCCCACCGCGTCATAAAGCGCGCGGGGCAACAGCAACCCCTGATCGCCATAGGGCAGGCCAAGACCGCTGCGCAGGTTCGCCCAGCCCGCCACCAAACGCGGCGCCAAACCCCGCTGATCGAAGCGCAGGCGGAACCACCCCGCCCCTTCGGCCCTGTGCGCCATGTGATCCTGCACCGCATCGCTCCAGCCCGAGGCCAGCACCGTGTCAGCGTGCAGCACCAAGAGCCATGCGCCCTGCGCTGCATCACACCCACGCCGCAACTGACCGCCCCGCGAGGGCGCGCCCGAGACGACCTCAGCCCCCCAGCCTTCGGCCAGCGCTCGCGTGCCATCCGTGGAGCCACCATCACTTAGGATCACCTCGCGGATCAACCCGGCCTGCAAGCCTTCGACGAGCGCGGCGAGGCAAGCGGGCAGCGCCGTGGCCGCGTTGAGGCTGGGAATGACGACAGAGATCGGCGCGCGCATGGTTGCCCCTTTTGGATGGCTTTGACAGGTTATATGTCATGGCCAGCAATCAAAGGACACCCGCATGACCCCGCGCCGCATTCTGCGCCTCTCCGGCCCCGACACCCGCGACTTTCTGCAAGGAATCGTGACCAATGATGTCGGCAAACTGGACAAAGGCCCGGTCTATGCTGCCCTGCTGACGCCGCAGGGCAAATATATGGCCGATTTCTTTCTGATCGCCGATGGCGAAGACGTTCTGCTCGACGTGGATGAGAGCCTTGGCGATATGCTGACCCAGCGGCTGTCGATGTACAAACTACGCGCGAAGGTAACGATCACCCCCAGCGATCTGCATCTGCACCGCGGCACCGGGCTTGCACCCGACGACGCCTTAGCCGATCCGCGGCATCCCGAAATGGGCTGGCGCGCCTATCGCGACACCCCGCAAACCGAGGACGCGACCGATTGGGACGCCCTGCGCGTGGCGCATCTGATCCCCGAGACGGGGATCGAACTCACCCCCGATACCTTTATCCTTGAGGCGGGGTTCGATCGGATCAAAGGGTTGGATTTCCGCAAAGGCTGCTATGTCGGCCAAGAGGTCACCGCCCGGATGAAGCACAAGACCGAGTTGCGCAAAGGGCTGACCCGGGTCGAGGTCAGCGGCAGCGCCGCCCCCGGCACGGCAATCACGGCAGAGGGGAAACCCGCGGGCACGCTCTACACCCAAGCGGGCGGTCAGGCTTTGGCGCATCTGCGGTTCGACCGCGCCAAAGGCCCGATGCAGGCCGAAGGTGCAGAGGTCACTTGGCCCGGCCCCGCGACCTGAGCACCGCGCGCCGCTGAAAGGCCCCCACGAAACAAAAAGCCCCGGCAAAACCGGGGCTGATCTCCTTTACCAAAAATGACGTCGCGTCAGGCGCGTTCGACATATTCCATGGTTTCCGTGTTCACGACGATGTCTTCGTCTTGGCCCACGAAGGGCGGCACGGTGATCTTCACACCGTTATCGAGCACGGCAGGCTTGAAGGAATTCGCCGCCGTTTGGCCCTTCACCACCGGCTCGGTCTCGGCCACTTTGCAGGTCACCTTCTGCGGCAGCGAGGCGTTCAGCGCCTCTTCCTCGTGATATTCGACCACGATCATCATGCCGTCCTGCAAGAAGGGGCGGCGCTCCCCCAAAAGCTCGGCAGGCAACTGCACCTGCTCATAGGTTTCAGTGTCCATCACCACCAGCATACCGTCGTCTTCATACAGAAATTGCTGGTCTTTTTGTTCCAAACGCACGCGCTCGACCTTATCGGCGGACCGGAAGCGTTCGTTCAATTTGGAGCCGTTGCGCAGGTTGCGCATCTCGACTTGGGCAAAGGCGCCGCCCTTGCCGGGCTTCACGTGATCGACCTTCACAGCCGCCCAGAGGCCACCGTTATGTTCAAGGACGTTTCCGGGGCGGATCTCGTTTCCGTTAATCTTGGGCATGTGACAAAACCACGACATAAGGTTGATGATATGATGTTCGGGTCTATATCGGGAGGGATGGTCCCCTGCAAGCAGGCGTTATTCTCTGCTGCCACACCAACTAGATATGCGCAAGCTGCATGGGAGATATGCTAAATAGAGGTATCCGAATCAAAAGATATCCGTCATAAGGGCCTCCACGCCCGAATGACAAGAGCAAGAATAATCGAAAGGACGACGAGATGAAAGATTTCGTTGATGGCACCGCTTTCAACAACGAGCAAGGCAACCGCGCACGCAAGCTCTTTGCTGCTGTGGTGCTAGCTGCTTTGGATGACGCAATTGCCGATGACAAGAAATATGGCAACGGCCCTGAACAGATCGCCCGCTGGGCCCGCTCGCGCGATGGCCGCGAGGTTCTGAGCTGTGCCGGTATCGACCCCAACGAGCGGGTCGTCGAAGGTCTGATGGAATTCGTCGGCAAAGGCGTGCGGACCTCCGTCGCCCTGTCGCGTGAAGAATCCGAGCGCCGCAATGCCGCGCTTCAGGCCGAAGCCGCCTAAGACATATTCGCCAAGCGGCGCAATTGACGCAGCCTTCGGGCTGCGTTTTTTTGCGTCTGCCCCTCGGCGATGGGCTTTCCCCTGCCTCTGATTTGCGCCAATTTGTGCGAAACCAAGGGCGAGCAGACATGACCAAAGCCATCATGATCCAAGGCACCGGCAGCAATGTCGGCAAGTCGATGATCGTCGCCGGATTGATCCGCGCCTGCACCCGGCGTGGCCTGCGTGTGCGCCCTTTCAAACCGCAGAACATGTCCAACAACGCCGCCGTCACCAAAGACGGGGGCGAGATTGGCCGCGCGCAGGCGTTGCAGGCCCGGGCGGCGGGCGTGGCCCCGCATACGGATATGAACCCGGTGCTGCTGAAACCCCAGAGCGCCACCGGCGCGCAGGTGGTGGTGCAGGGTAGAATCGCAGGCCAGCAAGAGGCGCGGGAATTTGGCAGCAACAAAGCCAGCCTGATGCCCGCAGTGCTGCAATCCTTTCACCGTTTGGCCGAAAGCTGCGACCTGATCGTGATCGAGGGTGCGGGCTCCCCGGCTGAGACGAACCTGCGGGCGGGCGACATCGCCAATATGGGCTTTGCCCGCGCCGCCGGCGTGTCGGTGGTGCTGATGGGCGACATCGACCGCGGCGGGGTGATCGCGCAGATCGTCGGCACACAGGCCGTGCTCTCCCCCGAGGATAACGCGCTGATCCGCGGCTTTGCGGTGAACAAATTCCGCGGTGACCGCAGCCTCTTTGACGCAGGGCGCGATGACATCGCTACGCGTACCGGCTGGCCGAGCCTTGGGGTGATCCCGTGGTTCGACGCCGCCCACCGCCTGCCCGCCGAAGACGTGATGGACCTGCCCGCCCGCGCCCGCTCAGGCGGGTCGGGCTGTGTTATCGCCGTGCCGCGCCTGCCCCGGATCGCCAATTTCGATGACCTTGATCCGCTGGCCGCCGAGCCGGGCGTCGACCTGCGGATGATCATGCCTGGCAGCCCCCTCCCCGCCGAGGCCGATCTGGTGCTGATGGTCGGCAGTAAATCCACGATTTCCGACCTCGAAGCCTTCCGGGCCGAGGGGTGGGACATCGACCTTGCCGCCCATATCCGGCGCGGTGGCCATGTGCTGGGGCTTTGCGGTGGCTATCAGATGCTGGGCAAGACCATCACCGATCCCGAGGGGATCGAAGGCCCGGCGGCGCGGGTGGCGGGGCTGGGGCATCTGGACGTGGAAACCACGATGGCCCCGTTGAAACATCTGTCGGAAAAGGGCGGCCAGCACCCCGCCAGCGGCACCGCCCTCACTGGCTATGAGATCCATATCGGAGAAACCACCGGCCCCGATTGCGCCCGCGCGTGGCTGGCTTTCGACGGCACGCCCGAGGGCGCGGCCTCCCCTTCGGGCCGGGTGCAGGGGTGCTATATGCACGGGATCTTTAGCTCAGACGCCTTCCGCCGCGCCTATCTTGGCGGCTTCGGCGTCACCTCATCGCTGGATTTTGAAACCGGCGTGGAAGAGGCGCTGGACGCGCTGGCCGATCATGTCGAGACCTATATGGATGTCGACCTGTTCCTCTCCCTCGCGGCAGAGGTCTAGGCTGGAGAGCGCGCGGTCCTCCAGCCCAACGCTTAAAACTCGACGACCGCGCGGATCGATTCACCCTTGTGCATCAGATCGAAGCCTTCGTTGATCTGATCCAAAGTCAGTTTATGGGTGATCATCGGGTCGATCTCGATCTTGCCGCTCATGTACCAATCGACAATCTTCGGCACATCCGTGCGCCCCTTGGCCCCGCCAAAGGCGGTCCCGCGCCAAACCCGACCGGTGACCAGTTGGAAAGGCCGCGTCGAAATCTCGGCCCCCGCGGGTGCCACGCCGATGATGATGCTTTCCCCCCAGCCCTTATGCGCGCATTCCAGCGCGTCGCGCATGACTTTGGTGTTGCCGGTGGCGTCAAAGGAGTAATCGGCGCCGCCCTTGGTCAACTCGACCAGATGCCCCACCAGATCGCCGTCAACTTTCGAGGGGTTCACGAAATCGGTCATGCCAAAGTAACGCGCGGCCTCTTCCTTGTCGTCATTGAGGTCGACGCCCACGATCTGATCCGCCCCAGCCATGCGCAGGCCCTGAATGACGTTCAGACCGATGCCGCCCAGTCCAAAGACCACGCACCGCGCGCCCAACTCGACCTTGGCGGTGTTAATGACGGCACCGATGCCCGTGGTGACGCCACAGCCGATGTAGCAAATCTTGTCAAAAGGCGCGTCCTTGCGCACCTTG
Source organism: Sulfitobacter sp. M85 (assembly GCF_029285915.1). NCBI lineage: Bacteria > Pseudomonadati > Pseudomonadota > Alphaproteobacteria > Rhodobacterales > Roseobacteraceae > Sulfitobacter > Sulfitobacter sp. M85. The sequence goes on from NZ_JABECQ010000003.1 coordinate 466,656, forward strand.
GCCAGCGCGATTTCGGGCACCACGGTGTGATTGGCGAAGGTCGAACAGCCCATGTAGTGGTGGATCGGCGTGCCATCCAGCATGGAGAAGCGGGTCGTGCCATCGGGCAGCTTGCCTTGGCCTTGGGTCACGCGGATCGCTTGGCACAGATTGGTCTTGCCGCTGAGGCAATACTCGCACTCCCGGCATTCTGGCGTGTAAAGCGGGATGACGTGATCGCCCGGCTCCAGTGTGGTCACACCCTCGCCCACTTCCAACACGACGCCCGCGCCCTCATGGCCGAGGATGGCGGGAAAGATGCCTTCGGGATCGTCGCCCGAACGGGTGAATTCATCGGTATGGCACAGACCGGTCGCCTTGATCTCGACCAAGACTTCGCCGCGTTTAGGCCCTTCGAGGTTCACCTCCATGATTTCAAGCGGTTTGCCGGCTTCAACGGCAACGGCGGCACGGGTTCTCATCATGGGTCTCTCCTTCGGGTGTGATCTCTGCCGCTTTATGGAGCACGCATGCGGCAAATGTCCAACGCAGAAAACGCTGCCCTGATCGCCTCAACCAGTAATCGGCGCGTCGGATTTAATCTGCCGCAGGATCACATTCGTCGTCGCCGAATTGACTGCGGGATGCAGGAACAGAAAGCTCTCTAAAAAGGCATTATAGGCGTCGATATCGCGGCAAAGCACGCGCAGGTGGTAGTCCGCTTGCCCCGTGGTGGCGAAACATTCCGTCACCTCCTTACGGCTTTGGATCGCGCGGATAAAACTGGCGAGGGCCGAGGCGTCATGCCGGGTCAAATGCACATGCACCATCGCCTCGAACCCCAGCCCCATCGCCTTGGGATCGACCACGGCGGCATAGCGTTTGATCACGCCTGCTTGCTCCAACGCCTTGACCCGCCGCCAGCAGGCGGAGGCGGAAATATTTAGCTTTTCGGCCAGTTGTGCGTTGGGCAGGCGCGAATCCTGCTGGAGCAGGAAGACAAGCTGCCGGTCCGTCGCATCCATTTCAGTCATCGGGTAAATCTTTCACTCTGAAAAGTTCTTCCGGATAATTTATCCGCGCGTCCACGGCAAAGCCAGCAAAACGGGTGCAAAAATTCACGCATTCTGCGGTATGCTCCCCAGTGAGGAGACCCCCATGACAGAACAACCGCGCGAATTTACCACTTATAAACTTGATGACCGCTATGATCAGACCGAAGGCCGCGTCTTTCTGACTGGGACGCAGGCACTAGTGCGCATCATGCTGGATCAGGCCCGGCGTGATCGCGCGGCTGGGTTAAATACCGCCGGTTTCGTCTCAGGCTATCGTGGCTCGCCTCTGGGAGGGCTCGATCTGGAATACTGGCGCATCAAGGACCGCGTGGCCGAGGCGGGCGTGAAGTTCCTTCCGGCGGTGAACGAAGACCTCGGCGCCACCGCGGTCTTGGGCGCGCAGCAGGCGCATCTCGACCCGCAGGCCGAGGTCGAGGGCGTGTTTTCGATGTGGTACGGCAAGGGCCCGGGGGTGGACCGCTCGGGCGACGCGCTGAAACATGGCAACGCCTATGGCTCCGCGCCCAAGGGCGGTGTGCTGGTTGTGGCCGGCGACGACCACGGCTGCGTGTCGTCGTCGATGCCGCACCAGTCCGACGTGGGCTTCATGTCGTGGTTCATGCCGACGCTGAACCCGGCTTCCGTCGCCGAATACCAAGCCTTCGGCGAATACGGCATCGCGCTGTCGCGTTTCTCGGGCACATGGGTCGGCTTCAAGGCGATCTCGGAAACCGTGGAGAGCGGCGCCTCGGTCGAGCTGACCCCGGACCGGGTGTTCAAGCAGCCTGACTACACCGCGCCCCCGGGCGGGCTGCATGTGCGCTTGGGCGATCTCCCCTCCCCCGAGATCGAGACGCGGCTGCATCACAAGCTCGACGCCGTGCAGGCCTTCATGCGCGCCAACCCGATCGATCGGCATATTTACGAGACGCAGGACGCCTCCTTCGGAATCGTCACCACCGGCAAGGGCCATCTCGACACGATGGAGGCGCTGCGGCTTCTGGGCCTCGACGAGGCCGACTGCCGCCGTCTCGGCATCGACATCTACAAGATCGGCATGGTCTGGCCGCTGGCGCTGGACGATGCGCTCGACTTCGTGAAGGGCAAACGCGAAGTGCTTGTGATCGAAGAGAAACGCGGCATCATCGAGAGCCAGTTCAAGGAGGCCTTCTACGACTGGCCCGGCTCCAAGCCCGCGCGGATGGTCGGCAAACATGACGAGAACTTGGAAGAACTGGTGCCCTGGACCGGGGAGCTGTCGCCGCTGAAGCTGGTGCCGATCATCGCCGCGCGCCTCGATGCCTTCTTCCCCGAAGAGAAGTTGCTCGAAAAAGCCCGCACGCTGACCGACCAGCCGCCCGTGCTGCTGAACGTCGAGGGCGCCACCCGCACCCCTTATTTCTGCTCCGGCTGCCCGCATAACTCCTCCACCAAGCTGCCGGAGGGGTCGAAGGCGAACTCCGGCATTGGCTGCCATGTCATGGCCTCGTGGATGGACCGCGAGACGGCCGGTTTCGCCCAGATGGGCGGCGAGGGCGTGCCGTGGATCGCGACTTCGATGTTTAACGGGAACAAGCACGTCTTCCAAAACCTTGGCGAGGGCACGTGGTATCACTCCGGTTCGCTGGCGATCCGGCAGGCGGTCGCGGCGAAGACCAACATCACCTACAAGATCCTCTACAACGACGCGGTCGCGATGACCGGCGGCCAGCCGGTGGACGGCCCCGTTTCCGTCGCCGCCATCGCGCAGGCCTGCCGTGCCGAGGGTGTGGAGCGCATCGCGCTGGTCTCGGACCGGCCCGAACTGCTTCCCAAGGGCGACTTCCCGGATGGCACCACATTCGACCACCGCGGAGATCTCGACCGCGTGCAGCGCGAGCTGCGCGAGATCCCGGGCGTCACCGTGCTGATCTACGAGCAGACCTGCGCCACCGAGAAGCGCCGCAAGCGCAAGCGCGGGCTGATGGACGACCCGAAGAAATTTGTGATGATCAACGATCTGGTCTGCGAGGGCTGCGGCGATTGCAGCCTCGAGTCGAACTGCCTGAGCGTCGAGCCGAAGAAGACCGAGTTCGGCACCAAGCGGCAGATCAACCAGTCCACCTGCAACAAGGATTACTCCTGCCTTAACGGCTTCTGCCCCTCCTTCGTGACGGTCGAGGGCGGCAGCCGCCGCAAACGCTCCGGCGCGGGGCTGGACGTGGCGGGGCTGTCGGCGCAGCTTCCTATGCCGGAATTGCCCAAGCTCGACCAACCCTTCAACCTGCTGGTGACCGGCGTCGGCGGCACCGGCGTGGTGACCGTGGGCGCGCTCATCACCATGGCCGCGCATCTCGAGGGGCTGGGCTCCAGTGTGCTGGATTTCACCGGTTTCGCGCAGAAGTTCGGCACCGTTCTGGGCTATGTCCGTCTGGCGAAACGCCCCGAGGAGGTGCATCAGGTGCGCATCGACCAGGGCGGCGCCGACGCGGTGATCGGCTGCGACATGGTTGTTAGTTCTGCGCCAAAAGCCTCGGCCCACTACAGGCGCGGGACGCAGATCGTGCTGAACCGCGCCGAGATGCCCACCGGCGATCTGGTGCTGAACCGCGATGCCGAGTTGCGCATGGACGACCGCGAGGCGGTGATCGCGCAGGCCGTGGGGGCCGAGAACCTTGCCGCCTTCGACGCCAACGCCATGGCCGAGAAACTGATGGGCGACGCGGTCTTTGCCAATGTGATGATGCTCGGTTTCGCTTGGCAGAAGGGGCTGGTGCCGGTCTCGCTCACAGCACTTGAGCAGGCGATCGAATTGAACGGTGTTGTTCCGGACAAGAACCGCGCCGCCTTTGGCTTTGGCCGGGTCATGGCGGGCAACCCGCAGGCGATTGAGGCGCATTTCGCCCCCGCGCCTGCGCCCGACGACAGTGTCGAAGGTCTGATCGCGCGGCGGATGGAGTTCCTGACCGGCTACCAGAACGCCGCCTATGCCCAGCGCTACAAGGCCAAGCTCAATGCGCTGGAGGGCAAGCTGCCCGAAGGCTCCGACGACCTGATGCGCGCGGCGGCGAAATCGCTCTTCAAGCTGATGGCTTACAAAGACGAATACGAGGTCGCGCGCCTGCACCGTCAAAGCGGCTTCGAGGAGCGCATCGCCGATACTTTCGAGGGCGACTACAAGGTGCATTACCACCTCGCCCCGCCCGCATGGCCCACCGGCACGGATGGCCGCGGACGCCCCAACAAGCGCCAGTTCGGCCCGTGGATGGGCCGTGCCTTTGACCTTCTGGCAGCGATGAAACCGCTGCGCGGCACATGGGCAGACCCGTTCGGCTACGGCGCCGACCGCAAGCTCGAGGTCGGTCTGATCGGCTGGTACGAAGATATCATGGCAAAGGCCCCCGCCCTGCCCCATGACGAGGCACTGACGGTGCTTTCCGCGCCGATGGAGATCCGCGGCTACGGCCCCGTTAAAGAGGCCGCAGTCGAGAAAGTGCAGGCCGAGGTGGCCGCGCGCCTAGGCTAAGAGCGTCGTCGAGAAATCACCGCGCAGCCCGGCTTCGAGCAATTCAAGGTCGGGCGAGCACTCGCTATATTGCGCCACCATGCCCGGCGGGATGACGAAGGCATCGCCTGCCTCCAATTGGCGCGGCTCCTGCCCTTCGGCGTTCAGGGTCATGCTGCCTTCCATGACGAAGCTGAAGTGAATGTCCGCGTCATGTTTGGCGGGCGGCGGCGTGCCACCGTCGAAACGCGCCACCTGAATGCCGGCCACGCCCTTGGTGCCTTTGGTGATCCCGGTGTCGCGCGCGACGAAGCCCGGAATACGGAAGGGCTGCCACTCGGCCCCCTCCTTCACGTGATGCACGAAAGTCTGGCCGTCCCATTCGCGTGCCGGATCGCCTTTGCCGTTCGGCAGGGTCATCTCGTGGTCGATGGTGGTGACATGTTCCGCAGGAACGCCGATCTCGATCACTTCGATCGAGGGCGAGGCTTCGACAACGCGATGGCGGATGCCCGGCGGCTGGGTCACGCAATCCCCGGCATGGAGCCGGATCACATCGCCCTGATCCTCGTAAAGCACATCAACCCAGCCCCGGTAGCAATAGATCAGTTGGAAGCCAACGGTGTGGTAATGCACCATGTCCGGCACCGGGCCGCCGTCGGGGATGCGGATGTGGCTGGCGATGATTGAGCCGCCGAGGCGCGACGGGATGAGATCGCGGTAGTGCATCCCCGCGCGGCCGATCACCCATGGGGCCTCATCCGCCAGCCGCCGCACGGCGAACTCATGCTGTGTCTCGGGCTGGTCCACGCGGGGGCTGCGCGGGAGGATATCGATCTTCGTGCCATTGGGCGCCGTAAGTTCTCGCTGGCCCTCTGCGATACTGTCGGGCGCATCGGTTAGCAGGCGCAGATGCCCCGGTGCCACATCCGCCCCCCGTTCAAGCCTCACACGCACCCCATGGCCCGAAAAACTGGCCACCGAAGGATCATCCGCGGGAAAAATCGTCTCAAGCCGCATGCCCAGCACTTTGGTGAAGAAAGGCAGATCCTCCCTAAGCTCCCGCGTGGGCAACAAGAATTCCGCCAAAACATCATCGGGCAAACGCATTTAACTCATCCTCTTCACGTATCGCGCCGCAGTTGAGCGCGCGACAGGCAAAGCGTCAACTGGGCGTTACGCACCACAGCCGATAAAGTTCCCCCGACCGCTCATTTTCGACCAGCGAGTCGCAGCGCGAAATTCGCGCAATCACAAGAACCGCAAATTCTCGCCCCGATTTCGCACCCTCACGCGCCCAATAGCGCCTGAAAGCCTGCACAATTTCCACGCAATCACCTCCCGTAATTCGGGAAAGCAAGGGGCCACGGCCATCTCTCTTCGCCAATTCAATGGTTTCGCGAGGCTTCAAAATATGGTTAATAATTTATGCAACGGCACAAGGTATTGGTGCAGAAGCGTCACAATTTCGCCGGGTTTATACGACTAGATATGAACAGATTATAAAGACACCCGGACTGCCCGTCTGCCCCACGAAAGAGGTGCCAAAAATGAAAATTCTTGCTGTCGACGATGACCCATTTATCCGCGAATTGCTGCCCGTTGTTTTCCGCGAAGCCGAGTACCCCGATTTGACATTGGCCGCCTCCGGCACTGCCGCTCTGGAACTGCTCGAAACCACTAAAGAACATTTCGACTGCCTGCTCTTGGACATCGAGATGCCCGAGATGGACGGCATCACACTATGCCGCCGCATCCGCACGCTGGAAGCCTATCAGGACACACCGATCCTGATGGTGACCTCACGCGCCGACGCGACTGCGATCGAAAGCGCCTTTGCCGCCGGGGCCAACGACTATGTGACCAAACCTTTCGACGTGAAGGACATCGCAACCCGCGTGCATATCGCCGAGCGGATGTTGGAGAACACCCAGCGCGCCCCGCGCCTTGATCCGCAGCATTTGAAAGACGCGGGCAAGCCCGGTGTCCACGATTTTGCGCTGGCCGATCCTGTGCATATCAATGGGGTCGATCAATTGGTGCTGCCCTTCTCCTTGGGCAATTACCTGTCGCAGCTTTCGCGCCAACACCTTGATATCTGTCAGGTCTTCGCGGCCAAAATCGAACATATCGATGAGCTTTACGCGACCTGCAACACCGCCGAATTCGCCCGCGCCATCGCCGCTGCGGCCGAGGCCATCGCGCGCGTGGTCGATTGCCCCCAACTGCTGATGACCCATAACGGATCTGGCACGCTCTTGTGCATCGTGACAGGTGACAGCCTGCCCGCGTGGCCCGAGATCGAGGTGCTCATCCAAGGGGAGCTGGACGGCATGGACCTGCGCCATGACGACAACAGCCCGATGGCGGTGATGCTCTCCGTGGGTGGCCCGATCCAGCCCAATGCCAGCCGCACTCAGCGGGTCAGAAAGACATTCGACCGCGCCATTCGCCGCGTGGCGATGCGGCAGAAGGTCAAGCTCGACACGCCCCCGACCGAGAAACCCTCGGTCTCCGCCGCCCATTGACGACAAGGCAATCGCCTCAAGAAAAACCCGCCTCATGGGCGGGTTTTCGCATTCAGTTGATGGGGAATTGCACCAAACAGCGTTCGGCGATGCGGCGGTAATCCTCAAGCGTGTCAGGCACGCTGCGCCGATCGCGCATCACCTCCATCGCGGCGCGTTTCTGCGCCCAAGTCCCCTCAATGTGGCGGTCGAGAATGCGCACGGTCACGCCCAGCATCACATTCTTCTCCCCCTCGCCAATCAACTCCGCCGCGGAAAGTGCCACCGCCGTCAGCGCCAGCGTATTGGCGCAGCGCAGGGCCGCGGCTTCGCGCCCCTCATAGACCCGCGTACCCGCCGTGGCCGTGCCGGGAAAGGCCACGAGCGCGGCGATCGACAAAGCAGAACAGACGGCTGCTGTCAGGATGAGCTGGCGCGCCACCTCAAAAGACCTTGAAGGTCATCGTGGTCAAAGACCGCTCGATGCCTTCGATGTCCAACAGATTGTCATTGATGTAGACGCCCACATCTTCGCCCTTCGGAATATAAAGCTTCATCAAAAGATCATATTCGCCTGAGGTGGAATAAAGTTCGGAATGAATTTCGCGCAGGGCGATCTCTTCGGCCACACGATAGGTCGTGCCCGGTCGGCAGCGGATCTGGATGAATACGCAGGTGGTCATGTCGCGCCTCTTTCTGGGATTTGGTTCAAGCTGACATATGGGCCCTGCCCCCGCAATCCCCGATCGCGCTGCCCGTGCCTAACGGCGTTTCACCGCTTGGGCTTGGCGCGGCGGCAGGCCCTGTTATAAGGGCGCAGCAATTGCCTTCGGAGATGCCCCATGCGTCGCAGCACCCTGACCCGCACCACTGCCGAAACCGACATCACGGTCGAGATCAACCTCGACGGCACCGGCAGCTATGACAATGAAACCGGCGTCGGCTTTTTTGATCATATGCTCGACCAACTGTCGCGCCACTCGCTGATCGACATCAAAGTGCGTGCCAAGGGCGATCTGCACATCGACGACCATCACACCGTCGAAGATGTGGGCATCACGCTGGGCCAAGCACTGTCCCAAGCGCTCGGCGACAAACGCGGCATCCGCCGCTACGGATCTTGCCTGCTGGCGATGGACGACGCGCAGATCCGCTGCGCGCTCGACCTCTCTGCGCGGCCCTTTCTGATCTGGAACGTGGATTTCCCCACCAGCAGCATCGGCAAGTTCGACACTGAACTGGTCCGTGAGTTCTTCCAGGCGTTCAGCACCCATGGCGGCATCACCCTACATGTCGACGCGCTCCACGGGTTCAACAGCCACCACATCGCCGAAGCCGCTTTCAAATCCGTCGCCCGCGCCCTGCGCGAAGCGGTCGAAACCGACCCCCGCAAAGCAGACGCCATTCCCTCGACCAAGGGTGCCTTGTAAACCAATGCTGACAGCAATCATCGACTACGAATCCGGCAACCTGCACTCCGCGCATAAAGCCTTCGAGCGTATGGCCCGCGAGCATGACGCAGGCGAGGTCACGGTGACCTCGGATGCCGAGGTCGTGGCCCGCGCCGACCGTCTGGTCCTGCCCGGCGATGGCGCCTTTCCGGCCTGTATGGCCGCCCTGAAAGGGGCCGGCGGCCTCTATGACGCGATGGTCGAGGCGGTCGAGGAAAAGGGCCGCCCCTTCCTCGGCATCTGTGTCGGCATGCAACTGATGGCCAGCATGGGCCGCGAATATGAAGACACCCCCGGTCTGGGCTGGATCGGTGGCGAGGTGACCCAGATCACCCCGAAAGACCCGAAGCTCAAAGTCCCCCATATGGGCTGGAACGACTTGGTGATCGACCACGACCACCCGGTCTTCGAGGGGCTACAAACCGGCGATCACACCTATTTCGTGCACAGCTACCACATGGCCGTCGCCAACCCCGCCGAACGTCTGGCCCATGTCGAATACGGCGGCAAAGTCACGGCGATCATCGGCCGCGACACGATGCTGGGCATGCAGTTTCACCCGGAGAAAAGCCAAACCACCGGCCTGCGGCTGATCTCGAACTTCCTGACTTGGGCGCCTTAACCCGCGCCGCGCCTGTTGAAACGTCGGAAGGTATTTAAGAAAGGATGAAGATGAAGAAAGTTCCTCTTCAACTTCATCCTTTTACAAATACCTCTGCGCTGCGCTTTCCTCACGCAAAACGCAATGAAGGCGCGAAGGACTAGCCCCGCGCCTTCAAACCTTCGTAGAGATGCTCGGCCCTTACTTGATGCGAGCCCAGGTCTGTTTCGAGCAGATCAGCCCACCCGCGACGCAGCCCGAGAGCTTCAGCGAGTTGCCTGAGACATTCATCTTCCCGATGTAGATTTTGCCGTTCGACGGACGCCAAACCTTACCGGCGTATTTGCCGCCGCCCTGAGGCTTCATGTCGATGACGAGCGTTTTGCCGATATTGGGAGAGTTATATTCGCCGCTGCCGTTGAAGGTGCGCGCGATGGTGCCGCAGATCGCCCCGCCGCAGGGGGCCATTTTGACATGGGCAAAGGCGCCGTCATCCACTTGAGTTTTCCAAGTACCGACTGCCGGATCCGCGGCATGGGCGGCGCTGGTCAGGCCAAGGCCCAGAAGGGCCGCTGCAAAAAGCTGTTTCATGATCTCTCCTCCCGATCTGACTTTAGTGTTAGCCAGAACTTTCAATCGGGCAAGACTGACCTAGGGTCGCGTTGCAAAATCCCTGGCGACGTGCAAAAGGAAAGCGACTTCTCTAACAAGGGCCCGGCCATGATCCTTTACCCCGCTATCGATCTCAAAGACGGTCAGGCCGTGCGCCTTGTGCATGGCGACATGGACCGTGCCACCGTTTTTAACGACGATCCCGCCGCACAGGCGCTTAGCTTTGTCGAAGCGGGCTGTGATTGGTTGCATCTTGTTGACCTCAATGGCGCTTTTGCCGGGACCCCGGTGAACGCCGCCCCGGTGGAGGCGATTTTGAAAGCCTGCAAAGTGCCTGCGCAATTGGGCGGGGGCATTCGCGATATGGCGACGATCGAGGGCTGGTTGGATAAGGGCCTCGCGCGGGTCATTCTGGGCACCGTGGCGGTTGAGAACCCCGGACTGGTCCGCGAGGCGGCGCACGCCTTTCCCGGGCAAGTTGCTGTGGGGATCGACGCACGGAATGGAAAGGTCGCGACCAAGGGTTGGGCGACGGAGACCGATGTCATGGCCACCAACCTCGCGAAATCCTTTGAGGACGCAGGTGTGGCCGCGATCATTTACACCGATATCATGCGGGATGGTGCAATGGGCGGGCCCAATGTCGAAGCGACAGCCGATCTGGCGCGGGCGGTCTCGATTCCGGTCATCGCCTCGGGCGGGGTATCCTCGCTCGAAGACCTGGGGGCGCTGCGCGACACGGGCGTAATCGAGGGCGCGATTTCGGGCCGGGCGCTTTACGATGGCGCGATTGATCTGACCGACGCCATGAAGATGTTGAAGGGCTGAGCCATGCTGAAGACCCGCATCATCCCTTGTCTCGACGTGGCCGATGGCCGTGTGGTCAAGGGTGTGAACTTCGTCGGCCTGCGTGATGCGGGCGACCCGGTGGATGCCGCGATTGCCTATGATGCGGCGGGGGCGGATGAGCTTTGTTTTCTCGACATCCACGCCACCCATGAGAACCGCGGCACGATGTTCGATCTGGTCACCCGCACCGCTGAGCATTGCTATATCCCGCTGACCGTGGGCGGCGGCGTGCGGACCGTGGCGGATGTGCGGGCCTTGCTGCTGGCGGGGGCCGATAAGGTCAGCTTCAACTCCGCCGCCGTGGCGAACCCGGATGTGATCGCCGAAGCGGCGGATCACTTTGGCAGCCAGTGCATCGTCTGCGCGATTGACGCCAAGACCGTAAGCCCCGGCAAATGGGAGATTTTCACCCATGGCGGGCGTAAGCCCACGGGCATCGATGCCGTGGAATTTGCCCGCACCGTGGCCGCCAAGGGCGCCGGGGAAATCCTGCTGACCTCGATGGACCGCGATGGCACCAAACAGGGGTTCAACCTGCCCCTGACCCGCGCCATTTCCGATGCCGTATCGGTGCCGGTGATCGCCTCCGGTGGGGTCGGTAATTTGGATCATCTCGTGGACGGGGTGATCGAAGGGGGTGCCTCGGCGGTGCTGGCAGCCTCGATCTTTCACTTTGGCGAATATACCGTGCAGGAGGCCAAACAGCATATGGCCGCCGCTGGCATTCCAATGAGGCTTTCATGACGCTTGATGACCTTTACGCCACCATTCTGAGCCGCAAAAGCGCCGATCCGTCAAGCAGTTGGACCGCGCAACTGCTGGCCAACGGGCCAGAGAAATGCGCCGAAAAGTTCGGCGAAGAGGCGGTCGAAGCGATCATTGAGGCGGTGAAGGATGACCGCAAAGGTCTGACCTCGGAAGCCGCCGATGTGCTCTACCACCTGTTGGTGATGCTGGCCGTGCGGGATGTGCCGCTGAGCGATGTGCTGGATGAGTTGGCGCGGCGGCAATCGACCTCCGGCATCGCCGAAAAGGCCGCGCGGAAATAATCAACCCAGCAGGCGCGGGATTTCCACCTTGGGGCAGCGGTCTTGGATCACGTCCACGCCGCGTGCTTCGGCCTTGGCCGCCGCTTCGGCATTGGTGATGCCCATTTGCATCCAGATTGTCTCAAGCTCGGGGAAAGCCTCCAGCGCCTCATCCACGACGGGGGGCACATCCTCGGACCGGCGGAAAATATCGACCATTTGCACCGGCGGGTCGATCTCGGCCAGAGTGGCGACGATGGTCTTGCCAAAGACTTCCTTGCCCGCGTGCACCGGGTTTACCGGCACCACGTCATACCCTTTTTGCGCAAGGTATTCAGCGACATAGTGGCTCGGCCGCGCCGGATTGGGAGAAACACCGACCACCGCGATGCGGCGGGTGCGGGTGAGAACGTCTTTGATCAATGCATCTGTCATGGGCTGAACTTAAGCGCCTGCGCGCGGGTTTCAACGGCTTAATGACGCGGCGTAAAGCCTGCCGCCCCCTGCCCGCGATTGGCAAGGCCGCGGCGATTGCATAGGCTCGCCCCAAAGGGCCGCCTGCGGAGGAACCGGGCGGCACCGCGAACCATCATCACCGGGAGCATAGGATGATCGATCAGACCTTGGATATGAACAATCTCGAAATGTCGGAGAAGGCCAAGCCACTGCTGGCGGCGGTCATCAAGCACATCCGCGAGAATGTCGATCCGATCACCGAGGAGTTCTTTCGCCTTGGCGAAGGCCGCGCCGACCGCTGGTCCTATGCGCCCGGTCAGTTGGAATTGCTCGACGGGGCCAAGCAAAAAGCGCGGGAGGCGGGATTGTGGAACTTCTTCCTGCCCAATGCCCAAACCGGTGAAGGGCTGGCGAACCTTGATTACGCCTATATCGCCGCCGAATTGGGCAAAAGCCCGCTGGCGCCGGAAAGCCTGAACTGCTCCGCCCCGGATACCGGTAATATGGAGGTGTTGGAACGCGTCGGCACGCCTGAACAGAAAGAGCGCTGGCTGAAGCCGCTGCTGGCGGGCGAGATCCGCTCGGCCTTTGCCATGACGGAGCCTGATGTCGCCTCTTCGGATGCGCGAAACATCTCCACCAGTGCTGTGCTGGATGGCGACGATTGGGTGATCAACGGCGAGAAGTTCTACATCTCGGGCGCGGGCGATCCGCGTTGCAAGATCATGATCGTCATGGTGAAAACCTCGCCCGAGGCCGAGACTTTCCGCCAGCAGAGCCAAATTCTCGTGCCCATGGACACGCCGGGGGTGGAGATCCTCGGGCCGATGCATGTCTTTGGCCATGACGACGCGCCGCATGGGCATATGCATATCCGTTTCACCGATGTGCGGGTGCCGCGTGAAAACGTGCTTTGGGGCGAAGGGCGCGGGTTCGAGATCAGTCAGGTGCGCTTGGGGCCGGGGCGGATTCACCACTGCATGCGCTCGATCGGGGCGGCGGAGAAGGCGCTGGACCTGATGATCGAACGCGGGCTGGGGCGCGAGGCTTTTGGCAAGAAGATCATCGACCTCGGCAAGAACATGGAAACGATCAGCCGCGCGCGGATCGACATCGAAGCCATGCGGCTGATGGTGTTGAAAGCGGCCAAGGCGATGGATGTCTTGGGCAATAAAGAGGCCCGCATCTGGGTCAGCATGATCAAGGCGCTGGTGCCGGAAAAGGCCTGCGAGATCATCGACGCCTCTATGCAGGTGCATGGGGCGACGGGGATGAGCCAGTGGAGCCCGCTCTCGGGCATGTACACATGGCAGCGCGCGCTGCGCTTTGCCGATGGGCCGGATGAGGTCCACCATCAGGTCATCGCGCGGGCCGAGGTGAAGGCGTTTCAAGCGTCGAACAGGCGCGGCTCGGACGGCGAGAGCTGATATGGAGCTCGCGGGCCGCGTCATCGTTATCACCGGGGCCGCCAGCGGCATCGGGCGGGCCTTGGCGCTGCGCTTTGCCAAGGAAGCGCCTGCGCATATCGTCTGCGTGGACGTCGACAGCGCGGGGGCCGAGGCGACAGCGGCTGAGGTAGGCGGCACGGCCTTCCGCGTCGATGTCGCGCGAGAGGCGGAGATCGCCGCGCTGATCGCCACCGTCGAGCGTGACATCGGACCGATTGATCTTTTCTGCTCTAACGCCGGTATCTCGGTCGAGGGCGGCGTGGAGGTGCCGGATGCCGAGTGGCAGCGCATTTGGGAGATCAACGTGATGAGCCATGTGCGCGCGGCGCGGCATCTGGTGCCGCTGATGCGGGCGCGCGGGGGTGGCTATCTGCTCAACACCGCCTCGGCGGCGGGGCTGCTTAATCAGGTCGGCGCTGCGCCCTATGGGGTGACAAAACACGCCGCCGTCGGCCTCGCCGAATGGCTGGCGATGAGCTATGGCGACGACGGAATCAAGGTCTCTGTGCTCTGCCCGCAAGCGGTCCGGACCGAGATGATGCGCGGACTGGAGGACCATGTCGCCGCGATTGACGGCATGTTGGAGCCTGAGCCGGTGGCCGAAGCCTGCGTGCAGGCGATCCGCGATGAGGTCTTTCTGGTGCTGCCGCATCCGCAGGTGCGCGACTATATACAAGGCAAAGCGCAGGATTATGACCGCTGGATCGGCGGAATGCGCAAGCTGAACCGTCGCTTTGGGGCCGCGAAAGACAGCTAGCGGCCCTTAGCTCTCCCCCTTGGGCCGGATCGGGCGCAGCAGCCCCTCCTGCGCCACGCTCGCCACCAACTGCCCGTTTTGATTGTAGATCATCCCACGGTTGAACCCCCGCGCGCCGCCGGTGAATGGCGCGTCGAGCGCATAGAGGTGCCATTCGTCAAAGCGGATCGGCGCGTGAAACCACATGGCGTGATCAAGGCTGGCCGTCATCACCTTGCCCTGAAACCATGTCAGCCCATGAGGCCGCAGGGAGGAGCCGAGCAGGTTCATGTCCGAGGCATAGGCAAGCAGCGCGTGCTGCATCACCGGGTTCTGCCCTTCGGCGGCCCCCATGCGAAACCACAGATAGTTGCGGTCGCTGACCTTTTCCGGCGTCATGAAATCGCGCGGCTCAACCTCGCGGATCTCGATGGGGCGCTCGCGCAGGAAATCTCCGCGGTATTTCTCGGGCAGTTTTTCGGCAAAAGCCTCGCGCAGTTCGGGCCGGTCCGGCCAGTTTTCCGGGGCCGAGACCTGCGGCATCTCATGCTGCCAATCAAACCCCTCCTCTTCGACCTGAAACGAGGCAGAGAGGTTCAGGATCTGCTTGCCATGCTGGATCGCCACCACACGCCGGGTCGTGAAACTGCCCCCGTCGCGGGCGCGGTCGACCTGATAGATCACCGGAATTTTCGGGTCGCCGGGCCGGATGAAATAGGCATGAAGCGAATGGCAGGCCCGGTCTGGCACCGTCCGGTAAGCCGCCATCAGCGCCTGCGCGATGACATGACCGCCGAAAATCCGCATCGAGGTCTCACCCCCGGCACCCGTGCCCCGAAACAGATCGACCTCAAGCTGTTCGATATCCAACAGATCAAGCAATTGCCGCGCAGCATTGGTCATGAGTCATCCTTTCGGGCCGGGGTGTTTCGGCCCTAGCAACAGGTTTTCACCGCAAAGCTCAAGCGCCAAACGCCCCGCCGACCGCTCAGCGGTCGCGATCCAGCGCCTCCAGCCCGTGGCGCGCAAAAACCGGGACGTATTGCCCTAATTTCAACCCGTATTCGGGGTTTGAAGCATTGCCCTCCAAGGCGCGTTTCAACACGCCTTGGATGATCGCCGCCATGCGGAAAAAGCAAAAGGCGAGGTAATAGCCGAAATTGTCGATGCCCTTCAGCCCGCGCCTGCGGCAATAGGCGGCGATGAATTCGGCATCGGTAGGCAGGCCAAGCGCCTTGCGGTCCACCCCGGCCAAGCCGCGCCCCTCGGCCCCCACGGGCATCTGCCATTGCATGATGACGGCGGCGAGATCGGCAAAAGGATGGCCGATGGTCGACAGTTCCCAATCCAAAACCGCACGGCAGGCGGTGCCATGGGTGTCGAAGATCATATTGTCGATCCGGTAATCGCCATGCACCAACGTGCGCTGCCCGTCGTCCTCGGGCTGCTCGGCGCTGAGGCGCTGCATCAGCCTATCCATATCCGGCTGCGGCTCGGTCTCCGAAGCGCGGTATTGTTTCGACCAGCGCGCCACCTGCCGCTCGAAATAGTTACCCGGCGGGCCATAGTCTGACAGCCCCGCCGCGTCGATATCGACCTCATGCAGCGCGGCCAGCACGCCATTCATCTCATCCATGACCGCGCCGCGCTCTGCCGGGGTAAGCTCCGGCAGCGTGGGGTCGTTGAAGTTGCGCCCCGGGACATGGTCCATGACATAGAACATCGAGCCGATGACGCTCTCATCCTCACAGAGTAAATGCATCCGCGCGACAGGCACCTGACTGCCGGCCAAAGCCTTCTGCACCCGAAACTCCCGATCCACCGCATGGGCCGATTTCAACAGCACCCCCGGGGGTTTGCGGCGCAGCACATAGTCATGCGCCGGGGTCGAAAGCAGGAATGTCGGATTGGACTGCCCGGCCTGAAACTTCGTGACCTCCAGCGGCCCGGCAAAGCCCGGCAGGTTCGCCTCCAACCAGCGGCAAACAGCGTCTTCGTCTAGGGTTTGGGTATCCGTGCTCACTATGCGAACTCCGCTGCCAACCTTGCGCCAGCGGCGCGATACTCCGCCTCGATACGGTCCACCAAGTCGGCCGCGCCACCAATCTCTTTGACAGCGCCAATCCCCTGCCCCGCGCCCCAAATTTCCTTCCACGCTTTGGGCTTGGACGAGCCCGAGCCGAAGTTCATCGAAGAGGCATCCGCCGATGGCAGATTGTCCGGGTCGAGCCCCGCCGCCTCAATCGATGGGCGCAGATAGTTGCCAGACACCCCGGTGAAGAGCGAAGAGGTCACAATGTCATCCGCCCCGCCCGAGACGATCATATCCTTGTAGCCCGGCACGGCGTTCGCCTCTCGCGTGGCGATGAAGGCCGAGCCCATATAGCCCAGATCGGCCCCCATGGCGCGGGCCGCTAACAGCCCCTCGCCCGTGGCCAAGGCGCCGGAGAGCAAAAGCGGCCCGTCGAACCATTCGCGGATTTCGCGGATCAGCGCGAAGGGCGATTGCGGCCCCGCATGGCCCCCGGCCCCCGCGGCCACGGCAATCAGCCCATCCGCGCCCTTTTCGATCGCCTTGCGCGCGAAACGGTTGTTGATGACGTCATGCAGCGTCACGCCGCCACAGGAATGTGCGGCCTCGTTCACCTCAACCCGCGCGCCGAGCGAGGTGATCCAGATCGGCACTTTGTGTTTGACGCAAATCTCAAGATCACGCTCCAACCGCGCGTTCGACCGATGCACGATCTGGTTGACCGCGAAAGGGGCCGCGGGCCGGTCGGGGTTCTCTTGATTGTGCTTGTCCAAGGCTTCGGTGATCTGGGTCAACCAAACATCCAACAAGGGCGGCTCACCCTCCGCCTCCCGCGCGTTCAGCGCCGGGAAAGACCCGACGATCCCCGCCTTGCACTGCGCTATGACCAGCTCGGGCCCCGAGAGAATGAACATCGGCGAGGCGACCAGCGGCAGGCGCAGGCCGCGCAGGGCTTGGGGTAGATGGCTGTCGTCACGCATATGGAGTCTCCGTTCGGGGGCTATCGTTCGGCATCACAATGCCTTTTCAAAAATATTCGGTCCCGACATCACATTGATGCCGCCGCTGACCGGGATCACGGCCCCGGTGACATAGGCGCCGCCGCACCCGCAGAGAAACAACATGCAGCCCGCGATATCTTCATCCCGCCCAACACGGCCAAGCGGGACATCCTGCCCCACCGCGGCCCGCGTCTTCTCATCGCCCGTGGCGAAAGCCGTCATGCGCGAAACGAAGGGCCCCGGCGCCAGTGCGTTCACGGTGATCCCTTCCCCGGCCAATTCCTTGGCGAGGATTTTACTCAAATGAATGACTGCCGCCTTGGACGCGGCATAGCTATAGGCGCCGTCGCCCATCTCGCGCTCCCCCATGACCGACCCGACATTGACGACCCGCGCGGGATCATCCGCCGTGGCCCCGGTGCTGAGAAGCGGCAACAACTTTTGCGTGAGATCGAAGAGCCCGGCGACATTTACGCCCATGACCTTGTCCCAAGCCCGGTAAGGGAACTGCCCCAAGGGCGCGCCCCAAGTCACGCCCGCGTTGTTCATCAAGATATGCAGCCGATCGCTACGCGCCTGAACCTCAGCCACGAGCGCATCCACGCCAGCCTCAGTCCCCACATCGCCCGCGAACCCTTCGGCGCTGCCCCGCGCGCCGAGCGCATTCAGCTCATCGGCCACCGCCGCGCAAGACTCTCCTTTCCGGCTGGCTAAAAGGACCCGCGCCCCGGCCCGCACCAAAGCCTCCGCCGCCATCCGCCCGATGCCCGTGGCCCCGCCGGTGATCAAAGCGGTCTTTCCCTCCAAGCCAAAGAGCGTCTCGATATCCATGCCCCGCCTCCCAACGTCGACTGTCGCCGCTACTGTGACAGGGCTTTGGGCAGCGTCAAGCGGATGCCCAACACAGGCTCGGATAACCGGACGTCATATGGTTCTTGCAGGCCGGGAGATTCCCCCCCCCCTCCAACGCAAAACCGCCGCGGCTTTGAGCTGCGGCGGTTTTGTTATACTGATCATCGTCGAGAGATACTGTAGTCTAGGAACTTATTAGGTTTGGCGATGACCTACTCTCCCACGTCTTAAGACGCAGTACCATCGGCGCTACGGCACTTAACGGCTGGGTTCGGGATGGGACCAGGTGTTTTGCT
>NZ_JABECQ010000028.1:0-1318 GCF_029285915.1 Sulfitobacter sp. M85
GGGAGTGTGCGTAATTTTGTGCCCTGACGTCTTTAGTTACGCCATGGGAAAGCGTTCTTCGAACATGATGGCGAGTTGGCTTTTAACGCGGTGCCATTCACGCACAGATCGCTTCCACTCGGCGGAAGTAGCATTGAGCGCCAAGTAGATCAACTTTGCTGCCGCCTCATCGCTCGGGAAGTGGCCTCGGGTTCGCACCGCACGCCGGATTTTTGAGTTCAAGGCTTCTATGGCATTCGTTGTGTAAATCAATCGGCGCACTTCGGGCGGGTAGTCGAGAAACGGGATCACCTCGTTCCAGGCTCTGCGCCAGCTCGGTGCAATGGCCGGATAGCGCTTGGCCAGATCACTCTCCTCGAACTCGGCCAGCGCAGCCTCTGCTGCTTCGACGTCCAAGGCGGTGTAGACCGCCTTCAGGGCTGTCGCCACGGCCTTGCGGTCCTTGTAGCTGGCGAAGCTCATAGAGTGGCGCAGCAAATGAACGATGCACGTCTGAACCTGGGCTTCCGGGAAAGCTGCCTCAATGGCCTGAGGGAAGCCTTTGAGACCGTCGACCACGGCAATCAGAATGTCCTGAACGCCCCTGTGGCGTAGATCATTCAGAACCTTTGCCCAAAATTTGGCACCCTCGTTGGCCTGGAACCACAGCCCCAGAACGTCCCGGGTGCCGTCTGGACGGATCGCCAAGGCCACGAAGACCGCTTTGTTCGAGACCGCTCCATCACTGCGGATGTTGACGCGGATCGCGTCCATGAACACCACGGGATAGCAGGGTTCCAGTGGCCGGCTCTGCCAGGCGGTGACCTCGTCCATCACAGCCTCAGTGATCACCGATATCAAGCTGGGTGATGCCTCAAAGCCGTAAATCTCCTCAATGTGCCCTTGGATCTCACGGGTCGTCATTCCGCGTGCATACATGCTGACGATCTTGCGGTCGAACTCGGGAAAACGACGCTGATACTTGGCTATCAACAGCGGATCAAAGGTGCCGTTGCGGTCGCGCGGAATGTCCAGGATGACCTTCCCACTGTCGGTAGTCACAGTCTTCTGGCTGCTGCCATTACGACGATTGGGCGGATGGTTCTGGCCTTCCGCGACACCTTCTTCGCGCTCTGCCCCAAGATGTTCCTCCATCTCAGCTGTTAAAGCGCGTTCTGCCAATGCTTTGGTCAACTCGGCAAGAATGCCCTCCTTGCCGAATAGGTCGCCAGAGGACCGGCCTTCCATCAGTTGGTCTAATAGCTTTTTGTCGATGCTCATACGTGGGTCTCCTTATAGAGCAGTTACCACGCCAGAGCACAAAATTCAGGACAGTCCC
>NZ_JABECQ010000029.1:0-1159 GCF_029285915.1 Sulfitobacter sp. M85
CTTGCCGAATAGGTCGCCAGAGGACCGGCCTTCCATCAGTTGGTCTAATAGCTTTTTGTCGATGCTCATACGTGGGTCTCCTTATAGAGCAGTTACCACGCCAGAGCACAAAATTCAGGACAGTCCCGGCCCCTGGCGCAGCTTCGACGCCGTGGAATACGCTACCCTCGAATGGGTCGACTGGTTCAACAATCGCCGCCTTCTCGAACCCATCGGGAGCATTCCGCCCGCAGAGGCCGAGGCAAACTTCTACGCTGCTCTGGAAACATCAGGCATGGCCGCGTAACTAAGACAAATCAGCCTCCGGCAAACCCGGCGCGGTTCAAACCCATCGGGAGCATTCCGCCCGCAGAGGCCGAGGCAAACTTCTACGCTGCTCTGGAAACATCAGGCATGGCCGCGTAACTAAGACAAATCAGCCTCCGGCAAACCCGGCGCGGTTCAGAGTGGCTCTGGTCCTACAACAACGAACGCCCCAACATGGGCAACGGCGGGATGACCCCCGCCCAGAAATTGAGAATGGCTGCGTAAGTTCTACGATCGAGCCCCCATAAAAATGGGGGGATTATCCAACCAGGCGCTGAACTGCTGACCCGCCCCTTTGCTAAACTCTCTTTCCTTCTACCGACGCAAATAGCCCTCTTCGCAAAGCCAGCGGAACACGAATTTGAACAGGGATAGAGCAAGGGGACATCCCCCCAAATGCAGAAAGACCCGCCGAGAAGGCGGGTCTTTCTGAAAGCGATACTTCGCTAATATTGGTTGCGGGAGTAGGATTTGAACCTACGACCTTCAGGTTATGAGCCTGACGAGCTACCGGGCTGCTCCATCCCGCGCCAATGCCCTCCGTTTAGACTTATAGTGCGGGAGCTGCAAGCGCATTCGAACAGAAAAAGGTAATTTTTCTTGAGATTTTTTCCGGCACGCTTAACGTTCGCGCCGCCAAAGTTCGCTGGCCGCCGGAAAGCCCTGCTCAAACGCAAAACCGCCGCAGCATTGAGCTGCGGCGGTTTTGTTATTCTGATCATCGTAGAGAGATACTGTAGTCTAGGAACTTATTAGGTTTGGCGATGACCTACTCTCCCACGTCTTAAGACGCAGTACCATCGGCGCTACGGCACTTAACGGCTGGGTTCGGGATGGGACCAGGTGTTTTGCT
>NZ_JABECQ010000030.1:0-1129 GCF_029285915.1 Sulfitobacter sp. M85
TGAACCGCGCCGGGTTTGTCGGAGGCTCCAACTCATGAGTAGGATGGAGCATCATGACAAAGACAACGAACAAGTATTCACCAGAAGTGCGCGAGCGCGCCGTGCGGATGGTAATGGATGGCACCGGGCAGCATGAAAGTCGCTGGGCGGCGATTGTGTCGATCTCATCGAAGATAGGCTGCGCGCCGCAAACGCTGAATGAATGGGTCAAGAAGGTTGAGGTTGATACCGGCCAGCGCGGCGGTATCACGACCGAACAGGCCGAGAAGATGAAGGCTCTGGAACGCGAAGTGCGCGAACTGAAGCAGGCCAACGAGATCCTTCGTAAGGCATCCGCATATTTTGCCCAGGCGGAGCTCGACCGCCCATTCAAACGATGATCCGGCTCATAGAAGATCACCGCGCGGATCATGGGGTCGAGCCAATCTGCCGCGTCCTGCCGATTGCCCCAGCCACGTTCTATGACCACTTGGCCAAGCGGGCGAACCCTGATCTTCTGTCGGATCGCGCCAAGCGTGACGAAGACCTGAAGCCTGAGATCGAACGTGTCTTTGAGGAAAACCTCAGCGTCTACGGCGTTCGCAAGATCTGGCATCAAATGCGCCGAGAAGGCTTTGATATCGCACGCTGTACGGTTGCACGGCTAATGAAGGATTTAGACCTTGAGGGCGTAGTGCGTGGCAAAAAGCCGACGACAACGATCCCTGACAAGGCGTTGCCCTGTCCATTGGACAAGGTGAACCGCCAGTTCCACGCGCCAGCGCCAAACGTACTCTGGGTCAGCGACTTCACCTATGTCGCGACGTGGCAGGGGTTTGTGTATGTGGCCTTCGTCATCGACGTCTTTGCCCGTCGTATCGTTGGATGGCGCGTGAGCCGCACGGCTACTGCCGGGTTTGTTCTCGATGCTTTGGAGCAAGCCATCCATCAACGCGGACCAGCTCAGGGCCAGTTGGTGCATCACTCGGATCGCGGGTCGCAATATCTGTCGATTAAGTACACCGAACGACTGGCCGAGGCGCAGATCGCCCCGTCTGTCGGCAGCGTTGGGGACTCCTATGACAACGCTCTGGCAGAAACGATCAACGGCCTGTTCAAAGCAGAGGTCATTCACCGGCGTGGCCCCTGG
>NZ_JABECQ010000031.1:0-1107 GCF_029285915.1 Sulfitobacter sp. M85
CACCATGGCAAAGGCAAAGTTTGAACGCACCAAACCGCACGTCAACATCGGCACGATCGGCCACGTTGACCACGGTAAAACCACGCTGACCGCGGCGATCACCAAGTACTTCGGTGACTTCCAAGCGTATGACCAGATCGACGGCGCGCCCGAAGAGAAGGCCCGCGGCATCACCATCTCGACCGCGCACGTTGAGTATGAGACCGAGAACCGTCACTACGCCCACGTCGACTGCCCCGGCCACGCTGACTATGTGAAAAACATGATCACCGGTGCGGCGCAGATGGACGGCGCGATCCTGGTTGTGAACGCGGCCGACGGCCCGATGCCCCAGACCCGCGAGCACATCCTGCTTGGCCGTCAGGTTGGCATCCCCGCCATGGTCGTCTTCATGAACAAAGTTGACCAGGTCGACGACGAAGAGCTGCTCGAGCTCGTCGAGATGGAAATCCGCGAACTGCTGTCCTCCTACGACTACCCCGGCGACGATATCCCCGTTGTTGCAGGTTCCGCTCTGGCGGCGATGGAAGGCAACAAGCCCGAGATCGGCGAAGAGTCGATCAAGAAGCTGATGGCCGAAGTTGACGCCTACATCCCGACACCTGAGCGTGCCGTGGACCAGCCCTTCCTGATGCCCGTCGAAGACGTCTTCTCGATCTCCGGCCGTGGTACCGTTGTGACTGGCCGTGTCGAGCGTGGCGTGATCAACGTTGGCGACGAAATCGAAATCGTCGGCATACGCGACACCAAGAAAACCACCTGCACCGGCGTGGAAATGTTCCGCAAGCTGCTGGACCGTGGTGAAGCCGGCGACAACATCGGCGCCCTGCTGCGCGGCGTTGAGCGTGACGGCGTTGAGCGCGGTCAGGTTCTCTGCAAGCCCGGCTCCGTGACACCGCACACCAAGTTCGAAGCCGAAGCCTACATCCTCACCAAAGAGGAAGGTGGCCGTCACACGCCGTTCTTCGCGAACTACCGTCCGCAGTTCTACTTCCGTACAACTGACGTGACCGGCACCGTTCAGCTGGCAGAAGGCACCGAGATGGTCATGCCCGGCGACAACGTATCCTTCGGCGTTGAGCTGATCGCACCGATCGCCATGGAAAA
>NZ_JABECQ010000004.1:0-418566 GCF_029285915.1 Sulfitobacter sp. M85
ATATCCAACCCGGCAAGCCGCAGCAGAACGCTTATGTCGAGCGCTACAACCGGACAGTCCGCCACGAGTGGCTGGACTTATACATTTTCGAAAGCATTGAAGAGGTCCAGAAGATTGCCACCGAGTGGCTCTGGTCCTACAACAACGAACGCCCCAACATGGGCAACGGCGGGATGACCCCCGCCCAGAAATTGAGAATGGCTGCGTAAGTTCTACGATCGAGCCCCCATAAAAATGGGGGGATTACCCCCCTAACGAGATGCGCACCGCCAGGCCGCATACCTTTAACTATACAGATCCACGTTGTGTGAACTGCAGTGCTTTCATGACCAGCGAAGAAAAATATATGATGGATATGCTATGTCATTTGCGCAAAAATGCCGGTGCGAAGGCCCATCTGAGCGCCATGCTTTTGTGTGAAGGCAATGATCCGACCGCGCTTCTTGCTGCCGGGAGCAATCTTGTGGCCGTCATAAATGAACACTGTCTAGCGGACGTGCTTAAAGCCCAGCTACATTAACCCGAAATCAACCGGTTCATTGACAAAAACGGCGGTCCCAAGGGCATACTGACCATATTCCGACCTTGCGTTCGCAAAGGCGATCCCTTGAGCAACGGTCGAAACCGATAAGTGCGAACGTTGCGATAGAAGCGCCAGCATCGCGTGGACGAAGTCCGTGGGCGCAATTGACTTGTCTAAGTTGCACAGAAAGTACTGACACAACCCGTGGTCTGTCGGAAACTGAATGACCCGTCGTTTTACAATCTGCACGGTTCTTTTTGGGGTCCACTGCCGCCGTCGGCGACAGTGAACCTGATCATTTAAAAAGTTTTTGAAAGCGACACTTTGAACGTGCGACCCGGCGCCTTCCGGCTGGGCGACGACAGATGCCCAACGTAGTCTTCGTCAAGAACATTCTCTATTCCGAACCGGGCTTCGGTGCCAGCCAGCCAACCCTGCGCTTGGGGTTTCCATGTGGCGCGCAGGTTGTGGACCGTGCTGTCGGATAGGCTGCTGCCCGTCGAGTCGCGTCGATCCGAGCTATGAACAATTTCCCAACTCACATCGACGAAGTCGTTCAATTTCTTGCCCAGGGTCAATTGGGCCCGGTTCGCCGGTGAGTTGCGCCATGTGTTCGAGGTGCCATCCGGGTTATATTCGGTGCCCTCTCCCAGATGACCCGCAAAATCCAGATAGAACCCGTTATTCATACCATAGGAGGCTTCCACCTCGAAGCCGCGCGATTTGACGTGATCTAGGTCAGTTGAGGTCGAACCGGCCACAGTATAGCTGGTGATGTCCGACAGTTCCGTATGGTAAAAGTTGCCTCGAATAGTAAAGCTGTCGCCTCCGTCAAAGATGCCATTGCCAGTAAATTCTGCGCCCAGCTCGACGGTATGCGACTTCTCGGACATGCCGATGCGACGCTGTGCCGTTGCGCTGGTGCCAAGATCGTCAATGATCGGCAGGCCTTCGGTATAGGCCGCACTGCCGAAGACCGACAGGCCGTTGGCAAAGTCATATGCCAACGCCAAGCCCCCCATTACGGCGGCTTTGTCATAGCTGTTGGGCGCAGGTGATAGATTGACCGCACTGTCGATTTTCGAATGCTCGTAACGCAGCGCCGGAGTGACGGTAAATTGGCCCATGGTCATTTCATCCACGACAAAAAGCGCGACCCGATCATTGGTTCCACCGGGGGCGCCGGCGCCACTGTTATCCGCCCGAACGCGCCTTTGTGCTTCGACCCCGGCAAGCATGTCGTGCGACACCGACCCGGTATTGAACAGGGCTCGGTTTGTCACGGTTAGCTTGGTCGTTTCATAGCGCTGATCGGCGTTCACGGTTCCTACAAGGAAGGGAAAGCTTGGCGTTCCTTCAAGCGGTGATGAGCCGGGAATGTAGTCATATTCGATCTTCTGGTCCGCATGGGACAGGTTGGCGCGCAGATCAATCAGGTCGGACGCCGGGTCAAAGCGGTATTCGATTACTGTCTGCTCGGTCTCTGTCAGCCGGTCTACGTTGCCGAACATGCCGCCAGTCGTGTCGAACTGATCATAGGGTACATCTTTGTCATCTGCGACAGTGCTGGAATGGCTGAAAGTGACCGATTGATCGTCATTCTCGCCGAATGTGAACTTACCCTTGGCCAGATAGGAGGGGGTGCGGAATGCGCTATTGCCAATGGTACTCCCGTCACCGGCGGTCAGATCATTTTGATCGCGCAGAGAGTAGTTAAGCAGAAATTCTGCCCCTTCAGCAGGCATCCATGCGAGGTTTGTGGAGGTGACCCAGCTGTCCCCGTTGGTCCCGAACTCGAAAGTTTGGGAGCCGCCGAAGCCGGGCATGCCGCCCAGAAAATCGCTGGCGTCCTTGGTTTCCAGCTTCACGACCCCGCCAATGATACCAGACCCGTAGGCGAAACTGCCGATCGTGCCGCGCAGAACCTCGACCTCGCGATAGAGAAAGGGGTCGGTGAACAATTGTGTGCCAATCCGGTAGAGCTCTTCCGAACCGACCGAGGCGCCGTCAATCTGCACGGCAATCTTCTGATCGGTTCCGTAGGTCGTATTTGCGCCGAAACCGCGAATGTTGATCCCCGACCCTTGTGGCGTCGTACCGTTAACGAGCGTGACGCTCGGTACTGAATCGATGAGTTGGGCCACCGTACTGGCTTGCCGGTCTTTGATCTCCTCTTCCCCCACTACCGTACGTGACAAGGCGGTTCCAAAAGTGAGGTCCCGCTTACCCGGCGTTAAAACCAGCGTGCCGAGGAAGCCGGGATCGGAGTCTTGCGCTGCCAATGGAGCGGCAAGAGATAAGCAGACAAGCGCAGTTGTTCCGCGCAGAAGTGTTCTTGGCATTTGTGCCATCCTTTAACGGTGTCAGACCACGGCTGGCAAAGGCTGGCGGGGCGTATGTTGGGGAATTTTTGCCGCGATGTATCG
This sequence comes from Sulfitobacter sp. M85, assembly GCF_029285915.1. Lineage (NCBI taxonomy): Bacteria > Pseudomonadati > Pseudomonadota > Alphaproteobacteria > Rhodobacterales > Roseobacteraceae > Sulfitobacter > Sulfitobacter sp. M85. The sequence goes on from NZ_JABECQ010000004.1 coordinate 2,950, forward strand.
CGGCGCCTTGCTCAATTAATATTAACCGACTAAATTAGTCAAGATTAATGATCTAGCTACGCACCGTATCCTTCCGGACGCAGCCAACCCATCACTTGAGAGCATCCGAGGATACTAATGACCCATCAAGACGCGATTAGTCCGGCCAGGATTCGACGTTTCCAGTCTGACAACCCAAAGCTGCGCGCCCGCGACGCGGCAGAGGCTCTGGGAATTCCAGAAGCGCGCCTCGTGGCCGCCGCCGCGGGGCAGGGCGCTACGCGCATTGCGGCACATCCCGATCGCCTAATTCCCGCCGCGGAAAAACTAGGTGAGGTTATGGCATTGACCCGGGTGGCGGCCTGCGTCCACGAAAAGATCGGGGAGTACGGCGACTATCACCCCGGTGCTCATGCCGCGATGACGCTGACCGAAAATATTGATCTGCGCATCTTCCCCTCTCATTGGTGTCATGCCTTCGCCGTCGAGATCGAGACCGACGAGGGGCCGCGCCGGTCCTTCCAAATCTTTGACGCAGCGGGCGACGCGGTTCACAAGATCCATCTGCGTCCGGGCTCGCGGCACTGTGCCTGGGCCGAACTGGTCGCCGAACTGGCCTTGGAGGATCAATCGGCCCGTCAGCATTTGCTGCCCCGCGCACCCGTGGAGGGGCCGAAATCACGGCCCGACAAGCGTGACGTTCTCTGCGCGGAATGGGCCAAGCTGACGGATACCCACCAGTTTCTGACCCTGTGTTCGAAGCTCAAAATGAACCGGCTTGGCGCCTATCGGATCGCCGGTGCGCCTTGGGTGCGTCGCTTGGACCCGAAGGCCGCTGACACGATGTTGAGGGCCGTGCGCGAGGCGGGTATCGAGGTAATGATCTTTGTCGGCAACCGCGGCTGCATCCAGATTCACACAGGGCCGATTCACGAATTGCGCCCCATGGGGCCTTGGCAGAACGTGATGGACCCGGGTTTCAACCTGCACCTCAGGCTCGACAAGGTCGCCGAGGTCTGGGCCGTCGAAAAGCCGACGCGGCGCGGGGCTGCGATTTCGGTCGAGGCTTTCGACGCCGAGGGCGGGATCATCTTTCAGGTCTTCGGGGTCGGCAAGGAGGGACGCGACTCGCGCCCTGTTTGGGCTAACATCGTTTCCGGTTTGCCGTCCTGCGCGGAGGTGCCCGCATGATCCGTCGTATATTCAAGGGGGCAGGCGGGTTGGTTGCCATCGGTGCCGCTGCCTTTGCGCTTTCCGCCAGCGCAGAGCAAAATGCGGCTTCAGGAAACGTCGATGCCGACGTGCTGTCGATCGGTGGCTCAGTGACTGAGATCGTCGTTGCACTCGGAGAGCAGCACCGGTTGAAGGCACGCGACACGACCTCTACCTATCCGCCCGCAGTTGCCCAATTGCCGGACGTAGGCTACATGCGCGCGTTGTCGCCCGAAGGCGTCCTCTCGGTCGATCCGGCGCTGATCCTATCGGAAGAGGGCGCTGGCCCGCCCGAGGCGCTTGACGTGATCCGCGCCGCCGATGTCGCCTTCGTCGAGGTGCCAGATGCGCTGAGCCCCGATGGGATTCTGCAAAAAATCGAGGTGATCGGCGCAGCGCTTGATGTGCCGGACAAGGCGGCCAGACTTTCGGCCGAGGTCAGCGCCGCGCTATCAACCGCGATGGCCGATGCCGCGCGCCCGGAGGGCGAAAAGAAGCGCGTCCTTTTCGTACTGTCGACGCAGGGGGGCCGGATCAACGCTTCTGGCACCGGCACGGCCGCCGATGCACTCATCCGGATGGCTGGTGGGGTGAACGCGATAGGTGATTTCGAGGGCTACAAACAGGTTTCCGACGAGGCGGTGGGACAGGCTGCGCCCGATGTAATTCTGATGATGGACGGCGGCGGCGACCATGGCGTGGCAGATGATGAGTTGTTCAACATGCCCGCAATCCGGATAACCCCGGCGGCACAAAGCCGGTCGGTCGTGCGGATGAACGGCTTGCTTATGCTGGGGTTCGGCCCGCGTACAGCCGAGGCTGTCAACAGCTTGAACGCAGCGCTGTACGGCGGCGGGAACTGAAGCCGTGGTATCGACATCGGAAACCTTTACTGTTCCGGCAGACCGGCTGCACCGCGCCCGCAAACTGCAACTCGCGCTCGTGCTGGCTCTCGCGTTGGTTAGCGTTCTAAGTCTTCAGGTGGGGCCAACCGACGTCAGCCTTACGGCCGTGCTGGGCCATCTCGTCCGTAACGAGGGGCTCTCGCAGTTGGAGGCGGTGGTTCTGTTCGACATCCGCCTTCCGCGCTTGGCGATGGGGCTTATGGTCGGGGCTGCGTTGGCAGTCTCGGGAGCGGCGATGCAGGGGCTGTTCCGCAATCCGCTGGCCGATCCGGGGATCGTCGGCGTAGGCGCCGGCGCCGGGCTGGGCGCGATCCTTGCGATCGTTCTTGGCGCGTTGCTGCCGGGCTGGGTCATTGACCAGACCGGCAACCAGCTTGTGCCTTTCGCCGCCTTTCTGGGCGGTTGGGGCTCAACGCTGCTGCTGTACCGGGTGGCAACGCAGCATGGTCAAACTTCGGTGGCGACCATGCTCTTGGCAGGCATCGCCCTTGGCGCGCTGGCCGGTGCATTGTCGGGTATTCTTGTCTACATGGCAGATGACCAGCAATTGCGCGACCTGTCCTTCTGGGGATTGGGCTCGCTTGCCGGGGCCAGCTGGGCCAAGGTGCTCTCTGCTGGGCCACTCATCTTGCTGTCACTCGGTGCGGCGCTGACGTTGGGGCGGGGTCTCAACGGCTTGGCATTAGGAGAGGCAACGGCGGCCCACATCGGCATTGATGTGCAGCGGTTGAAATCAATCGCAATTCTGGCCGTCGCTGGTGCCACCGGCGCGGCGGTGGCTGTCTCAGGGGGGATTGGCTTTATCGGCATTGTGGTGCCGCATCTGCTGCGTCTGGCCTCGGGGCCCGATCACCGAACCTTGCTGGTCAACGCGGCGCTCTTGGGGGCAATCCTGCTCATCTGTGCCGATGTCATCGCCCGGGTGGTTATCGCGCCAGCCGAATTGCCTATTGGCATCGTGACCGCGGTGCTGGGGGCGCCTGCTTTTCTGTGGATACTGCTGAAGCGACGGGGGTTGGTAACGCAATGAGCCTGATTGCCGAAAACATAGAGGTCTCCTACGGTTCGCGGATTGCCCTGCGAGGTGTAAGTCTCGACGCACAGCCCGGAGAGATCACCGCGATCGTGGGCCCAAACGGTTCGGGCAAGTCCACCCTGCTAGGCGCGATCACGTCCACACTGCCCTATTCGGGCAACGTGCGCCTGAACGGACGCGATATTGCCACGCTGAAACCATGGGAACTGGCCGCGCAACGCGCTGTCCTACCACAAGCCTCAACGTTGGCCTTTACCTTCACCGTGCTCGAAGTCGTTCGGCTGGGGCTGCAATCGGGGATCGCAGGCGCGCGCGATGACGTTCCGATGCGTGCCTTGGCGCGCGTGGGTCTGTCGCATTACGCAGACCGCAGTTTTCATGAACTGTCTGGCGGTGAAGCGCAGCGGGTCATGCTGGCGCGGGTTCTTGCGCAGGTTTGGCTACCCGTTGCCGAAGGGCAGCCACGTTGGCTCCTGCTGGATGAGCCGGTGTCGAGCCTCGACATCGCGCATCAATTGCAGGTGATGGAAATTGCCCAAGATTTCGCACGCGCCGGGGGCGGCGTGATCGCTGTCATGCACGATCTGAACCTCACTGCGCTTTTTGCCGATCAGGTGGTGATGCTGTCGAACGGTTCTCGCCTCGCCTGCGGCGCACCGGGCGCGGTTCTCACGGATCAGACCCTGTCAGCCGCCTACGGGTGCAGCCTGAGAGTCTCCACCCCACCGGCAACCGGCTTACCCTATATTTTGCCCCACGCGGCATCGGCTTGAAAGGCCCCCTTATGCGACTAGTCGTTCTGCTTTTTGCTCTCGTTTTGCCAAGCATGTCCCGTGCCACGCCCGATATCGTGATATTGGGGGAGGTTCACGACAATGCGCAGGCTCATTTAGGGCAGGCTGAGGCACTCAGAGACTTGCGACCGAGCGCCGTGGTCTTCGAGATGTTGACCGAAGCCCAGGCCGCCCGCGCTGACGCTGACCGCAGCCAGATTTCCAGTGCCTGGGAGGAAAGTGGCTGGCGCGACTTTCCAATCTATGCGCCGATTTTCGAGGCGCTCGGCAAGGCGCGTATCATCGGTGCCGCAGTGCCCCGCGCGACGTTGCGCGCGGTTTATACCAACGGCGCAGAGGCGCATTTCGGCCCAGAGGCGACCCGATATGGTCTGCACGAGGCGTTGCCTGAGCCGGAAAAGAAGCACCGCATGAAGCTGCAGTTTGAAGCGCATTGCGAGGCCATGCCGTTCGAGATGATGGAGGGTATGGTCACAGCGCAGCGCTTTCGCGATGCGGCTTTCGCGCGCGCGGCGCTTTCCGCGCTCGAAACCTACGGCCCTCCCGTTGCCGTGATCGCAGGCAACGGCCACGCTCGTATCGATTGGGGCGTTCCTGCAATGATCGCGCGAGCCGCGCCCGGGGTCACGACCCATGCTATCGGTTTCGTTGAGGGTGATACCGACGTTCCTTTCGACGAGATCCGTATCGTTCCGACCGTAGATCGCGACGATCCCTGTCAGTCACTTAGAACTGAATAAGGAGTCCCATTTGTATTTAGCTATGAACCGTTTCACTGTGCTTTTGAAGAATGCCGCCGAATTCGAGGACCTTTGGCTTTCCCGTGAGAGCAATCTGCAAGAAATAGACGGTTTCCTGTCGTTCCACATGCTAAAGGGACCTGAGGTTGACGACTCTATTCTATACGCCTCACATACCATGTGGGAAGGTTTGGAGCATTTTCGGGCATGGACCACCAGCGCGCAATTCCGGAACGCGCACGCCCGCGCCGGGCAGGGGCCCAAGCTGTTTGAAGGTCCACCCCAGTTTGAGGGTTTTACCGCGCTTCAAAAGATCGAAGCGTTGCAACCGCTGTAATGCTGACAGGTTGCAACAATGGTGCAGAACTCGGCTGGATGAATTGGCGTGTCTATTTAGTCACCAGCAGAATTCTTGAGGGTTAAGGGTAAGGCGATAGGTATTTTTGCAGCACGTATGGGGCTGGCGGGGCATTACTGGCTGATTTGGGGATAATGTCGCATTGCCGCAAGGCAGCTTCGAGCCCGAAGCGGACCCATACCAACGGGTCAGAGCCGGGTACGCCGCGGTTTTCGCATAGCGATAAATATCATCGCGACAGCTGAAATGCCCGCCCCGACAAGAAATGGTGTTGCCGATCCCGTGCTGTGCCAGAGCCACCCGGCAAGCGTATTCCCCAGAAGCACGACCAGGCCGGTCACAAGATTGAACGTTCCAAATGCGCTGCCCTTCAGTTGGTCCGGCGTCGCGGCAGCGATTATGGCGCCCAGCAATCCTTGCGAGAACCCCATGTGCAGACCCCAGAAGACGGTGCCGAGAACATAGACCCAGGGGGTCATGGCAAGAGCAAGCGTCAGATGCGCCGCGACCAGGAATCCAAGGCTCCAGATCAGCAGACCCGAAGTCCCCAGCCTGTCCGAGAGCCTGCCGACTGGAAATGCCGTCAGGCTGTAGGCCGCATGCATGACAACGAGGGACAGTGGAACCCAGGCCGGCAAGAAACCGGCCTCGAGGGCCTTCAGCAGCACGAAAGCCTCGCTGAACCGCGCCAGCATGATCACAGAGGCCAGTCCGATTGCACCCCAGACTGCACGATTGAGCCGGAGGCATCGGCAATCCGGAAGTCACCGCGCTTCATTGGATGGGTTTGTGCTGGCTCCTTCACAAGGAAGACCAGCACAATCATGCAGAGCGCCGCGGGGAGAACGGCAATCCAGAAAACTGACTGAATGTCGCCTGCGAATGCGATCATGCCCGCGACCGCGACGAGCGACCCCAGGAAGCCGCCGAGGGCATCGAGCGACTTCCGCAACCCGAAGCTCGCGCCGCGGATCTCCGGCGGGCTGGCGGCGGCAACTAATGCGTCGCGCGGCGTGCCCCGAATGCCCTTGCCGACCCGATCCATGGCCTTCGCCAGAACGATCTGGTCCAGGCTCATCGCCCAGGGAAAGATCAGGCGGGACAGCGCTCCAGTCCATAGCCCAGAACCGCCAACGGCTTCGCACGTCTGCTGACATCGGCCAGCACGCCGGAGAGGAACTTGGACAGTGTGGCGACCGCCACAGACAAGCCCTCTATGAAGCCGATCGCCAGAGCCGACGCGCCCAGACCACCGGCAAGATAGAGCGGGAGCAGCGCATTGATCATCTCCGAGGAGACGTCCATCAGCAGGCTCACGAAACCCAGCATCCAGACAGTGACGGGCACAGGTAGGCGTTTCGGGACAGCGTTGTTCCGTTCGGACGCAGAGAAAGTCATGGTAGCTCCAGGAAAGGTGCATGTCCTCAAAGCACGCGCGCGCCTAACAAATCAATGGCAGCTTCGTCCCTCTCAGCGGACCTTGCTGCACCACGCAGCGAAGGGCGAAAAAATTCGCATAGCTTGCCTCCGCAAAATGAAAGCCGCCGAGATAGATTCTACGCTACTATCAATAGTGTTAAACTCTCACTGCTGAAACTGTGGATCGCTAGTTCATCGGATCGAAAACCGCTTTTACGTTTAACGATTTTACGATAAACTTCTAAAATTAAGTGAAATGCGGCTTTATGACATCGCTGGGAACCGGCTCTACCTCAGCATTTTAGTGAACGTTTGTTCAATCAAGTTAAGAAAGGGTGGCAGTCAAGGCCGATAAGTTGGAGGCTCGATTTGCTAAAATATCTTTCTGCCATTGCTTTTTTCATATTGTCCGGGGCACTGGTTGTTGTCGTATCGAGCTCGATATCGCCTAGAGTGCCGGAAACCTTTCAATGGGTTCGGATGCTGTTCACCTTCGGATTGTTTGGGTTGATTGGTTTTGTCTCGGCTAGAATAATAAGGGGAAACTAAGGTTTTCCATCTCGTATGCTCAGTTCCAGCGAGCTTCAGTTTCCTTTTGGTTAACAGGCTCAGCTCTCGCCGGTAAGTCCGCATTGCAGTCATCAGCTCCGTCAAAATGCTGCGCTTCAATGCCAATGTCCGCTTCGGAGAACGCCGCAACGCCGCGCTTGGTCATACGGTCAACGGCCGGTTTGACGGTCAGCCTCAGCTTATACGGGGCCTCCATTCAGGAACGATATGATTGCGTCAGAAACATCCTTGTGGATCGCCCGGCGTGCGTCCAAAGAACCACCACAGATCGATGCATCACCTTCTTCCTCCATCAGGATCTTCGGTCCGGCGACCGTGCAAGCGGCGAAGCCATCGAATGCCGACGCTTGGGGCATGACAAGGGACGGAGCCGGCTGACCATCAGCCAATGTGCGCGCGAGCTCGCCAAGGGAAATCGATAGCGCCCGAACATCCGCCGGCGTTGAGCCCAAGTCTTCCGAGTATTCCGGGTTTATCGCTATGACCGAAGTCACACGGGGGTCCCGCGCCATCCCGGCAAGGCCGTCCGGATTGGTGGCCGACATGTCGACACCTTGGGCAGCAAACCACCCGCAATCCGGTCCGGGCTGCTCTCTTTCCGGCGCGCAAGAGTGAAGGTAGCCGGTGACATCCAGCTCCGCTCCGCCGACGGACAGGGCAGCGGTCGCGCCAAGTGCAAATCCTGCGACTGACACCGTGGTTTCATCAATTCGCGGCCCCCAGGTTGAATCGGCCAGCACCAAGTCAATCGCGCGGCTGATATTCTGTGGTCTTTGCCAGATTTCGTTCACAGCAGCTTCGGCGTTGTCCGGGCGCTGCGCATTGACTTCGGCCACAACAAAGCCTGCCCGTGCAATGGAGGAACTGAGCCAAGCACCCGAGTCGGTCGCGGACCGCAGGCCGCCATGTGATAGGATGACCAGCGGAAGCGAGCTTTGCGTGAACTCCGCATTTGGCGCTGCTGCAACCCCTTCGAAAACAGGATTTCCGCCGACAGTGCCTGATGATTTTTCCTCAGACGGATACCAGATCGACACGGACAGAGGGAGCCCGTTTTCGGATGTGTCCCGGAGATGGGCCAGCCCCGGAACGGTTTGGGCAAGAGAAGGCCCTGCGGCCAGGATCAGAGCCAACGACAGACTAAATTTCATTCCGGAACTCCCCGTGCGGGCCAAAAGACTATGCTACTTTATCATGGGCCTACTGAAAAAGGGCAATGACCGCTCTGGGCGGGGAGCTGACCTTTAGGTGCCCGATCTTTCTGCCAAATGCCACCGATGTCCGGTTTGGCGAGGCTGCGTCGCAACGCGGCCTGTCGGACGAATGACGGCATAGGGCCGGAAGCGTCGGTCTTCGTCGCGCCCGACGACCATGATAATTAACTGATGGCATCGCTAATCACCTATGGCTTCAGCGCTGAGCAAGGCGGTTGTAGATGCGGAAAGTTTTAGTGGCAAAAAATGACCCGCCGTGGTGGCAGGCCAGCTGGCGCCAACGATTTCCGACATCAACTAAATCAGTGCTTTAGGTATAGGTCGGTGGCAGATCGCGCCTGGCCGTTTCGGAAGCGCTCGGTTTTATAAACTGTCGAAAAATGAGTTTGCGGAATGCCGATCCCAAAGGGTCGGCATTTTGCGTTGTAATTCAGGGGGCTGAACGCACAGCCTGCCATCCGTTCCGAATTTCACGGGCAGCACATCGTCGTCTTTCGGCGCCAGAGGACCGCGGTTTCAATCGCCGTGGCCCCTTCCTGCAAACGCCAAACAACGCTAAAAGCTGAGGGGGTGATCCCAGATGGATTTCAGCCACAACACCACTTGACCGTCGCGGACCTTGGCCCGGAGCGCAAAGGCAAGTTGAAAATTCCGTTGATGTCGCCGCCTGCAAAGCCCTAAACCGCTGCCCCTTCAATCCCGCGCCTTCTCCAGCGACGCAACCAACTCACGGAACTTCTGCCGCTGCTCCTCACGGTCGCCGGAGAGGATCGCCTCTTCCATACAGTGGTTGGCGTGATCTTCGATCACCAAGCGCTCCACGGCGCGCAGGGCCGAGCGGACGGCGGCGGTTTGCACCAGTACGTCGACGCAATAGCGCCCCTCGTCGACCATCCGCGTGACGCCGCGCAATTGCCCTTCCAGCCGCGCCAGCCGCTCGAGGATCGCTGCCTTGTTCTGCTTCCACGTCTGATGCCTCCACCCATCGGAACTAAGACGACCGTCGCCGGTTCACATTCCACATGGGGGTATCTGGGGCCGCCTCACTCGCATTCTGCCGGCGCGTTCCAAAAGCCCCCATTGGCTCTGGCGATCATAGCCTCCCCGGCCCTTGATTGCCACGGAGCCAAACCGCTTCGCGCATAGAGTTGATAAAGGAGACACCCATGTCCTATTGGCGTTTCGCCGCAATGATCGCGACCTCCACCATCGTGATGTTTGGCCTGATGTACCTCAACACCTACGCGTTCGAACATGTCTTCTTCAGTGAAACGCGGACCTATATGGCGCTGTTGATGGGGGCCGTGATGGCGGTCATCATGCTTAGTTTCATGTTGTCGATGTATTCGAGCAAAGCCATCAACATCGCCATCTATATCGGCTCCATCGTGGTCTTCGCGCTCACCCTATGGCTGGTCCGCAGCCAAGTTACCGTCGGCGATACCAGCTATATGCGCGCTATGATTCCGCACCATTCGATCGCAATCATGACCTCTGAGCGGGCTGAGCTTTCCGACCCACGCGTGCGCAAACTGGCCGATGACATCATTGCGGCACAGCGCAAGGAAATCGCCGAGATGCGCAGTCTGATCGCCGATATCGAAGAGAAAGGCGATGCGGTCGACCCCGAGCTTGGCAAAGCAGAAGGTGCGGCGGAGGTCGGCACGGTGGAAGAGGCTCTGTTATCGGCGGACGTGGCCGCGGTCGACCCGGCGGCGTTGACCGCAGAGGATGTAGACAGCTTGCTGGGGGCTGAGGCCGCCTGTCAGTTCAGCCGCACCAACGAAGGCGATCCGAGCCTCGTGATGGCGGGCACCACCGGGGGCATTAAATTGTCGGGCACCTTGATTGAAATGCAATCCAATGAGAGCATTGACCAAGCCGCCCTTGCCGATGGTGCGGGCTTCACCACCGATGGCGTCGACGTGACCGTTTCCCCCCTCGCCGGGGCGGAATGGACCGATACGGACGGCGACCTGAGCCGCTCGGAAGCCGAGTTAAAATTTCACCTCGACCGGGGACTGACCGTTGGCTACCGCGGATTCTTGGACTGCAAGAGCGAGATGTAACGGGTCGGAAGGGGCAGGTCGGATGGGTGCCCTCCCTTCGGCCACGACTTGCGCAATCTCGCTCCCTCCCAATAGGGTGAGCCCAAACGCGGAGTGCCCAGAGTGACAGCCAGCCTCATAATCGGGATCATCGGCTTCCTGCTGCTGTCACTTTCGCAGCGCGGGGCCGCTTCTGGCGCAGGGTCAAACTTGCGGCTTTGCGCCGCTCTTTGCTGGTTGCCGTTGTGTTTCGGGCCCTTCGTGGCAATTTCGCATATCGTTTTCGAGGCTACGCCGGAATGGCTCTATTGGGTCGGATGGCTGGTGATCGCGCTTCTTGGCGTATCGGTCTGGCGGGCGTCCTCGGGCGCGGTGGAAAGCGCAGGACTACTGACGCGGGTTTCTCTTGCTCTCGGCCTATGCCGTCGCCCCGCAGCCAGGTAATTGGCGGGTCGGGGGAATGATCGCAATTCTGACCGCTGCGGTGCTTTTGTTTTTGGCGAGCGTCTGACCTTGTACCTCGCCTGCGAACTTGGAAAAGACCTTGCACACGGGCAAAGTATGTTAACCTTGCGCTATTGGAACCGGTGGGACGCCGCGAGTGGACGATATCGCCGAGGTGCTGAAAATCGGCCAGCAGGGGGATGACCATCTGCTGGGCAACCGGGGCGACGATCAGCTTTCCGGCAGGGAGGGGCAAGACCAGCTAAACGGCGGCATCGGGCATGACACGGTCGTCGGCGGGGCGGGGTCAGACACCGTCACGGGATGGACCGGCGATGACGTTTTCGGCTTTTCCGAGGGCGAAGTGGCCACGGGCGATATCATCACCGACTTCGCCCCCGGCGTCGACGTGATCCAGCTCTCACTGTCTGGCATCAGGGGGCTCGATGATCTTGAAATCACGGCGCGAGAGGGCGGTGTTGCGGTCGGCCTCGGCGCGCATGGGGTGATCTTTCTGCAAGGCGACCTGACGGAAAGCGCGGTGGCTCAGAATCGGAACTTCGTATTCTAACCGGCCACGCGCAGCCCGCTATCAATAGGTCGCGGGCGGATCGCTGGCGGGGAAGGATTCGTCGACCGCCTCATCCACGATATTCCATTTGCGGGGTGGGTCGATCATCTCGCGCGGGCCCGCGACGCGGACGTGGTCTCGCGCGTGGTCATATGCCACCGCCCTTTGGGCGCGGGACTGGCGGTTCATCAGATAGGCGAGGCTCGCGGCACCGGCGCCGAAGATCAGCAATGCGCTCATTCGCATGGGGTATACTCCTTCTCAAGGTTACCTGAAAAACCATGGGGCTGATGCTTGGTTCCTTGGCCCGCCTTTGATTGGCGGGGGCTTGCCACCGCTGGAAGGGGCGACGCGGAAAGGCGACCGGCCCCTGAGCGCAACACCCGTGATGCGCGAAATTTCTCTCATCCCGCTGCCGCGCTGAAACCAGACCGGCAAAGCGATCATTGCCCCTTTGTAACCCTAGTTTTTTGAACGCCCCGCCCGCGTGGGGCCACAACAGATAGGAATGCACCATGACAGATCAGAATTTTGATGCCCTCGACAGCCCGCAGAGCCAGCCCGGGCGGGAGCATAAGATGGACCCCGCGCCCGATTATACCCCGCGCTACCCCGGTTCCGACCGGCTCAAGGATAAGGTGGCGCTGATCACCGGGGGCGACAGCGGGATCGGCCGCGCCACGGCGCTGCTCTATGCGCGTGAGGGGGCGGATGTCGCCATCGTCTACCGCAACGAAAGCCGCGACGCGGAAGAGACCAAGCGTTTGGTCGAGGCCGAGGGCCGTCGGGCGCTGTTGCTGGAGGGCGATGTCGGTGAGAAAGCCTTTTGCAAAGATGCCGTAAGCCGCACGATGGAGAGCTTTGGCAAGATTGACATTCTCGTCAATGATGCGGGCGAACAGCACGCGCAGGAAAGCCTCGAAGACATTGAAGAAGCGCAGATCGAACGCACGTTCCGCACCAATATCATCGGCATGATCCTGATGACGCAGGCAACGCTGCCGCATCTGAAAAAGGGCGCGCGGATCATCTGTGTCACCTCGATCACCGCCTATAAGGGTCAGGACCTACTGCTTGACTATGCGTCGACTAAAGGGGCGATCCTGTCCTTCCTGCGGGCCATGGCGAGCAAGCTGGCGCCCAAGGGTATTTTGGTCAACGGCGTGGCCCCGGGGCCGATCTGGACGCCGCTGATCCCGGCCTCCTTCCCGGCGGATAAGGTCGAGGAATTCGGCGAAAACACCCCCCTTGGCCGCCCCGGTCAGCCGAATGAGGTGGCCCCGTCGCTGCTGTTCCTCGCCTGCGAGGATTCGTCTTATATGAGCGGGCAGGTGTTGCACCCGAACGGCGGCACGTTGGTCGGCGGATAAGCCAGATGAATGTTGCCCCGCGTGCGATGGCGCGGGGCAAAGTCGATGCGGGGGCGTGGCTGTAGGTCAGTTTTAAATTGGACGCGATGCGCCCCCGGTCACCCCACCGGACGCCGCCGGGCGCCGGACCGCAGCGGCAGAGTGCCGTCATCCGCCCCTTCAATCGTGACCGACTCCGCAATCTCGGTCCGTGGCATGATCGAGATGTCGTGAATGCGCCAATGCAGGTCGAGCAGTTCGGCCTCCGCCGCCTCGACCCTCTCGGGCGTGCCGCCGTTTTCATGCGCTACGACATAGATCGTGCCGGTCAGAAAGCGCCCTTCTTCGCGCAGGCGCAGGCGGCTTTCGCGGACCCATGGCAGCGCGTTGAAAGTATTCTGCACCTCTTCGATCAGCGGGTCGAACTCTTTATCCTCTATCGTGCGCGGCATCTCATCGCTGAGGTCCCGGATCGCCGCGCCGGTGTGTTTGAAACCGTCGTGCAGCACGTCCAAGGCGATCACGATGGCCGCGACCGCATCGGCCCACCACCAGCCCATCCCGATCCCAAGGATGCCCACGATCCCGGCAAGCCCTGTCATCCAATCCGCCTTGTTCATCATGGCATCGGCATAGAGCGTTTTGTCATGGAGGATCTTGGCGGGCTTCATTTTCAAGTGGCCGAAAATGACCGGCATCACGACGCTATAGGCCAGCGCCGCGATCATCACCCAGCCAACCAAATGGTGGTGCCGAAAAGCTCGACACTGCCGATGGTGGGGTGCTCCTGCTTGAACAGTGCGATGGAAGAGTCGACGATAAGAAAAATTCCGACCCCGCCGAGCGACACGGCGCTGATCAGATAAGCGATTGATGTGACGCGGATATAGCCCAGTGGGAAACGGCGGTTGGGCTTCCATCCTTCGATCCACGAGCCAACCAGAAAGGCAATGGGCGGCACGAAGCTGAGCAGGTCTTCGATCCAAGCGGTTTTCATCGCTTGGCTGCTGCCCACTGCAAAATAGATCGCTGCCACGATCGACCCCAAGACCGCGATCCAAATGACCTCAAGCCAACGCGCGCGGTGCAGCGCCTTTTTCTGCGCTTCGGGCATGGTGCGGATGGAGCGGGTCATGGGGCGGATGCGCGCAAACGCGCCCCGATGGTTCCGGCCTCATCTCGAAGAAAGCCTTCGATCTCCATCAGCCAAGCGTTCTCGCCCTGCTGCACGGCAACGACATGCTGCGCCCGCTGTAGCGTGGTTTCGGTGGCGGTAAGGTCTTTCTCATCAAGTTGCCAATGGGGGACGGCGGCGAGGTTGAGACCTTCCGCCCATTGATCCACCGGAATGCCGCCTTCCTTTTCAACCAGCGCGGCAAGGGGCAGGTGGGGCGGTACGAAAACGCGTTGGCCTTCGATGTCATGGGGCAGGGCGTCTGGCCCCCGGCTGCCGATGACGAAGGACTCCTCGAAATAGGCGTAACTCGGCGCGGCACCTTTTACCGGGGTCACGTCCTTGCGGGTGAAACCCCCGATGGCAAGGTCGATGTCGCCCTTTTCCAACCCCTCCAACGCTGCGAAGGCGCCGAGGTGCTTCCACTCGATGGCCACCCCCAAGGCTTCGGCAAAGGCGCGGGTCAGATCGGCTTCGACCCCCTGTGGCGGCTGGCCGTCTGCCAGCACGACCCATGGTGGGTTTTCCGATACCGCAACGGCCATTTTCTGGTCTGAGAGAACGGTTTTGAGGGTGTCTTCCACATCCCGAGGGAACCGCAGGTCGTCGCAAGCGGCGAGCAGGCTTAGGGCAGCGAGGGGGATCAAAACTTTCAAAACAATTGAATTGTCCACGCCTTTGGCACCATGCGGCGTAGTTTCGCGGGGCGTCATTACATTATTCCTTTGGGCCGGATCGCAGGGGATCAACGGGCGGTTTCCCGAAAAGTTCCTGTTAGGGGCAGCGCGACCGCTGCACACGATGGGTTGATTTCCGCCGGAGCCGCGCTTTGGAGCCACTTCTTCGGAACACCTGCCGCGATCCTCGCGTTCCAGTTGAAACACTCGGTCTGCCATACTTAGCAACAGGAGGTTTCTTGATGACATCTTATCCTTACGATCAGCGCAGCGCCGCCGAAGGCGCGCGGGACGCGCTGACAGAGCGGCAAAGCTCGCTGTTCTGGGGGCTCGGCGTCGGCGCGCTTGCTGGGGCCTCTGCCTATGCGCTCTACGCCGCGCGGCGGGATCGTGACGGGCTGAGCCATCGGCCAGCAGATTCCGCGCCCGGACGCAGCGCAAAACAGGCGCGTTTCGGCGATTATGCCGTCGTCGGACGCACGGTGACGATCGATCGCCCGCGTGACGAACTCTACCGCCACTGGCGCGACTTCACAAAGCTCTCAGAGTTCATGGAGAACGTGAAGGCGGTCGAGCCGATCGACGCCGCGAAGGGTCAGTTCCGTTGGATGATCGCAGGCCCGGCGGGGACAGACCTGCGGGTCGAGACCGAGGTGGTCAGTGACAAACCGGGAAAAGAGATCGCGTGGCGCGCCCTCGACGGTTCGCAGATCGATACCGAGGGCAAAGTCTCGTTCCGCGACGCGCCGGGCGACCGGGGCACCGAGGTGGAGGCGATCATCGCCTATAACCCGCCCGCCGGGGAGTTGGGGCGCTGGATCGCCAAGCTGTTTCAGACCGAACCCGCGCTTCAGGGGCGGCGGGATTTGAAGCGGTTCAAAATGCTGATGGAGACCGGCGAGATCGCCACCTCCGCCAATCGCAAATCGGACAAGTGAGGAGAGAGACATGCGCGCATTGAGATGGCAAGGCAAGCACGACGTGCGGGTCGATACGGTCCCGGACCCGGAAATCGTCAACCCCCGCGACGCCATTATCGAGGTCACCTCGACCGCGATCTGTGGCTCTGACCTGCACCTTTATGATGGCGTGATCCCCGGCGTCATGGCGGGCGATATTCTGGGCCATGAGTTCATGGGCCGGGTGGTCGAGACCGGACCCAAGAGCACCCTCAAGAAAGACCAGCGGGTGGTGGTGCCTTTCACCATTTCCTGTGGCTCCTGCTTTCACTGCAAAAAGACCCAGTATTCGGCCTGCGACAACTCCAACCCGGCGGACAAACAGGATTTGACCGAAAAGCAATTCGGCCACGCGGTCGGCGGGTTGTTTGGCTATTCTCATCTGACCGGCGGCTATCCCGGCGGACAGGCAGAATATGTGCGGGTGCCCTTCTCTGACGTGGGCCCGATAGTCATTCCCGAAGGGTTCGACGATGACGATGTGCTATTCCTGTCGGATATTCTCCCGACCGGCTGGATGGCCGCCGAAAACGCCGACATCGAAGAGGGCGACACCGTCGCCGTTTGGGGCTGCGGCCCGGTGGGGCTTTTCGCCGTGCAAAGCGCGCTCAAGATGGGTGCCGCACAGGTCATCGCGATCGACCACTACCCGAACCGGCTGAACCTCGCGCGGCAGATGGGGGCCAAGGTCATCGACTACACCCAGACCCATGTGCTGGAGGCGCTGATGGAGATGTCGGGCGGTCACGGCCCCGATGCGGTGATTGATGCGGTCGGCATGGAAAGCCACGGTTTCGCGCCCGATACGATGATGGACAACGTCAAACAGGTGGTCGGCGTCGGTGCTGACGGAGGCCATGTGCTGCGTGAAGCGATCATGGCTTGCCGCAAGGGCGGTCGCGTCTCGGTCCCCGGTGTCTATGGCGGCTTCCTCGACAAGTTCCCCTTGGGCGCGATGATGGAGAAAGGTCTGCAAATCCGCACCGGCCAGACCCATGTGCAGCGCTACACCAAGGAGCTGTTGCACCGCATCGCCGAGGGCGAGATCGACACCCGCTTTATGATCAGCCACCGCCTGCCGCTGGAGCAGGCCGCCAAGGGCTATCACAACTTCCGCTTCGATCAGAACGACTGGACCAAAGTGGTCCTCAAACCCGGCATGCAGGCCGCTGCATAGCAAAAAAGGAGAGTGACATGCCGAACGAGCCAGATCACGCCAAAGAGAAACGCCCGCCCCATCGTGAGCGCCACAATGCGCAGGACGACCACGAGGGCGCGGCGCACCGCCCCGAGGAGTTCGACCCAAAGAACCCGCAAAAGGTGGTGAAGCAAGAGAAGTGAACGGCAAAGCAGCGCGAGAAAATCGCGCTGCTTTTATCGCCCGGGCATTTTCCGGGCGCCATCTCACGCACGCAGAAGGGGCAGATTAGACCCCGCGAATATTAACCGATTTCATAGAAAGGCAGAAAAGGATGCCACAGTTTCACAAAACCCTATCGCTCATATGCCTTCTGGGCCCCGCTGGGGCCTTGGCGCAAACGGTGGATCAGACATCCACCACAGCCCCGGAGATGGAGCGGAACACCTCCGCCTCGGATTGGAGCCTAGAGGTGGGCGTCACGCCGAAATTCTTTTACCGTCTCAACGATGGCCCCGGTGCCGCCGAAAGCGCGGAGATCGAGGCTTTTGCGGAGGTCGCCTATGGCCCGGCCTATTTCCACGCCCTCGTTCTATCGCTGGACGACCCAAGGGATGACGCGCAATTCGAACTGACGCTGGGCCACCGTGGCGATCTCACGGAGAAACTGGCCTATGACGCCTATTACACCCGCTTTCTGCGCGATGAGACGGGCGATGTGCGCGGCGAGTTGCATGGCAAATTCGACTATAGCGTGAGCGAAGAGTGGCGAGCCACCGTCGATCTGGGGGGCGAGCCGGAGCGGGGCGATTGGGTCTATAAGCTCGAAGGCGGCTATACGTTCAACGACCGCGTTGATGCCTATGCCTTTGTCGAGCGGGACGATATTCTGGATTATACGGGCTATGAGGTCGGGGTGAACTACGATCTCGACGAGGGCAACGCGCCGCTCGATGCGTCATTGCTCAGCTATGTGAACCACACCGAGGGCGGCGACACAGTCTTCGCGGTTCAGATCACGCTGTCGCGTTTTCTACTGGGCGATTGATGCGGGGGGAAACAGCTATGGCAACTGAAAAGAATTTGGTTCTGCTCGGCGGGGCGCATGTGCATCTGTCCGACCATCTGGCGCATATCGCACAGCGCGGCTGGCGCGTCTCTCAGGTTTTCGACCGGGATGAGGCGCGCCAAGTGGCGCTTTGTAGCCAGCTCAAGGCCAGCCGGGTCGCGCTGACTGACCTTGCCCGATTGGATGTGCGCGGCGCGATTGTGTGCAGCGAAACGGTGTTTCATGAGGAGGAAATCACCGCCGCCCTGAACGCCGGTCTGCCGGTTTTTGTCGAAAAGCCGATGGCGGGCAGCGCCGAAGCGGCGCGCCGCTGCGCTGACTTGGCCTGCGAAAAGGGCTTGGTCTTGGCGACGGGGTATTTCCTACGCAGATCCGCGGCGCTTAACCACCTGCACGAGAGTATCGCGCGGGGCGCATTGGGCCAGGTGCTAGAGGCCCGCGGACGCTTTTCCCATGACGGCGGCTATGCCGATTGGCTCGACCTCGATTGCTGGATGACCGACCCGGCGCGTGCCTGCTATGGCGGGTTCGTGGATGAGGCGGTGCATGTCATCGACCTTTTTCAATGGCTTGTCGGCCCCATCGTCTCGGGCCATGCGGTCACCGGCAACGCGCTTGGCTGGCCGGTGGATGACCACGGCGCGGCCCTGATCGAATTCGCGGCCCCGCCCGGCACCGGCGTGGTTGAGGCAGGCTGGACGGATAGCGAAATGCGCCTTGAGTTGGACATCGTGGGCGAGGCCGGTTGGGCGCGTCTGCGGGCGGGTGTGCTGGACCTCGGCCTCAGAGGGCAGCAGAAACCGGTCGAAAGCATAGAGCTTCCCCCACTTGATGCAGGCGAGGGGGTAGAGCCGTTTTTGGACACTTTGGAAGGCAAGGATGCGACCGGCCTTGTGCCGCCGCAGGACGCCGCGCAGGTCAATGTCTTGCTCGATGCAATGAAACTCAATCGCGGCGGATCGTGATTTTTCCGACCTTCTTGGAACAATGACCTACGGCAGGCGTTCTTTCGTTAATTGGTCAAAAAATTTACCTGAAATAGGAGCGGTCTTTATGTCCCACCCCTCCAACGTCCGGCCCCCATCACGGCGCGATCTTTTGAAAATGATCGGTCTGGCCGCTGGTTCCTCCACTATGCTGCACGCCATGTCCTCCCTCGGGCATGCCCGGCAAAGCCCTTACAAAGGCCCCATCGAACTTTCCGGCGCGCCTCAGGGGCGCAAGGTTGTTGTGCTGGGGGCGGGTCTTGCGGGCATGTGCGCCGCGCTGGAGCTGCGCAACGCGGGCTACGAAGTCAGCATCCTAGAGTATCAAAAGCGCGCCGGGGGCCGCTGTTGGACCCTCAAAGGCGGCGATGAATTCGAAGAATTGGGCGGCTATAAGCAAAAGGTCGAATTCTCCAAAGGGCAATATATCAACATCGGCCCTTGGCGCATTCCGCATCACCATCTGGCGCTCTTAGACTATTGTCACCGGTTGAACGTGCCGCTTGAAGTATTCGTTCAGGAAAACCAAAACGCCTATCTCCATTCGCAAACGGCATTCGACGGCAAACCAATTCGCTATGGCCATGCTTGGGCGGATTACGTGGGCCAGATCACGGAATTGCTGGCCAAATCGGTCGATAAAGGGCGGCTTGATAGCGCGCTGACCAAAGAGGACACTGAGATCCTTTTGGAATCCCTGAAATCCTTTGGCATCCTCAACAATGATTACAGCTATGAGGCCAGTCTCGATACCGCTGAATACCGCGGCTATCCCGAGAATGGCGCGCCGGGCGGGGGGCTTTACAACGCCGCGCCCGAACCTTCTGAGCCGATTGCCTTGGAGGACCTGCTGAAATCCCGCTTTTGGGAAAAGATGCGCAACCACACGACCTACCGCCACCATGCGCCGATGTTCCAGCCCGTGGGCGGCATGGAGGAGATCGCCCATGCCTTTGCCCGGGAGGTGGAGGATACGATCACCTATAACGCCAAGGTTGACCGGATCCGGCAGACCGAAAGCGGGGTCGAGGTCGAGTATTCCGGCGCCGATGGCGAAGGCAGCGGCGGGGTTGAAACGGCGGATTACTGTATCTGCACCATCCCCTTTACCGTGCTCAGCCAGCTTGATGTCGATGTCTCTGCCGACATGCGCCGCGTCATGCGGGCGCTGCATTACCATGAGGCGGTGAAAGCCGGGCTTGAGATGAAACGCCGCTTTTGGGAACGGGATGAGCAGATTTACGGCGGCATCACCCTAACCGACCTGCCCATTGCCGAGATCAGCTATCCCTCGGCTGAGATGCATTCCGATGGTCCGGGCGTGCTACTGGGCTGCTATGCCTATGGGCCACATGCCTATGCCTTCAATTCGATGTCGCCCGAAGAGCGGCTTGAAACCGTGCTGGAGCAGGGCGCGCGGATCCACCCGCAGTACCGGGATGAATTCAGCAGCGGTGTGGTGCTGAGCTGGCACCGGGTGCCGTGGATGCTGGGCTGTTATTCCGATTGGGATGACCGGGGTCGCGATTATGAGATCGCCGCGACCATGGACAACCGTTTCGTCTGCGCGGGGGAGCATATCAGCTATCTGCCGGGCTGGCAGGAAGGCTCTCTGCTCTCCGCTCTGGATGCGGTGCGACAGGTCCATGACCGCGCGGTGAAGGAGGGTTGAACCATGCGTTATCTGATCTTTCCCTTGCTCATGACGCTCGCCACGCCGGGCCTTGCGCAGGAGGACAATTCTCAGGTCGATGTCGGCCGGCGTGATCTGGGCTCCACCACCGAGAAATTCACCGATAGCGAGGGGGCCGATCTTTACCGCCGCGCCTGTTCGGGCTGTCACGGGCCAGAGGGCGAGGGGGCATATGGGGCCGGGAAATACCCCGCTTTGGCCGCCAACCCGCGGCTGGGGCACAAGCGCTATCCGGTCAACCTGATCCTTGAAGGCAATGGCGCCATGCCGGCCTTTGCCGATTGGCTGGACGATGAACAGGTCGCCGCCGTCGTGTCCTACATCCAAACCAACTTGGGCAATGACTACGAAGGCGATGTCACCGCCGAAGACGTCAAGCGTATGCGGGCCGAGTTCGCCGATCTGGAGGAGGGGTAGACCATGCGACTTTCAATTCTTGTTCCCTTTGCCACCTTCATCGCCTGTGCCGCTGCGGCGCAGTCTCCGCCACCGCTCTTTGACGACGCCGATGATGGCGGCGTGGAACGTGCCCCGGATACCGCTTTGGGCCGCACCGTCGCCTCGGGTGGCGCGCAGCAGGGCGGTGTCGGCATGAAATGCATGGCCTGCCACGGTCTGGATGACGCAGGCGCAGGCTTGGGCGAGATGCCCGGTCTGGCCGGGTTGCCCGCCGATTATATCGAAGCGCAGCTTCAGGCTTTCATGGCGGGTGAACGGTTTTCGCCGATCATGGTGCCCATCGCCACCCAGTTGACCGAAGAAGAGCGTTTGGCCGTGGCGGATTACTACGCCTCCGTCGCGCCGAAACTGTCCAAGTTCGATCACGGTGCCCCGACCGATGTGGTGCAACAGGGCGGCGCGCTTGCGGCCTCTGGCAGTGACAGCGTGCCAGCCTGCAACCAATGCCACGGTGGCAGCGACACAAGCGGCGCGGCGATTCCGCGTTTGGCAGGGCAATCGGCGCAGTATATCGCCGATCAACTGGTGGCTTGGCAGAACGGCGACCGGGCGAATGGGCCGCTTAACGTCATGGAAGACATCGCCAAATCGCTTAGCGATGAGGAAATCCGCGCGGTTGCCCTATACTACCAGCAGACGCCGCCTGATGCGGAATAAAGCTACACCACCACGGATACAGATGGCCCCAAGCTGATGGCAATTCGCCCGGCCTCTTTCTTCCGGTCGGGATCCTCGACCGTGATGACCGTCGCGCGGCCGCGTGTAATTGCGCTGACCCTCGGCAAACACGCGCCGATCTTTGGCGCGTTGTGCCTGCCACCCGGCGCTTGGGCATTGGCCGAGGGGGATTTGCTGCTGGCGCTGGTCCTGCTCGCGCCTGTTGTCCTCTCGGGCGTGGTGCATGTCGCGGTGCGGTCGCGCCCGCTGCCCGATGATCTGCGCGGGATGGAAGCGATGATGACCGTGGCTTTGGTCTTTCTCATCGCCGCGCTGTTGACCACACCCGCTTTCGTCACCCTTGGCATGCCCCCCATAGATGCGTTTTTCGAGGCGGTGAGCGGCATCACCACCACCGGCCTTACGGTCGCGCAGGAGGCGGAAAGCTGGCCTTTCGCGGGCCATGTCTTGCGCGGCTGGATGCAGTGGTGCGGCGGCTTGGTGATCGCCACGGCGGTGCTGGCCCTGCTGCTACCGCGGGGGCGCCCGGCGCGGCGTTTGGGGCGGGTCGATATCCAACAGGGGGATCGCATTTCCTCGACCCGAGAGCAGGCGCGGCAGCTTCTGACCGTCTATAGCGCGCTGACCTTGGTCATGGTGCTGCTGACCATGCTGGTGATCCCCGATTGGCGTGAGGCATTGGTGCTGACCCTCGCCGCGATTTCGACCGCAGGGTTTTCCCCCCGGGCCGACAGTCTGGCCAGCTATTCGCCGCTCGGGCAGGGCATGGTTATCTTGTCCTGCGTGTTGGGCGCGATATCGCTGCTGGTCTTTGTCTTTGTCGGCCAGGGGCGGCACCGTGAGGCTTGGAAGCTCGGCTCGGTCCAGCGGGTGCTGGTGGCGATTGCACTGGCCTTGGTCATTTACCTTGCTGCGGTGCTGACCACCTCCCAAGATCGCGAACTTACGCTCTACGCCCATGCGCTGAACCTGATCTCGGGGCTAACGACGGCGGGGTTTTCCACGGGGCCGGTCTATGATGCCGGTCCCGCGTTGCTGATCCTGTTGCTGGCGATGCTTTGGGGCGGAGATGCCGGATCGACGGCGGGGGGGCTTAAGCTCAGCCGTCTGCATGTCTGTATCGGCGCAGTGGTCCATGCGGTGCAGCATGTGCGGCTCACTGAACATGCCATCGCCCCCCTGCGCCACAGTGGCCGGCCCGTCTCGACCGAAGCGGTTGTGTCGCTTTTGGCGCTGGTGCTCATCTATTTCAGCTTTGCGGGGCTCTTGTGGTTTCACTTCGTGGCCCATGGCTACCCCCCGTTGCCCGCTTTGTTCGACACGATTTCAGCGCTTTCGACCGTGGGCCTCTCGACCGGGGCGGTGGGGGCGGACATGCCCGGCGATCTGAAACTTTCGGTCGCCTTCGCCATGTGGCTGGGCCGGTTGGAATTCATCGCGGTGCTGGCGCTTTTGCTGCCACGCAGTTGGACCCGCCCAAGTTAGGAGATTACCCATGCGTATCGTCATCATCGGCGCGTCGAGCTTTGGCCTCGCCATCGCGGAGGAGTTGATCGAAACCGACCGCGAGGTCGTGTTGATCGACAAGTCGCGTGAGTTGTTAGAACAAGCGGCAGAGCGGATCGACTGCGGCATGATAGAGGGTGACGGCAGCAACCCAGACGTGCTGCGGGAAGCCTTTCGCGACGAAGACGATGTGTGCATCGCCGTGACCAACGCCTCCGAGATCAACATTCTGGCGGCGCTCATTGGCCGCTCTATCGGCTATGGCCGGGTGATCCCGCAGATCACCTCGAATGCGCTGCTGCGGGTCTGTTGCGAATTGGGTTTGGACGATGTGATCAACCCCCATGCCAAGGTCGCCGAAGACATCGTGGATATGCTGACCGGCGATGACGAGGCAATGAAAGAGCCTCTGCTACAGGATGATCTGCTGCTGACCCGCGTCACCGTGCCCGAGCGTTTGGCCGGGGAGCGGTTGGACCTGCCGGGGCAAGGCCGCCTTGTCGCGCTGATCCGTGACGGGGAAGAGCAGTTGCCGGGGCGGGATGTGACCCTGCAAGAGGGCGACGTTTTGATCGTGGTGCTGCCGCGCGACAGGCAGGAAGACCTGACCAAAGCCTTCGCGGCAGGTTGAGCCGCTCAGCCCGCGCTTTGGGCCAGCGTATCTTGCCGCAGAAGTTGCCGCACCTGAAGCGCCACCAGCACCATGAACAGGCCGCCACCTGCGACCCACATGAGCGCGCCCGCGAGTTGCTGGTCAGCCAAGGCGGAAAGCCCATAGGGCAGGGCGGTCAGCTCGTGCCAGCCATGCCACACCGTGGGGGCGAGGGTGAGGGTCACCGCGAAGGCGGTCAACTGTGCCGCGGTAAAGACCGCAGGCACCGCCGCCTGCGCCCCGGCCCCGCGGAACCCCATGAAGAGCGCAATCGCGCAGCCTGTCAGCGACAGATGCATCGCCCAATAGACAAGGTCAGACTGCAAGGTCGCCGCATAGGGCGTCGGGCTGTGCCACCCCCAAAACAGCAGGGCGAAGACCAAGGCGAGGGGCCAGAGCGGCAGCCGTACCTTCGGCAGCGCCGCCGCGATCATCGGTGCGGCAATCAGCGTGAGCAGAATATGCTGTCCCACCCGGGCCGAGAACAGCGCCATCGAGGCCGCGCAGAGCGGGGAGATGAACAAGAACGCCACCAGCGCCGCACCGCTCAGCGCTTGGCCCCGCCGCTCGGCCCGCGTCCAGAGCAGGGCCGCGAAAGCCAGCAGCCCGACCAGCAGAAAGGGGTCGAGGGTCCAACGGGTCAAAAGCTCTCCGGGGAGGGGCGGTGTGCCGCAGAATGGGGTATAGGCGTCCTGTTGCATGAGGGGTCTCCTCTTTCTCTATCCGTGGCAGCCGGGCAGGATCAGCACCGGGGTTAGATTGGCCAGCGTGGCGATGAGCGAGATCAGCCCGGTCCACCATCCCGCGCGCAGAAGGGCGGTCTCATCCCGGTTCAGGTCCGACCGCCGACCGCTATGTGCGCCCCGCCACATCCAAAAGATTTGCACCATTGCCATGGCAAGCGTCAGCACGACGGCGATCATCAGCAGGTGGTCCTGCCCCAGCAGTGCGCGCGGCGCGCAGGCGGCTGAGATCAGCGCGTAGATCAGCGTGAAATGCAGCGCCCAGAGCAGGGCTGGTTTGGCGATGCCTTCGGTCAGACCTCTCATATTGTGCCTCCTGCCAGCAGATAGGCCGCCGCCGTGACCCCGCCCATGATGGCCACCACCTTGGCGAATGTGGCGATGAGCAGGTTGGGCAGCATTTGCCCCGGCTGAACCGCGCCCACGGCTTTGCGCAGCGCATTGATGAGCGACCAGTAGAGCACCACGGCAAGGTATCCCGCTACGAAGGCGAAGAGCGCCCAGCCCACGGCGGCATAGGCCGACCCATAGGGATCGACCTCTTGGATCGACAGGAACAACAGCGCGCCCAAGGCGATGGCCCCCACGGCCAGTCCCAGATCGACGGCGATGACCAATTTGACCTTGGCCCCATAGGCCGCCCGGCGGCTGGCCCAGCTGAACAGCAGCAGGCCCAAAGCGGCGAGGGCTGCCAGACCCGCCATGAGCGGATCAGCGGCGGGTGTCGTCTCGGCCCAATGGGGCTGGGTGTTCCACAGGTAAAGCCCGGCAAAGAGCAGTGAGGCAAAGAGCGCGGCGGAGATTAGCATCGTGCCCACCACCGCCAAATGCAGGTGACTGCGCGGGTCGACGATATTGACCGGCAGGCGCAGTTTGCCCAAGCCGCTGTCGCGCAGCACGCCGCTGTCCGACGGCTCCCAAATCCACGCGGTGATCCCCGCCAGCGCGATGGCGAAACCGACCGCCACCAGCCAATAGGCCGAAGCCAGCGTCGCGCCAAAGCCAAGCGCCAGACCGAAGGCCGTGATCAGCGGCACCCATGTCGGATGGGGCAGGCGCACGATCTGCATCGGCGCGCCGGTCACGGGGTCATTGCCCATAGTCTCGCGCCGGTGGTCGGTGGTGGGGCGCAGCGCGCCTTCGACCTTATGCGCCGGGCGGTCCAGCAACTCGGGCTGGTCCCAGAGCGGCTCACGCGAGCGGACGGTGGGAATGGCGTGGAAGTTGAACCCCGGCGGGATTGGCGGAGAGAGCCATTCGAGCGTGCCCGCGCCCCAAGGATTGCGCCGCGCCCGCAGCCCGTGACGCTGGTGCCAAAAGAAGTCGAAGACAAAGAGCACCACGCCCGCGGCCAGAATGTAGGAGCCGATCGACGACAGCATGTTGAGCCGGTCCCAGCCCAGCCCCTCGGGGTAGCTGGCGATCCGACGCGGCATGCCGCGCATGCCCGTGAGATGCATCATGAAGAAGGTTACGTTGAACCCGATGAACATCAGCCAAAAGACCCAGCGGCCCAGCGTGTCCGACATCATCCGCCCGGTGAAATGCGGCATCCAGTAGTAGAGCGCGCCGAACATCGGGAAGACGAAGCCGCCGATCAGCACATAGTGCAGATGCGCCACCACGAAGTAGCTGTCATGGGCCTGAAGGTTGAAGGGTACCGCGGCCACCATCACGCCGGTGAGGCCCCCCAGCACGAAGATGAACAGGAACCCGAGGATGAAGAGCATTGGCACCTCCATCCGCGGCTTTCCCTGTGCCAGCGTGGCGAGGAAGCAGAAAATCTGTACCCCCGTCGGGATCGCCACCATCGTAGAGGCGGCGGAGAACAGCGTCAGCGACATCACCGGCAGGCCCGTGGCGAACATATGGTGCGCCCAGAGGCCGAAGCTGAGAAAACCCATCGTCACCACCGCCGCCACGGCAAACCCGTAGCCGAAGAGCGGCTTGCCCACGAAAGTCGGTAGCATCGTCGCCACCATGCCCGCGGCGGGCAGGAAGATGATGTAGACCTCCGGGTGGCCGAAGAGCCAGAACAGGTGCTGCCAGAGCAGCGGGTCGCCGCCAAGCGCGATGTCGAAGAAGGGCAGACCCAAAAGGCGCTCGGCCTCCAGAAGGATCGAGCCGATGATCAGCGGCGGAAAGCCCACGGCGATCATGAAGGCGGTGATCAGCAGATACCACATCAGGATCGGCATCTTGGTCAGGCTCATCCCCGGCGCGCGGGTGCAGAGGATCGCGGCGATGATCTCCACCGCCGCGGTCACGCTGGCGATCTCGGCGAAAGTGATGCCGATGAGCCAGAAATCCGCCGAGAGGTCCTGCGTATAGGCGCTGGTCGAGAGCGGCACATACATGAACCAGCCCCCCGCGGGCGCGGCGTCGAAGACGAAGGACGACAGCACGATGATGCCGCCGAAGAGGTAGCAGTAATAGCCAAAGGCCCCGAGCCGCGGAAACACAAGGTCGCGCGCGCCAACCATGAGCGGGATGAGATGCACCGCGAACCCCTCGAGCATGGGGATCGCGAAGAGGAACATCATGATCGTGCCATGCATCGTGAAGACCTGATTGTAGGTCTCGGAATCGAGGAAGGTATTGTCCGGCACGATAAGCTGGGTGCGCACCAGAAGGGCGAGGAAACCAGCGATCAGAAAAAAGACGAAGCCAGTGACGAGGAAACGCTTGCCCACAACCCGGTGGCTGACCGAGGACAGATAGCGGATGCCCGGCGGGGCGTCCCAGATCCGCTCGAACCCCTTGTCCGGCGCGCCCTTGGCACTGCCGGAATAGGTCTGATCCTCGGGCAGATCCACGACATATGCTTTACGGTCCGTCATTTAAGGCTCGCCAGATAGGCCGAGAGCGCGCGCAGGTCGGGCCCCGGCAGATGATTGTAAGAAGGCATCTTGGCCCCCGGTTTCATCGCGGTCGGATCCGCGATCCAACCCGCTAGCGTGCCTTGGTTCATGCGGTACATCCCCGCCCCAAGACTGCCGCGCGCGCCCACGCGGGTCAGGTCGGGCCCAAGCGTTCCGGTCTCAGCCACGCCGCGGATGGTATGGCAGGCGGGGCATCCCGCCTCGACAAAGACATCGCGCCCGCGGGTCAACTCCGCGGTGGCCGCGTCTCGCGCCTCGCCACTGCTGCGCTGCATCCAAGCGTCGAAGTCTTCGGGCTCCATCACGACGACCTCAAAGGCCATCTTGGGGTGCGACAACCCGCAGAACTCAGCACATTGCCCGCGAAAACGCCCCGTTTCGGTCGCCATGACCGGCAGGCTGTTCACCCGGCCCGGGATCATGTCCATCTTGCCGGTAAGCTTGGGCACCCAGAAGGAATGGATCACGTCGCTCGATTTCAGCCGAAAGGTTACCGGGCGGCCTTTGGGGATGATGATCTCATTGGCGCCGCGCATGGCCCAGCCTTCGGGGTCATAGACCACGTCCCACCAGAACTGTTTGCCGGTCACTTCGATGACCAGCGCCTCGGGGTCTTCCAAGGTGATGCGTTGCAGGATGACGGTGGAAAAGCCCATCAGGATCAGAACCGAGACGAGCGGCAGGGCAATGCCCCCCGCCCAGATCCACCATTTGCGCGGCGCGAGCTTACCGGCGAGGACGCCCCAGACGAAGAGCAGCAGCAGCACGAAGACCACGCCGAAAGCGACCGTCATGCCGATGGTCAGCCCGTTGATCGCCGTGGCGCCAACCCCTTCAGGCGCCAGGGCGGATTGCACGCCGTATTCGCCAAGCGTGGACTGTGCGGTCTCGCTCATTCGCGCACCTCCGATCCCAAAAGATAGGCAGCGATGTCGCGCGCTTCGTCACGTTTCAGGCCAAGGTTCGGCATGGCGGTCTCAGGGCTATGGGCGGGCGGGTTCATCAACCAACGGGTCAGATCGCCGGGGCGGTTCGGCAAGACGCCCGCCACATAGGATTGTCGGGCGAAATCATGCAGATCAGGGCCAACGGTACCTTGGGCATCGCGCAGCCCCGGCACACGGTGGCAAGCGCCGCAGCCATGAAGCCGGATCAGGGCAACCCCGCGCTGCGGGTCGGCATCCAGAAACCGGCGCGAGGCGGCTTCGTAATCCGGGGTCTTTTCCACCAGACCTTGGCGTATGTTGATCCGGGCCCAGTCCGAAACCTGCCGAGAGGCCTCTCGCATCGGATCGGCCACTGCGGCGGCAAGGCTGCTTTGCGGCGGCAGTGCGGACCAGACCATCGCGAGGGTGGTCAGCAACAGAACCGATATGACGGTGAAGACGCGCATGCCTCAGCTCACTGCGTCGGCGCCGTGGAAGGCTCCAACAGCGGTGACGTCTCGGGCGGCAGCGGCTGCGTCGGGCGGACACGGTTGTAATAGGCGCTGACGGCGTCGATGTCTTTCTGGGTCATCTTCTTGGCGATGGCGGACATGACGTTGTCCACATCGTTGTCGCGCTTGCCCTCTTTCCACATCTGCAATTGATGCGCCATGTAGCTGGCATATTGCCCGGCAAGGTAGGGCACCGAGGGCGGGTTGCCGAGGCCGCTTGGCCCGTGACAATTCACACAAGCGGGCACGCCGCGCTCAGCCGAGCCGACCGCGCCAAGCTGGCCGCCCCATTGCAATGTCATGCCGTCCACATCGCCCAAGGGCCGGGTGTAAGGAGCCGAGATCGTGGCGTAGTAGGCCGCGACTGCCTCCATCTCTTCTTCGGTCAGCTTCTTGGCGATGCCCGACATGACGCGGTTCTGCCGGTCGCCCGAGGCATAGTCCTTGAGCTGTTTGTAAGTGTACCACCCAGCCTGACCGGCCAGCCGTGGAAAGGCGCCCGAGCCGTCGCCTGCGCCATCGCCGCCGTGGCAGGTGATGCAGGCCATGCCGCTGTCGCCCGCCTCGGATCCGCCCATGGCGACCAGCCGCCCCAGCTCCAGCACATCGTCGTCGACCTCGGTGTTCACCGTCGCATTGAAGCGCAGAACGTCGTCTTGCAAACGTTGCTCCATCGCCGAAATGCCGGGGGCGGCCTCGTAATTCTGGGCGCGGATGAAACCGGCGGAAATGCCGAGAACGGCGATCGCGCTACAGGTCGTCAGAACGGTACGGAATGTCATGGGGCGGTCCTTTTCGATCTGTCTTAGGCATCCATCAAGGGGCCGGGGTTCGGCAGGTAGTCGCGTTTCATGTGTTCGAGTGTCCAATAGGCGAGGCCCATCAGCGGCCCTGTGGGGTTGTAGCCAAGGTTCTGCGGAAACAGGCAGGCGCCGAAGACGAAGACGTTGTGATGGTCCCACATCTGGCCATAGCGGTTGACCACGCTGGTCTCGGGGTCGGTGCCGATCACCGCGCCGCCGACGTTATGGGTGGTCTGATAGGGGACAATGTCATAGTGGCTGTCGATCGCCGCGTTGTTGCTGCCGCTGACGGAAGTCACATTGTCCATCTCGCGGGCGACCTCCATCGCGCGTTGCATCACATAGTCTGACATCTTGCGGTCATTCTCGGGGAAATCGAAGGTCATGCGCAGCAGCGGGCGGCCGTAGGCATCGGTCCATGTCGGATCGAGGTCGAGGTAATTCTCGGGCGTCGACACCGAGGAGCCATGCACCACCAAATCAGCGTGATGATTGTAGTTCTCGCGCACCGCGCGTTTCCACTCCGCACCCCATTTCGGCGTGGCCTCGGGCACCGGCTGATAGCCGATGGGGCGGCCGTGGTATTGCTTGCAGGCGATATAGCCGCCGCCGACGAAGCCCAGATCGCTATGGTCGAAATTGTCGCCGTTGTAATCGTCGATCACCACGCCGAGCGCGCCCGCGCCCATATAGGGGTCGGTTTTCACGCTGTCGTCGAAGAAGGCATCGACCCCGGCCACGGTTTGATAGCTGTAGTTGCGCCCAACGACGCCGGTGCGGGTTTCGGGGTCATAGGGTTTGCCAAGGCCGGAGACGAGCATCAGATGCACGTTCCACAGCGCATAGGCGTTCATGCAGATCGTATCGGCGGGCTGGAAAACCTCTTCGCCGTTCTCATCGAGGTAGATCGCGCCGGTCGCTGTCTTGCCGTCTTCGCTCTTCTCGATGCGCAACACCTGTGCGTTCAGGCGGATCTCGAAATTCTCGTGGTCCTTGATCCGGTCATAGACGCAGATGATCGGGTCGGCCTTGGCATAGTAGCCGCAGCCGAAACGCTCGCAAAAGCCGCAATAGGTGCAAGGGTGCAACTGCGCGCCATAGGGGTTCACATAGGCTTTGGTCACATTGGCCGAGGGCATGGGGAAGGGGTTCAACCCCATCCGCTCGGCGGCTTCGCCAAAGAGCGTGTTGGAGATCGGCTGGCGCATTGGCGGGTTGGGGTAATCCGCGCTGCGCGGCCCCTCAAAAACGTTCCCCCCGGCAAGCGCCTCGCCGTTTAGATTGCCAGCCTGCCCGGCGGCTCCGCAAATCCGTTCGAAGAAGTCGAGATGGGGTTCAAGCTCGTCATAGGTGACGCCCCAATCCTGAATGCTAAGCTCGGGGCCGATGAAATCCTTGCCGTAGCGGTCCTCGTAGTGGCTGCGCATTTCAAGGTCAGAGGGCAGGGGCCGCCACAGCTGGCCGTTCCAATGAATGCCCGCGCCGCCAAGCCCCGATCCGGGCAGGAAGGACCCCAGCCGCCGCATTGGCAGCGCCTGTTGGTCACGATTATTGCGAAAGGTCAGCGTCTCTTTCTTGACGTCGACCATATGTTCGTAGCGGTGGGCGTATTTGAGTTCGTCATGTTCCTCGGGCGCGCCGAAAGATGTGGCGGTATGGCGTTGTTTGCCGCGTTCCAGCACGACGCAGCGCTGCCCGGCATGGGCCAATTCGTAGGCGGCAGTCAGACCGGTCCAGCCGCCGCCAATGATCAAGACATCGGTTTTGGGAAGCGTTCTGGGTGCCATCAGTCAGACCCTCCGCCAATCGCGCGGGGCGGGTAGGGGGAGCCGCCACGATCATGGGCAATGCCGCGTGGCGGCGGCGTGACCGAGCGTTCGTGGGCGTCGACCCGCTCGGTGTAATAGGCATGAGCGCCCGGAAACCCGACCATGCGCCAGCCGGCGTAATCATGATTGCCCAGATAGATCGGATCGGCGAAATAGCCTTGTCGCGTCAGCTTCCACAGTTCCGCAATCAGCGTGCCGATAAAGTCATCCCGCTTCGATAGCTCTTCGACATGATCGGCGCGGGCTGCGGCGTCCATCGTGGCGAAGTCACCCAGCTGGCGCGCCTGTTCTATCCCCTGACGGAGGAGTTGTGCCGGTGTGAATTCAAGCTGATAGCCCTGCTCGGCCACGGCGCCCTCAGGGAAAGGCGGCTCAAGATAAAGACCTTTGCCCGCGCCATAAGCGGTGGCCATCTGGAAATCGATAAAGTCGACGACGCCCGCTTGCGAGGCTGAGGGGAACTCATCCTGCGGGATGAACACGTCGACCACGGCAGCCATCCACTGTGCTTCGTCATTCTTAAAAAACGCCCAAGGCCGGTCATCGCGGGCGGCAAAGGCGTGTTGCACCGGTAATCCGACAGTCGCGGCACCTGTACCAAGTGCGATTTGGGCTAAAATAGCTCGCCGTGAAAAGAGCTTTGCCATAAATTGCGGCTCCGCTTGAAATTTTGGTCTGCATCACATCAACGGTAAACTTCCCGTGGGGTTCCGGAACTTTGTGAACTTTTTCACTAATTGGCGCGAACGGATCGCCCCCTCGCGCGTTGACCGGGCATGTTTGCAAGCCTTTCCACCCCGATCCTCTTCGCTCTTGGCGGTCTCGCCGGGCTTGTCATTCTCGTGACCGGCTACCGTATGACGGGGCTCAGCGACCAGATCGCGGACCGGACCGGCTGGGGGGAGGCGCTGGTTGGCGCGGCCCTGCTCGGCGCGGCCACTTCCATGTCTGGCACCGTCGTCTCACTGACCTCAGCGCTGGACGGGCGGGCATCTTTGGCCTTTTCGAACGGCATCGGGGGCATCGCGGCGCAGACGGCCTTTCTGGCCTTGGCGGACATGATCTATCGGCGGGCCAACCTCGAACATGCGGCGGCTGATCTGGCCAATGTCTTTCAGGCGGGGCTGCTGCTGCTTCTGCTGACGGTGCCGCTGATGGCCTTCACCGCGCCAGAGGTGGCGTTCTGGGGCATCCATCCCGCCAGTGTCGCGCTGTTCGCGCTCTACGCCTATGGCATGCGCGCCACCGCCCGGCTGCGGGAAGAGCCGATGTGGCACCCAGTGTCCACCTCGGACACCCGCGCGGATGAGCCTGAGGACGATGAAGAGGCCGAGAAACCCGTGGGCGCATTGGTCGTGCCCTTTCTGATCTTGCTGGTGCTCATGGGTCTTTCCGGCTTCGCCGTGGCGCGGATCGCGGCGGAAATCTCGGACCGGTTTGACCTGTCGGATACCGTGGTGGGGGCCACGATGACGGCGGTGCTTACGTCTCTGCCTGAGCTTGTCACCACCTTGGTCGCGGTGCGGCGCGGGGCGCTGCAATTGGCCGTGGGCGGGATCATCGGCGGCAATACGTTCGACACGCTGTTCCTCACCCTGTCGGACATCGGCTATCGCGACGGATCGCTCTATCACGCGATCACTGCGGATGACCTGTTTTGGCTCACCGTGGCGATGATGATGACGGCGGTTCTGATCCTTGGCCTGATCTTCCGGCAGCGCAAAGGGATTGGTTGGGAGAGTATCGGCCTTCTGGTGATCTACGCAGGCGCGCTTGCGGTGCAGGTTCTCTAAATTCACGTAACAAGGGAACTATCTCATCAAAATCCCGTTATCCCCATGATGCTACCGGCCTTGCCCGACCGAATTTTCAGCAGGAGATAATCATGAGAAACGCGCCGCTTCTAGCAATTACGCTGATTGGCAGCCTTGCCGCCACGGCACTGCGATCCGAGACTGAGACACCGCAATTCATTCCCCAAGACACGATGATCGCCTTGTCGAGCCTGAATGGCCACAAGCTGTTCTTGCCCGCAAAGGATGAGCCGCTGGCCGAGATCGACCTCGAAGAATTGAAAGAGCCATTGGAAGGCTGGACCATGGCCGGGCAGGTGTCCGAAGTCGTCATCAGCCGCGATGGGACACTACGCGGCATCATCGTCGATGCAGGCGGGTTTCTCGGCAAGGGGGCCACGCGGGTGCTGTCCCTTGATGATCTGCGTTTCCTGCCGGATGCGGATGAAGAGAACGAGTTCTTCCTGCTCTATACCGGGCAGAAAGAAGACCTGAAATCCGCCCCGGAATACAACGAAGACGACGTGCGCCTGCGCGCCGCCGATATGCGCGAGGGCGGCGAAAAGATCGAGATCGTTAAATTGAGCGATCTGGATTCCGAAGAATTCCTCGGGCTCGCGGCCTTTGGCCAGAACGACAATTGGATTGGTGAGATTTCGCAGGTCACCTTTAGCGAAGATGGCCAGATCAAAATGGTGATCCTCGACATCGGCGGCTTCCTCGGATTGGGCGAAACGCAGGTCGCCGTGCCGCTGGATATGATCGAGTTGCGCCGTTTGGGCGGGGACGATCTGCGGGCCTATGTCTCGGCGACCGAGAAGGAATTGCAGGAAATGGAACCTTGGGAAGAGGACAACTGAGCCAGAGGCCGCGCGGGCCAACCTCGGAATTGAGCGCAAAGAATATTTTAGGAGAGCAAGATGGAGAGCGCGAAATTTGATCTACACCTGATCGACTATGCGATTGTGGTGGCCTATTTTATCGGTGTCGTTGCCCATGGTATTTACGTTTCGCGCAAACAATCAGGCGGGTCTGAGGATTACTTCCTCGCCGGTCGGTCGCTGCCTTGGTATCTGATTGGTTTCTCGCTTTTCGCCTCCAACATGTCCGGCTCCAGTTTTGTGGGGCTGATGGGCGGGGCCTATGCGAATGGCGTCGTCATTTTCAACTATGAATGGACCGCCGCGCTGGTCTTGATCCTATTCGCGATCTTCATTCTGCCGTCCTACCTGCGGGCGAAAATCTCGACCGTGCCGGGATTTCTGGAAGAGCGCTATGACGTCCGTTCGCGCCGGGCGTTTTCGCTTTTCACCATCCTCGCCATCATGTTCATCGATACGGCGGGCGCCCTCTATGCGGGTGGGTTGGTGATCTCGAATGTCACCGGCTACCTCAACCTTTGGGCCGCCGTCGCCGTGCTGGCTTTGGTCGCGGGCATCTACACCATTCTGGGCGGTCTTTCGGCGGTTGTCGTGACCGATACGGTGCAGGCGATCTTGCTGATCATCGGGGCCGCCGCCCTGTTCTGGATCGGCCTTGATGAGATCGGCGGCTGGGAGGAGCTGTTTACCGGCACGCCCGAGGATATGACCCATATGATCTTGCCCGCGGACGATGATTTCTTGCCGTGGACGGGGCTTTTGGGCGTTATCTTGCTCGGCTTTTACTATTGGACGATCAACCAGTTCGTCGTGCAGCGGACGCTGGGCGCGAAGGACCTGAAAGAAGGGCAGATCGGGGCGATCTTCGCCGGTTTCCTGAAACTGCCGAACATCTTTTTGATGGTGCTGCCGGGGGTGATCGCGCTCAAGCTCTACCCCGATCTTGAAACGCCTGACCTTGCTTTCCCCACGCTGGCGTTTGAGCTGATGCCGATTGGCGTGCGCGGCCTGATTATGGCGGCACTGATCGCGGCGATCATGTCTTCGCTCGACTCTGCCTTGAACTCTGCTTCGACCTTGGTGGTAAAGGACTTTGCCGAGCCGATGTTCAACGTGAGCGAAGAGCGTCAGGTCTGGATGGGCAAACTGGTCACCGCGGGTGTCATGGTCTTCGGCGCGATCTATGCCCCGATGATTGCCGGGTTTGAAAGCCTGTTCAGCTATTTCCAATCCTCGCTGTCCTATATCGTGCCGACCATCGTGGTGGTCTATATCCTCGGCCTGATGTTCAAACGGTTGAACGGCAACGGCGCGTTTTGGACGATCATGTTTGGCCTCATCATCGGCATTCCGCTTTTCGTGTTGAAAGAGGTGACGAATTACTGGGCCTATATGGGGCTGCCGGAAATCCACTATACGGTGATGTCCTCGATCATGATGACCATCGGGATCATCCTGCATTTCGGTATTTCCTACGCCACCTCGCCGAAGGAAAAAGAGAATATCGAAGACCTTGTCTGGCAGGGGGAAGAAGCCAAGGAGATCTTTACTCAATGGGAGAAACCGCTGTGGCAGGATCGCACCCTCTGGGCCGGGCTGCTTGTCGTGGCCACGCTGGCGATGGTGGTTTGGTGGGCCTAAGCGATGGAGACGCTGGACCGCATAGCGACGGGTATTTCAACGCAGCTTGAGGCCGCGCCCGATTTCGTCAGCCCCCTTCTTGCCGTGCTTCTGGCCTGTGCGGCGGGGCTGGCGGTGCATTGGATCGGATACCGTATCCTCGACCGCGTAATCTCGGAAAAGAACATCACCGGGCGGTCCTTGCTGCGCCGGGCGCGCAGGCCGCTGCGCCTTGCCGCCGTGGTCGCAGCACTCGCTTGGGTTCTGCCCAATGTGCGGCTTTACGGCTGGCAGGACGGGGCGGCGCATCTGTTTCTGGTATTGCTGATCATCCTCGTCGGCTGGACGCTGATCCTTCTGACCAATCATTTCGCGGAACGCGCCGTGCGGCGGCATCGGTTGGATGTCGAAGACAATCTTTCGGCCCGCAAGTTCGTGACCCAAGCGCGCGTGCTGCGCCGGACCGTGACCATCATCTTGGGGATTTTCACCGCCGCTGGGGTGCTGTTGACCTTTGAAAGCGTGCAGAAATACGGGGCGGGTCTGTTCGCCTCGGCCGGGGCGGCGGGTCTGGTCGTCGGGTTGGCGGCGCGCCCCGTACTGACCAACCTTATCGCGGGGCTACAGATCGCAATCACCCAGCCGATCAGGCTTGAAGATGTGGTGATCGTCGAAGACGAATGGGGCTGGGTGGAAGAGATCTTCGCGACCTATGTCGTCGTGCGTCTGTGGGATTGGCGGCGCATGGTGGTGCCGCTGTCCTATTTTATCGAAAAGCCCTTTCAGAATTGGACCCGTGAAAGCGCGTCGATCATCGGCACGGTGTTTTGGTATCTCGATTACACGGTGCCGATTGGCCAAATGCGCGCGAAGCTTGAGGAACTGGCCAAAGCCTCCCCCCTATGGGACGGGCAGGTGGTCAACCTGCAGGTTTCCGAGACCGAGAAAGACAGTATCGCCGTGCGTGGCCTTGTTAGCGCCCGGACTTCACCACAGGCATGGGATCTGCGCTGTGAAATCCGCGAGAAGATGATCGATTGGCTGCAAAAAGAGCATCCTCAAGCCCTGCCGCGTCTGCGCGGGAATATGGAGATCCGCAGCCGTGATGAGCCGGACATGTCATCGAAAGGCGAGGCCCCGGTGATGCCCTAGAGGGGTCGCAGGGCCGACCAAGGAAACGAACAATAAAGGAAAAAATACGTGGAAAATCTCGCACGGCGTCTTGGTCTGAAAACGGACCCGGTCATCTTTTTCATTTCAGCCGGGCTCGCCGCGCTTTTCGTTCTACTCTTGATCGCGGTGCCCGAACCCATCGGAGACATCTTTGCCGTGGGTCGGGCATGGGTCGTGACCAATCTTGGCTGGTTCTTCATTCTTGGCGTGAATGTCTGGCTGGGTTTTCTGATTTGGGCCGCCGCTTCGCGCCACGGCCATATTCGATTGGGGCCGAAAGGGTCTGAGCCGGAGTATTCGAACCTATCGTGGTTCACCATGCTTTTCGCCGGGGGCATTGGCACCGTGCTCATGTTCTGGGGCGTGGCCGAACCGATCAGCCATTTCCAGAAACCGCCCCTGCCGGGGGTAGAGCCCTATTCGGAACAGGCGGCGAAAGATGCGATTTCAATCGCGATCTATCACCTTGGGCTGCACACTTGGGCGATTTTCACGCTGCCCGGTCTGGCCTTCGCCTATTTCATCAACCGCTATGATCTGCCGGTGCGCGTCAGCTCGGTTTTTTATCCCCTGCTGCGTGAGGGTATTCACGGGCCGGTGGGCAAAGCCATTGATATCGTGGCCATCTTGGGCACGATCTTCGGCGTGGCGGTGTCTCTCGGTCTCGGCTCTTCGCAGATCGCGGCGGGGCTGTCCGAGCTTTTTGGCTGGGATGCTTCGACCTTTCTGAAGATCATGATCCTCGCCGTGCTGACCATGGTCGCTGTCGGCTCAATCGTGGCGGGGCTCGACAGCGGGGTGAAGCTTTTGTCGAATATCAACATCGGCATGGCGGTTCTGCTGATGATCTTCGTGCTGGTGACCGGATCGACCCTGTTTCTCTTGCGTGGCATTGTCGAAACTGCGGGCCTTTACCTGCAAAACCTACCACGGCTGGCTTTTTGGAACGATATGCTGGCCAATCGAAACCCGTCGAACGGGGATTGGGGCTGGCAAGGGGATTGGACGGTCTTTTACTGGGCTTGGACCGTCACTTGGTCGCCCTTCATCGGGCTGTTCGTGGCGCGGATTTCACGGGGCAGGACCATTCGGGAATTTGTCTTTGGTGTCCTGCTTGCGCCCACGGCCTTCACGCTGATCTGGTTCTCGATCTTCGGCTGGCAGGCCATCGGCTTTGACGGCATCGGCACGGCGGCGCGGGAAGCGATGGGCGATCAGGCGGGCGAGATCAGCCGGGCGGTGGCAGAGAGCATACCCCTCGCGCTTTTCGTCTTCCTTGAGCATTTCCCATTCACGCTCTTCGTTCAAGGCGTGGCGATCATCATCGTGGCGATCTTCTTTGCCACCTCGTCGGACTCCGCTTCACTGGTCGTCGATATGCTTTGCACCGGCCATGCCAAACCCGGCCCCGTGCGCCAGCGGGTCTTTTGGGGTCTTGCCGAAGGGCTGGTCGCGGCGATGCTGATCCTGCTGACCGGCGACACCGGGCTGACCGCCTTGCAGCAGGTGATCACCGTGGTGGGGCTGCCGATCTTTGTGCTGGTCTGCATGATGATACCGTCCTTGGTGCGTGGCTTTAAGCTTGAGGATATCGACAATGTTTCCGTGAACGGGCGGCCAAAGCTAAGGGATTTCTAAGGCGGCTTGTAGCCCCGACCGACCGCCGGTTTGCAGCGGTCGCAGGAGGGGGCGGCGGGGGAGGTCTTTCACCCGCCACCCCTTAACATCTTGATCTTCCCGTAAAACATCACTAGCCGTAACGTAACTTCGCGACAGGCGACCGGGGTATCTATACCCCGGCGTCGGAACCGGCTATGCCTATGGCCAAGATCGTTGCGGCGGGCGAAATGCCGCGACGGATCGCAGCGCAGAGGGGCGCGCGCCATCCTTTGGCCGCGTGTTTCGACAGCGCCTGCAGCTGGGCAGAGCGCCCATGCCAGTGCGAGGGCGGCGGCCAATGACGCGGCACCGCAGCAAGACGCCGAGCGCTTTGTCAGAGCGTTCGAGCAAGAAAACAAACAAAGGGGGATACAATGACCAATTTCACAAACCGTCAAAACGGCCCGAGCCGTCGCAGCTTTCTAGCCGGGACCGCCGCCGCCGTGGGGGCAGGGCTGATCCTGCCACGCGGAGCGCGGGCACAGGCGCAACCCAAGAAGGGCGGCACCCTGCGGGTGGGCTTTACCCAAGGCTCCACTTCCGACAGCCTTGATCCGGCGACCTTCAACAACGACTTCATGTTCGCCAGCGGCTACGCGGTCTTCAACACCCTGACCGAGATCGCCCCCGATGGCACCGCACAGCCCGACCTTGCGGAAAGCTTTGAAGCCAGCAGCGATGCCGCCACTTGGACCTTCCGCCTGCGCGACAACGCGCAATTCTCGGACGGCAAAACGGCGACAGCGAATGACGTGATCGCCTCGATCCGTCACCACATGGGGCCGGAGTCCAAATCCGGTATCAAACCGCTGCTTGAGCAGATCACCGACATCCGCGCCGATGGCGACAAGGTTGTGGTGTTTGAACTGGCCGCCGGGAACGCGGATTTCCCGTTCATCTTCAATGATTACCACCTCGGCATTCGTCAAGACACCGGCGATGGCACGATTGACCCCAACAGCCGCATCGGCACCGGCGGCTATGTGATCGATGTCTTTGAGCCGGGCGTGCGGGTCGAACTCTCGCGCCGCGATGACTACTGGAAAGAAGGCCGCGCGCATTTCGACAAGGTCGTGATCCTGAAAGTCGGCGATCCGGCGGCCCGGATGAACGCGCTGATGACCGGTGAGGTCGACCTGATCGACCGGCCCGACCTCAAAACCATCAACCTTCTGGGCCGCGCGCCCAATGTGAAGATCCACACCCAGGACGGCACGCTGCATTACATCATGCCGATGCAGACCAACACGGCGCCCTTCGATGATCTGAACGTGCGCATGGCGCTGAAATACGGCATCAACCGCGAAGACATGATCGAAAAGGTGCTGCGCGGCTATGGCACCGTGGGCAATGACCAACCAATCTCGCGCTCCATGCCCTATTACAACGACGATCTGGAACAGATCACCTATGATCCGGAGCGGGCGATGTACCATCTGAAACAGGCGGGGCTGGAAAGCCTCGACGTGACGCTCTCGACTTCGGATGCGGCGTTCAACGGGGCCGTGGATGCCTCCGTGCTCTTCGCCGAAAGCGCGCGGCCTGCGGGGCTGAACATCGACGTGAAGCGCGAGCCGGATGACGGCTATTGGTCGAACGTCTGGTTGCAAAAGCCCTTCTGCTGCTCCTATTGGGGTGGTCGCCCGACGCCTGACCTCATGTTCTCGACCGGCTATGCCGCCGATGCGGAGTGGAACGAGACCAAATGGGACAACGAGCGCTTCAATGAGCTGCTGTTGCAGGCCCGGCCCGAGCTGGACCAGACCCGCCGCGCCGAGATGTACGGCGAGATGCAGAAGATCGTGAAAGAGCAGGGCGGCGCGCTGATCCCGGCCTTTGGTCAATATGTCTCGGCCATGAGCGAGAGCGTTCAGATGCCCGAGGAAGTGTCCGAGATGTGGGATCTCGACAGCCAGCGCTTCATTGAACGCTGGTGGATGTCCTAAGCCACAGCTTCACGCGGGCGGCCCCCAAGGGCCGTCCGTTTCCCGCACCAATGGCCCGCCCCGGGCCGGAGAAAACCTTAAAATGTCCCGGCTTCAGAAGCTTGTTATCGGCCGAGTGTCCCTCGGCATTCTGACCCTCTTTGTCGTATCCGCCCTCATGTTCGTTGGCATCGAACTCTTGCCAGGTGATCTGGCGCAGCAGATCCTTGGCCAATCGGCGACTGAATCGACCCTCGCGGCCTTTCGCGCCGAGCTTGGCCTCGATCAGCCTGCGCATCTTCGGTATTTCGATTGGCTCGGCGGTGTGCTGCGCGGTGATTTCGGCACCTCTCTGGCCTCGGGGCGCGAGGTGTCTGAGCTGTTGGGTCCGCGGCTTGCCAATACCATGTTTCTGGCCGTCTATGCCGCCGTCATCGCCGCCCCGCTGGCGGTGATCCTTGGGCTTCTGGCGGCGCTGTGGCGCAACACGCTGTTTGACCGCGGCGTCAACCTGACCGCGCTTTCCGCCATCTCCATGCCCGAGTTTTTCGTGGGCTATGTCCTGATCCTGTTTTTGTCGATCAAAGCGGGCGTCTTCCCCACGCTGGCACGGATCGACAGCGCCACGGGGCTTTGGGACGCGCTCTATCGCAGCTTTCTGCCCGCGCTGACGCTTATTCTGGTGGTCGTGGCGCATATGATGCGGATGACGCGGGCGGCCATCATCAACGTGCTGGCCTCGCCCTATATTGAGATGGCCCGCCTCAAGGGCGTGCCGCGCTGGCGCATCATTCTGCAACACGCGCTGCCCAACGCGCTGGCGCCGATCGTCAATGTCGTGGCGCTGAACCTTGCCTATCTGGTGGTCGGCGTGGTGGTGGTTGAGGTCGTCTTTTCCTACCCCGGTCTTGGCCAGTTACTGGTCGATGCCGTCTCCAGCCGGGATTTCCCGGTGGTGCAGGCCGTGGGGCTGTTCTTTGCCGCTGTCTATATCACGCTGAACGTTCTGGCCGACATCATCTCGATCATGTCGAACCCGCGTCTGCGGCACGGGAGATAACGATGAAATCTTTGCTGAAATCCGCGCCTCCTTCGGCGATCTTTGGGATGGTGGTGCTGGTCCTCGTGGCCATCACCGGACTTTTCGCCCCGTGGATCGCGCCCTATGGCGAGACGGAGGTGGTGGGCGACGCCTATCTGCCGTGGAGTGGTGCGCATCCGCTTGGCACCGACAATCTTGGCCGCGATATGCTGTCACGCATGATCTTTGGCGCGCGCAATACGGTCGGGCTGGCGCTGCTGACCACGGCCATTTCCTTTTCGGTCGGGGCCACGTTGGGGATGCTGGCCGCGCTCAAAGGGGGTTGGCTGGATGAAGTCCTGTCGCGGCTCGTCGATGTGCTGATGGCCGTGCCGCCGCTGATCTTGGCGCTGATGCTTTTGGCCATTGTCGGCCCCTCGATCCCCAATATGGTCGGTGTTATCGCGGTGATCTATGTGGCCCCTGTCTACCGTCTGTCGCGCGCGGCGGCGATGAATGTTGTCGGTCTTGATTTCGTCGAGGCGGCCAAGCTGCGCGGAGAGCGCACGCCGTGGCTGCTGCGGCGCGAGATTCTGCCCAACATCTGGTCCACCCTGATCGCTGAATTCGGCGTGCGCTTTTGCTTTGTGTTTCTCTTTATCGCGGCGCTGTCCTTTCTTGGCATCGGGATTCAGCCGCCCACGGCGGATTGGGGATCGATGGTGAAAGAGAACGCCACCCTGATCAGCTTTGGCGATATCACGCCGCTGATCCCGGCGGCTGCCATCGCTTTGTTGACCGTTGCGATCAACCTGATCGTCGATTGGATGCTGCACCGCGCCAGCGGTCTGAAAAGTTAACCAAGCAGG
Organism: Sulfitobacter sp. M85; assembly: GCF_029285915.1. Taxonomy (NCBI): domain Bacteria; kingdom Pseudomonadati; phylum Pseudomonadota; class Alphaproteobacteria; order Rhodobacterales; family Roseobacteraceae; genus Sulfitobacter; species Sulfitobacter sp. M85. The sequence continues at coordinate 45,216 of NZ_JABECQ010000004.1, forward strand.
GGCCAAGCATATGGGAAATCTTTTGAACATTCGCGGTCTCCGGCTTGAGGCAGGCAGCCGCGCGCGGCCCAATGTGATCATCAAGGGGCTCGATCTGGAGCTTGACCGGGGTGAGGTGTTGGGCCTTGTCGGCGAAAGCGGGGCGGGCAAAAGCTCCGCCGGCTTGGCGGCGATGGGCTATGTCCGCGACGGGGTGCGCTTTGCCGGGGGCAGCGTCGAATTCGACGGGACCGAGTTGATCGGCATGGGGCGCGGGCAATTGCGCCGGTTGCACGGCAAGCGCATCGCCTATGTCGCCCAGTCCGCGGCGGCAAGCTTTAACCCCGCCAAGACGCTGATCGACCAATATACCGAAGCGCCCCGTCTGCACGGTGTCGCGGGCCGCACGGCGGCAGAGCAGGACGCTGTCGCGCTCTACCGTCAGATGCAATTGCCCAACCCCGAAGAGATCGGCTTTCGCTACCCGCACCAAGTGTCGGGCGGCCAGTTGCAGCGGGCGATGACGGCGATGGCCATGGCCTGCCGCCCCGACCTGATCATCTTTGACGAGCCGACGACCGCCCTAGACGTCACCACCCAGATCGAAGTGCTGGGGGCGATCCGCGATATCGTCGAGCAATATGACACGGCGGCGATCTATATCACCCATGATCTGGCGGTGGTGAGCCAGATGGCCGACCGCATCTGCGTGATGAAGGATGGCGCGGCGGTGGAGACCGCGTCGACCAAGACCATGCTCGACGCCCCGCAAGAGGACTATACCCGCTCGCTCTGGGCCGTGCGGTCGTTTCGCCGCCCCTATGCAGAGGCGGGGGAGGCTCCGGCGCTGATCCGCTGCGAGGGGGTTTCGGCGGCCTATGGGCCGATGACGGTTCTGGATAATCTCAACTTCACCTTTCCGCGCGGCCAGACCACTGCGGTGGTGGGGGAAAGCGGGTCGGGTAAATCAACCCTCGCCCGGGTCATCGCGGGGCTGTTGCCCCCCGTCGCCGGGCAGTTTTTCTGGAACGACGCGCCGCTTGAGCCGCAACTGGCCAAACGCGGGGCCGAGACGCTGCGCAATATCCAGATGATTTATCAATCGGCGGACACCTCGCTGAACCCGCGCCACAGTATCCGCGAGATTTTGGCCCGACCGGTGCGCAAGTTCACGGGCCGCAGGGGGCAAGAGCTTCAGGCGCGGGTGGCGGAACTGATGGATCTGGTCGACCTCGACCGCGCTTTCCTTGACCGCAAACCCAGCGAACTCTCGGGCGGGCAGAAGCAACGCGTGGGCATCGCGCGGGCGCTGGCAGCCGAACCGGAGTTCATTATCTGTGACGAGGTTACCAGCGCGCTGGACCAATTGGTGGCCGAAGGGATCCTGCGGCTTTTGGTGCGGTTGCAGACCGAGCTGGACCTGACCTTCATGTTCATCACCCATGACTTGGCCACGGTTGAGGCGATTGCCCATAAGGTGATCGTTCTCAAGAATGGCCAGATCGTGGAGCAGGGCGGGCGTGACGAGATCTTCGGCGATCCAAAGCAGGCCTATACTAAGCGGCTGCTGACATCGGTGCCGCAGATGGACCCGGAATGGCTGACCAAGGCCCGCGCGCGGGAGCGGTCCCTGCGCGAGGCGCAGTAGGGCCGCAGGGTTAAACTCCCTCGGCCCGCGCAGCGGCGAAGGCGGCTTCTGTTGCGTGGAGGAACAGCGTGGCCTCGGCCTGCTGTAAGACAAGCGGCGGGCGGATTTTCAGCATATTGGCCCCCGGCCCGGTGGCGCTGATCAAGACGCCATTCTGACGCAGATGGTTGACCACGAATTTGGCGCAGGCGGCATCGGGGGCGTTGGTCTCGCGCGCGGTGACGCATTCGACCGCCAAAAACAGCCCCGCGCCGCGCACATGGCCGATCTCGGGGTAGCGGGTCGCGATGTCCTGCAAACCGCTCTTGAGGAAACCGCCGACGGCTGTGGCATTGTCCTGCAATCCCTCATCCGCGATCACGTCGAGAACCGCCATGCCTGCGGCGGCGGCCACGGGGTTGCCGCCAAAGGTGTTGAAATACCGCGCCTTTTCGCCAAATTCTTGCACCAGCTCTGGCTGCATCGCGGTGCCGGAAAGGGGGAAGCCATTGCCCATCGGCTTGCCCATCGTGACCATGTCAGGCACCAGACCGTGGCGCTGGAACCCCCAGAAGGCATCACCGGTGCGGGCAAAGCCGGGTTGCACTTCGTCGGCGATGAAAAGCCCCCCGTCGGCGCGGATCAGGTCGACCGCCGGTTGCAGGAACCCCGCCGGATCGGGATGCAGCCCGTCACTGGAAAAGATCGTATCGACGATGAAGGCCGCAGGCTCGATCCCATCGGCGCGCATCTCGGCAATCGCTTGGGCCAGATCGGCGGCGAGTTTGGCACCCTGTTGCGCCTCGGGGATGCGCAGCGTGTCGGGCGCGTCGATCAGCCGGATGCGCGGGCTGCGCGGGGTGAAGTCGCCCAGAGAGGGGGAGAGTTCGGCCACCGCTTCGGTCAACCCGTGATAGGCAAGGCGGGTGACGATGGCGCCCTCGCGCCGAGTATAGCTGCGGGCGATGCGCAGGGCGATGTCATTCGCCTCGGACCCGGTGCAGGTGAACATGACATGACCAAGCGCCTCGGGCATGGTGGCGAGCAGCCGTTCGGCGTAAATGACAACGTTTTCATGCAGATAGCGGGTGTGAGTGTTCAGCACGCCCAACTGCTGGGTGATCGCCTCGACCACGCGGGGGTGGCAATGGCCGACCGATGCGACGTTATTGTAAGCATCGAGATATCTGCGCCCGTCCTTATCATAAAGCCAGACACCCTCGCTGCGCGTGATATGCAGCGGCTGGTCGTAGAACAGCCGATAGGCGGGGCCGAGCGCCTTGGCGCGGCGGTCGATCAGGGGGCGGTCTGCGGGGCTGAGGGCCTCGGCTTGGGCGCTGTCATAGGCGTTAATCATGGTCATCGGTCACTCCGTTCCCGCAGCATGGTGCAGGGCTTTGATCGCGGCGGCGTCGCCCACTTGGTCGAGCGCGACCAGCCCGCGTTGCGATGCGGCGGCGTTGCGCAGGATATAGGGGGCATTCTCGGGATAGCGCCGCGCGCGGGAGGCGCCGATTGCCAAGGTGGTGGCATGGCGCAAGCGGATCAGACTGGGCAGAAGCGCGACCTCTTCGGCCTCCAGCGGCAGCCGTGCGGCGAAGCCCGCGACCATCTCGCAGATGGCGCCGAGCGGGTCTGTGCCTTGGCCGAGTTGATAGGAGCAGGCCACCGCCAAATCACAGGCCAGCGGCGTATGCACCATATCCCCGAAGTCGATCAGCCCGACGGGGTGCTGCGCCTGTAGCGCGTCGACCAGAATGTTATGGGGATTGAAGTCATTATGCACGATCTGCGCCCGCAGATGCGGCAGTTGCGGGGCGGTTTCCGCGTCAAACTGGTCAAGTCTATGCTGCAACTGCTGGCGTAGCGCGGCGTCCCGCACATCCGCCAGAAGGGGGCGCAGGTGGCTCGCTTGTTTGATGTCCCACTGCAAAAAATGCCCGCCCGCGGGGTGAAAGAAGCCGCGCAGCCCAAGGGTGACCCGCGCGTGAAAATCGCCCAAGGCGCGGTAGAGGCCCGGTTGCGGGGTCGCATTGCTGAGCACGGTGCCGCCGAGGAAGGATATCAGACGAACGACATGGGGCTGCCCATCGGCGGCGGTGGCGACCTCGGCAGCTTTGCCGTTCAGGCTGGCGCAGATGCGTTGCACGGGCAGTTCGGGATCGGCGGCAGCCAGATGCATCAGTGCCGCGGTCTGCATGTCGGTCACCGCACGGTCTTCGGCGGCGTTGGTGATCTTTAGCAGTGCCTTTTCGCCCGTGGTCAGGGTGATCAGGAAGTTCGCGTCTTTCTCAGCGGCAAGCGGTTCGATCTGACCGGAGATACCATAGCAGCGCAGCGCGACCTCTGCCGCGCGGGCCGCGTCAAAGGCAGGCGGGTCTTGCGCCAGCAGGTCGGTCTGGGCCCCGGCCTCTTCGACCAGCACGCCGCTGAGGAAGGGGGGCAGGCCGCCATGGGGCGTGATCCCGGCCTCGGTCATGGGGTGGTGCCTTCGGTCCCGCACCATTCGGCGATGAAGAGCGCCATGGCTTGGGTGATCTTCTTGACCGAACTGAGGCTGACGGATTCATTGATCCCGTGAATGTTGCGCGATTTCGGCCCGTAGCAGAGCGCGGGGATCTTGTTGTAAAGCGCATAGACCCGCGTATCGAGGTAGCCCGCCGTCATGAAGGATTGCAGCGGCGCGCCGATGGCCTCTTCATGGGCGCGTTCCAACACGGCTTCGGCCTCGCTGCCCGGCTCCAGCACATAGCCTTCGGCGTGGAAACCGTTGAAGACCACCTTGGGCGGGTTGTTCGACAGGAAGTTGTCGCTTTGGGCGAAGGCTTTGACCCGCTCGGTGATCTCGCGCGCGGCGTCCTCGGCGCTGCGGCCCGGATAGATGGAAACGCGGCAATCGATGTTGCACCATGACGGCACCGATGAGGCCCAATCGCCGCCTTCGATCTTGCCAATGTTGAGGTTGATCGGATGCGCTTCGTCTTCGAAATGCGGATGCTGGCCCTTCTCGGCGTTCCAATCCTCCTCCATCTCGCGCAGGGCGGTGATGACGCGGGTGGCGGCATCAATGGCATTGGCCCCTTCGCCCATTTCGCGCACATGGACCGGCACGCCGCGCAACTGCACCTGAAACCAGATGACGCCGGTGTTGGCGCGGACCAGCATTTCCTCTTCGGGTTCGGGGATGAAAACCGCATCGGCGGTGTAGCCTTGCAGGAAAGTCTGCAAAGCGCCGTTGCCGGTGGATTCCTCCTCGACCACGGATTGCACATAGACGGTCGCCGCCGGTTGCAGCCCGATGCGGCGCAGCGCGTCGAGCGCAAAGATATTTGCAGCCGCCCCCGCCTTCATATCGCCCGCACCCCGGCCATACATCCAATCGCCGTCGATCTTGGCCGAATAGGGCGGATCGTCCCACATGTCGTGCAAACCCTCGGGCACCACATCGAGATGCGATTGCAGGATCAGCGAGCGGCCCCGCTCATCGCGCGGGCGGTGGATGCCCACGACGATGGGCGCGTCGGAATGATCGTCCGAGTATTTTGATCCGCCGGGATGCGCCTCAATCGCGGCGCGGTCCATCTTGAAACGGTCCATCGCGTAGCCACGGCTTTGCAGGCTGCGAAACAGCAGGTCTTGGATCGCATGTTCATGGCCGCGCAGGGAGGGCAATTGCACGAGCTTTTGGGTAAAGCTCACCTGTTCGGCAAATCCGTCTTCGACAGCCTGAAGGATGCGAGACTTGAGGTCTGGATCAAGGGGCATGGCGTGTCCTTTCGGGGGGGTTACAGCATCGCTTCGATGAGGAAGGGACCGGGCTCTTTCGCGGCCTCTTCGATGGTGCGCATCAACTCGGCAATGTCTTCGACCCGTTTGCCGGGCACGCCCATGCCCTTGGCCATGGCCACGAAATCCAATTGCGGGCGGTCGAGGTTCAGCATGCTCAGCGCGTCGGGGCCGGGTTGGGCGCCGACGTTGTGCAATTCGCCCTTGAGGATCTCATAGGACTGGTTGGCCAGAATGATGGTGGTGACGTTGGAATTCTCGCGCGCTTGGGTCCAGAGCGCCTGAATGGTGTACATGGCCGAGCCATCGGCTTGCAGCGTGATCACCGGGCGGTCGGGGCAGGCGATGGCGGCCCCGGCGGAGAGGGGGATGCCAATGCCGATCGACCCGCCGGTCAGCGCGAGCCAAGTGTTCGGCGCGGCACTTTCGCCCGCCGGGAAAGTTGCCCCGCCCGAAGAGACGGCCTCATCCACCACGATTGCGTCTTCGGGCAGCGCATTGGCCAAGGCTGCGCCGAGGTTTTGCAGGCTGATGCCTCCCGCCTGTGGTGCCGCGGGCCGTGCGTGGTCGCGCGGGGTGGCGGGTTTCGCACCGATGCGGTCCGCCAGGGCGGCCAATGCGGTGGCGCCATCCGCATCGACGGGGGCGAGCGTCACGTTATGGCAATCGACCGGCAACAGCAGGCTCGGCTTTTCGGGGTAGGCGAAAAAGGCGACCGGCGGCGGCGTTTCGATCAGGATGGCGCGGCGGTAAGGGGCAAGGCATTCGAGCGCCGCGTTGATCGGATAGGGGATTTTGTTGACGGCAAACCGCCCCTGTCCGCGCTCCAACCGGCGGTTCGAAGTTGGGGCGAGGATATCGGCCCCGGTCTTTTCCGCGATGCCGTGCAGCAAGGCCATCGCCTCTTGGTTTTCCAGCACACCGCTGCCGACCAGAAGCACGGTCTTCTCACCGCTTTCCAAGGCTTTGACCGCGGCATCAAGCGCGGCTTCGTCCAGCGGGGCAGGGGCCGCGGGGGCCACGACCTCGGCCATCTGGCCGCCCGCGTCCCAGCCGATGTCGGCGGGTGCGATCAGCGTGGCGACCTTGCCCGGCTTGCCCTGGGCGACCGCGAGGGCGGTCATCGCATCGGCGGCAAAGCTGCCCGCATCACGGCCCGAACGCACCCAATCGCTGAAGGGCGCGCAGGCGCCTTCGACATCCGCCGACAGAGGCGCGTCGTATTTCTGATGCCGCAGCGCGTGATCGCCCACGAGGTTGACCATCGGCACCCGCGCCTTGCGGGCGTTGTGCAGGTTGGCGGCGGCATTGGCGAAACCGGGCGCAAGGTGCAGCAGGGTCACCGCTGGTTTGCCCGCCATGCGCGCATAGCCATCGGCGGCGCCGGTCACCACCCCCTCGAACAGGCCCAGAACGCAGCGCATCAGTTTGGTGCGGTCCAGCGCGTCGACGAATTGCATCTCGGAGGTGCCGGGGTTGGCGAAACAGACCTCCACCCCGCCCGCATGCAGGCTGCGCACAACGCTTTCCGCGCCGTTCATTTCTTTGGGTGTCTTGCTCATGCTGTGGCCTCGCGGAATGTCGTGAGAAATGATTTTGCGTTATCGGCAAGGGAGGGGCCAAGGTAGCCGCCCTCTTGGATCAATGCGGTGGGAAGGTTCAGCGCCGCCAAGCGCTGCGCCATTTCGGCAAAGCCGTCGGGGTAGACCTTCACGGCAGCCAGCGGATCGTCGGCGGCCATGTCGAAGCCCAGCGAGACGACCAGCGCCTCGGCTCCAAATTCCCGGATCGCGGCGATACCTTTGTCGAGCAGGGCCAGCACCTCATCTTGGCTCGCGCCCTGCTCCAGCAGCAGGTTCAGCGATTTGCCCGCCCCGTCGCCTTCGCCCGTCTCATCCGCATGGCCGAGGTAGAAGGTGGGATATGTTGCCGGGTCAGGGTGCAGCGAGCAAAAGAAGATGTCGCCGCGTTCATAGAGGATGTCGAGCGAGCCGTTGCCGGTGTGCACGTCGATGTCGATCAGCGCGACCTTTTTGAAGGTCTGGGTCAGGTGCTCTGCCGCGATACAGGCGTTGTTGAAAAAGCAAAACCCGTTCGAGCAATCGCGCATCGCATGGTGGCCGGGCGGACGGCAGAGCGCATAGGCCGCGCGGGCACCTGCCGCGACTGTTTGGGCCGTCTCAATGGCGGTTTGGGCAGACCAATAGGCCGCGTCCCATGACCCTTCGGTCAGCGGGGTCGAGGTGTCGGTCATCCACCAGCCCAATTGCCCGTGAATGTCTTTGGGTTCTTTGCCGCGCCGCACGCCGGGGTGCATGGTGGGAATGGCCAGCGCATCCGGCCCCGCGCTTTCGACGAAACGGGCATGGGCATCGGGCAGGAAATCGACGTAATCGGGGTTGTGCACCGCCTTGATCGGCGCCAGGCCGTGGTCTTGGGGTTTGCTGATCTCGAACCCTTCGCCGATTAACATATCGCGTAGAATTTCAGCACGTTGTGGCTGTTCTTGATGCGGCATGGCCGCGCCACGCCGAAAGTAATGTGTCGGCGCATGGCCAAGCTGGCGTTCGTCGAAAAAGACTTTCATCACATTCCCTGTGGTCTGATGTCGTTCCGGCGGAGCATTGCAGTTTTAATTTGCAGGCTCAATAGAAATGATGCATCATGCATCAAAACTGGCGGCAAGTCGGCCAGTAAGGATGAGGGCGCGATGGCCGAGATCAATCAAGTTTCATTGGGCGATGCGATTTATGATCGGGTCTGTCAGGACTTGGTGGAAGGCAGGCTTCGCCCGAATGAAAAGGTCACCATTCGCGGCTTGGCAGAGCGGTTGGGTACCAGTTCGACCCCGGTGCGCGACGCGGTGCAGCGGCTCTTGCGGGATGAGGCTTTGGTCCAGCGCAGCGTGCGCGATGTGCGCGTGCCGGTGCTGACAGAGGCGCAGTATCTTGAAATTGCGAGCATCCGGCGCGAGCTGGAGGGCTTTGCCGCAGGTCGCGCCGCTGAGATGGTCGGCCCCAAGGAAATCCGCCGCTTGAAAAAGATCGTGGAGCGGAACGAGGCCGCAGCGGTGGCCGGGCGCTGGCCGCAGGCGGTGAAGTATAATCAAGAGTTCCATTTCGCGCTGGTCGAGGCGGCGGAGATGCCGATCCTGCTGGCCATCCTCAGCGGGCTATGGCTCCGCATGGGGCCGCTAATCGCCGGGTACTATGCGCAAGAGCAGATGGGGCTGGTTCGACATCATCAGGCAATTATTGCAGCCTGTGAGAATCGCGATCCCGCAGCCGCAGCTGCGGAAATGCGCGCAGACATCGATGACGCAAAGGAGGGGATCATAAGATACATCCAATCATTCACCACAGGTGAATGAGCCACCAAGACGCCGCCCATCTCGCGGCGACCACCCAAGCGACTGCAAAAAGCCGACGTCAGATCGGACGCTGCCCTTGGGCGAGTTTCAGCAAAACCAATGGGGATTTACATGCTAAAAACCACTAAATTAACCGCAGCCGTTCTGGCGCTGGCGATGGCCGGGCCTTTGGCCGCGCAGGATGGTGAGCCGAAGTCCGGCGGCACGCTTAACGTCGTGATCCAGCCCGAGCCGCCCAGCCTGATGATCGGCCTTGTGCAGAACGGCCCGACACAGATGGTCGGCGGCGATATATACGAAAGCCTGCTGCGCTATGATTTCGACCTCCAGCCCGAAGGGCAGTTGGCTGAATCATGGGAGATTTCCGAAGACGGCAAGACCTATACCTTTAAGCTGCGCGAGGGCGTGGTGTTCCATGACGGTGAGCCCTTCACCTCGGAGGATGTCGAATTCTCCATGGATAAGTTCCTGCGCGAGAGCCACTCGCGGATGCGCACCTATATGGAACATGTCGAGAGCATCGAGACGCCTGATGACCACACGGTGGTCTTCAACCTCAAACAGCCCTTCGGCCCCTTCATCGGTATTTTCGAGCCGGGCACCGCGCCGATGATCCCAAAGCACATCTATGAAGGCACGGATTTCGCCAATAACGAGGCGAACAATACGCCCATCGGCACCGGCCCCTTCAAGTTCGACAAATGGGAAAAAGGCAGCTTCATCCATCTGGTGAAGAACGAAGACTACTATATGGAGGGGAAACCCTACGTTGACGAAGTCTATTACCATGTGATCCCTGACGCGGCCTCCCGCGCGGTGGCCTATGAGACCGGCAAGGTCGACGTGCTGCCCGGCGGCTCGGTCGAGAATTTCGACGTGGCGCGCATTCAGGCGATGGAGAATACCTGCATCACCGACAAGGGCTGGGAATATTTCGGCCCGCTGTCTTGGATGTGGGTGAACAACGACAACAAGCCGCTCGACGATGTGAAGGTGCGCAAGGCGATTATGCATGGCGTCGACCGCCAGTTCGCCAAGGACGCGCTGTGGAACGGTCTGGGCAAGGTTTCGACCGGGCCGCTGTCGTCCTCCACGCGTTTCTATGACGGCGATACGCCGGATATCTCCTATGATCCGGAAAAGGCCAAAGCCCTGCTGGAAGAGAGCAGCTATGACGGCGAGACCATCCGCATTCTGGGCCTGCCTTACGGTGAGACTTGGCAGCGCTGGGCCGAGGCGGTCAAACAGAACCTGAGCGAGATCGGCATGAAGTCCGAGATCGTGCCCTCGGATGTGGCGGGCTGGAACCAGAAGGTTGCCGACCGCGACTTCGACCTCGCCTTTACCTACCTCTACCAATACGGCGATCCCGCGCTTGGCGTTTCGCGGACCTATATGGGCGACAATGCCGCCCCCGGTTCGCCTTGGAACAATGTAGCGAACTATCAAAACCCTGAGACGGACAAGCTCTTTGCCGAAGCGGCCCTGATGGCCAGCCCGGAAGAGCGCAAGGCCGCCTATAAGGAGATCCAAGACGCGATCGTCGAGGATGTGCCGAACATCTGGCTCTTGGAACTGGGCTTCCCCACCATCTACCGCTGCGACGTGAAGAACCCGGTCAACACCGCCTTTGGCGTGAACGACGGTTTCCGCGACGTGTGGCTTGATAAGTAACAAGAGCGACAACGCTCAAGGTCCGAGCCGCCGCGGCGGCTCGGGCATCTATCAGAACAACACGGGGCGGATAGCGTGATACGTTTCATATTGGGCAGGTTGGTCAAGGCAGTGTTTATCCTGCTGGCGATCCTTGTCTTCAATTTCCTGCTGATCCATGCGGCACCGGGTGACCCTGCGGCGGTCATGGCGGGCGAAGCCGGGGCGGCGGACGAGAAATTTCTTGCAGACCTGCGGGCGCGTTTTGGCTTGGACCAGCCGCTTTACATGCAGTTGTGGATTTACATCAAAGGCGCGGTGCAGCTCGACCTTGGCTATTCCTTCCGCCAGCAGATGCCGGTGGCCGAGATGATCGGCGACCGCCTGCCGGCGACGCTCTTGCTGACCGGGGTGGCCTTTGTGCTGTCGTTGGTGCTGGGCGTGACCGCCGGCGTCGCAGCCTCTGCCCGGCAGGGGCGGTGGGGTGACACGATCATCTCGACCTTCGCGTTGCTGTTCTATGCAACCCCGCTCTTTTGGGTGGCGCTGATGGCGACGCTGGTGTTCTCGGTCTGGCTCGAATGGCTGCCGGGTTTTGGCTATTCCACCATCGGCGCGGGCTATACCGGCCTCGCTCATGTGTTGGATGTGGCGAAACATCTGATCTTGCCCGCGTCGACGCTGGGGCTGTTCTTCACGGCGATCTACATGCGCATGACGCGGGCCTCGATGCTCGAAGTCTCGCGGCTGGATTTCGTGAAAACCGCGCGCGCCAAGGGGCTGAACCGCGGCGTAATCCAGCGGCGGCACATCCTGCGCAACGCGCTCTTGCCGGTGATCACGCTGGCCGGGCTTCAGGCCGGGCAAATCTTTGGCGGGGCTATCCTGACCGAGACCGTCTTTGCATGGCCCGGCATCGGGCGGCTGATGTTCGAGGCGATCAACCAGCGGGATTACAACGTGATCCTCGGGGTCTTCTACATCTCGGCGGCCATGGTGCTGCTGTTCAACCTGATCACGGATGTCATCTATGTCATTGTTGATCCGCGGATAAGGCTGACGACATGATGAGTTTTTGGAAACGTTTCAGCTATAACCGTGGCGCGGTGATCGGCTTGGTTATCCTGACCTTCGTCATAGCCGCCGCCATCCTTGCGCCCATCCTCTTTCCGCAGAGCCCGTGGAAAATGGTGCAACGCCCCTTCCTACCGCCTTTCACCCAAGACGGGCTGCTTCTGGGCACCGATGCGCTTGGCCGTGATGTCATGGCGGGGCTTGCCCATGGCGCTTATGTGAGCCTGCTGGTCGGGCTGGTCTCGACCATTGTGGCGCTGGCCATCGGCGTGCCGGTGGGGGCCGCGGCGGGGTATTTCGCAGGCCGGATCGACGACGCGCTCATGCGCTTTACCGAGTTCTTTCAGACCATCCCGAGCTTTGCGCTCGCCATCGTGCTCTTGGCGATCTTCCAGCCCAGCCTGACCTTTGTGATCATCGCGATTTCCATCGTGTCATGGCCCCCGGTCGCGCGTCTGGTGCGGGGCGAGGTGCTGTCGCTCAGAACCCGTGAGTTCGTTGAGGCGGCGAGCCTGTCGGGCCTCGGCAATCTTCAGATCATCACCCGCCACATCCTGCCCAACGCACTGCCGCCAATCATCGTGCTGGCCTCGCTCATGGTGGCGCAGGCGATCCTGCTGGAAAGCTCGCTGTCCTTTCTGGGGCTGGGCGATCCGAACATCATGTCCTGGGGCTATATGATCGGGGCCGCGCGCACCGTGATCCGCACCGCTTGGTGGCTGTCCTTCCTGCCGGGCATGGCGATCCTGCTGACCGTGCTGGCGTTGAACCTGATCGGCGAAGGTCTGAACGACGCGCTGAACCCGCGATTGACGAGGAAATCCGAATGACCCTGCTTAGCATCCGTGACCTGTCTATCGCTCTGCCCATGGGGGCGGATCGGCTCTATGCCGCGAAGGACATCAACTTTGACCTCGCCCCGGGGGAGATCCTCTGCATTGTGGGCGAAAGCGGGTCGGGCAAATCCATGTCGGCCAATGCGGTGATGGGGCTTTTGCCGCAGGGGGTTCTGCCCGACAAGGGCAGCATCACCTTTGACGGGCAATCGATCCTTGGGCTGTCTGAGAAAGAGATGTTGAAACTGCGCGGCAGCCGCATTTCGATGATCTTTCAGGAACCTCTGAGCGCGCTGAACCCGCTGATGCGGATCGGTGCGCAAATCGCCGAGGTGTTCGAGGCCCATGGCGCGCTCACAGGGGCCGAACGCCGCGCGCGGGCGCTCAAGCTGCTGGAGGAGGTCGGCATTCCCGACCCCGAAGCGGCGATCCGGGCCTATCCCTTCCAGCTTTCGGGCGGGCAGCGGCAGCGGGTGATGATCGCGATGGCCTTGGCGTTGGAGCCTGACATCCTGATCGCGGATGAGCCGACCACCGCGCTTGATGTGACCACGCAGGCGCAGATCCTCAAGCTGATCGAAGACCTGCGGCGCAAGCGTGGCATGGCGGTGATCTTCATCACCCATGACTTTGGCGTGGTGGCCGATATCGCCGACCGGGTGATCGTCATGAAAAAAGGGGAGATCGTCGAGGCTGGCCCGGCCCAAGAGGTGCTGCTGAAGCCCCAACACCCCTATACCCGCGACCTCATCGACGCGATCCCCCGGCTGACCAAGACCGAAGCCGCGGCAGAAGTCGAACGCAGCCCACTTTTGAAAGTCGAGGGTCTGCAAAAGACCTTCTCCACCGGCTCTGGTACGCTTTTTGGTAAGCGTCGGGTGGTGAAGGCCGTGCAGGACGTGAGTTTTGAGCTTTTTGCAGGCGAAACCATCGGCATCGTGGGGGAGTCCGGTTCGGGCAAATCCACCGTCGGGCGCTCTCTGGTGCGGCTGCTTGACCCTGACGGGGGGCGCGTGTTGATGGACGGTGTCGACATCGCCGAGATGTCGGGGCCAGAACTGCGGGCGCAGCGGCGCAAGTTGCAGATGATCTTTCAAGACCCGTTCTCGTCACTCAACCCCCGCGCGCGAGTGTCGCGCATCCTTACCGAAGGGCTGGTTGCCTATGGCACCCCGGATAAGGAGGCCAAGGCCAAGGCGCGCGAGTTGCTGGAACTGGTCGGGCTGGACGACAGCGCGATGAAACGTTTCCCGCATGAGTTCTCGGGCGGGCAACGGCAGCGGATCGGCATCGCCCGCGCATTGGCGCTGGACCCGTCGATCATCATCGCGGATGAGGCCGTCTCGGCCCTCGACGTCTCCATTCAGGCGCAGGTGCTCGACTTGCTGGCCGAGTTGAAAACCCGGCTCCATCTGTCGATGCTTTTCATCACCCACGACCTGCGCGTCGCGGCGCGGATCTGCGATCGGATCATCGTGATGCAAAAGGGCCAGATCGTTGAGGCGGGGCCGGTCAGCAAAGTGCTGCACGACCCCGATACCGCCTATACGCGCAGCCTGCTCGACGCTATTCCGGGGCAGGACTATGAACGCGCGCTGGCGGCGGCCGATTAGGGCGCTACCTCAGCCGCTGCGCCCAAGATGGATCAGACGATGAAACCTGTGGATCACGACCAAAAGACGCTGCTGCTGACCGGTGCCAGCCGGGGCATCGGCCATGCCACGGCCAAGGCTTTCGCCGACAAGGGTTGGCGGGTGATCGGCTGTTCGCGGCAGGCGTTTTCACCCGAATGCCCTTGGCCGGGCGGGGCGCAGGACCATGTGCAGGTCGATCTCAGCGATCCGAACCAGACGATCGAGGCGGTCGCGCAGGTCAAAAGGCTTTTGGGCGGTAACCCTTTGCATGCTCTGGTCAACAACGCGGGCGTCTCACCCAAGGGCGAGGATGGCGCGCGGCTCAGCACGCTCGACACCGATCTGCGGACATGGGGCGAGGTGTTTCATGTGAATTTCTTCGCCTCCGTGGTGCTGGCGCGCGGGCTTCAGGATGAGCTTTCTGCCGGGCGTGGGTCGGTGGTGAATGTCACCTCCATCGCCGGGTCGCGGGTGCATCCCTTTGCCGGGGCGGCCTATGCCACCTCCAAAGCGGCGCTGGCGGCGCTGACACGCGAGATGGCCCATGATTTCGGCCCCCTTGGCGTGCGGGTCAACGCAATCGCCCCGGGCGAGGTTGAGACGGCGATCCTCAGCGAGGGCACCGACAAGATCGTACGCGACATCCCCATGCGCCGCCTCGGCCAGCCTGATGAGGTCGCGCGGGCGATCTATTTCCTGTGCAGCGCGGAAAGCTCCTATGTCTCGGGGACCGAGATCGAGGTGAACGGCGGGCAGCACGTCTGACCGCGCGGCGCGCGACCATTCTGACAATCGCGTGATCAGCGCAGTCTTGCGCTGTCATCCCCGGCCATTAGACCTATGTACAGCCGCTCAATCAGGGCAGCTATACGCGCGCTCCCCTCAGGCAAAGCATACCCCAAGGGACACCACTTCATGATAAAATTCGAATTGAACGGGCGGTCGATTTCTATCGATGCTGACCCGGACATGCCCCTACTGTGGGCAATCCGTGATGAGATCGGCCTCACCGGCACCAAATTCGGCTGCGGCATCGGCGCGTGCGGCGCTTGCACCGTGCATATCGACGGCACCGCGACACGGTCCTGCATCACCTATCTGGGCGACGTCGAGGGGCTGTCGGTCACCACGATTGAAGGGCTGGACGAAGAGGGCAAGCACCCGGTTCAAGAAGCATGGCGCAACCTGCGCGTGCCGCAATGCGGTTATTGCCAGTCGGGCCAAATCATGCAGGCGGCGTCTTTGTTGCAAGGCACGCCCAACCCCAGCGACGAAGACATCGACGCGGTGATGACCGGCAACCTTTGCCGTTGCATGACCTATCCCCGTATCCGCCAAGCCGTGCGCGACGCCGCCACCGCAATGGGAGGCTCCGACAATGGCTAATCTGATGTCCCGCCTGAAAGGCTCCGACGCGCAACCGCAGATGACCCGCCGCGGGTTTCTGGTGTCGATGACCGCCGCGGGCGTTGCCTTTGGCTTCCCGCAAGCGTCGAATGCCGCGATGAACCCTGCCGTGCCCGATGGCACGCCGATCGCGCCCAATGGCCAGCCCTTTGAGCCGTCGATGTGGTACTGGATCGACGCCGAAGGTCAGGTCAACGTCAACATCATCCGCGCCGAGATGGGCCAGCACGTCGGCACCGCCATCGCCCGCATTTTGGCTGATGAGTTGGAGGTCGCGTGGGAAAATGTGCACATCACCCATGTCGACACGGCTGAGAAATGGGGCCTGATGGTCACCGGCGGCAGCTGGTCGATCTGGCAAAGCTGGCCGGTCTACCGTCAGGCGGGTGCCGCCGGGCGCACCGCCCTGATCGAAGCGGCGGCGGCCAAATGGGGCGTCGATCCCGCCGGTCTGACCGCGCGCGACGGGGCCGTGAGCGATGGCACGCAGAGCATCAGCTATGGCGATCTGGTGGCCGAAGGCCTTGACCGCAGCTTTACCGAAGACGAATTGGCGGCCCTGCCGCTGAAACCCCATGCCGATCTGCGGCTTGTGGGGGAGGACGTGCATCCGCTTGATCTGGATACGAAAACCACGGGGCAGGCGATCTATGGTCTGGATGCCAAGGTCGACGGCATGGTCTACGGCGTGCCGATGCTGCCGCCGACGCGCTATGGCTCCAAGGTGAATTCTGTCGATGACAGCGCCGCGAAAGAGGTCAAAGGCTACCTTGAGACCGTGGTGCTGGATGATCCCTCGGGCACCGTGCCGGGCTGGGTCGTGGTGCTGGGCAAGACGCTCCATGCCGCACGGATGGCCACCTATGAGATCAGCGTCGATTGGACGGCGGGCGAAACGGCGGATGTCTCAGAAGACGATATCTACGCCCGCTCTCGCGCGTTGATCGACAGCGATGCCGGGTCGATCCTGCATACCGAGCAGCCCGAGACTCGCGCCGCTTTCGATGCCGCCGCCGAGACGCTGGAGGCCGAATACACCACGCAATCCGTGCTGCACTTCCAGATGGAGCCGGTCAACGCGACCGTCTTCCAAAACGCCGATGGCGTTTGGGAGACCCATGCAGGCAACCAGTGGCAATCGCTGATTTTGCCGACACTAGCGGCCGCGCTGGAGGTGCCCGCCGACAAGATCGTGATGCGCAGCTATATGCTGGGCGGTGGCTTTGGCCGTCGTCTGAACGGCGATTACATCGTGCCCGCCGCGCTGGCCTCCAAGGCCGTGGGCAAGCCGGTGAAACTGGTCTTCTCCCGCGAGGAAGACGCCCAGTTTGACAGCATCCGCTCGCCTTCGGTGCAAAAGCTGCGCATGGCTTTCGATGAGGGCAAGGCCATCACCGGGATGGAGCATCACGCCGCCGCCGGTTGGCCGACGCAGGTGATGGCACCGGGTTTCATGCCCAAAGGTGTCAACGAAGAGCCTTACGATCCCTTCGCCATCGACGGTGCGGATCACTGGTACAGCGTCGGCGCGCACCGTGTGCGGGCGATCTCGAACGATCTGGCAAACGCGACCTTCCGCCCCGGTTGGTTGCGCTCGGTCGGGCCGGGCTGGACCAACTTTGCTGTCGAAAGCTTCATGGACGAGGCAGCGCATAAGATCGGTGCCGACCCGTTGCAGTTCCGTTTGGACCACCTGAAGGCCGAAGGCATCAACGCAGGTTCCGCCCCCAATGCGGTGGGCGGGGCGTCGCGGCAAGCGGCTGTTTTGCAGCGGGTGGCCGAGATGTCAGGCTATGGCCAGACGGAGTTGCCCGAGGGCACGGCAATCGGGATCGCCACCACCTTTGGCCAATCGCGCACCATGCCGACTTGGACCGCCGCCGCCGTCAAACTGGCGGTGGATGCCGAAACCGGTGACGTCGCGGTCGAGAAGATGTGGCTGGCCTTTGATTGCGGCACCGTGGTCGATCCCGACGGCGCGCGCGCGCAATGCGAGGGCGCGGCGCTTTGGGGTCTGTCCATGGCTCTGCATGAGGGCACGCGGATCGAAGACGGCAATGTCATCGACCTGAACCTTGGGTCTTACACGCCGCTGCGGATGGTCGATGTGCCTCAGATCGAGGTCGCTTTCGTCGAGAGCACGGAAGTGCCCGTGGGTCTCGGAGAGCCGGGCACCACGGTCATCGCCCCGGCGATTGCCAATGCGATCTTCAACGCCACCGGGGCGCGGGTGCGTCATCTGCCAATCACCGGCGATGCGATTCTTGCGGCGCTGGATAGCTGATAGGAGAAGGCGGGCGCGGCATGTCGCGCCCGCCTTCCATTTGGTCTGAGGGCGCCGGCTGGTGAGGTGGGCTGCGCATTCGCCGGGCAGCGCGGCGGTTGCCTAAATTCAACGGCTCAAATTTTGGGCATTCACGCTTAAAAACTTAGAAAATCGCCCATTGCGCCATAATTCTGACAGGTTTCGAACAATAATCTAAACGAGCTATCTGGGCTCCTTTACGGGCGGGTACGAAGGACGATCTGTGGCACCTACCGAGACATATGAACAACGCGTCGCCGCGACGCGAAAGCGTTTCATCGAAGGCATGCCAGAGCGGTTGCAGGCCGTCTCTGACGCGCTCCGGGAGACGGACGGGGCTGACCCGCGCGAGACCAAGGCGCGCAAGGTCCACCGCATGCTGCACGATCTGGCTGGCAATGCCGCGATGTTGGAATATGCTGAGATTGAAGACTGCCTGCGCAAAGGGCTGCGCGTTGCCGAAGATGCCGATGAATCCTCTTCGCCGTTGTCGACTGACGATATTCGTATAATTAAGATGGCTCTGTCTGATGCCCGCAGCGTCGCTGAAAAAATTTAAGAAAGCCTCTCCATGAAGTATCCCGCAATCGGTTTGTTGGCGGCTCTGCTGCCGTTTCAAGTTCACGGCCAAACAACCACGGGTGAGGGCGCGGTGAGCGTCCCTGCTGAGCAGGTTCAGGAGGGGCTGATCGCGCGGACCTTCGATCTGGCGGAGCTTGGCTTTCAAAACGGTCTGTCCTTCCGGCAGCTTTCGGGCAATGCGACGATCTATATCCCGCTGCCCAACCCGGATGCGCTGAGTTCGGGCAGTTTGCAGCTTGAGCTTGAACATGCCTCCACCACCGAGGTGGACCGCTATTTGCAAGTCGCGGTCGCGGGCCGTCCGGTGACCTCGCAGGCGTTGCCCGATGGGGCAGGGCGGCTGAGCGTTCCGGTCCCGCTTAGCCCCGAGGACGTGTCGGGCGGGTTTATCGCCGTGGGCCTGTCCTATTCCGGGGCTTTCAGCGATCGGGTCTGCGTGGACGAACGCGCTTCGGGCGATTTTCTTGAGATCACGGCGTCCTCTTCCGTGACCTTGCAATTGGACCCGTCTGAGATCGACACATCGGCGGCATTCGCCGGGCTGCGCCCTGCGGATACGCGTCTGGCCATCGGGGGCAACGACTCCCTCGCCGCCTTGGCCGCTGCGACCCGCGCCGCTGCGCTGTTCGACGCCGAAGCCGGGCGGCTGACCTTTGGCGGCGACGGGGCCAGCACATCCGGCGCATGGTCCGAGGGGGTCATCCAACTGGACGTATCCACCTCCGGCGTGGCGAGCGAAATGACCGTGGACAATCAAGCGGGCCTGCCCGTCTTGAACCTGCGCGGCAGCGATCCGCAGGTGGGGCTGTGGCAACTGGTCTCGGAATGGTCGCCCCTGTCGAACCAAGGCGCGACCGTGGTCGATGTGGCCGGGGGACCGGCCCGCTTTGACGACCGTTTGCCGCTGTCGGCGCTGGAGGGCGACCTCACCCCGCGTCCCGTGGTTTCGACCGAAGACTTCTTTGTGCCGTTCCAATCCTCCGACCTTCCGGCGGGCAAGGGCGTGTCTGGCGTGAACCTGCATGTCGCCGCAGCGCTTGACCCCGAAGGGCGGGGGGCGACGGCTTCGGTCTTTCTGAATGACACGCTGTTGGGCAACCGCCCCCTTGGCAGCGGCAAGCCCGAGCAGCTGACCTTTTCGGTTCCGAACGGCCTGCTGGGCCGGGATAACCTGCTGCGCGTGTCGATCCAGCGCCAGCCCTCGGGCGGCGAATGTCGTTTCAAACCGCAGGGCTATCCGGCGCAAATCCTGCCCGGCAGCGCCCTGCTGCTTTCGGATTCCACAGCGCAGGATCGGGACTTCTTTACCCTGAGACAAGAATTCGCCGATGGCGTTCAAGTCGTGCTCGACCCCGCGCTTTCGCTTGATTTCGCGCAGACCCTGCCGTGGCTGGCAGGTGTCGCGGGCAGTGTGATCCCGGACCGCGCCCCTATTCTGCCGCGCGCCTCTGTCGAGGCGCTTGAGGGGGATGAGCCTTTCTTTGTGATCTCTGACCAGAACCCCGGCGATGCAGAGCCGCTGATCACCTTCAATCAGGGCCGGATCGAGGTGCGCGACCGTCAAGACAACCTGATCTATTCGGGCGAAGACCTGTCGCGGCTTGGCGTTGTGCAGATCGTCACCCGGGGCGACACCCGTGGCCTGTGGCTGCGTCCGGGCAATGGCCCTGCACCAGAGCTGACGCCCGAACGCCCCATGATGTTGGACCGCGGCGATCTGGCGCTGATCGGGCAGGAGGGGGTGATCCTTGCCACCGCCACCGACCGCAGCCCGCTCGTTGATGTCGTCTACCCCGACCGCACCAGCCTTGCACAGATGTTGGCCAAGTACCGACCCTGGATCGTGGGGGCCATCTGGGTGCTGGTGACGCTGCTTGTGCTGATCGTGTTCCAGCGCGTCTACCGCGCCCGTCGCGGCAAAGACGAGACGTAAGCCACCGTGCCGTTGGATGCCGAAAGCGAAGCCATTGGTTCGCTGCTGCTTGACCGTGGCGCGCTGACGGCGGAACAGCTCGACGCGGCAGAGGAGCTGGCCGAGGAGTGGAATGTCTCTCTGGTCAAGGTTCTTCTGTCGCGGCGCTGGCTGACCACGCAGACCCTCTACCGCGAGATCGCCTTTTACCACGGGCTCGCGCTGGTCGATCTGATCGAGGACCGCGCCGATGACGATCTGATCCGCCAGTATGATCCGGTGGTGATGAACCAATTCATGACGGTGCCGATTGCCCGGGCAGAGGATGGCACGCTGACGGTGGCCACCTCGCGCCCCGGCCCGCGCACGCTGCTGCATATCCGCGAGGTTTACGGCTCTGGCGTGACCATCGTCGTGGCCTCGCATTTCGATGTGTCATGGCAGTTGCAGCGCGCCTTCCGCGAGAAACATTCGCATGAGGCTGTCTTTGCGCTGGCCGAGCTTGACCCCGACATGTCGGCGCAGAACGTCGTGACCCCGCCACAGATCTTGGTGATTTACCTCATGATCTCGGCGCTTCTGCTGGGGCTGGCCTTTGCCCCCGTGGTCACGCTGATCGTGCTGAACGTCCTGCTGACGGTGTTCTACACCGGCAACTTCCTGTTCAAAGCGCTGCTGGTCTGGCTCGGCGGTGCTGCACAAGAGACTTCATCGCGGGCCATCGCGGCCGAGGCATCGCTGCTGCGCGACGAAGACCTGCCGATCTATACCGTGCTGGTGCCGATGTTCCGCGAGCCCGAGGTGCTGCCGATCCTTGCCCAAGCGCTGCGCAACCTCGACTATCCGTTGGCCAAGCTCGACATCAAGATCGTGCTGGAAGAGGGCGACCACGAGACCATCGACGCGGCGCGCAAGCTCGACCTTGAAGGCGTGTTCGAGATCATCCGCGTCCCGGCCTCCCACCCGCAGACCAAACCCAAGGCCTGCAACTTTGCGCTGCGCTATGCGCAGGGTGATTTCCTCGTGATCTTCGACGCCGAGGATAAGCCCGAACCGGATCAGTTGAAAAAGGTCATCGCTGCCTTCAACCAATCCGCGCCCAATACCGCCTGCATCCAATGCCGTTTGAACTATTACAACGCGCGGGAGAACTGGCTGACGCGGATGTTCACGCTGGACTATTCGCTGTGGTTCGACCTGATGCTGCCGGGGTTGGAGCGTTTGGGCGTGCCGATCCCGCTGGGCGGCACCTCGAACCACTTCCGCATGGACGTGCTGCGCGAGTTGAACGCGTGGGATCCCTTCAACGTGACCGAGGACGCCGATCTGGGCATTCGTCTGACGCAGAAGGGCTACCGCGTGGGCGTCATCGATTCCACGACCTTTGAAGAGGCCAATGTCTCGATCCCGAACTGGGTGCGCCAGCGCTCGCGCTGGATCAAGGGCTATATGCAGACCTTCCTCGTCCACAGCCGCAGACCCATTCACCTGTGGCAATCGGTCGGGGCGGCGGGCGTCTTTGGCTTTGTCTTCTTCATCGGGGGCACGGTGCTCTCGGGCCTGTTGAACCCGGTCTTCTGGTCGATCTTTGCCATCTGGCTGATCTTCGGGACCGAGGTGATCACCCCCTATTTCCCGCTGCCGGTGCTCTATCTGTCGTTGGTGAACCTCTTGGCGGGCAATGGCTTGCTGATCTATCTCACGATGGTGGCACCCTTCCGGCGCAGGTGGACCGATCTGGCCCCTTGGGGGATCACCGTGGTAGGCTATTGGGTGCTGATGACCGTGGCCTCTTACAAGGCGCTGTCGCAGTTGATCTTTAACCCGTTCTATTGGGAAAAGACCCAGCACGGCCTGTCCAAACACACCGCCAATGAGGTGGCCGAAGCCAGTGCCGAAGCGACGGAGGCCGCGCAATGATCCGCGCCGCCTCATGGTCTTTCGGCTTTGTCGCGCTGGCGCTGCTGCTTTTGCTCACCCTCGGCTGGACTGAGGCGCATGGCTTCCTGTCGATGGACGTGACCGACCTCTGGGCCAAATCAATCGTACAGATCGAGGGGCCGGCGCAGTTCAAGGCAAGCGATGCTTTCTACCCGCCCGTGCCCTATGCGCTGTCGCTTTTGGGGCAGGCGGTCTTGCCCGATACGCAGGTGCCGGTGCCCTTCGTGCTTTCCGCGCTGGTGGGGGCGGGGCTGCTGGTCCTGTGGTTTCTCAACCTGCGCGACACGGGCGGGTTTTCGGGCGTGACCTCGGCGCTGGTGGTGTTGTTTTTGGCGCTGAACCCCTTTTTCCTGCGCGCCTTGGCCGATGGGCCTGAGACGATGTTTTGCATCTTGGGCACATGGCTCTTCGCGCGCGGGATCGTCAATCTGCGGCTGACGGGCAATGCGCCGGATATGATGAAAGTGGCCGTCGGGCTTTTGGTGGTGGCCCTGTCTGACAGCTATGGCCTTATGCTTTGTCTGGGCGCGATGCCCTTTATGATCGTCGCGGCACGGCCCAGCATGATCGCGGTGTCGTCGACGGGCTATCTGGTGGCAATGTTCTATCCCGTGGCTGCCGCCGTGGGGGCGCTGATGTTCGTCAGCATGATCTTCGACAGCCGCCTGATCCCGCTTTTGTCGGAAAGTGCCACGCCGCTGACCTTGGGGGAGCATCTGGTCATTCTGGCCGGGCTGGGCCCGGCGGCCCTTATCGCGATCCTGCGCAATATCATGGTCCCGCGTCTGTTCATGCCGCTCTTGGCAGCGGTCGGGGCGGTGCTGGGCGGCTATACGCTTAACGTCTTTTTCCATGTCGAAGGCGACCCGGCCATGGCGCTGGCGCCCATGCTGGGGGTCTTGGTCGCCGCGATCCGCTTTTGGCCGAACCTGTCCTTGCGTGAGCCGATTGCCATCGCGCTGTTGGCGCTGTCGCTGCTGACCTCGGCGGTTGTGATGCGCCATGTCGCCCATGACGAAACCCGCGCTTGGACCAACGCGATGCTCGGCGCGGAAAACGCAGCGTCCCGCCCCGCGCGAGAGGTCGTTTCATTCTTGCGCGACAAGTCTGATATTATGGTAGATGTTGAGAGAAACCCCGAGATCGTCGTCGGTCTGGGGAATATCGACCGGCTGGTGATCGCCGGAGAGCCTGCCTACGACTGGGCGCTTGAGGGGGGCGTGCCGCGCACAAGGTACATCGTGGTCCCGCAACAGGCGGAAGGGCAGGCCACAGCAGACAGAATTCTGCGCAGGTTCCCGCAGCTGAAGCAATCGCAGATGCCGGGGTATGAGGAGGTTTTTCAAAACAGCCGATGGCGTGTTTTTGAAAGAGTTAACGAGTGGAATTAAAATCATGAGCCCACGAATTATCGCAGTCGACGACTCGGATATCGCGCAGGATTTCATCAGCGCGACGCTTTCTGAGCTTGGCTTTGACGATGTCGTCAGTTTCATCGATCCGCGCAGTGCACTCGACGCGATCGAAAGCGATGAGGCCACGGCGGACCTGATCCTGATGGACATAATGATGCCCGATATCGATGGTATCGAGCTTTGCGCCCGTATCCGTGCCTTGGACAGATGGAGCGATGTGCCGATCATTATGCTGACCAGCCGAACAGATATGGGGTCTCTCTCCGAAGCCTTCATGGCGGGGGCCAACGACTATGTCACAAAACCCTTCAACCGGATTGAGCTTCAGGCCCGTATGCGCAGTTGCCTGCGGCTGAAATCCGAGTTGGACCGCCGCCGTTCGGGCGAAAACCGCAGCGCGCGCCGCCGTGCCGCGCCGAGCGTGTCAGAGGCCACGGTGCCCAGCCTTTTGGGCAGTAAATCCGGGTTTCAGGGGCATCTCATGTCGCTGTCGCCCGCGATGCAAAAAGACCTTGGCCTGATCGTCTTCCGCATCGATGGCGACCGTGACCAATCCGATGCGGCGCGCGCGCAGCGGCAAGAGCTTCAGCGCCGCGTGGCCGGGCTTTTCGGCAAGGTCGAAATCCCCGCGCAAGACGGGTTCGCCCATTGGGAGGATGATCTTTTCGTCTATGGCGCGCTCCACGCGGATCGCGCCCAGCTTGAAGCGCGGGCGCATCAGTTTATCTCAGCCGTGGCTGAGGCCTCGGCCACCGTGAAAGAAGGCTGGACCTCGCGGCCCTTGAGCGTCAGCGCTTGTGTCGTGCCGCCCTCGGATGCGGCTGTCGCCACCTCGCTTGCGCGGGGCATTCAAGGCGTCGAAAGTGCTGGAATAACAAGCGCGCCGGGCAGCATCTGCCTTGCCGCCAATGACATAGGACACCAAGCCGAGAATGGTCAGCACTGAGCCCACTAATAAAGCTGATGCGGAACCGTCTTCGCGCGCGCAGACCCTGTTCTGGGCGCTGATTTCGGCTGCCGTTCTGATCTATTTCGTGGGGCTCGCGGTCCTGACCTGGTCGGACTACAAACGCGCCACGACCCGGGCAGAGGTGGAGCTTGAGCATTTCGCGGAGCTTTACGAGCAGGCGGTCGATGCCTCACTCTCGGTTGCGAATGTGCGGATGTGGGGGCTGATCGATGAGCTGTCGACCGCGCGTCTGAGCAACCCCGCGCAGTTCGAGGCGCAATACGGTGATCTGATGAATGCCGCCGTGCAGGAGACCGAGCAGGTCGATGCGCTTGTGCTGATCGGCGCCGATGGGGTTGTGCTTTGGGCCACGGTGAAGCCGCTTATGGGCCAGTACCTTGGGGACCGGGCCTATTTTCAGGCGGCGATTGGCCTTGATGTGGATGAATATACGGTCGGGGTGCCCATCGTGTCGCGGGCAACAGGGCGGCGGCTGACCCCGATTGCATGGCCCTTGATCGGCATGGATGGCCGGTCGCGCGGGGTCTTGGCGTCTTCGCTGGGCGAGGATTACTACTCGCAATTGCTGGCAATAGATGGGTTGCAACAGGACATGTATGTCGAGGTGGTAACCTCCAACGGAGAGCGGGCCTTTGTTTCGGGGCGGCCTCCACGCGACCCCGATACGCCCGTGTTTCGCGCCCGCAAAGAAATCCCGGCGCTGGACCTCTATATCGACGTGACGCGCAGCAAGCCGGCGGTGCTGCAAAATTACTGGCAGCGCACCTTGGTTTTCGTGGGGCTTGCCACGATCCTGTTCCTGACGGTGATCAACGCGGCGATCCGCGCACGGCGGCAGTCGACCCAATTGGCGCAGGCCCTGCGCACTTCCGAACGGCACCGCGAACGGATCCGCGTGGCGCAGAGCGAATTTGACGCGATCTTTGAGAATGTCGGCGACGGGCTGATCGTCTATAACGACAATAACAAGCTGCACCGCTCCAACCGCAAGGCGCGTGAGTTGATGGGCGTGTCCTCAGATATCGAAGCCGTGCAAAAGCTGCGCGGCATGGTCCCGCCCTTTTCGCAGATGGACGAAGACGTTGCCGTTCACCGCATTCAGATCACCACCGCCGAGAACGAGAGCGTTGCGGTGCAATGCCGGGTGATGAAGCTGCATCTGCATGGGGATTACATCTCCTATAACGTGCTTCAGGACATCTCTGCCGAAGAACGTCTCGTGGCAGCGCGCACGGCCTTTGTCACCTCGGTCAATCATGAACTGCGCACGCCGCTCACGTCCCTCGCCGGGTCGCTCGAAATCCTGCATGACCGCTTTGGCGACAGCATGCCAAAGAATGCGGGCAAGCTGTTGTCGATGGCCACCCGCAATGCCGACCGGCTGTTGGTACTGGTCAACGATATCTTGACCCTTCAGGCGATCGACCAGCGCCAACTCAGCATCCAGACTGAGCGGGTCGCGGTGTCGGAAGTGCTGTCGGAAGCCATCGCGGCCAACACCGGCTATGGGGTGAACCGCGACGTGCAACTTGACATTCACACAGGCCCCGACGCGGCGCAGGAAGCCTATGTGCGGGTCGATACCGTGCGCATGCAGCAAATCTTCTCCAACCTCATTTCCAACGCGGTGAAATATACCCCGCGCGGCGGCACGGTAAAAATCGGTGCCGAGGTGGACGACCAATGGGTCACGTTCTATGTCTGCGATGCGGGGCCGGGCATCCCAAGAGCCGCCCATGATCGTATGTTCAAAAGGTTCGCTGACCCTGTGCACTCTCGCGAAAACCAAGCGAATGGGACGGGGCTGGGGCTGGCCATCACGCGGGAGTTGGTGTTGCGACAAGATGGCGATGTGAGCTTTGAGACACGCTCGGAAGAAGACGGTGATGAGAACCCCGGCACCACGTTCTATGTGCGTTTCGCCCGGGATACAGGCGCCGCGCCCAAGCAGGGGGCATCGGCATGAGAGTGTTGTTCGTCGATGACGAGGATGACATCCGCGAGTTGATCGAGTTTGCGATCATGACCGAAGATGACATCGAACCGACCTTCGCGGCGACCGGGCTCGACGCGATTGCCACGATGGAGACGCAGTCTTTTGACGTGATCATGCTGGATGTGATGATGCCGCCCCCCGATGGTATGGAGGTGCTGCGCTGTGCGCGGGCCAATGCGGATTTGGACGACACGAAGATCGTCATGTGCACCGCCAAAACCTCGCCCGAGTCGGAGAAGAAGTTTCGCGACCTCGGGGCAGATCACATTCTGCACAAACCGTTCAAACCGCTGAAGCTCGCGGATTTCATTCGGTCGATCGTATAATACCTCATCGCTCAGCCTCTCGCGGCTCTGAACACGCGGAACTTACCATGCGCAAAACAGCGAAAATGCCTTCTGACCTCGCGCGGCGATTCTTGCCCCGCCTTGTTGTCCTCTCGGCCATCGGTACCATCGCCCTCCCGGCAAGTGAGGTGGCATCGGCGGCGTGGCCGCGGGGCGAAGACAAAAGCTTTGTCACCCTGTCCTATGAGACCACCGCAGATGGCCCCGACTTTGGCGATTTCGGTGCGTTTTACTACGAATACGGGGTGACCGAGAAACTGACCTTCGGCCTCGACATCGGCAAGAGCCAGAGGGGGGGGCAGGTCAGCGCCATCGCCTTTCTGCGCTATCCGCTTGAGCTCTCGGGCGGGGACAATGTTTTCGCCGCCGAAGTCGGTCTTGGCTGGGCCGAACGGGATGGCAGCGCGGTGGCGGCCCTGCGGCCTGGCCTGTCTTGGGGGCGTCCGGTATCGGGGGCTTGGGGCAGCGGCTGGCTGGGGGTGGAAAGCACCTTTGCCATTTACGAGGACGGCGAAACACTGGGCAAGATCGACAGCACCTTCGGCATCAACCACGAGAGTGGCAACCTGTCGATTTTCAAGCTGGAGTTCGCGGCCCCGTCAGACGGGGATGAGACATTGGCCTTTGCGCCGTCGCATGTGATCAAGGTCTCGGAAAACAGCTTTCTGGAACTGGGTCTGTCGCATGAATTCACCGACGCTGTGACCAAGGTCAAAGTCGGGGTCTGGCACAGCTTCTGACGCGCTTCGGGTCTGCTCAATCCCGCCAATCGGGGCGGTTGCCGAGGTGGGCAATCAGAAAGTCGATGAAATATCGCGTCTTGGGTGTCAGCACGTTTGAGCGCGGATAGACCAGCCAAAGCACCGACCGGTCGTTCATCCGCCAGCCCGGCAACAGCCGCAGCAATCGGCCCGAGGCAAGCTCGTCCGACACGCTCCAAAGCGAGTTGATCGAGATGCCAGCCCCCGCGAGGGTCGCTTCGCGCTGCGCATCGCCATCGTCCATGATCACGCGGCAGGTCATCTCATGCGGGTTGAGCGTGGCGGCTTCGCCCTCCGGCCCGATCAGCGCGCGGGGCTCAAGATCACCCCAAGCGATCAGGTGATGATCCCGCAGCGCGGCGGGGGTCTGGGGCAAACCGTGGGCCGCCACATAAGACGGCGCGGCGCAAAGAACGCGGGTGTCATCGGCCAGTTTGCGCCCCCGCAGGCTGCTGTCGGTCAAGGGTGCGCTGCGCAGGGCGAGGTCGAAACTGCCTTCGATCGCGTCGAACCGGGTATCGGAGAGGCGCAGATCGAGGGTCAGTTCCGGGTAGGTCTCGTGGAATTCCGGCAGCAGCGGCATGATGTGACGCTGCGCAAAGCTGCTGGGGGCGGCGAAGCGCAGGATGCCCTTGGGCCCCGCCTTGGTCCCGCCCAGAATGGCCCGCGCGGCATCGGCTTGGGCCAATATCTCGCGCGCATAGGGCAGAAAGTCCGACCCATCGAGCGATAGCGAGACCTTCCGCGTCGTGCGCCGCAAAAGCTCAACCCCGAGTTCTTGTTCCAGCTTGGCCAAACGCGCGCTGGCGACGGCCGGGGCCATCCCCAAAGCGCGCCCGGCGGCTGAGATGTTCAGCCGTTCGGCAGCCATGACGAAAAGGCGAAGGTTGTCGATATCCATGGGCCGCGGTCCTTGCTGCGGATCATCCGCCGGGTCAGCATATAGTGCTTGGTATTATATTCAATAACAAGAAACTGAACTCAAGTTTCATCCGATTATCTGGCGCGCCATGTTGGCCTATCTCTGTCTCAACGCAATGTAACGGGAGATAGACCGATGAAATCCATGACCCTCACCAGCTATGGCGCAGAGGCGCCTTTTGTCGAAGCCGATTTGCCACGCCCCTTGGCCACCCCCGGCCATGTGGTGCTGCGCGTCAAGGCGACCAGCGTGAACACCATCGACACGATGATCAAGAACGCGGGCAAGGACCTGCCTCTGTCGCCTGACCTGCCTGCCGTTCTGGGCATGGATTTCGCCGGGGTGATCGAAGAGATTGGCGAAGGTGTCACCGGTTTCGCCGTGGGTGACGAGGTCTATGGCTGCGCCGGTGGCTTGGCCGATCTGCAAGGGACGCTGGCCGAATTCATGCGCGCCGACACGCGGCTCATCGCCCATAAACCCAAATCCCTATCGATGCGCGAGGCCGCGGCCCTTCCGTTGGTCGGCATCACCGCTTGGGAAGGGTTGCACCGCGCAGGCGTCGCAGCCGGGCAGAAGGTGCTGGTCCAAGGCGGCGCGGGCGGGGTCGGCCATCTCGCGGTGCAACTGGCAAAGCACATGGGGGCCGAGGTCTCCTCGACCGGCACCGGGGATGACCAGATGGCGGTGATCGAGGGCTATGGCGCGCGGGCCATCGACTTCAAAGCCGAGAAAATCGAAAACTATGTCGCCGCCCATACCGCAGGCCGCGGTTTCGATGCTGTTTTCGACACCG
This sequence comes from Sulfitobacter sp. M85, assembly GCF_029285915.1. Taxonomy (NCBI): domain Bacteria; kingdom Pseudomonadati; phylum Pseudomonadota; class Alphaproteobacteria; order Rhodobacterales; family Roseobacteraceae; genus Sulfitobacter; species Sulfitobacter sp. M85. The sequence goes on from NZ_JABECQ010000004.1 coordinate 74,529, forward strand.
TGGGCGGGGACAATCTGCCGAACTCTTTCGCCGCCGCTGCGCTGAACGGCCATGTGGTCACGACCGTGGCCCTGTCGGCGATCGACCTGACCCCGGCGCATTTCAGCGGGCTGTCCTTGCATGTGGTCTTCATGCTTTTGCCGATGCTGCATGACGTGAACCGCGCGGTGCATGGGGAAATCCTTAGCAATCTCGCCACGCTGGTCGACGAGGGGGCGGTGAAGCCGCTGCTCGACGAAAAGACCTTTGATCTGAGCGCGGTTGGCGATGCCTATGCGCGGCTGCAAAGCGGACAGGCGATCGGCAAGGTTGTGGTCGACGTCTAAGTCAGGCCGAACACTGATTGATATCACGCTCCGCTGCGCCTCCCGCGCGGCGGGGCTTTTAGCGGCCTGCCCCTTCCCTCGATCACTGCCGCTGGCGCGCAACTGCCAAAGAATGCGCCATTGACCCAACGGTAGGCTGCCTCTTTCTCTCTCATCCCTGGTTTCACGGCAAATTCGGACTTGCCTCTGCCTGTCAGTGTACAGTTAATTGGCCGGACAAGCTGAATACAGCGGCGGCGCGCGGCACCCTGTGCCGACGCCCGTTAAGAGCAACCAAGGGAGAGAGACATGAAATTCACCGCAATCCTCGCCGCAAGCACCATTCTGGCAGGCGCTGCCGTCGCTCAGGACACGGATAAATCCGACTGGCCGAGCAGCTTCACCGTGGGCACGGCCAGCCAAGGCGGCACCTACTTCGCCTATGGCTCGGGCTGGGCAAACCTTGTGGCCAAAGAACTGGGCCTGACCGGCGGTGGCGAAGTCACCGGCGGCCCGATGCAGAACATGGCGCTGGTCCACACCGGCGAGGCGGCCTTCGGCATGACCACAATGGGCCCGGCGGCGGAATCGCTGGCTGGCACCAACCCCATCGCCCCCGGTTTGGAAATGACCCAAGCCTGCGCGATGTTCCCGATGTATCAGACACCCTTCTCCGTGACCGCGCTGTCGTCCTCGGGCATCTCCTCGGTCGCTGATATTCCGGCGGGTGCCAAGATCGGCTTTGGCCCGGCGGGTTCCACCTCAGACACCTATTTCCCGCGCATGATGGACACGCTCGGCGTCGAGTATGAGCGCCGCAACGGCGGTTGGACCGATCTGGGCGGCCAGTTGCAGGACGGTCTGCTGGACGTGATCGCCTTTGCTGCCGGTGTGCCGGTGCCTGCGGTCAGCCAGCTTGAGGTGCAGACGGATGTGAACATCATCGAGTTCACCGAGGAAGAGCAGGCCAAACTGCTCGAAGAGTTCCCGGTGTCCGAGTTCACCATCGACGCCAGCACCTACACCACGCTGGAAGAGGGCGCGCGCTCGGTCTCCATGTGGAACTTCGCGATTGCCAACTGCGATCTGCCGGAATCCTTCGTCAAAGCGGCTGTGGATGTCGTCATGTCCGACAATGAGCGGATGAAAGGCATTCACAAGGCGGCGGCTTCGACCCTGCCTGAGAACTGGGAGAAGAACACCGTTCTGAAATGGCATCCCGGTGCGGCAGCTTGGTTCAAAGAGAACGCGGATGCCGATATTTCCGACGATATGATCTACGGCAACTAAGCGAACGCCTAGACAAACTTGCATGCCGTCCCTAATCGGGGCGGCATCTTGCCATCATCCCGCCTGATTGTCGGGACAGATCCCGCGCAGATATCGGGAAAGGAAGCCTCCATGACAGACCAGCATAGCGCCGCCGACCCGCAGGGCCCGATTGTCGCCGAAGGGGTCGATGACGAACCGGTAGAAAGCAATCGCCGCATATTCACCGGGCGCACCTATCTGGTCGTTGCGGCCATGTCGGCGATCTATGCCTTCTTTCACATGGCGGCACTCAACGGCATGTCGATCGGAGAGCTGACCGGCATCCGCATCCCGCTTTTGCCGACCTTCCCGATGGAGACGTGGAATTTCCGCATCGTGCACATCGCGGGTGCGCTGATCCTTGGCTTTACCCTCTATTCCGCCCGCGCCTTTGTGGATGAGGGCAAGGGGCAGGGCCGTCATCCGCTGGATTTCGTGGCATGGGCTGCGATGATCCCGGCGCTTTATTCGATTTGGACCGCGTGGAGCATCGCCAGCCAGATCGCTGGCGGCACCCAGTGGAACGGCATGAGCCCCGAGTTCAAGACCCTCGAAATCTATCATTATGGCCTGCCGCTGGTGGCGGCGACGGCCATCGGCATCGTCGTGGGGTGGCTGCGCGGACGCGAGCGGGGGCAGGTTTCGCCTGCGGACCTGTTGCTGTCCATCTGCGGTGTGGCCGTGGCGATTTACCTGATCACCATGTACGGCACCTTGATGCGCAACTCGACGGGCACGCCCTTTGCGCCCATCGGCATCTCCATCGCCGCAGTTGCAGGCACCGCGCTGATCATGGAGCTGACGCGCCGCGTGGCGGGGCTTGCGCTCATCGTGATCTCGGGTGTCTTTCTGGTCTATGTCTTCGTCGGGGACATGCTGCCGGGCTTCCTGAACGCGCCCAACATCCAGTGGACCCGCTTCTTTAGCCAAGTCTACACCGATGCGGGTATTCTGGGGCCGACCACGGCGGTGTCGTCGACCTATATCATCCTCTTCATAATCTTCGCAGCCTTCCTTCAGGCATCGAAGGTGGGGGACTATTTCGTCAACTTCGCCTTTGCCGCCGCGGGCCGCTCCCGCGGGGGCCCGGCCAAGGTCGCGATCTTTGCCTCGGGTCTTATGGGGATGATCAATGGCACCTCGGCGGGCAATGTGGTGGCGACAGGCTCGCTGACCATTCCGCTGATGAAAAAGGTGGGCTACCCGGCCCGGACCGCAGGCGCGGTCGAAGCCGCCGCCTCGACCGGGGGGCAAATCATGCCGCCGATCATGGGGGCGGGCGCCTTCATCATGGCCGAGATCACGGGCATCCCCTACACCGATATTGCCGTGGCGGCGATCATCCCGGCGGTGCTCTATTTCGTGTCGATCTACTTCATGGTGGATTTCGAAGCAGCCAAGCTGGGCATGCGCGGGATGCGTTCCGAGGAACTGCCCAAGCTCAAGGACATGCTGCGCCGGGTGTTTCTGTTCATTCCGATCATCATCCTGATCTATGCGCTGTTCATGGGCTATTCGATCATCCGCGCGGGCACGCTGGCGACGGCGGCGGCGGCAGTGGTGTCGTGGTTCACGCCCTTCCGCATGGGGCCGCGCAGCATTGTCAAAGCCTTTGACCTGGCCGGGATCATGTCGATCCAGATCATTGCGGTCTGCGCCTGTGCGGGCATCATCGTGGGTGTCATCAGCCTGACCGGTGTCGGCGCGCGTTTCTCTTCCGTGCTGTTGGGGCTGGCGGAGGCGAGCCAATTCCTCGCCCTGTTCTTTGCCATGTGTATCGCCATTCTGCTCGGCATGGGCATGCCCACCACGGCGGCCTATGCGGTGGCGGCTTCGGTCGTGGCGCCCGGTCTGGTGCAACTGGGCATTCCGCTGCTGACGGCGCATTTCTTTGTCTTCTACTTCGCCGTCGTCTCGGCCATCACGCCCCCCGTGGCGCTGGCGAGCTATGCCGCGGCGGGGATTTCGGGCGCCAACCCGATGGAGACTTCGGTGGCCTCCTTCAAGATCGGCATCTCGGCCTTCATCGTGCCCTTCATGTTCTTCTACAACGGCGCGATCCTAATGGACGGCACGTGGTTCGAGGTGATCCGCGCGGGCGTCACGGCGATCTTCGGGGTCTATCTGCTGTCTTCGGGTATGCAGGGCTGGTTCGCGGGCAGCGGTGCGGCTTGGTTCATCCGGCTGGGCCTGATCCTCGCGGCGCTTTGCATGATCGCGGGTGGTCTGATGACCGACCTCATCGGCATCGCAGTGGCGGCGGTGATCTTTGCCGTACAGTGGAAGTTCCGCCCCGCACCCGACGCCCAAATCGCGGTACACGGCAGCGATTGATCCGTGATTGATCCATGTCCCGGCCCTTTGGGGCCGGGGCCGCCCGTTTGAGGCATCGCTCCCTGTTGCATCTGGGCCAAGCCGCGCCTAGGGTCCGCGCGATCCTTCCGGGCGGTTAATATGTTCACTATCTTTCTGGCCATCGCGCCGGTCTTCGCGCTGATCCTCATGGGCTATGGCCTGCGCCGGGGCGGCATCCCTTCGACCAAGTTCTGGAACCTGAATGACCGGCTGGTCTATTGGGTGCTGATGCCTGCGCTGTTCTTTGCCAAGATCTCGGCAGCGGACCTCAGCGGTGGCTTGGGCGACTATGCCCTGCTGCTCTACGCTGGGTTCTTTGCAGCGATCTTTTGTGGCTGGCTGTTCGGTCGGGCCTATGCCGCGCCGCAGGGCAGTTCGCTGATGCAGGGCAGTGCGCGGTTCAACACATTCATCGGCCTCGCGATTGCCGAAGCCGTTTTTGGCACGGCGGGGCTACAGATCGCCGTTCTCGGTTCGGCCCTGCTGGTGCCGGTGGTGAATGTGACTGTGGTGACGCTGATGACCCGGCAATTGGGCGGGGGCGGGAAATCCATCCTCAAAGGCTTGGTGAAGAACCCACTGATCCTCGGCATTCTTGCAGGCGTGCTGTTCAACTTCGCGGGGCTGCACGAAGTGCCGGTCTTGCACGAAAGCGCGCGCATCTTGGGGGATGCGGCGCTGCCGATCATGCTGCTTTGCGTCGGCGCCAACCTGCGGCTGCGCGGGCTGTCCGGCTCCGTCTCGGTCATCGGGCTGTCGATCATCGGCAAACATCTGGTGAACCCGCTGGCGGTTCTGCTGGCTGCGCTGATGCTGAACCCCGCGCCGCTGACGCTGCAAATCGCGCTGATCTTTGCAGCTCTGCCGACCGGCGTGGCCAGCTATACACTGGCGCGTGAGATGCGCGGCGATGCGCCTTTGATGGCGGCGATCATCACCACGCAGACGCTGCTCAGCTTTTTCACCCTGCCGCTTACGCTGTACCTCGGCAGCCTGATTTCCGCGCCCTAAACCCCGTTCCATGTGCAAAACGCGATTGTGATCTGCGCAGGCCGCATGGCGGCTGATTTACAGGTTGACATATTTGGTTCGAATGTCCAATTGCGCCTTGACCAATGTCAAGGAGCCTGCATGACCGAACTCGAAAAGACCGTGCTTGACGCTGCGCTGCATGTCTTTTCCCGCTATGGGGTCAAGCGCACCAGCATGGGTGATCTGTGCGAAGAGGCGGGTGTCTCGCGCCAGACCCTCTACAATCGGTTTCGCAACAAGGACGACATTCTGCGCGGGCTGATCGGGCGCTACACCGAATTGGCGCTGGAAGAGATTGCCGAAGAGATGCCCAATGCGCCCGATCTGGCGGCGCAGCTTGATCTGATCTTTGATCGGATGGTGGTGCGCGGCTATGACACGATGCAGGCGATGCCCAATGCGCAGGATTTCATCGCCGGGGCCAATGCCGTCAGCCAAGAGGCGCTGCAATGTTCCGCCGGGCGCTTTCGCGACGTGATCGCTAAGGTGCTGATGCCCTATGAGGCGTCGATCACCCGCAATGGCCTGAGTGTCGAGGCGCTGGCCGATTTCATCCAACGTTCCGCCAAGGCCGCTGGCATGCATGCGCTGGACCGTGACCATTTTCTCGCGCAGCTGCGCACCCTCAAACAACTTAGTCTGACCGCCGCCCTTGGGCCCGTGCCGGATGCTATTCATAAGGAAGACTGACTATGGCCAAGTGGCTTGTTGAGACGACGCGCGGGACCGGCGCGGGGCGGGTGTTGGGATTTGCGCTGGCCTTGGCCGCCGGTGTCGCCGCGCCAATGGTGGCTGCCGCCGAAATGCCGGTGGTAAAGCTGCAAACGGTTAAGGTCAGCGACGCCGAGGTTGAGCGCGTGTTCTTTGGCAAGGTGGTTGCACGTGAAACCGTGGACCTTGCCTTTCAAGTCGGCGGTCAGATCGAGGAATTCCCCGTCGAAGAGGGGGCCACGGTCAGTGAAGACACGGTCGTCGCTCGGATGGATCTGGAGCCATTTCAACTGGCGCTAGAGCAGGCGCAGGCCAATGACGCGCAGGCGCGCCGGACGATGGAGCGTTATCAAAAGCTCGCCGGGTCTTCGGTGGCCGAGGTCAATCTGCAAGACGCGGAAACCGCCGTGACGGTCAACGATATCGCGGTGCGCAATGCCGAACGTGATCTTGAGAACGCGACCCTCCATGCGCCCTTCGATGCGATTGTCGCCTCGCGGCTGGTGCCCAATTACTCGACCGTCAGCGCGGGCACCCCGGTGGTGCGTCTGCATGACATGTCCGAGTTGCGGGTCGAGATCGACGTGCCCGAAACCCTGTTCCTGCGCGCAGGCCGCGACCCCAGCGTGCGCTTCATGGCCAAGTTTCCGGCCAACGCCAATACCTACCCGATGCAAATACGCGAATACAACGCCGAGACGGCGGATGTCGGCCAGACCTATAGCATCACCCTTGGGGCGGAATTGCCCGAAGATTTCGTGCCGCTGCCCGGCGCCTCGGTCGAGGTGCGCGCCACGCTGAACATCGGCGGTTCGAGCATCATCGTGCCCGACACCGCCATCGTGGTCGGCAATGACCGCGGCACCTATGTCATGGTCTTTGACCCCACCGGCGCACGCGAAGGCACGGTGACCCGCACCGCGGTCGAGATCACCCCAACCGCGCGCGGCGATGTCAAAGTCGAAGCGGGGCTGTCGGATGGTCAAGAGATCGTCGTGAGCGGCGCAAACCAGCTTGAAGACGGTGCCGTCGTGCGCCGCTTCGTCGGTTTCGGAGACTGAGCACATGGATATCGCACGTCTGTCGATCAACCGCCCGATCTATACTTGGATCATCATGCTAACCTGTCTTTTGGGCGGCATCTGGGGGTTTGCCACCCTTGGCCGTCTGGAAGACCCGGCCTTTACCATCAAAACGGCGGTGGTGGTGACCCAATACCCCGGTGCCTCTGCCGAAGAGGTCGCGCTTGAGGTCACCGAACCGCTTGAATCGCAAATCCAGAAGATGTCCGAGATCAAGGACATCGAATCCATGAACCAGCCCGGTCTGTCGTGGATCACGGTCAATATGCAGGACACCTTCGATGGGTCGGAACTGCCGGAAATTTGGACCAAACTGCGCAACCGCGTGAATGAGGCAGCATTGCCGAGCGGGGCGACACAGCCCTATGTGAACGACGGTTTCGGCGATGTTTACGGGCTTTACTACGCCGTCACCGCAGATGGCTATTCCGATGCCGAGGTCAATGAACTCTCCAGCTATCTGCGGCGGGAATTGCTGCTGGTGGATGGCGTGTCGGATGTGGCGCTCTCGGGCTTGCCCAACGAGGTCATCTATGTCGAACCGCAGCTTGCGCTGAGCACCACGCTCGGCATTCCGCCCTCGGCCATTGTCGGCGCGGTATCGAGCGCGAATGAAATTGTTGACGGCGGCGCCATTCAAGACGCGGACGGGCGCACCCTGATCCAGCGGCCCGAAGGCTCTGACAGCGTGTCCGAGATCGCCGCCTTGTCGGTGGGGGTTGGCGGTCAGGTGATCAACCTTGCCGATGTGACCAACATCTACCGCACCCGCGAGGCCAACCCCGATCTGGTGATCCGTCACAACGGGCAGGAGGCCTTTACCCTCGGGGTGGCCGGGATCGCGACCGAGAATATCGTCGATATCGGCAAGCGGGTGGACGACAAGCTTGCGCAGCTGCGCGAAACGCTGCCCTTGGGCATCTCGATCGAGTCCATCTACCGCCAGCACGCGGTGGTCGAAGAGGCGTCGAACGCCTTTTTGCTGAACCTCGCCATGTCCGTCGCCATCGTTGTGGCTGTGCTGGCCGTCTTCATGGGCTGGCGCGCGGCGGTGGTCGTGGGTTCCACCCTGTTGCTGACGGTGGTGGGCACGCTCTTTTTCATGGCGCTCGGCGCGATTGAGATGGAGCGTATCTCACTCGGGGCGTTGATCATCGCGATGGGGATGCTGGTCGATAACGCCATCGTTGTGGCCGAGGGGATGCAGATCTCCATGCAGCAGGGCAAGAGCTCGCGCGAAGCGGCGACCGAGGCGGCGAGCAAGACGCAGATCCCGCTTTTGGGGGCGACCGTTATCGGCATCATGGCTTTCGCCGGGATCGGGCTGAGCCCCGATGCCACGGGTGAATTCCTCTTCTCGCTCTTTGCCGTGATCGCGATTTCGCTGCTGCTCTCTTGGGTGCTGGCCATCACCGCCACGCCGCTTTTGGGGCACTACTTTTTCAAACGCGGCGTCGAAGGCGGGGCTGGCGGCTATGATGGGGCGATCTTCAAGGGCTATGCCGCCGTGCTGCGTGCCTCGCTCAAGCTCCGCTGGCTGGTGATCGTGGCGCTGATTGCCGGGACGGCGGTGTGCTATGCCCTCTTTGGTCAGATCAAGCAGCAGTTCTTCCCCGACAGCAACACGCCGCTTTACTTCGTGCATTACAAACTGCCGCAAGGGTCGTCGATCCATCAGACCTCCAACGATCTGGCCGTGCTCGAAGACTGGCTGGTGGCGCGGGACAATGTCGAAGACGTGACCTCCTACGCGGGGCAGGGGGCTGCGCGTTTCATGCTGACCTATCAGGCCGAAGACCCTAACCCCAGCTATGGGCATCTGATCGTCCGGGTGTCTTCGCTTGAGGTGATCCAAGACGAGATGAACGCGCTTGAGGCTTTCGCTGCCGATGCGGTGCCGCAAGGGGAGTTCCGGGCCAAGCGCTTGGCCTTTGGCCCCGGCGGCGGTGCCCCGATCGAGGTGCGCTTCTCGGGCCGCGATCCCAATGTGCTGCGCGATCTCGCGGATGAGGCGATGGACCGGATGCAGGCGGCGTCGGACAATATCATCACCCCGCGTCAGGACTGGCGCGAGCGTGAATTGGTGCTGCGTCCGATCTATGCCGAAGAACGCGCGCAGGACGCTGGCATCTCGCGGACCGAAATCACCGAGACCCTCAAATTCGCCACCGAAGGCACCAGCGGCGGCACCTTCCGCGAGCGGGATCGTCAGATCCCCATCGTGATCCGCGCCCCGCAGGATGCCGATCTGGCGCTGACGGATCATGTGATCTATGCCCAGAACACCAATGCGCTGGTCCCGATGGAGCAGGTGATCGACGGTTTCCGGTTCGAGCCGCAGGACACGCTGCTCTACCGTCGCGATCGGGCCGATGTGATCACCGTGGGTGCCGATATCCCGCGCGGCGTCACGGCGGCGCAGGTGCAGGCCGAGGTGCAGGAAACCATCGAGGCGATGGAAATCCCCGAAGGCTATGCCATGGAATGGGGGGGCGAGTTGGAAAGCGCGGGCGAGGCGCAGGCCGCCTTGGGCAAGCAATTGCCGCTCAGCCTCATCATCATGGTTCTGATCTCGGTCCTGCTGTTCAACGCGCTGAAACAGCCGATCATCATCTGGCTCTTGGTGCCGATGGCGGTGAACGGTGTCAGTCTGGCGCTTTTGGGGACGGGGCTGCCCTTCACCTTCACCGCGCTTCTGGGGCTCTTGTCGCTCTCGGGGATGTTGATCAAGAACGGCATCGTGCTGGTGGAAGAAATCGACCTCACCCGCGCCGCCGATCCGACGCTGGACCTGAAAGAGGCTATCGTCACCGCCTCGACCTCGCGTTTGCGCCCGGTCTTCCTTGCCGCCGCGACGACCATTCTGGGGATGTTGCCGCTGTTGTCGGATGCCTTCTTCCAGTCGATGGCGGCGACGATCATGGGCGGGCTGGCCTTTGCCTCGGTCCTGACGCTGATCGCGGCACCGGTGCTCTACTTCCTCTTCTTCAAGCGCAGCGCCGCGCGTGAGGCAGAGCCCGCCCGCGCCGCCTGATCGGTGTGTGCCGGCAAGGCAATGGGCGCGTCCGGTCACTCCGGGCGCGCCCTTTGTCGTATCCGGGCGGTAAAAATTTCGCGCCGCCCTGCAATCCCGCCTTGGTTTCGCGAAATTGCCAGCTACCTTACCGTTTTCAAACGGCATGTCGCCGTGTCAGGCCATTGTTTCAAGGAGTTCTCGCCCATGGGTCCCCGCATTCTTTCCACTGCCGCCGCCGCTGGCCTTGCCGCCACTCTGGCCTCTGCCGCCTCGGCAGAGATCACCGTTTCGTCGAAAATCGACACCGAAGGCGGCCTGTTGGGTAACGTCATCGCGCTGGCGCTCGAAGATGCGGGTCTGCCGGTTGAACGCCGTCTGCAACTGGGCGGTACGCAGGTTGTGCGCGAAGCGATCCTGTCGGACCAGATCGACATTTACCCCGAATACACCGGCAACGCGGCCTTCTTCTTTAACGAAGCGGAAAGCGATGTCTGGAAAGACGCGGCCAAGGCCCATGCCCGTGCCAAGGAATTGGACGGCGGTGAGAATAACGTCACATGGCTCGACTCCGCACCGGCCAACAACACTTGGGCCATCGCCGTGACCGGCCCGGTGGCCGAGGAAAATGACCTCACCACCATGTCAGATTTCGGCGCATGGGTGGCCGAGGGCGGTGAGGTGAAGCTCGCGGCCTCGACCGAATTCGTGTCCTCTCCGGCTGTCTTGCCCGCGATGCAAGAGACCTATGGCTTCGAGCTGAGCCAAGATCAGACCGTGATCCTGTCGGGCGGTGACACGGCGGCGACCATTCAGGCGGCGGCGCGTGGCACATCGGGCGTGAACGCGGCGATGGTTTACGGCACCGATGGCGGCGTGGGGGCCACGGGGCTGGTGGTGATGGAAGACGACAAGGGCGTGCAGCCGGTCTATGAACCCGCCCCCATCGTCCGCGCCGAAGTGTTGGAGGAATACCCCCAGATCGCCGAAGTGCTGAACCCGATCTTCTCCGGGCTCGACATGGCGACGCTGCAAAAGCTGAACGGTCGGATTCAAGTCGGCGGGGAGCCGGCGGAAGCCGTGGCACGCTCCTATCTGACCGAGACCGGGGTGCTGGACTGATCTCCGCCGCCCGCACAATAACTGGCCCCGGCGCAGGGATTTCTGCGCCGGGGCTTTTGTTCGCTGTGCTGGGCGCGGCAGCGCTTTGCGTGCCTTTCATGACCCTTGCCGCCAACCGGATCGTGGCGGGCGAAGGGGTGATGGCATGGGGCGTGGTCAGCCTGCCGGTGGTGCTGCCGGGGCTTGCGGCGATCGGGGCGGGGCTGCTGATGGGGCTGCCTGCGGGCCGTAATGGTCTGCGTATTGCCGGGGCGGCTTTGGGCTTGGGCGGGCTGTTGTGGCTGCTGACCCAAGGCGCCTCCGGCCTGCTGGCCGAAGCGGGTGATTATGCCCGTGTCTCGCCCTCAGTAGGCTTCTGGTGTCTGCTGGTTGTCTTCATGTTGCTCATGGCAGATGCGCTCGCCGCGATGGCACCGGGGCCGCTGATGCGCGGGGCCGTGCTGGCGGGCGTGCTTGCGGTGCTTGGCGCGATCCTGTGGTCGGGGGCGCTGTCGGAGCTTTCGGTGATGCAGGAATACGCCAGCCGGGTCGATGCCTTTGGCCGGGAGTTCCTGCGCCATCTCGGGCTGGCCTTCGGCTCTCTCGCCGCGGCGGCGGTGATTGGATTCCCGCTTGGCGTGCTCTGTCACCGTCTTGCCGGGCTGCGCGGGGCTACCTTGCCGGTGCTGAGCTTTTTGCAAACCATTCCCTCGCTGGCCATGTTCGGGCTGATGATCCCGATCCTCGGCTGGGTGGGGGCCAATCTGCCCGGCGCGCGGGCGCTTGGCATCGCGGGCATCGGCTTTGCGCCCGCCTTTCTGGCGCTGGTGCTCTATTCGCTGCTGCCCGTGGTCGGCAATACCGTGGCGGGGCTGGCCTCTGCCCCGCCGGCGGCGCTTGAGGCCGCGCGCGGCATGGGGATGACGCCGCTGCAACGGCTGCTGCGGGTGGAACTGCCGCTGGGCCTGCCGATCATCCTCACCGGGCTGCGCATCGTCTTGGTGCAGAACATCGGGCTGGCCGTCATCGCCGGGCTGATCGGCGGCGGCGGCTTCGGGACCTTCGTTTTTCAAGGGCTGAACCAAACCGCGACAGACCTGATCCTGCTGGGCGCGTTGCCGACCGTGGTGCTGGCGCTCACGGCCGCCATCGTGATGGACATATTGGTCGAACTGACCCGCAAGATCCCAAAGGACAGCGCATGATCGAGATCGACCGCATTACCAAGACCTATGGCGACATCCGCGCGGTGGATTCCGTGTCGATGACGGTTGAGACGGGCACGATCACGGTGATCGTCGGCACCTCCGGTTCAGGCAAAACCACGCTGTTGCGGATGATCAACCGGTTGGAGGAGCCGACCTCGGGCGAGGTGCGCATCAACGGCGACTCCACGCTGTCGGTCAAGCCGCATATCCTGCGGCGGCGCATCGGCTATGCCATTCAGGGCCACGGGCTGTTCCCGCATCACAAGGTGGGGCGCAACATCGGCGCGGTGCCGCAATTGCTGGGCTGGCCGCGCGAGAAGATCGCGGCGCGGGTGGATGAGCTGCTTGCGCTTTTCTCGATGGACCCCGCGCAATTCCGCGACCGTTATCCGGCGGAGCTTTCGGGCGGGCAGCAGCAGCGGGTCGGCGTGGCGCGGGCCTTGGCCTCAAGGCCCGATCTGTTGCTGATGGACGAACCCTTTGGCGCGCTCGATCCGATCATTCGCACCCGCGCGCAGGAAGACCTGCGGCACATCCAGCAGCGGCTGGGGTCGACCATCATGCTGGTGACCCACGACATGGAAGAGGCGATCCGGCTGGGCGACCGGGTGGCGGTCATGGACGGGGGGCATCTAGTGCAGCACGGCACGCCTGCCGAGATCATCGCCGCGCCCGCAACGGATTTCGTGGCGGATATGGTCGGCGATGTGGAGCGGCCCCTGCGGCTTCTTTCACTGATCCCCGTGGCCGAATTGGTGGAGGAGGGTGCCGCCGAAGGCGAAGCGCTGCCCGCCGATGCCAGCCTGCGCGACGCGCTCTCGGCCTGCCTGTGGACGGGGCGCGAGGCGGTGCCGGTGGCGAAAGACGGGGTGCCGATGGGCCGGGTGACCCTTGATGCAATCCGCGCCCGGGCCGGGCAGCACGCATGAGGATCGGCTGGTTCCTGCGGCCGCTTCTGGTGACGGTGCTGCTGGCTTTGGTCCTACGGCCTGAGTGGTTCACGCCGCTGCTGGCGCCCTTGGCTCCGGAGAATGGTCCGGTGATCTACACCCGCGCCTCGCTCTTGTCGCTGTCGCTAAGCCATCTGGCGCTGGTGGCCATGGCCTCGGCTGCGGCGACGGTGGTGGCGGTGACGCTGGCGGTCCTCGTGACCCGCCCGGCGGGCGCGGCCTTTCGCCCGCTGTCGCGCACCATCACCAATATGGGCCAGACCTTTCCCCCCGTGGCGGTGCTGGCGCTGGCCGTTCCGGCTTTGGGCTTCGGGGCGGGGCCGACGCTGGTGGCGCTGTTTCTCTATGGCCTGCTGCCGATCTTCGAGAATGCGGTCACCGGCCTCACCAACCTGCCGCCCGCCACGATGGAGGCCGCGCGCGGCATTGGGCTGAGCCGTTGGCAGCGGCTCTGGCGGGTGGAACTGCCGCTGGCCCTGCCGGTGACGCTGACGGGCATTCGGCTGTCGGTGGTCATCGCGCTTGGGACGGCGACCATCGGCTCGACCGTGGCAGCACGGACCTTGGGGGAGGTGATTATCGCGGGGCTTTTGACCAATAACACCGCCTTTGTGGTGCAGGGCGGGCTGGCGGTCGGCCTGTTTGCGGTGCTGATCTATGACGCCATGGTCCAGCTTGAAACGCGGCTGGCGCGGCGCATGGGCGGCTGAGGATCAGCGCCCGTTCGCGGCGATGATCTGCTCGGCCAAATCCGCCAGATCGTCCGAGAGGTAGTGCGGCTGCGGCACTTCTTGCACCTTGATCAGGGTGTTGTTGGGCCGGGTGAGGAAGGCCCCCTGACAGCCCGCCGCCTGCGCGCCGATAATGTCCCACAGGTGGCAGGCCACCATGCAGAGATCATCGGTTTCCAGATCAAGCGCCTCGGCCACCATCTGGTAAGTCGCAGGATGGGGTTTGAATTTCGCGACCGCGTCGATGCTGAAGCTCCGCTCGAAGAAATCGGCGATCCCGGCTTTCTCCAACGGGGTCGGGGCCGGGGACGGGGGCGAATTGGTCAGCGTGACCAGCCGAAACCCCGCCTCTTGCAGCCTGCGCAGGGCAGGGGCGACATCCGGGTGGGCGGGCATGGAGCCGATGCGGGATTTCAACTCGGCCAGGTCCTCATCCGTGACCGCCACGCCTTTGTTCGCGCCGACCATTCGCAAGACGCCACCCGCCAGTGCGCCGAAGGGCGCGTAGCGGCCCGAGAGGGTCATGGTCTGGGAATAGAGGATCAGCTCGGCAAACCATTCGCGCATCACCGAGGCGTCGCCGAAGAGGCGCGTGAAGAGCGGCTCCAACGTGGTGATGTCGAGCAGGGTCTCATTCACGTCGAAGACGATCACGGAGGCGGGCTTTTGATCGGGCATGGGGTCCTTCCACTCATGACGTGCGCCGTGCCCGCCACTGTGAAGAAACCCCCAGCCCTGTCAAAAGGTTTCAGACACCCAAACGGTCGCGCAGCCCGTACCACCACGACCCCACGACCGAATAGGGCACGCGGAACATGCGCCCGCCGGGGAAGGGGAACCATGGCACATTGGCGAAAACGTCAAAGCGGGTGAGGTCGCCGTCGATCGCCTCGGAAAGGATACGCCCGAAGGTATGCGAACCGGTCACGCCGTGGCCGCTGTAGCCATGGGCGAAATAGGTGTTGTCACCGATCCGGCCCATCTGCGGCACGCGGCTGAAGGAGAGGGCGAAATTCCCGCTCCAAGCATAGTCGATCTTCACGTCTTTCAGCTGGGGGAAGACCTTGTCCATGTTGCGCTTGAGCTTGGCTTTGATGTCGCGCGGGTCCGCGCCGCCATAGACAGTGCCGCCGCCAAAGAGCATGCGTTTGTCGCCCGACAGGCGGTAGTAGTCGAGAATATAGCGAATGTCTTCGACGCAGGCATCGGTGGGCAGCAGCGCATGGGCTTGCGCCTCGCTCAGCGGTTCGGTGGCCATCACTTGGGTCGAGACGGGCATCACACGCGGGGCCAGCGTCGGCACCACGTGGCCGAGGTAGGCATTGCCGCAAAGCACCAGTGTCTTGCAGGTCATCGTCCCCTTGGCCGTGCGGACCACGGGGCGGGCGGCCTCGTGATCGACATCCGTGACTGGGGACATTTCATAGATCGTGCCGCCGTTCTTCTCAAAGGCCGCCGCTTCGCCGAGGGCGAGGTTCAGGGGGTGCATATGGCCGCCCGAATGGTCGATCAGCCCGCCTTCGTAGAGGTCGGAATTGACGTGGGCGCGCAGTTGTTCCTTGTCCAGCATCTCTTGATTGTCGATGCCGTAGCTTTGCCAGAGCTTCTGCCGCTCCTCCAACTCGCGCATATGCGCCGTGGTGAGGCCGGTGAAGATGTTCTTGTCCTTGAGGTCGCATTGAATGTCATAGGTGCGGACCCGCTCGCGGATGATCTCGCCACCCTCTTGCACCAGGCCGGCGACGAAGGTCGCGGTGTCCTGACCGTAGCGGCGCTTGATCGTTTGCAGGCTCGCGTTCAGCCCGTTGACGATCTGCCCGCCATTGCGCCCCGAGGCCCCCCAGCCCACGCGCGCGCCTTCGATGATGGCGACCTTATAGCCCTTTTCGGCCAGATGCAGACCGGTCGACAGCCCGCTGTAGCCCGCGCCGACGATGCAGACGTCGATCTCGTGATCGCCCTGCAATTCGGGGCGCGCGGGGGCGGGGTTGGCCGAGGCGGCGTAGTAGCTTGACGTATGGCTGCCGTCTCCGGCGTAGGGATGGCGCGACATCAGACGATCTCCAGATAGGTGTCATATTCGAAATGGGTCACTTGCCGCGCAAATTTGCGCAACTCCTGCGTCTTGCATTCGACCATCATGGTCTGCAACCGGGCAGAGAACAGGCCGGGCACATCCGGCCCCTTGCGGAAGGCGTCGATGGCCGTGGCCCAGTCGAGCGGCAGGTTGTCGAGCTTCATTGTATAGGCGTCGCCGGTGATCGGGGCGACAGGCTGCATGTCCTGCTCGATCCCCAACAGCGCGCCGCCCAGGATGCTGGTCAGCACCAGATAGGGGTTGGCGTCGGCCCCGGCGACGCGATGCTCGATGCGGCGGGCCTTGGGGTCGCCGCCCGGGATGCGGATTGCGGCGGTGCGGTTCTCATAGCCCCAAGCGACATTGGTCGGCGCATGGGCGCCCGGCAGCAGGCGACGGTAGGAGTTTTCATGCGGCGCGAAGGTCAGCGTGTTTTGCTGCATCGTGGCCAGCAGACCGGCAACGGCGTTAAGCATCAGGGCCGTGCCTTCCTCCCCGCCGTTGTCGAAGACATTGACGCCGTTTTCATCCACCAAGGAAAAGTGAACGTGAAAGCCGCTGCCCGCCAGATCGCCATAGGGTTTGGCCATGAAGGTGGCGGCGAAGCCGTGTTTGCGGGCGATGCCGCGGACCAAACGTTTGAACAGCACCGCGTCATCTGCGGCGCGCAGCGGATCGTCCACATGGCGCATGTTGATCTCGAACTGCCCCGCCCCGTTTTCCGAAATGGCGGCATCAGCCGGGATGCCCTGCAATTCGCAGGCGTCATAGACCTCGTTCAGGAACTCATCGAAATGCTGCAACTCGTCCAGCGACAGCGCACCGTCGGAATCCAGCCGTTTGCCCGTGACCGGAGAGCAGGGGGCCTGCGGGTGATCCTCGGTCGGGTCGAAGAGGTAGAACTCCAGTTCCGTGGCGACCACGGGGGTCAACCCGCGCGCCTTGAACCGCGCGGCCACCTCGGCCAGCGCGCGGCGCGGATCGCCGGGGAAGGGCTTGCCGTTTTCCTGACGCATCCAAAGCATGGCCAGCGCCGTGGGGCGCGTGGTCCATGTGATCGGCATCAGGGGCCGCCCGGTGAAATCGCAAAGCCCGTCGGAATCCCCGGTCTCGAACACCAGCTCGCTGTTTTCAACATCCTCGCCCCAGATATCCATGCCGACGATGGACAGCGGCAGGCGGAGCCCACCTTCGACGACTTTGGACACCTGATCGGCGGGCACCCGTTTGCCGCGCATGGTGCCGTTGAGGTCACAAACGCAGGCAAAGATCGATTCGATCTCGGGATGTTGCGCCAGCCACGCTTCGGCTTTGCTCTCGGACATGGGGTTCCTTTCGATATCGAACCTAAAAATGTGATACCATTTGTTGTAATGTCATATCACTATCCGCTTGTCTGTCAATTGCCCCCGCGCGTATGGTCAGCGGCGAAAGACCAAAGGCGGCCAAATGATCGACACCGATACCGATGCGCTCAACATTCCCGAGATCCCCGAAATTCCGGGCGGGACGACGCAAGAATATGTTTACGAGCGGCTGCGCAATGCGATCATGCTGGGCGCGATCACTCCGGGCACCTCGCTGACCATGCGCGGCATTGCGGAGCGGCTCGGCCTCAGCCCGACTCCGGTGCGCGAGGCGGTGCGGCGGCTGAGTTCGGAACATGCCATCCAGATCAAGGACAACCGCCGCTTGACCGTGCCGCTGATGACCCCCGAGCGGTTTGAGGAGCTGGTCGCCCTGCGCATCGCGGTTGAGACCCACGCCGCCCTGCGCGCCTTGCCCTATATCTCGGACATCGTGATCGACCGGCTGACCGAGATCGACGGCAGTATGGACCGTTTCGTGGCCGCGCGGAACGCGGATCAACTGACGCTGCTGAACCAAGCCTTCCACCGGATGCTTTACTCCGTGAACCCCGCGCAGGCGTCCCTGCCGATGATCGAAAGCATCTGGCTGCAACTCGGCCCTTTCCAGCGGCAGGTCATCACCGAGGTGGCGGAATACTATCAGATCGACCGCCACAAAGAGGTGCTGGCCGCCCTCACTGCCCGCGATGGCGCGGCGCTGAGCGCGGCGATTGCCAATGACATCGTCGACGGCGTGCTCGACACGGGCCGCAAGCTGTTGGCGGCAGAGGCGGGCAGAGAGAGGGGGCTGCCGTAAGTCTAAAGCGGGGCTGTTTCGTCGCAGTCGCAGGGGCCTTTCGTCTATGACTTTATGGGCCAATTGGGCTAGAACTGCGCCGAACGAAGGGCCGGGGGGGCGTTATGCAGGGACATGGGATTGGGGGCCGGGGGCTACAGACGCTCTGCGCGGTTGCGGTGGTCTTGCTGTCGGCCTGCGCACCGCGCCCGGGCGGGGAGACTTTGACGGTGGTGCCCGAGGCCGAAGCTGCGCAGAGTTTGGCGATCACCGTGGCCTCGACCCGCAGGCGCGATCCGCAGACCGGCACCTATACCGACGCCCGCGCGCGGGCGCTGAATTACGAGTGGTTCACCATCGCCATCCCGCCAGACCATGAGGCCAGCAAGATCGAATGGCCCAACGAGAAGCCAGACCCGAGCCGCAGCTTTGCGGTGACGGCGCGCGATCCGCTGCCGGGGCTCGATATCCACCGCTCTGGCCGGGGGCGGCAGGACGTGCTGGTCTTTGTCCATGGCTACAACCAGACCTTCCCGGAATCGCTCTTCCGGTTGGCGCAGGTGACGGCGGATGGGCATTTGCCCGAACAGCCGATCCTGTTTGCTTGGCCCTCTGCCGGGACGGTGGTGGGCTATGTCGCGGATAAGGACGCGGCGCTCTATTCGCGCGATGAACTGGCCGCCATGCTCGGCACCCTTGCCGCCGACCCCGACGTGGGCGAGATCACGCTTTTCGGCCACAGCATGGGCGGCTGGCTGGTGGTGGAGGCGCTGCGGCAGTTGCGCCTGTCGGGGCAGGATGAGGTGATCGCGCGGCTGAGCGATGTGGTCCTCGCGGCCCCCGACATCGACGTGGATGTCTTTCGCAAACAGGTCGAGGTGATCGGGCCGCTCGATCCGCCCATGGCCATCCTTGTGGCGCCGGACGACCGGGCGCTGCGCATTTCGGCGGGGCTTGCCGGGGCGCGGCCTCGGATCGGGCGCACAAGTGCCAGCTCCCCGGCGGTGCAGGCGCTGGCCAAACGCTATGGCGTCTTGCTGGTCGATATCTCGGCCATTGGCGCGGTAGACGGCACCCATCACAACCGCTTTGCCTCTCTCGTGCAGTTGATGCCCGAGCGGCGCGATGGGTTGGCGCAGGCCCGGGCGCAGGTGGGGGCCTTCATCCTCGACCCCGTCTCGGCCACGCTGGTCGCGCTGTCGCGCTAGGGCGGGCGGCTTGCACTTGGCCTGCGCCGCGCAGTATGGGGGCGCAAGCCACCATTGACCGATTTCCCCAGCCGCAGCGGAGCCACCCACATGACCATCACCCATCTCGTCACCCATTCGGGCGGCTTTCACGCGGATGAGCTTTTGTCCTCCGTCATCCTGACGCGGCTTTACCCGGAGGCGGTGCTGATGCGCAGCCGGGATGCCGCGTGGATCACCCCCGGCGCGGGGCGGATCATCTATGACGTGGGCCGCGACTATGACGCCGAAGCGCTGACCTTTGACCACCACCAGCGCCCGGGACCGCTGCGCGAGGATGGCCAGCCCTACAGCTCTTTCGGGCTGATCTGGCAGCACTATGGCCGAGACTATCTGCGCAGCTTCGACGTGCCCGAGGCGGATGTGGAGGATATCCACCACAGTTTCGATCAAGGCTTCGTGCTGCCGGTCGACCTGATCGACAATGGCGCGCTTGAACCCTCGGTCGCGGGGCCGCTGGCGGGCATGACCCTGCCGGTGCTCTTGGAGACGCTGAAACCCGTTTTCGACGAACGGGGTGAGGATGCCGACGACCGGGCCTTCATGGCCGCCCTGCCTGTCGCGCGGGCCTTTGTGGAGGCCGCGATCAAGGGCAAGGCCGCCAAACGCCGGGCCGAGGCGATGGTGATGCAGGCGATTGAGGCGGCAGGCAGCGGGCGCGTCTTGGAACTGCCCACGGGCATGCCCTTCCGCTCGGCGGTGGAAAAGGCCGGGGCGGATCACCTGCTCTTCGTCGTGCATCCGCGCGGAGAGGATTGGGCCCTGACCACGATCCGCAAAAGCGGTGATAGTTTCGAGGCCCGCGCCGATCTGCCCGAGGCTTGGGCCGGGCTAACGGATGCCGAATTGGAGGCCGCAAGCGGCGTGCCGGGGGCGAAATTCTGTCACAACGCGCGGTTCATCGCCGTGGCGGCAAGCCGCGACGCGGCGCTGCGCATGGCCGAACTGGCGGTCGCGGAGGCGGGGTAAGGCCGAGGCCCGAAAGGGCCCCGGGCGCAGTCACATATAGGCGTCGGAGGTCAGGAAGAACATCGTTTCGCTGACCTGAACCTCATGGGCAAACGTCCATGTCGGCGCGTGGCGTTGGTAGCGGTCGGAGGCCATGAGCGCGCGAAAGGCGGCTTCGGTCCCCGGCCCCCATGCGCCGTCGATGGCCCCCTTGTAATAGCCCTCGTGTTTCAGGCTGTCCTGCACCATCCGGCGCGCGCCAAGGTCGCGGCTTTGGAACAGGGCGCGCACCTCGGCAAGGGTCACCTCCGCCGATTGCGCGCAGAGCGGGCTGACGCTCAAAGACGCGGCACCGATTGCGGCGGCGGTGAAAAATCCTCTTCGCTTCATCGTAAATCCTCTCAAACTATACCGAAGCCGGAATAAAAACGCGTTGGCCTCGGCGCCCCCCCTCCCCAGGGCGACATTTTCAATGGGGCATTGATGGAATCGAATTGCGGTTTTTTCTTGTCCGGTATTCCCTATTTAGGGGAATTTTTGTAAATAGTTCCCGTAAATGGATATGGCCGTGTAATTATCGTTGATCGTCCAGCCAGATCGACAGAAACCCTTCGGCTTGGGCGGCGATCTCGGCTTCTTGCAGGGCTTGCCTGCGGGCCTCGGCGCGGCGGTTGCGGATCAGATCGATGCGCTTGGCCTCGGCGAAAAGCCCGTTCAGCCTGTCGTGGATGCCCGCGCTGTCGGCGCGCAGGCGCTCGGCCTCGGCCTCCTTGCGGTGGATGGTTTCCGAGACGTTGCGGATAAAGGCCGAGACCACCCGCGTCGATTCCACCGCATCGGGATCGCCCCGGTCGTTGAGCTGCTCCATCAGGCTGTGGCGTTCGTTCTCGATCTGGGTCAGCGCGCGGTTCACCTCGGCCATCTCCAGCGCGACATTCTCCATCTCAAAGCGTTTCAGCCGCGACAAAACAGCCAGCCCGTCGCCGCGCTTTGGCTTCACTGCTCTGCGCCCTGTGACAGAACGATGAGCCGCTCGCGCATCCGTTCCAGCACCTCGGCGTCGAGCAGCGGAAGCCCCTCCATCGGGGGGACATGGCCGATGACACCGTGACGGCGCATGGAATTGGGCAGCCGGGCCTCTGCTTTGGCGGTCTTGTCGACCTCTTCTGCATCCTTTTCCTTGGCCGGTCCCGCCGCCAGCCCCGGCCCGGCAAGGAGCGCGATCAGCGCGATCAGGGGCAGGGGGCGCATCATACCGCAGGCAGTTCGCGCTGCGAGGCCTCCACGGCGGAGAAGTTCGGCTGTTTCGTCGTGGGAATGTTGCCGCGGCCCAGTTCGATGCAGATGCTTGGCGGGTGGCCCGCCACGATGGCGACGATGACGTCACGGATCACGGTATAGATCGCTCCGTCTTCTTCCTCGATCTGCTCCAACCGGCCTGCGATGGGCTGCACCATGCAATAGGCAAGGAAAACCCCAAGGAAAGTGCCGACCAAGGCACCGCCGATCATCGCGCCAAGGATCTCTGGCGGCTTGTCGATCGACGACATGGTTTTGATCACCCCCAGAACCGCCGCGACGATGCCGATGGCGGGCAGGCCGTCAGCCATGCTCTGGATCGCGCGGGCCGAGACGAGCGCCTCGTGGTGGTGTTTTTTGATCTTGCGGTTCAACACGTCTTCCATCTGGAAGCGGTCGTCGAATTGCATCGACATCATGCGAAAGCTATCGGCGATGAGGTCGGTCAGGAAGTGGTCTTTCATCAGCTTGGGGTAGCGCTGAAAGATCGGGCTGGCCTCGGGGTTTTCGATATGTTCGTCCATCGCGACGATGCCCTTGGTCTTATAAAGACGCGCCAGTTCGAACATCAGCGCCAGCAGATCGTTGTAATCCGCCGCCTTCCAGCGCGGCCCCTTGATCACCCGCATCACCCCGGCCAGCGATGACTTCACCACCGAGAAGGAGTTGGCGATCACGAAGGCCCCCAGAGAGGCACCGCCGATCATCATGCCCTCGTAGGGGAGGGCGTGCAGGACGATGTCCATATTGCCCCCCGACAGCATGAAACCGCCAAAGACCAGACCGAAGACCATTACAAGACCAAGCAAGAGTGTCATTGCTGCACACGCCTCCAAAAAGAAACTATTCTTACTTTATCCTTGAGTGAATGGGTCTATACAAGTATTATCTAGGAAAGAACTTGGGTTTCAATGATGAATAGTGGTTTTTCGGTCAAAGAAGAGTTGAAGGGTGATGTCGACGCTCTGCAAGAGCCCGATGCCTTCGCCTATTTCGTCGATCCCTCCGAGCTTTCGGTGCTCGTGCCGGGCTGGCCCGAAGAGATGCGGCTGCTGCTGTGCATGGATGCCGCCGGTCTTTGCGAGTTCGTGGTCTTTCACAATGACGAAGAACATGCAGTTTTCGATCGGGTAGCGGATATCCTCGACCGTCCCGTGGGCAGCTTTGCCGTCAGCCCCGAGGTTGAGGGCCACCCCTGCCGTAGGCTGTTGTTTTCTGAGGAAAATGCGCTGTTGAAGGCCATTCAAGACAGCAAAACGCTTGAGGAAACGGCGGCGGATTATCTGATCAACTATAATTTCGCCCGCGAAGAGGGGCTGGATTTCGACGAGTTGATGCGCCAGCGGCCCGAATTGGACCAGTTCCAACGCGTCAGCACCAACAAGATCTTTCCCATCGGCAACCGCAAGCGCCGCAAGCTGCGCTCGGGTCCGCCCGAAGGCTATATGCCCTCTGCCGAGGTGCAGCCGGGGGAGTGTTTCTATGTCCGGCTTGAGATGTGGCTCGCCGGGGGGCGCATGCGAATCGCCTCCAACCCGGAGCAGCCGCTGCCCATGGTGCCGACCTTGGTGCGCGATATCGCGTTTCGGGATGATTTCGCATCGGTTTATATCCCCCGTGACACCCTCGCGGCGGAGTGGCGGCCCAAGGATGATATGGTGATCGACATCCCGGCTGAGCTCTTCCCCGCAGGCTTCAGCGACAGCTGCGCGCGCCGTGAAGTGAAGGTGGCCGTCATGCCGCGCGGCATCTTTGTCGAGTTCGGCGCGCCGATCGAGGTGCCCCCGGCGCCCGAGCCTGAGTTGCTCGACCCCGCCGCATTGGCACCGCAGCCGCCCGCGCCCCGCAAGAGCCTGTGGAAGTCCCTGCATGTGCCGCTGATCGCGGTGGCAGGGCTGGGGGTGACCGGTCTGTTCAGCACAATCATCGCCCAGACCACCGGAAATGACGTGGCCCCCGATCCGGCCCCGAAAAGCGCGATCTTCAAAACCGTCGCGCAGATGGAGCCGTGATGCATTCCGCACGATATGGCGAAAAAGTGCTTGCCAATACTTGCGCGGGTTCCAAATACAATTCGAATCGTGATAAGAATAAACGGCGAAGAATTATTTATCTTTGCTGCGTCCCTTGCGAAGCGCTCTTTGAATGCTTCGCGAACCTTGCAGAAGGCAAGATTAACTTAACAAGGAAGTTGCTTCATGCCTAATGTACCCCCCAAGCAGAATCTGAGCGATACCGCGATTGCGACCATCGTTTCGGGGTTCGCCAGCCGCAGCGACGTGACCATTGACGATATCCTGACCTTGGTCGAGCGTCTGCGCGCGACCCCCGCTGAGGCCCCCGCCACCCCATTGGCCAATATCCCAGCCGCCGCCGTGGCCCCCGTCGCGCCCAAGGCGCAGGGCATGACCGCCGCACCGGGCGAGCAGCCGATGACCGAAGACACGATCTTTTGCCTATGTTGCGGCAAGGGGTTCAAGATGCTGAAACGTCACCTCGGGGCCGAACATGGGCTGACCGAAGCGGAATACCGCGTGATGTTCAACCTGCCTGCCGACACGCCGCTGGTCGCGCCGAGCTATTCCAAGCGCAAGGCCGAATACGCCAAACGCGCAGGTCTGGGCAAATACAGCCGCGACAAATCGGACAACAACGCAGAGCTTTCCTGATCTGGCCCCCGTGCCCGGTCTTGCGTAATCGGGAGGCCGCGTGATGGCTGACAAGAAGAACGCGATGATCATCATCAAGCGCTACGACGCGGAGGGCGGCCACGCCCACCACGGCGGCGGTTGGAAGGTGGCCTATGCGGACTTCATGACCGCGATGATGGCGTTTTTCCTGCTGCTGTGGATCCTCGCCGCCTCGGATGAGGAAAAGCTGCGCGGGCTGGCAAATTACTTTACCCCCACGGTGTCGGACGGCGGATCCTCTTCGGATGCGGCGGCGGACCTGCGCCCGTTGATGGCCGCAGGGGTGATGACCGGCGCGGTCGACAACACCGGCAATGTGCAAAAGCCGACCTTTGGCCGTGACAATCCGATGATGGTCTTCGACAGCCGTCTGCGTGATAAACCCGCCGCCGTGGTCGTGGAATATGCCGAAGCGCCCGAAACCGCAGCGCCCGCCGATCCCGCCACTCTCGCCGCGATCGAGGAATCAGAGCGCCGCCAGTCCGAGATCGACCGCATGGCGGAGGACATCGCCGAGCGGATCACCTCTGACAGCACCCTGAATGATCTGGCGCGCAATGTCCGGCTGGAGAAATCGAACGGGGCGCTGACGGTTCAGGTGCTGGATCAGGATGAGCGGTCTCTCTTTGCGCGGGGCAGTGCCGAGGTGACCCCGAAGACCCGCGAGTTGCTGCTGGCCATCGGCGATGTGATTGCCGAACAGAACCAGCCGGTCGAGATTGTGGGCCATACCGATGCCGCCGCTTTTGGCGCGAACAATGGCTACACGAATTGGGAGCTTTCGGCAGACCGCGCCAATGCCACGCGCCGCACGCTGATGGCCGCGGGCATCGCAGGCGCGCGCTTTATGCGGGTGTCGGGTGTGGCCGACACGCAACCGATCAACACGGTCGATCCCCTGGCGCCGGAAAACCGGCGCATCTCGATTCGCTTGGTCTATCAAGCCAAGTAGACCTTGTTTTCAAGGCTCTATCGGCCCGGTTGTGCGAGATTTCCATCCTTGGCAAAAGTGCGACATCCCTGCCGCTGATTCCCAAAAAAATGGCACGGTCTTGTAAAATTGTTGACGGTCAAGGTCTTGCGATCTAGACCTTATGTAATAATCGAGCACCGGGCACCTAAAAAACTCTTAAAAATCGCCCGGATAAACCATGGACAGAACGTCCTGAACGAGGCGGAAATGCAGGTAAACTCACTTATAGGTGGCATCTGGAAGGGTGCCTGCCACATGGATTCATCGGCCGATGGCCGTCATTTCAACATGCTGATCCGGGCGCTGATTCCGGTTCAAGCTTCGGTCTTCGAGATGCAGGATTGGGCCGGTCACCCGGTGGCAATGCCAGATTGCATCGAACCGATCCCGGGCATTTGCCTTGGCGATATCCTTGCCGAAGAACTCGACGCCGATGTGCCTTATGGCTCGCTCGTCGTTATTCGCAAAAGCGACAATTTCACCAATATTTCCCAAGCCGCCGGTGCGCTGGTGGGCGAAGTGCTGATCGGGATCATCGGGCGCGGCCTGTTCCCGATGATGGACGAAGACAGCGTTCTGCACGCTTTGGGGCAGGCCTACCATCACGCCGCCGAGGCGGATGAGCTGCTCAAGCTGGGGCTTGAGCCTGCGGCCTTCCGCATGGGGCTCAGCGCGGTTCTGGGGCAGTACTGGGGCCGTCCGGTCGACAGTCATTCGGTCTTTGCAGCCCCCGCAGAGGGCGCGCAGATCTCGCTTCGTGCGCTGACCGGGACAGAGACGCCCGTGACCCTTAACCAGTGGACCCTGCGACTCAAAGCCCTCGTCGAGGCCCGCAGCGCACGCCGCGCCTTTGAAGATCAGCGCGGGAACGTGCGGATCTCCTGATCCTACAAGAGCCTTCGGAATCCCGCCGTGGATCCCAAGTTGGAGGACGTCAGATGATCGCTCAACTTCAGGCAGCAACTGCGGTGCCGAATGCCGCAGGTCTCGGGCAGCCCTCGGGGAAGGGGGCTGCCGAAGGCTTTGCCGCCTTGATGCAGGGGTTGGCCGGGCAGGGAGGCGCGTCGGAGGCGCAGGGCCAAGACCTGCAAGCCGCGCCAGAGGTGGAAGCCGCACCCGATACGCTGCCCGAGGACATCGACCTTGAGACGGCAGAGGGGCTGATGGCCCTGATGGATCACACCCTGGCGGGGTTGGAGGAGACCAGCCAGCAAATCACCCCGAAAGCCGCCCTCGTCGCATTTGCCGAAGCCTTGGGCGAAGCGCCGCCTGAAAACCTCGGCGCGCTGGAGGCGGTGGCGAATTTGGATGACCCCAGCCTTGAGGCCGCGTTGGAGGAGAGGATCGCCGGTGCCCTGCGCCTGCCCACCCCGGCGAGCCAATTGAGCATCGCCTCGGCCGCGCTGCCGGTTGTGGGACGTATGGCCATGGGGCAGGCCCAGCTGGGGGCGCGCGTGATTGCCTCCGAAGGGGCCGCGCCAGTGTTGCAGGCCGAAGGCCCTGCCGAACAGAGCGGGTTTAAAACGGTCTTGCCGAGTGAGGGACCGGCCCCGAGAGCCGCCACCGTGGGGGCGACAGAACCGCCCCTCGCCGCGAAGGCCGAGGGCAGCACGACCGCCCCCAAGGTGGACTTGAGCATTGAAGCCGCAGACCCGCGCCTCACAGCCGCCGCCGAGCGTTTCAGCGCCGCTGTCGATGCCGCCAAGGTAGCCCAGCCCGGCACAAATGCCCCGGCAGCAGAGGCCGTCCTGCGCGAGGTCGCCGCTTTGACCGCGCCGCAGGCACCGCAGAGTGAGGGGCTACGCCTCAGCCCGCCGCAGCCCACGCCGGCCCCCGCGCCGAACCCAGCCGCCGCGCCGGAAGAACAGCTTCGCCAACACGTCAGCCAACAGATCCGCAGCCTTGATACGGCGGACAACAAGCTGCGTTTCTCGCTCTCCCCCTACGGCATGGGCGAGATCGAGATTGAGGTTGTGCGCAGTGAGGCGGGGCGCATGCAGATCGCTATGACCACCGAAAGCGCCTCGGTCCTGAACATGCTGCGGCAAGACCGTGAGCAACTGCTGGACGCGCTGCAATCGCGCGGCATCAGCGCCGAGAATGCGGATCTCGATTTCCAGACTTTCGGCGACAGGGGCCGCAATGGCGGGCAGCAACAGGGCCCGGCGTTCACCCAGACCACAGCACAGGCCGATGATGCGCAGGGCGGTGACGCTGCGCCCTTGGCCCAGACCCCCAGCCCGCGCCTCGGCGCCGGGCAGCTAGATATCCTCACCTGAAAGGCGAGACCATGATCGACGCGACCACAGCAAGCACCCTGAGCACCGCCAACACCTCGGCGGCGGCGACCTCATCCGCTGAGCTTCAGGAAAGCTACAACAGCTTTCTCACCCTGCTGACGGCGCAGATTTCGAACCAAGACCCGCTGAACCCGGTGGATTCGACGCAGTTCGTCTCGCAATTGGCACAGTTGACCCAAGTCGAGCAAAGCATCGCGACCAACGCGAGCCTTGAGCGGATCAGCACGATGCTTTCCACCGTGGGCGCGATGTCGGACCTGCAATTGATCGGGCGGGACGTGCTGGTGCCCTCGACCCAAGTGCGCATGACCGAAGATGAATTCCCGCTGAGCTACCAGCTCAACGCCGGGGCGGAGGAGGTGACCGTTCGGATCTTCTCCGAAGACGGCACCCTGATCCGCGAGATGCCCGGCCTCTCCACCGCCGAAGGAGAGGTGATCGACGTGGAGTGGAACCGCCTCGATTCCGTGGGGCTGCCGGTGCCGCCCGATACCTTCCGGGTTGAGATCACGGCGACAGATGCCGAGGGCAACGATGTAGGCGTCACCCCGCTGACCCGGTCCGAGGTGACGCGGGTGAACTTCACCGCCTACGGGCCGGAGCTGGAACTGGATAACGGGGAATCCGTGCTGTCGAACGTGGTGCGTTCGGTTCTGTAAACCTGCGCTGTGGCGCGTGTCAGAGCCGCGCCACATCTTGTTTGTAGAGCGATACGAACATCACATCATCGACGCCCTTATGCTCTTTGCTGATCAGATCCCGCAGCAGCCGCGACAGGGCTTCGCTGTCGATCGCCACGCCGCGCAGCACGGCGCTTTCGGCGGCTAGGTTCATCGCCTGCAAGAGCGAATCGCGCATCCGCGTCGCGTCTTCGACCCGGCGGTAGCGTTCGGCCAATTCCAGTGACCCCATCTTGAGCGCGAAATCCGCGACCACATAAGAGACGCTGTTGGTCTTCTCCACCGGGATCGTCATCTGCCCAAGGCGCACCACCGTGCGGTCCTTGGCCAGTTCATAACTGTCCATCGGCGCGTGCTCATCGCCCTTGGCGGGTTTTTCGCCCTCGGCACCATGGGCGTCTTTCTCGGGCGTATGGGCGGCGTCCTTTACGGCCTCCTCCGCGCCATGTGGGGTCTTCTCATCACTCTTTGTCCCCGCCGCTTCGGCTGGGGCAGGGGCGAGGGCCAGACCGGCGCCATAGCCTGCACCCATGCAAAGCAAGGGGAGTGCTATAAATGCGATTGCTGCCTTTTTCATGTTCGACCTTTCCTGAGCTTTCGTCAGGTTTAACGGTCGATTGCGACGGCAATGGTCTCACTTTGTGACCAAGTCAGGAATTAATAGGGCAGGATCACATCCATCGCGTCTTCGCCGTAGCTGCGCTCTTGCGCGCGCGACAGCGTGCCTCTGCCGCCATAGGCGATGCGGGCCTCGGCGATCTTGTCGTAAGAAATGGTGTTGTCATCGCGGATGTCGGCAGGGCGCACGATCCCGGCCATGCGCAGCTCGCGCAGCTCTTGATTCACCATGATTTCTTGGCGTCCCGCGACGACGAGCGTGCCGTTTGGCAGTTTGTCGATCACCAAAGCGGCGACTTTCAGTTCGATCTGTTCGTTGCGGGAAATAGCGCCAGAGCCGCTCGCTTCGGAGGCTGAGCCGATCTCGACCACATCACCGCTCGGCAGGTCTGCCGCGCTGATTCCAGGCAGAATTGCGGCAATTTTCGCGCCATAGCCAAAGAATGTCGGGAAACCGATGGAGCTTGCACCCTCACGTTCCCGGTCGGTCGAGTTGCGCAGTTGCGCGCGGTCGTCGATGGAGATCACGACGGTGACGATATCACCAATATCATCGGCGCGCTGGTCGGCAAACAACGCTTCGCTGCGGGCAGAAAAGAGCGAGGCCTTGGCGCTGCCACGGCGCGGCGGCTCCATCGCGACGGCGGGCATCGGCACCTGTACGCGGGCGACCTCGGGGATGGTTTGGCCGTCCACCACGATCGGCGAGGGCTGCGGATCGCGGTCGAAGTGATCTGCGGTATCGCAGGCGGTCAGGGCAAGGGCCGCGCCGAGCATCAAGACAGAGGGGCGCGCGAAAGCGGTGGTCATCGAATGATCTCCACGGTCCCTTCGCCGGTGGCGATGCCGGTGACCGTTTTGTTGCTGACAAGGTTCAC
Source organism: Sulfitobacter sp. M85 (assembly GCF_029285915.1). Lineage (NCBI taxonomy): Bacteria > Pseudomonadati > Pseudomonadota > Alphaproteobacteria > Rhodobacterales > Roseobacteraceae > Sulfitobacter > Sulfitobacter sp. M85. The sequence continues at coordinate 104,183 of NZ_JABECQ010000004.1, forward strand.
GATACGGATTTCCTGCCCCTCATGTGCGTCATCAAGCGCGCGCCCGGGTGAGGAGAGGGCCAGAAGCCCGTCGCTGAAATAGATCTCCACCCGCTCGCCCCGGTTGATGACCAGCGGCTGGATGATGGACTGCGTCTGAATGGGCCGCCCCGGCGTCAGCACGCGGCGCACCTGTTTGCCAACGACCTCTTCCATATCCGTCATCACATAGGCACCGATCCTGCCCACGGGCAGGCGCATCACGGTCAGGTCGTCTTCCATGATGATGTCATCGGGCAGCAGGCGGGTGATGGGCACAGGGACCGGCATGGTAACAAGGGCATAGCCCGCGATGCGCTGCACCTCGCCCGTCTCAAGCACCGCATTGGCCAGAAACTTGCCGCTGCGCGGGTCCATCCAGAACTCGGCCAGCGTCAGCACCTCTTCGGCGGGGGCGTCCTTGACCGTGATCTCGAAGGCACCCTCTTGCGGCAGGCTGTCGGCGTAGTCCAGCCGCGCGCGTTCCTCGACCAATACGCCGATGGGCGCCGAGAGGGCGGGGCCGGTCAGCGCCATCAGGCCAAGGAAGAGGGCGGCGAGCCGTCGCATTAGCGGATTTGGTTCGCAGCCGAGAGCATCTGGTCTGCGGTCTCGATTGATTTGGAGTTCATCTCATAGGCGCGCTGTGCCGAGATCAGATCGGTGATCTGCTGGATGACATTCACGTTGGACGCCTCAAGATAGCCCTGACGGATCATCCCCGCGCCCGGATCGCCGGGGTTCACCACCTGCGCTTCGCCCGAGGCTTCGGTCGCCAGTAGGAAGTTGTTGCCCACCGGGCGCATCCCCGGCTCGTTAACAAACGTGGTCAGGCTGAACTGCCCCAGTTCCACCGGGACGGGATCATTCTCAACATAGGCCATGACGACGCCCTGTTCGTTGATCTCGACCGCCGTGGTGTTCTCGGGCACGACCATGCCGGGCTCGACGCGGTAGCCCTGCATCGTCACGATCTCACCCTCGGGGGAGAGTTGGAACGATCCGTCGCGCGTATAGGCGGTGCCGCCATCGGGCAGCGTGACCGAGAAATAGCCCCGCCCGTCAATGGCGACGTTAAGCTGGTTTTCCGTGGCCACCATGCCGCCTTGGGTGTTCAGCCGCACGGTGCCGGCGGTCTGCACGCCCATGCCGATGTCGATGCCCACGGGGCGGGTCGATCCGGCCTCAGAGGTGACGGCGCCTTCGCGCTGCATCGATTGGTAGATTAGATCTTGAAAGGCGGCGCGACTGGCCTTGAACCCGGTGGTATTCGCGTTGGCGATGTTGTTCGAGATCACATCGACATTGGTCTGCTGCGCCATCATGCCGGTCGCGGCGATGCTGAGTGCCTTCATTTTCTCGTTCCTTCCGTTTTACGGATGCCGGGTCAGACCGCCTGTCCGATCCGTTTAAGCGAGTCGCGGCGCAAGTCGTCCGCATTGCCCATCATGGTATTGGTGCGCTCATAGGCGCGCTGCACGTCGATCAGCCGCGTCATCTCGCGCACCGGGTTGACGTTGCTCAGCTCCAGCGTGCCTTGGCGCACCTGCACGGCTTCGGCCACGGCGGGATTGGCAGCGCCCTCGGGGGCGACCAACATGCCGCCGCCAAGTCGCTTGTAGCTTTGGATTTCGGGGATATTAAAAACGCCGATCCGGCCCAGCGGGCCGGTCTCACTGCCCGAAATGGTGCCGTCTTCGGATATGTTGATATCGCCCATGCCCGCAGGGGGCAGTTGGATCGGCGCACCGCCCGCGTCGAGCACTTTGGCCCCCGACAGGAGCTTCAGATTGCCCTCAGGGTCGATCGCAAAGCTGCCATCGCGGCCAAAGGCCTGCTGCCCGTCGACGGTTTGATAGCTGAACCACCCCTCACCATGCAGCGCCACGTCCAGCGGGTTGCCGGTCTGCGACAGCGCGCCGGGGCGGGTGTCGATGTAGGAGCCGGTATCGCTGACAAAAGCCGCCTGATCGTCGCCAAGCGCGGTGTTGTCCTGCAACAGCGCCTCGAACACCACATGTTCGCCCTTGTAGCCCGCGGTGCTGGCGTTGGCGATATTGTTGGCGGTGATGTCGAGCTGGCGCTGGAGGGAAGTCGCCAGCGACATGCTGATATGGCTGGTTTCCGTCATAACGGGCCTCAGTTTGGGCAAGGATGGCGTGACATTATGAAGATCAGTGTGAAATAAAGAATGGATCTTTACAAGAATAAAGTGCATCTATTCATATAATGAAGCATCTGCACAACATTGTTCTTGGCCTGTCTTTGCTCTTGGCCTCACCCGCGACGGCGGAGGAGGGTGCTGTCTTTGCGCCTCTATCCTTGGCCGAGCAGGGGGAGCAGGACTTTCTCGCCACGCGCGAAGCATTGATGACGCAGCTGGCAGAGGTCTCCGCGCCGGAGGATCCTGCGCGGGCCGAGGTGTTGCTGGGGCTGGCGGAATTGCACCTTGCTTGGATGATGCGCCCCGAGGCGGCGGGCTTTCTGGAAGCGCTCGACGCCGAAACCCTCTCCGGCCATGCCGCGCGGCGGCACCGGACCCTGAGCCTCGCGCTCGCCCTGCTCGATGGGGGCGCGGGAAGCGATCTGGGACAGGCGGTGTCATGGTCCGTCGGCTGGGGGCAGGGGCAAGCTCTGCGCGCGGCGGCCTTTGCCCGGCTTGGCGCGGTGGCTGAGGCGGCGCGCTTGATGCCGCGCACCTTGGAAAGCCTCGCCGACCTGTCACCCGCCATCCAAGCCGCCATTTTGCCCGATCTGCTTGAAGCGGCGCTGGAGGCCGAGAATTGGGACGTGGCGCAGGCTTTGGCCGCGCAATTCCCCGACCATGCCGAGCTGCGCGATGGCCCCGCCTATCGCTACCTTCTGGCCCGCGCCTCAGAGGTGTCGGGCGATCTTTTGATGGCTTTAGAAGGCTATGTCCAAGCCGCACAGGGCCGCGATGCCTATGCGCAACGGGCGCGGCTCGCGCTGGTCCGGATGGGGCGCGAGACCGAGACCCTGCCGGGGCAAGACGCGCTGTCTTTGCTGAAAACCGCGCGCTGGATGTGGAGCGGGGATGCCCTCGGGCGCGAAGGCGCGCAGCTTTTGGCGGAGGTCGCCGCAGAGCAGGGCGACACCGATACCGCCTTGTGGGCGCTGCATAACTTGCTGCGCACCGCCCCTGAAGAGGAGGCCGGGGCGCTACGCGCACAGGCGCGGGCGATCTACGGTGCCTTCTATGCCGCTGGGGCGGCGGGGGAGATCGACCTTGGGCCATTTCTTGAAGGGCACACCCGTATCAGCGCCCGCTGGCGTTTCGATCCGGGCTTTGTCGGCCATGCCATGGCCGCGCCGCAACGCCTGCTGGATACCGGGATGACCGCCCTTGCCGCGCGGGAGTATCGCGCGCTGCGCGAAATGGCCCAGACTTTGGAGCGGGGCGGGGCGACTGCCCCCGATGCCAGCCTTATGGCCCGCTTGCGGCGCGGCGAAGCGCGCGCGCTTTTGGCAGGTGGGCAGGCGGATGCGGCAGTGGACCTGCTCAGCGGCTATGCCGACGATCAGGGCGCCGAGGCCGAAGCGCTTTTGGTCGAGGCCTTGGCGCAGGCGGGCCGGTCGGATGAACTCGCCGCCCTGCGCCTGCGCGCCCAGGACATGGACCTGCGCCGCAGCCGCGCGGTGGCCCTCTACGAGACCGGCAAATGGGGCGCTGCGCGGCACGCCTATCTTGAGATGTGGGAGGCGCACCCCCAGCAGTTTGCCTTTGCCGATGCCACCCGCCTGACCCTCGCCGCCTATCAGGCGGGCGACAGTGCCACGGTCGCAAGAGCCGCCACGGCCTTTCCCGCGCTGGCCGACCTGCCCGGCTGGGCCGAGATCGCCACCGGGCTGGGCGCGCGCCCTGCCGAAGAGGGGCCGCTGGGGTCAGACGTGATGCGGCTGAGCATTGAGAGCGCGGACCGTATCCTAGATGCCGTGACCAAGGTCACGGACGTCAAGGAAAGTCAGTGACATAAATATCAAAAACAAATTTTATTCTTGCTTTAGTCATGAAGAATCGGCTTTCTCATGTATAAGTCAAGAATAACAAGAACGAGCAGGATCAAGTCATGAGCATTACAAGCGCCCTTCAAATCGGGGTCAGCGGGTTGCAGGCCAACTCCTCCCGCGTCCAGAATATCTCTAGCAATATCGCCAACGCCAATACCGTAGGCTACCGGCGGACCTTCTCGGAATTCGTGACACAGAACACCGGGTCGACGCAGGCGGGGGTGCTGACGGATGTGCGCGCCGATATCTCGGCCAATGGCAATATCATGGGCACGGGGCGCTCGACCGATCTTGCGGTGCAGGGTGACGGCTTCTTCGTTGTCTCGCGCAACCCCAACGATCCTGTCGAATCCAACTACTACCTGACCCGCGCCGGTTCCTTCACCCCGGATCAGGACGGCAACCTGCGCAACTCGGCGGGCTATTTCCTCTCGGGCTTTCCGACGGATGCCAGCGGCGCCACGGGCAGTGTCAGCAGCACCAGCTACAATGACCTCAGCACCGTCAATGTGGCGAGCTATCAGGTCCAAGGCACGCCTAGCACCCGCGTTGGCGTTTCGGGCAATGTCCCCGCGCAGGAGACCGGCGCTGGCACCACCGGCACGGCCTTTGAATCCACCCTGCGCTATGTGAACCAATTGGGCGGCAGCGATGCGCTGAACCTGTCTTGGACACCGGGGGCCACGGCCAACGAATGGACTGTCAGCATCAGCGATGAAGCGGGCAGCAGCTACGGCGAAGCGACGGTGAATTTCACCGACAGCGGCGTCAATGCAGGCAGCCCGGCGAGCTACACGCCCGGCACCCTGCCGATTGATCCCGCGACCGGCGTGGTGACCCTGCAAATCAACAACGGCGGCACCCCCCAACCGCTTGAGATCGACTTCGGCGCGCCCGGCACCTTTGAGGGGATGACCCAGTTCTCGGGCGACTACACGCCTCCGGCCTTTTCGGATGACGGCACTGAGACCGGCAGCCTTGAGCGGGCCGAGATGAGCGACAGCGGTATCCTCTACGGCGTCTTCGACAACGGCCAGCGCCGCGCGCTGTTCCAAGTGCCGCTTGCCAATGTCGCCAACCCCGACCAGATGCGCTCGGTCGACGGCAACGCCTATGTGGCGACCCGCGATTCCGGCGCGGTGAGCATCGGCAACCCGATGTTGAACGGTCTCGGCAGCATCAACAGCGGGGCGCTCGAAGGCTCCAATGTGGATATCGCGGAAGAGCTGACCGACCTGATCCAGACACAGCGGGCCTATTCCTCAAGCGCCAAGATCATCACCACCAGCGATGAGATGCTGAGTGAAACGCTAAGCATCAAACGCTAACCCGGTGCATGAATGAGCATCTCATCTGCCTTTAGCATTGCCCGCAGCGGGCTGAGCACGACAGAGGGTCGAGCCAACCTCGTTGCGGGCAATATCGCCAATGCGCAAACCGAAGGCTACGTCCGGCGCGAGGCCGCGCAGGTCACGACCAACGGTCAAAGTGGCACGGTAGAGTTGCGCATTGCGCGGCAGGTGGATGAACGCCTTGCAGGCATGTCGCGGAATGCTTCGGCTGAATTGGGCCGCGCTTCTGCCACCAGTGAGATACTCGGCAGCTATCTGATCACTCTGGGCGAGCCGGGCGATGAAGTCTCCCCCGCCGCTCGTCTAGCGGAGTTTCAGGCAGGGCTCGACCTTCTGGCCAACAACCCCTCCGACCCCGCCGCGCAGAACGACCTTTTGTCGCGCAGCGAGACCTTGGTGCACAGCATCAACGAGGCCGCCATCGGGCTTGAGGCCAGCCGCGCACAGGCCGGTGACAGTCTTGTGGCGAGCGTGGCCGAGGTGAACGCGGCGCTCTCGGATATCGCTGCGTTGAACGAACGTCTGGCCCTTGCCGGAACCGACCCCACCGGCACCAGCGGGCTGATGGATGAGATGAACCGTCGCCTTGATGCTTTGGGCAGTCAGATGGATTTCCAAAGCCGTTGGGAAGCGGATGGAACGCTGACACTGCACACCACGGGCGGCACGGAATTGGCCCATGGCGAAACCGCCGTGCGGCTGAACGCCAACCCCGAGACGGGGCGGCTGATGGCAGGGGACATCGACATCACGCCAAACAGCCCCACCGCGCGCGGGTCCGACAGTGGCCGCCTTGCGGGGCTGAGCGGGTTGATCGCCAATGACCTGCCGCAGATGAAGCTGCAATTGGATGAACTCGCCCGCGGGCTGGTGCAGAGTTTCGAGGCCGCAGATGCCTCCGTCGGGGCCGGGCAGCCGGGGCTTTTCACCGATGCGGGCGGCGCTTTCGATCCGGGGCAGTTGGATGGGCTGGCCGGGCGGCTTGCACTCAATGACAGCGTCCAGCCCGACAAGGGCGGCGCGCTTTGGCGGCTGCGCGACGGTGCCGGTGCCACATTCCCCGGCGAGCCGGGCGACACCACGCAGTTGAACGCCTTTGTCGACGTGCTTGAAACGGGCATGGCCTTTGACGCGGCCACGGGCCTCAGCACCAATGCGCGTCTGGGGGATTACGCCGCCGATCTGGTCAGCCAACAAAACGTGCTGCGGGTCGGGGCGGATGGGCAGGCCGAGACGGCGCGCGTGCGGCTCATCACCTTCGAGGACAACCGCAGCAGCATCGAGGGCGTGAACGTCGATACCGAATTGCAAAAGCTTCTGGAAATCGAACAGGCCTATGGCGCGAATTCGCAGGTGCTTACCAGCCTGAGCGATATGCTCGATACCCTTCTGGCCAGCGTGTGAGGATAGGATGACCGAGATTTCCCGCACCGTCTCCACCGCCTTGCAAAGCCTGCGCCAGCGCGAACAGACCAGCCGCCTCGCCGCCGAGATCTCGGACGTGTCGAAAGAGGTGACGACCGGGCTGAAGGCCAACCCCTATGACGATCTGGGCCACCGCTCTGCCGATGCTATTGCCATCAGGATGCAGATCACCCGCAACGATGGTTTCCTGACCTCCAATGCGCTTTTGGACCGCCGTTTTCTCGCTGTGGAAACATCGCTCGGGGCCATGCGCGACGTGGGGCAGGATGTGCTTGAGCAAGCCTTCACCACCGACAGCGCGGGCGGGCTTTCGACGACCTACCTGTCGCAGGCGGCACGCACGGCGCTTGACCGGGTGTTGGAGCGTGCGGCGGTCAGCGACAGTTCCGGTTTCCTGATGTCGGGCACCCGCAGCGACACCAACCCGCTGCAAGCTTGGGATGAGATCAACCCGCGCACCGGCGAATCCCCGGCCATCGCGGTGGATCACATGATCGGCGGCCCTCTGACCGATGTGGCGGATGTGCAGCGCGCCATCGATGACCTTAAGGCGGGCTTTGGCGACAGTTCGGTGTTCTTCAACCACAATTTCGAGAACACCTTTTACAACGGCGCGCCGTCGGGCAATCCGCCGCTGACCTCGCGTACGTCTGAGACGCAAACTCTCACCCAAACCGCCCAAGCCAATGACCCGGCAATCCGCGATCTGGTCCGAGGGCTGGCGATGCTGAGCGCGGTGAACCCCAGCGACATCCCCGACGAGACCGCCCGCGATGCTTGGCTGAGCGAGGCGCGCAGCGCCATCGGCGCGGGGCTCGAAGGGCTGACCGATCTGGAAACCCAGACCGGCCTGAAACGCGCACAACTTGCCGATACGATCGCGGCCCAAGAAAGCCGGGCGCTGTTTCTGGATGGGGAGGTGATGAACCTCGAAGGGGTCGACCAATATGACGCGGCCACCCGTCTGACCCAATTGCAGAACCAACTCGACTCCAGCTTTGCCATCACCGCGCGGCTCTCGCGCCTGTCCTTCCTGAACTACCTCTAACCGGAACCGCCCCATGAACGCCTTGTTTAAACTCTTGCTGATCGGCCTCACCTTCGCGCTCGCCGCGCCGGCGGCAGCACAGGTGCGGATCAAGGATATCGTCACCGTCGAAGGCGTGCGGTCGAACCAATTGGTCGGCTACGGGCTGGTCGTGGGGCTGAACGGCACGGGCGACAGCCTGCGCAACGCGCCTTTCACCGAACGCGCTATCGAAGGCATGCTAGAGCGGCTCGGCATCGGCAACCTGACCGAAGACCAGATGCGCACGGCCAATACCGCCGCAGTCATGGTCACCGCCTCCCTGCCGCCCTTCGCGCGGGCCGGTAGCACCATCGACGTGGTGGTCTCTTCGCTGGGTGATGCGTCATCGCTGCGCGGCGGCACGCTGATCGTCACTCCGCTGACCGCGGCCGATGGTGAGATTTACGCTGTGGCCCAAGGCCCGATTGCCGTCGCCGGTTTCGCCGCACAGGGGCTGAACGCCTCCATCGTCGAAGGCGTGCCGACAGGCGCGCGGATCGACAATGGCGCCATCGTCGAACGTGAGGTCGATTTCGACTTTAGCGAGATGAACAGCATCAAACTGGCCCTGCGCAACGCCGATTTCGTCACCGCACAGCGGGTCGAAGCCGCGATCAACCAAGCCATGGGCCCGGTCGCCAAGGCCATCGATTCGCGCACCATCACCGTGTCGGCCTATGGCAAAGGATCGCTGATGGAGACGATGGCCCTGATCGAACCGCTGCAAGTCCAGCCCGATCAGGTCGCCAAAGTGGTGATCGACGCGCGTTCTGGCACCATCGTCATCGGCGCCAATGTCCGCATCGACCGCGTCGCGGTCAGCCAAGGCGGGCTGACCGTCACCGTCCGCGATGATTTCAACGTCAGCCAGCCCGAATCGCTGTCCATCGGTGGGACCACTGTGGTGGTGCCGAACTCTTCGGTCGGCGTCGAAGAGAAGGACGCGAAATTCGCCGTCATCGACGGGTCGGTCAGCCTGCAACGGCTCGTCGACGGGTTGAACGCGATCGGCGTCGGCGCGACCGAGACGATTTCAATCCTTCAAGCCATCAAGGCGGCGGGCGCTCTGCATGCCGACCTTGAGATCATCTAGGGGCAGGCCATGGAATTCGCATCTTTCCCGATCCCCGCGCCGACCCCGGCGGCCAAACCGGCAGCACCGCAGGCCGATGCCGTCACCGCCGAAAAGGCGCAGGAGTTCGAGGCCATGTTCCTTGGCCAGATGGTCGATGAAATGCTCTCGACCGTGGACATCGGCAGTTTCGGCGGGGGACACGCTGAAGAAACTTGGCGCAGCTTTTTGTCCAACGCGATCGGCGAAAGCATTGCCGAGCAGAACAGCACCGGAATCGCCCGCACGATTGAAACCGCGATGCAGCGCTATCAAACGGGGGCCAACCGATGAGCGATCCGCGCAAAGCACTCGCCGCCGTGGATGCCTTGGGCAATCTGCTGCGCCGCGAAATCGCCGCGGTCGAGGGCGGAGCATTCAACCAGCTGGTCGAATTCGCCAGCGAAAAGGCCCGCCTCACCGCCGTTTTGGAAGAGCAACTCAGCCACGATCCCGAGGCGGTCAGCAAAGATAAATTGCGCGATCTGAAAGATCTGATCGCGCGCGATCATCACCACCTGCAATTGGCCCGCCAAGCCACGTCAGAGATGATCTCACAGGTTTCCCAAATCCGGGAAAAACACAGCATTGCAGGCATTTACGGCCGAAGCGGTGCAAAACGTGACAACCGCGCAACACTGATGACAACCGTGGACAAAAGTTTCTGAATTGCCTCAATGTTGCCAGTTTTTCGCGTAAAAACGTAATCAAGCGGGTTCGCCCCGCAGTTGTCAGAAAGACGACATAACGAACTAGAATAGTCTGGAATAAGAACATGTCTTCGATCAACACAAACAACTCCGCAATGAATGCTCTCGCAACTCTGCGGAGTGTCAACTCAAATCTTAACCAAACGCAGGACCGTATCTCAACCGGGCTGAAAGTTTCCTCAGGCAAAGATAACGCTTCGTACTTCGCGATCTCTGAGACGATGAAGGGCGACAGTGGAATGACTAAGGCGGTCAACGAAAGCCTTACATTGACGAAGAACTCTGCAGCGACCGCACGTGTTGGTGCTGAGCAGTTTAGCGATCTGGCTACAAGTTTCCGAGAGAAGGTAGCGTTCGCTCAGAACAACCCGGGCGGTTCTGATAAGATTCAAGAGGAATTGAAGAACCTCGTTTCTGAAATGAAAACTACGATTTCTCAATCGACCTTTAATGGCGACGATCTCGTGAACGCTGCAGGAGCCGGTGGGCCCGCAGGCATTGCAGCGACTGAGCATGTTTATGCGAAATACGACGCCACTGACGGAATTGCATATGCGAAGAAAACTGCTACCGCCGCTATTGACGCGGGGGATGCGGCAGTTGCGGACATGCCGGCACTTGGCTCTCAAGCCGCGAGCCGCGAGGTTGTTACGGGTGTTACCCGATCTTCGGGTACGTTCGCAACGACTTCGATTAGCATCGAAGGGGCTGACCTCAATTCTTCCATGCTCCAATTTGAAGCGATCGCGAACGAGTTTTCCGCTAATGCACTAGGCACTGACGGTGCAGACTTCTTGAGTGCCGCACTGGCTGTTGCAGACACGAATGTTGCGCAGGCAGTAAGCGCGGAGACTAACCTTGGCCTAGTTGAAAAATCCATCGAGAACCAGCAAGAGTTCCTGACCAAGCTCTCCGACAACCTCGACTCCGGCGTTGGCGCGATGGTCGACGCGAACATGGAAGAAGAAGCTGCCCGTCTTCAGGCGCTTCAGGTTCAGCAGCAGCTGGCATCGCAGTCCCTGTCGATCGCCAACCAGGCGCCGCAGAACATCCTGAGCCTGTTCCGTTAAGGATTAGGGTTTTCGGGGCCGGAGCCTAGCGCTCTGGCCCCGATCCAACCGCCTCAGAATTTGCGGTTGGCAGGCAGCAAACGATAAAAACAAGGAAGAATTCCTATGGGGCTGGCAGCATACAAACGAACAATTCGCGAAAGCGAAACCCCGCGGCAGATCGAGCGCCGCATCCTGAGCCGCGTCACACATGACCTTGCCGAAAAGGGCCAAGGCTTTGATGCGACAGACGATAAGAGCGAGCGGTTGAACATCCTCGCCTCCGGTCTGCGCGACGCAATTTACGAAAATCAACGGTTCTGGTCGGCCCTGCGCTTTGACCTGTCTGAGCCGGAAAACAAGATGCCCGACGGGCTGAAAGCCTCGCTCATTTCCATCGCGCTTTGGGTGGACCGTCACAGCACCGCGCTGATGGCAGGCGAAGGTCGTTTGGCCGGTCTGGTTGAGATCAATGGCAATATCGCCGCCGGTCTGGCCGGGCAGGCCGCGCCGCAGATGCAGGAGGTGTAAGATGCTGAAACTCACCCTTCGCCCCCGTGAACGTGTCGTCGTGAACGGCTGCGTCATCCGCAACGGCGACCGCCGCCAAGCGCTGACAGTCGAGAACCGCGCCGACATCGTGCGCGAATCCGATCTGTTGAAGCCGGATGCGGAATCCACGCCTGTTTCCAAGGTCTATTTCTTGGTGCAAACGGCGCTGATCCGTCCCGATACACGCGATCAAATTCTCCCGATGATCCAGCAGGGCTTGGCCGATCTGGCCTGTTGCTTTGGCGCGGAAATGCGCAGTCGCATCATGGAAGCGGCGAACTTCGTCTCTATATCGGACTTTTACAAAGCGATGAGCGAATTGCGCGCGGTGCTCAAATACGAGACCGAGCTGATGCAGCTTCGCCCGGCGCCTCCGGCGCCTAACCATGAGGCCGCGCACGCATGATTTCGCTGGGCGGCATGGGCACGCAGGTGGCAGTTAAGCTGTTTGACGCAACGCGCGACAAACAGCTCGACCTTGCCGCCAGCAACGCCCTGAACGCCCGGCAAATCGCCGCTTTTGAAGAACGTATCGGCAGCATCTCTTCCCCGCAGGAACTGATTGCCGATACGGAAGTCTATACTTTCGTCATGCGGGCCTTCGACCTCGAAGATCAGATCTTTGGCAAGGCGATGATCCGCAAGACGCTGGAAAGCGATATCACCGATAGTTCCGCTCTGGTGAACCGCCTCAGCGATCCCAAGATTCGCGACATGTATCTGACCTTGGGGTTCACGCCCGGAGGGGGGAGTAGCGCGAACCTTGATAAGCTCGACTGGCAAGCGGAGATGATCGACCGGTTCAAGGAACGCTTTGTGTTGAATGCGGCCGGAGAGGACAACGAAGGCGCCCGGATCGCCTTGGAGTTCAAATCCAAAGCCTCTGAAATCAACACTTGGCTCGACGTGTTGAAAGACGAAGACCTCGGAAAATTCATGCGCCGTGCGCTTGGTGTGCCGGATGAAGCTATACAAGTCGATCTCGACCGCCAGATCGCGCTTTTTGAGCAGAAGTTTGACATCGAAAAGCTGAAAGACCCCGCCGAGGTCGACAAGCTCGTCTCACGGTTCTCGGCGATTTACGATGCGGTCGAAGGCGTCTCTTCGTCATCGAACGCGGTGCTTTCGCTGATGCAGGGGGCTGTCTCGATCGGGCAGGGCGGCAGCTTTACGGCCGCGACCATCGACATCCCCACGATCACCGGCGGCTATAGCGCGTCGAGCGTCTACCGCTGATCCACCCTATTCGATGAATTCGTCGTCATCGGCGGCCGAGGGCAGTTCGATCACGCCTTCGTCGGCAAGGCTCTTGGCATATTCCACCATGGCGGCCTGTGCCGCGCGCACGTCGCGACCCCGCACGGGGCCGGTGGCGGCCATCTCGTCCATCAGCATCTGACGCGAGCGTTGCGGTAGGCATTCCATCAGGTGATCGCGCTGCTCTTTCTTGGCGCCGCGCATGGCCATCGGCAGGGTCGCCCCGTCCAGCCCGCGCATGACCTGCGCCAAGTCCTGCATCGGCAGTTTGAACAGATCGTCAAAGACGAACATGCGCTGTTTGATGGCTTGGAAAGCATCGGGAATACGCGCATCCAGCGCGCTGGAAAGCTCCTCAAAGGCCTGCACATCCAACTGGTTGAACAGGTCCGCCATGCGCTGATGGGTCTCGACCGAATTGGTGTGCATCGCATTCGACAGGATGTCTTGCTTCAAGGTCTCTTCGATCTGCTGCATCATATGCAGCGGCACGGCCTCCATCGCGATCATGCGCTCGGCGATGTCCTGCATCCGCTCAGGGCCGAGCAGCGGCAGCACCTTGGCGGCCACGCCGGTGTCTACGTTGTTGAGGATCGCCGCGGCGGTCTGGTCATGCTCGCCCTTGAGGTAATTGGCGATCACCGTCTCATCCAGCGCGCCAAAGCCACGCCACATGGCGCTCTCTCGCTCGCTGTTCTTGAGCCCCTCCATGATGCTGCTCACCTGTTCTTCGGGCATGAATTTGCGCAGCATGGATTCCGCCGTCGATAGCGACCCCACGACCGATCCGGTGCCGCTGACGACCTTCTGGGTGAACTCTTTGAGCACATGTTCCACCACCTCTGCCGGGATCGGGCCAAGGCGGCTCATGGCGCTGGTGATACGCTCGATCTCGGCAGTGCCGAGCTTTTGCATGAGTTCCGATCCAGTCTGCTCGCCAAGGCAGAGAAAGGTGATGGCGGCTTTGGTCGGACCGTTCAGATCCTCCACCGTGATGGGCTTTCTGCGGGATTTGGAAAGGGCATTGGTCGACATGGAGAGATCCTTTCAGTGCAGGTCAGCCACCGGCAAGCGGCACATAGCTTTCAATCAGCGATCCCGCCAGCATGTACCAACCGTCGATCAGCACAAAGAAGATCACCTTGAACGGCAAGGAGATGAGTACCGGGGGCAGCATCATCATCCCCGCGCTCATCAAAACCGAGGCGACGATAAGGTCGATGGCGACGAAGGGCAGGTAGATCAGAAAACCGATGGTAAAGGCGCGGCGCAGTTCCGAGATCATGAAGGCGGGCACCAGATGGCGGAAGGTGGCCTCTTCTGCCGAGGCGGGCAGGGGGCTTTCTTCGGCCTCTTCATCCGCGGGCGCGATGCGCAGGAACAGGGCGTAGTCTTCGGGCCGCGTGTTGACGTACATGAAGGTCTTAAAGGGCGCGGCGATCCGCTCCAGCGCCTGTTCCTCGGCGATGGCGTTTTCCAACAGCGGCTCGACTCCGGCCTCATAGGCGTCCTCGAACACCGGCTGCATGACGAAGAAGGTCATGAAGAGCGCCAGCGAGGTCAGCACGATATTGGGCGGGGTCTGGTTCAGGCCAAGGGCCGAGCGCAGCATCGACAGGACGATGACAAAGCGCGTGAAGCTGGTCATCACCACCAACAGCCCCGGCGCGATGCTGAGCACGGTGACCAGCGCGATGAACTGGACGATCCGCCCTGAAAGGTTGGCGTTCTCATCACTGCCCGGCGCGGTGTCGCCAATCACATCCGAAAGCGTGCTGAGAAATCCGCCATCTTGGGCCACGGCCATGCCGCCGCTGGCGAGAAGCACCAGCAGGGCAAGGCCCATGCGGCCTGACGCATATGCGCGCAGAGAGGGGAGGTCAGTCAGGGACATAGTCCTTGACGATCTGGGTCAGGGACACGCCCAGCCGGTCTTCGCCGACCTTTACGAGATCACCGCGCGCCACCAGACGGTCCGAGACCATAAGGTCCACCGGTGCACCGATCTTGCGGTTCAACTCCACGATAGAGCCGCGGGTGAGTTCCAGCAGGCGCGAGATCGGCATGCGGGCTTGGCCCAGCACGATCTGCACGTCGAGGCCGACGTTCAGCATCGCGTTGATGCCCGCGCCGCCCGCCTCGGGGCGGGGGGCCAGCGCGTTGCGCGAGTCTTCGGTGTCGAGCTGCGGGAAGACGCCCGCATCATCGCCGCCCGTGCTGGCGGCGTTGCCAAAGGCATCGGCGCGCGGCTGCTCTGGCGTGACGTCAGGCGCTTTGCCGTCTGTGGCCTTGTTGTCGTCTTGGGGGGATTGCAGGTCAGGCTTGTCCATTTCCGTCCTTCTCCTTTTGTGCTTTCAGCGCCCGCGCATGGGTGTCGCGCAATTCGGCGAGCAGGCGGTCGCAAATCTTTTTGAACCCGTAATCAAGGCTGCCGTGGTCCCATTCCATGCGCGCATCGCCATCGGGCAGTTCGGGATCGGCCCGCAGGTCCAGCATTCTGTCGCATTTGTAATAGACCGCCCGTTGCCGCAACTCGGGGCCGATCTGATCCAGCGTGGCGGGCGACAGGCGCACTTTGATATGGCTCGACCCGATGGCCATTTTCAGCGATTGGGTCACGGTCTTTTTCACCCGCGCGGTCGAGAGCCGTTCGATCACCTCGGGCAGGACGATCTCGCAGGTTTGTAGGGTAAAGCCCACGATCTGCGCCATCAGCGCTTCTTGATGGGCCTGCATCGCCTGTGCCAGCCGCCCCAGTTCCTGCGCCAGCTTCTCGGCCATGGCGGCATGTTCGGCCTGCATGGTCTGGTGCATCTCGGCCCGGCCAGCATCGGCCCCGGCCAGATAGCCTTCGATATGGCCCTGCTTATGGGCCTTCTTGATTTTCGCTTCGATCTCTTCGGGGGTGGGCAGCGCCGGGTCTTGCGGCTTGCTCTTGCCGTCTTCGTCGAAGTTCTGAAGCTTGAGGCTCGTGATCACAGATCATCCCCTTCCGACAGCCATTCGCCCAGAACGCGCAGGGCGTCATCGGTGTTGTCCTCGGCCAGTTCGGCCACGGCGCGCAATTGGCTGTGCTGAACCGCCCCCTCGACCGAGGCGAGATGCACCATGTCGCGGGGCATTTCATCCATTGGGCCAAGCACCGCACCGGTCTGCGCCCCCGCCGGGGTGGGCAGACGGTGTTGCGGCGTCTCTTTCTGGGTGCCGCCGGTCAGCGCCTTGGGCGCGTTGTCTTCCTCAGGGCCGTCCAGCAGCGCCGCATCGGCTCCGGCACCGGCCAGTGCGGGCTGGGGCAGGGTGGCGTCCAGCACCATGCGCAGGGGGCGCGCGCCCAGCACCATGATGATCGCCACCAGCGCCAAGGCAAAGAGCGAGCGCAGGATGGTCATGGCGTTGTCCGCGAGCACCGCGCCCAAGCCACGGCTGGCGGGGTTGCTGAACTCGGAATCGAAATCGAGGAATTGCAGACTGTCGACCTGCACTTGATCGCCCCGGGCCTGATCAAAGCCGATGGCCGTGCTGACCAGCTGCGTCAGACGCGCCATCTCCTCGGAGCTGCGCTCGATATAGCCTTCGGAGCCATCGGGCAGGGTGCCATAGCTGCCGTTGACCAGAACCGCGACCGAGATACGCTCGATATCGCCCGGCTCGCGCACCAATTCGCTCTGAACCGAGCCGATCTCGTAGTTGATGATCTCATCGTTTTCCGAGCGGGTGGACTGGCCTGCGGCCCCGCCCGCATCGTCGCGCAGCTCATCGGGGATGTTGTTGGCCACATCCACCGTGGCCGCCGCCGGGTCGGTCTCGTTCGAGTTGCGCACGCGGGTCTCAATCGACCGGGCGACCTGCTGGGCGGGGTCGAATGTGCGCGAAACACGCACTTCGCGCTCGGTCGTCAGATCGACGCTGACCCGCACGCGGGCATTGCCCGGCCCGACGCGGGCGTTGAGGATCGATTCAACCTTTTGCGCCAGTTGCTCTTCGATCATGCTGCGCTGCCCTTGCAGCGAGAAGTCGGAGCTGCCGCCCTCATCCTTGGCCAGGATCGTCTCGCCGGAGGCCGAGAGGACGGTCACGTTCTGCGCTTCCAAATCCGCCACGGCGGAGGCCACCAGCGCTTGGATCGCCTGCGCCTGACGGCGGGTCATGCTGGTATTGGCCTGCGACCGCACGATGACCGATCCGCTGGCCTCAGCCCGGCTGCGCGAAAAGGCGGCGCGTTCGGGCAGCACCAGATGCACCCGCGCGGCCTTGATGCCGCTGATCGTCTGGATCGACCGGGCCAACTCACCTTCCAGCGCGCGCAGCCGGTTCACCTTTTGCATGAAGGAGTTCATCCCCATGCCGGACATATTGTCGAAAATCTCCCACCCCGGCACGCCTTCGCCCGGCAGCCCTGCATCGGCCAACGCCATGCGGGCGCGGGCGATGTCGGTCTCGGCGACCGAGATGGTGTCGCCGTTGCGCGACAGATCGACCGTCAGCCCCGCCTGTTCCAGCGTCTGCATCATCTGCGAGGCGGTGCCGGGGCTCAACTGGCTGTAAACCGGGACATAGGTGGGGGCGAGGATGGTCCGCGCGCCGATGAAGATGGCCGCGGTGATCGCCAGACCGATGCCGCCGAGAAGAGCCAGCCGCTTTGGACCCAAATCCTTAAGGTTTTCAACGATCTGATTCACGGCCCCTCACTCGGTTGTATGGCCCGAGCATTCTCCACTCGGCCCTCACTATGCAAGCATATATCGATTTATACTTGGTCGATCCGAAAAATAAACAGGTTTCTGTTGCAATAAAGCTTGTTTGAAGATGTATTTGTTCTTGTATGTGGCGCTTCGCGCGGGATCCGATTAAGAGTGAAAGAATGAAAAAGCCTCTCGCTATCCTTGCTGTCGTCTTGCTCTGCCTTCTTGCGGGTCTGGGTGGGGTCACGCTGGCCATCGGGCCTTCGGGGTTGCTTGAAATGGCCGGGCTGGGGGGTGAGGAAACCGCCGAAGAGACCGTTGAGACGGCTGAGAACGATCACGGCGAGAAGGGCGGCGAAGACGGCCACGGCGCAAAGCCCAAGACCGAAGTGAAAATGCCGGTCATGCCTTTTCCTGAGATCATCGTGAACGTCACCGACACCGGCCCGCAGGGCGGGCAGACCAGCCGCTTCCTCAAGCTCAACATGCTGATGGTCTATGATGAAACCGCCGAGGGCGCGGACCGTCTGGTCGCGCGTGAGATTTACCTGCGCGACAGCTTCCAAGATTTCCTGCGCCAGTTGCATGTCAGCGATCTGTCGGGCAGCTATGGGCTGGCGATGCTAAAGACCGAACTGCTGCGCCGGGCGCGGGCGGTGGGGCACACCGACGCGCCGCATGAAATCCTGATTGCCGATATGGTGGTGCAATGACGATAGCGGCCTCCCCCGATGCGCTGAGCCTCGAAGAGACGATGATCCGTCAGGCGCGGGAAAGCTTCCAGCGCCTGCCCACGCTTGAGATCATCATCGACCGTCTGCTGTTGGCGCTTGTGCCCGACCTCAAATCCTATTGCACCGTCGCCCCCGAGATCGAGCTGAGCTCGCTGGAATACATGCCCTATGAGGACGCGATGGAGAGCATCCAGTCGCCCTCGCTCATCGCCATTGCCAATGCGGAAAGCTGGGGCAGCCAGATCGCCTGCGTGGTCGAGCCTGACCTGCTGTTTTCGGTGCTTGAGATCATGCTGGGTGGCCGTCGCGCCACCAGTCAGCAGTGGAAACCCCGCGGCTTGACCGCGATTGAGCAGAAACTGGGCCGCAGGCTGGCGGAATTGTCGCTCAAAGGTTTGGCGCATTGCCTGCAGGATGTCAGCCCGGTGCAATTCGACATTCAATCGCTCGAATCCAACCCCCGCTCGGTCATGCTGGCCGCGCCGCGCACCGCGACGGTGCTGGTCCGCTTGCATATGCAATTCGAAGACCGCAGCGGCCATATGGCGCTGGTCTTGCCCTATGGCACGCTGGATGAGGTCAGCGCCCAGCTTGCGCAGCCCTTCCTTGGCGGACGCTCGCCCACCGACAGCAACGCGCGCAAGGATATGAACAGTCAGATCTCCAGCACCACGGTCACCATCACCGGCGTGCTGCAGCAGGTGACGATCCCGCTGCATGAGGTGCTGGAATGGAAGCCCGGTCAGGTGATTGATCTGGGCATGACCGTCGATACCCCCGTGGTCGGCATGGTGAACGCCCAGCCGATGTTCCAAGCGGCCTTTGGCCAGCGCAGCAATGGCGCCTTAGCGCTGCGGGTGATCCAATCCTTGCTCCCTAAGGAAAATCAGGAGGACAGCGACGATGATGCCGGCCTTGATTGATATCCTCATCATCGTGCTGCTGGTCGGCACGCTGGTCTATGCCTTTATCCTTGACCGCCGCGTTCGCGCCCTGATGGCAACGCTGAAAGAGATGGAGCCGATGGTCGGGGCCTTTTCCAATGCGGTCGATCAATCGGCCAAATCGGTCGAAGACCTGCGCGACCTCAGCACCAAGGTACAACGCCCAGAGCCGCCGGTGCAGCGCGAGGCGACGCCACCCCGCGCAGCCGCGGCTGAACCCGCCCCCACAGGGCAAAGCCCGGCCCAGATGCGCGCCGCGCGGCTCAAGGGCCGTGCGCAGGTCCGGGGGCAAGCGGCGGTACAGGGCAAATCCGAACTGGTCCGTACCTTTTTCGACATCACCAAGGAGCGTAAGGAATGAGCCGTATTTCCCTGCCCAAGATCGCGCTTTTTGGCCTTGGCGTGGCTGGCGTGCTCAAGCTCACGGTTGAGTTCATGCCGATGATGGCCATTGCCGAAACCCCCGATGACACGCCCCCGGTCCCTGTTGAGCTTGCCGCCGCCCCCGCGCCGCCCAGCTATGACGCCAGCGCCCCGGGCGAGAGCGGTATGTGCGAGCCAAGCCATCTGATCGCCGAAGCCATCGCCGAAGAGCGCGCGCTGCTGAAAGAGCAGCGCGACACGATTGCCGACCGCGAAGCCAAGCTTGCGCTGGCCGAACAGAGCCTCAAGGCCGAACAAACCCGCCTCGCCAGCCTGCGCGACGAGATCGGCGCGCAGCTCAAGGTGATCGAAGAGGCGAACAATCAGGACATGACCAAACTGGTCGAACTTTACCGCAACATGAAGCCGCAGGTGGCGGCGGGCATCATGGATGAGATCGACGTGGAGACCGCCGTGCAGGTCATCGGTGCCATGCCCGAACGGGACGCCGCGCAGATCATGGGCTCGTTCAGCCTTGTCCGGGCGCGGTTGATCACGAAAATCCTGCTGGAACGCTCCAAACTCCCCGCCGACCGCAACCTCGAAGGGCTGCGCCTGCGCTAAGCGGGGCGGGGGTCACTCCTCACGAATGGACGACCCGGCAGGGGGCTTGCGGCGCACATTGCGGCGCAGGTCCATGACAAAGCCGATGATCTCGGCCACGGCCTGCCAATGCTCCATCGGGATGCGGTCGTCCACCTCCACCGCCGCGTGCAGCGCGCGGGCCAACGGACGGTTCTCGATCATCGGTATGTCGTGTTCCTTGGCCAACTCGCGGATGCGGTGGGCCATGACATCGGCCCCTTTGGCCACGCAGACCGGCACATCATCGACGCCCTGTTCATATTTCAGCGCCACGGCGTAATGGGTCGGGTTGGTCAGGATCACGCTGGCATTGGGGATGGCCTGCGCGATGCGCTGGCGGGCCCGGGCGCGGCGCAATTCGGCGCGCCGGCCCTTGATCTGCGGATCACCCTCACTGTCTTTATGCTCGTCGCGGATTTCCTTGAGGCTCATCATCTGTTTCTTTTTCCACTGCGCCCGCTTCCAGATGATGTCGGCGATGGCGATGGGCACCAGAAGCACGGTCGTGACCAGAAAAATCCAGCGCACCTTTTGCAGGGTCGCTTGCAGCAGCGTCTCGGGGATGAAAGCCTGCGTCTGGCCCAGCGACTGCGCGATGTCGCGCACGGCCCAGACGGTAATGAAACCGATCACCAGCACCTTGGCCGTATTCTTGGCAAACTCCACGAAAGCCTCGGCCGAGAACAGCCGTTTGAACCCCGACAGCGGGTTCAGCTTGGAGAACTTCGGTTTGATCCGCTCGGCCGAGACGACAGTCTCGCCTTGGATTAACACGCCGAAAAGGGCTGCCAGCACCATGATCCCCACCACCGGCATCATCGCCAGACCCAGCGTGAACCCCAGCGATTTCAGCACCTGGCCCGCTTCGGCGACGCCTGTGCCGCCGGTGCCGATGGCAGTGACACCCGCCCCCAATAGGGGGCTTTGCAGCGCCGCCACGATCCCGTCGATCGAGGCGGGCAGCACGAAGATCAGGATCATCAGCAGGGCGAAAACCAACATCGCCGTGCCGGTCTCGCGCGATTGAGGCACGTCGCCTTTCTTGCGCGCGTCGCGGAGCTTTTTCTCCGTCGGCTCTTCGGTCTTACTGCTCTTGTCCTCGTCTGACATGGCCTAAAACTCGTAAGTGGTGAGCCAATTCGCGAAAGGCTCAAGAAACCCGCGCATCATGGTCGGAACCGCCAGCACCATCAAGGCCAGCCCGGCGGCGATCAGCAGGGGCTGGGCGATAAAGAAGACCTGAAGGCTCGCCATCATGCGGTTGGCCAGACCCATGCCGACGTTCAGCACCAGCCCGGCGACATAGAAGGGGGCTGCGATGGACAGGCCGAGGTAGAGGCTCACCTGCGTCGCCCGCGCGAATTGGTCGGTCAGATCGGCCAGCATGAAGGTGCCCGGCACGAAGACCTGATAGGACATCAGCAGCGATTCAATGATGAGGTGGTGCAGATCGGTGATGAAAATCAGCGCCGTGGCCCCGATCAACAGCATCGCCGCCATAGAGGTCGCGCCCTCGAAAGCGCCGATGTTCGGGGCCAAAGCATTGGCCAGCCCCGACATCAGTGCCATCTGATATCCCGCGAATTGCAGCGCCGAAAGCAGCGTGCGCGCCACCAGCCCAATCCAAAGCCCCACGGTGATCTCAGAGCCAAAGATCAACAGCAGCGCGGCGGGGCGATCCTCGGCCACCGGGCCGAGGCCGGTCACGGGATAGAGCGCGGCGCTCAGGATCAGGCCAAAGAACAACCGATGCCGCGTGGGCACCGAGGTTTCGGCAAAGCCCGGCATGAACAAAAGCGCGCTGCCGATCCGGGCGAAAACGACGAAATACCCCATCAGGGCGTCGGTCAGGAGGGCCGAAAGGTCCATCCCTAGCCCCCGATGGTGGCGACGGTCCGCAGGGATACCTTGCGATGGATCTCGGCATTGGAGATCACCGGCGTCATCGGGCTGACCCGTTCCAGCATGGAGCGCACATAGGACCGCGCCTCGGGGTTGACCATCAGCGCGGGCCAACTGTCTTCCGAGGCGAAACGCTGGATTTGTTGGCGGGCTTGCAGCACGAATTCCTGCACCCGTTTGGGCGACATGACAAAGGTGCGGTCCTCGCCCACGATCTTGACCGCCTCGATGAACTCCGCCTCCCATGAGGGCGACAGGGTGATGACCGGCACGAAGCCCTGCCCATCGGCCAGCCCTTGGCAAATCTGGCTCGACAGGCGGCGGCGCACGTTCTCCAGCACCAGCGCGGGCTTGGAAGTCTGGCGCGTGGCCTCGGCCATGGCCTCGACGATCAGCGGCAGATTGCGGATCGAGACGCGTTCGAGCAGCAATTCTTGCAAGACCTGCTGCACCAGAATCGCGGGGGAGGGGACGGGCAGATCGTTGACCAGCTTTTGATAGTTCCGGTCCAACCCCTCGATCGCCTCCTTCGCTGCGCCATAGGTCAGCAGTTCCGACATGTTCTCTTTTACGACTTCGGTCAGATGGGTGGTGATCACGCTTTCCGGGTCCACCACCGTATAGCCCTGTGCCTCGGCCTGATCGGCGACCTTGCTGTCGACCCAAAGCGCATCAAGCCCGAACGTCGGCTCGCGCGTGGCCTCACCCGGCAGTTGCAGCGGCGCGCCTTCGGGGTTGATCACCATCATCTGGTTGGCGCGGATGTCACCCTTGGCTGCGTCGACGCCGTGGATTTGGAAGGCGTAGCTGTTGATCGGCAGGCTCACGTCATCCTTGATCCGCACCGAGGGCATGGGAAAGCCGAATTCCTCGGCAAAATGCTTGCGCAGGGATTTGATCTTGCTCGGCAGTACCGCGTCGGGGCGGTTGGCCAGCGCCACCAGCCCTTCGCCCAGCACCAGCCGCAGCTCATCCAGATGCATCGGATTGTTGTCGACCTCTGGCATGTCCTGCTGTTTCTGCGCCTCGGCATCGGCCTTCGCCTTGGCCTCTGCCGCCTCGGCCGCGCCGCGCTGGATCATCAGCCCCAAGCCCACCATGGCCGCGGCCAGAAGGGCAAAGACCAGCAGCGGGAAGCCGGGCAAAAGACCGATGCCAAAGAGCAGCAGAGCCGCCATGTAAAGCGCCTTGGGGAAGTTCGAAAGCTGATCGAACACCGCCTCGTTGGCGGCCCCCCGCGTGCCGCCTTTGGTCACGATCAGACCGGCGGCGAGCGAGACGACAAGCGCCGGAATTTGGCTCACCAGCCCGTCGCCGATGGTCAGCGAGGTGAAGACGTTAAATGCATCGCCCACGCCCATGCCGCGCTGCACAACGCCGATGAGGATGCCGCCGATCACATTGATCAGCGTGATGATCAGCCCCGCCACCGCATCGCCGCGCACGAATTTCGAAGCACCGTCCATCGCGCCGAAGAAGGCGCTTTCGTCTTCAAGCTCCTTGCGGCGGCGGCGGGCCTCATCCTCGTCGATCAGCCCCGCGCCCATGTCGGCGTCGATCGCCATCTGCTTGCCCGGCATCGCATCCAGCGAGAACCGCGCGGCGACCTCGGCGATACGGGTCGAGCCCTTTGTAATCACGACGAAGTTGATGATCACGAGGATGGCAAAGATCACCACGCCGATGACGAAATTCCCCGCCACGATGAATTTGGAGAACCCTTGAATCACATCCCCCGCCGCATGCATCCCCGCATGGCCTTCGCTGAGGATCAGCCGGGTCGAGGCCACGTTGAGCGACAGCCGCAGCATGGTGGTGACGAGCAGCAGCGTCGGGAAAGAGTTGAACTGCAAGGGTGATGGAATCCAAAGCGCCACCATGAAGATCAGCACCGAGAGCGAGAGCGACAGCGCCAGCCCGAAATCCAACAGGATCGGCGGCAGCGGCAGGAACAGCACCGCCAGCACCAGCGCCATGCCAACGGCAAAACTCACGTCCTTATTGGCGCCAAACATGCTCAGTTGCGGCAGAAGGGTATTGGGTTTCGTGCTCATCCCGCATCCTCCGCCGGGACGGTGGTAAACTGCGGCAGGACCGGCTGCATCTCATGCGCCGAGTAAAGCGAGCGCCGCGCGTTCGCCGCCCCGCCGATCTGCGCACCCCATGTGGCCTTGGCCGCCAACCTGTCATAGCGGCCCGCCTCGCGCCGCGCCGTTTTGCGCGAACGGGCGGGAACGGGGCTGGCGCTGGCCAGCGCCTGAAACTCCGGCAGCCGCGCATTGGCGGCGGAAATGTTCTTTTGCAGCCGGTCGAGGTAGGTGTCGCGGTATTCCGGCTCAAAGGAATGATACGACCCCGCCGCCTGTAGCCAACTGCCCGTGCGCCGGTGCAACCGCGTAAGGAAGCGCGCCGCGTAGTCGACGTTTACGCGCGGATCGAACCCTTGGGCGGGGCTGTCAAAGGCATCCGGGTGCCAGCGCATGTTGATCTGCATACAGCCCACGTCGATGGAGCGGATGCCGCTTCCCTGACGCTCTGCAATCCAATCCAGCGCGGCAGTTCGGCTGTCGAACAGCCGCCCTTCGCCTGCGGCGTTGACCGCATAGGGCCAGACCGTGAAATGCCCGTTGCGGCGGGTGCCCGCCTCTTGCAGGCCGATGGCCAGCAGCAGATTGTCGGGGATGCCATGCCGGGTTTGGGCGGCGAGGATCTCGCGGATGCAGACGCCTTCGGGCCCGCCCTTGGCGGCGAGCGTGCGCGCAGTCTTGGTCACCGCGTTTTTCTGCGATGGCTCATAGAACGACCCCCAGCCTTGGGCGAGGGCGGGGGTCGCAAGCACCGCCCCCAGCAGCGCCGCGCGGGCCATATGCCAAAGCGCTCTCACAGCCCACCGTTCTGCACGAGGTCAAAGATCGTGTCCGACAGGTTCTTCAGCGTGGCATACATAAACGGCGTCGCGGCCAGCAGGGTGACAAAAATCATCACGATCTTGGGCACGAAAGTCAGCGTCATTTCCTGAATCTGCGTGAGCGCTTGAAAGAACGCGATCACCAGACCAATCGCCAGCGCCACCCCCAACACCGGACCCGAGGCCAGAAGCACGGCCCAGACGGTAGCAGAGATGATGTCATAGGTCTGGGTTTCGGTCATGGCCTAGATCGGCATCCGCAGAATTTCCTGAT
Organism: Sulfitobacter sp. M85; assembly: GCF_029285915.1. NCBI lineage: Bacteria > Pseudomonadati > Pseudomonadota > Alphaproteobacteria > Rhodobacterales > Roseobacteraceae > Sulfitobacter > Sulfitobacter sp. M85. The sequence continues at coordinate 129,207 of NZ_JABECQ010000004.1, forward strand.
AGGCTTCGACAAAGCGGTCGCGCACGGAGACGGCCACTTTGACGGTGGATTCCATCGCCAGCATGGCTTCGACCACCTGCTGGGTATCCGCCTCACCGCGCAGCCCGGCTTGGGCTACGGCTTCGCCCTCACGCACCGTTTCCAGCGCGCTTTCCGAGGCTTGCTGCACCATATTGGTGAAACTATTGGCGCTGGCGCCTGCCTCTTCGGCGATGGCTTCGCCCTTCTGCGCCGTCAGAGATTGCGAGGTGCGATAGGCACCGCGGACCGCGGCGGTCGAGATCAGGGAGGCGGGATCGCTCATCTCAGGTCAGCCTCACTTCAGCAGGTCGAGCATCTGACCGCGCATCCGGCGGCCTGACTCGAACATGTTCATATTGGCCTCGTAGTTGCGCGAGGCTTCGCGCATGTTGGCCATCTCGATAATCGGATCGACATTGGGGCGTTTGACGTAGCCCGTTTCATCCGCCGCCGGATGCGCCGGGTCATAATCGCGCCGAAAGGGGGATTGGTCGCGCCCGATACGGTCGACCTCCACCAAAGAGCCGCCGCCATTGCGGTCGATCAACTCCGAGAAACTGATGGTCTTGCGGCGAAACGGATCGGCGCCGGGCGTGGTGCCCGTTGAATCGGCATTGGCCACGTTTTCCGAGATCACCCGCAAACGCGCGGTCTGCGCGGTCATCCCGCTGGCGGCGATTTTGGCGATGGACTGAAGCGGATCCATGGGCTTTCCTTACCTGTTTCCGGTGACGGCCATGGTCAGCATGTCATAGCTTTTGCGGTAAAGCTGTGCGGCCAACCTATAGTGATCGCCGATCTCGGCGGCCTTCACGGCCTGTTCTTCGAGGTTCACGGTATTGCCATCCAAAGTGGTGCCCGTGGCGTGGCCATCCGTCACCTCGCGCACGCCGGGCGTGCCATGGGCGACGCCGGTGAAGTGTTTGTCATGGGTGGTCACCAACCCGGTATCGCGCGACAACTCGCCGCTGAGCATCGATTCAAAGGACGATACATCGCGTGCTTTGTAGTTCGGGGTCGAGGCATTGGCGACGTTTTCAGACACGACCTTTTGCCGGGCCGAGAGCCACTGCATCCGGTCCGAAGCGAGTCCAAGAATAGAAAGATTAGACAAGTTCATTTTTTTGCCTATAGCCTGTTTAATCCTTGTATAGTAAATATTGCCCCGCGCTCCTAGAGGAAATTTATCCATGCAGACACTCTTTTCCGAGTTGACCAGTTTCGCCCGCGAGGCAGGCGAGGCCGAGATCACCGGCGAAGTGCGCGCGATCACCGGCATCACGCTGACCGCCGTGGGGCTTGAACGGGTGCTTGGGATCGGCGAGCGCTGCATCGTGCATGGCTCTGACGGCCCGGTCCATGCCGAGGTTGTGGGGCTGGGCAGTCACGGCACCGAATTGCTCCCCTTCGGCTCATGGCGCGGGGTGGCGGCGGGCGACCGGGTCGAGGTCGCGATTGGCCGCGATGTGATCCGCCCCGATGAAAGCTGGAAGGGCCGGGTGATCAGCGCCTCGGCCACACCGCTCGACGGGAAAGGGCATCTGCCCGAGGGCAACAACCCCCGCCCGCTGCGCGCCGCCCCGCCGGGCGCTTTCGACCGCAAGCGCATCGGGCCGAAACTCGCGACCCATGTCCGCGCGCTGGATGTTTTTACGCCGCTTTGTCAGGGCCAGCGCCTGGGCATTTTCGCAGGCTCCGGCGTCGGGAAGTCGACGCTTATGGCCATGCTGGCACGCTATACGGAGTGCGATGTGGTAGTCATGGCACTGGTCGGCGAACGCGGGCGCGAGGTACAGGATTTCATCGCCTCCGACCTCGGCCCCGAGGGGATGGAAAAGGCGGTTCTTGTTGTCGCCACGGGCGATGAGCCGCCGCTGACCCGCCGCCAAGCCGCTTGGACCGCCATGGCCGTGGCCGAACATTTCCGCGATCAGGGCCAACATGTGCTCCTCTTGATGGACAGCGTCACCCGCTTCGCCATGGCGCAGCGCGAAATCGGCCTCGCCTCGCGCGAACCGCCCACCGCCAAAGGCTATCCGCCGACGGTTTTCTCGGAGCTTCCGCAGATGCTGGAACGTGCCGGGCCGGGGCCAGTGGGCAATGGCGACATCACCGCGATTTTCACCGTTTTGGTGGATGGCGATGACATGAACGACCCCATCGCCGATGCCGTGCGCGGGATCACCGATGGGCATATCGTGCTCGACCGCAAGATCGCCGAAAAGGGGCGCTACCCGGCGATTGACCTGCTGGCGAGCGTCTCTCGAACGTTGCCGGATTGCCACAGTGATGTGGAATATACGCTGCTCACCGCCGCCCATAAGGCGCTGGCGGCCCATGCGGATATGGAGGAATTGATCCGCATCGGGGCCTACCGCGCGGGCAGCAACCCCGAGCTTGACCGCGCCATCGCCTTTGCCGGGCCGTGTGAGGCTTTCCTGAGCCAGCGCAAGGCCGAGCATACCCCGCCGCAATCCTCTTTTGCCGAGGTGGCAGGGATGCTCGACCGTGCCGGGATCAGCCCGGGCTGAGCCTTACCGCAGATTGACCTTCTAGGGTCGCCCGGCCGCAGGCCGGGCAGCGCCGACCCGCCCCCCTGGGGCGGCGCAGACCTCCGTGGTATAAAAACCTCGCCCCGATTGCCTCGCCACCCCCCCAGCGTGGAGAGTGGGAAAGGCCGACCTACGTCGCCTACTGCAACCGGCGCAGCAACTCGACCGAAGGCTCACCCGTCGCGGGCAGGCCGACGCTGGCCTGATAGGCGCTGATCGCCTTGCGGCTGTTCGGCCCGATCACCCCATCCGCGCCATCGGTATCGAACCCCCGCGCGGTCAGTCGTTGCTGCAACGCGATCCGATCGTCCTTGGTCAGCCCATTGGCATCGGGCGGGAAGCTGCCGCGCAGCGGCCCGCCGCCCGCGATCCGATCCGCCAGATGGCCCACGCCAATCGCATAGCTGTCGGAGTTGTTGTAGCGTTTCAACGCGCGGAAGTTGCTGGTCACCACGAACTGCGGCCCGCCCGCCTGCGGCTGGATCACCGACCCCGCGCTGGCGGGGAGGCTGCCTAACTCACCGCCCCATTTCAGCCCCCGCGTCCAGCCGTTGCGCGACAGATATGCGGCGGTCGAGGCCAGCGCGTCGCTGGGGTCTTCCGACCAAATGTCGCGCCGCCCGTCGCCGGTGAAATCCACCGCGAAGGCTTGATAGGATGTGGGAATGAACTGCGTATGCCCCATGGCCCCGGCCCAAGACCCGGTCAGCCGGTCGGCAGTGATGTCACCATTTTGCAGGATCTTCAGCGCCGCGATCAACTGCTTTTCAAAGAACGCCCCGCGCCGCCCATCATAGGCCAATGTCGAGGTGGCCGATACCACCGGCACATTGCCACGCCGTTCGCCAAAGAAGCTCTCCAGCCCCCAGACCGCCGCGACGATCTCTGCCGCCACGCCGTAGCGGCTCTCAATCGCGTTCAATGTGCTGCGGTGGCGGGCAAAGGCTGCGCGCCCCTTCGACACCCGCTCGTCCGAGGCGGCGATCGACAGGTAATCTTCCAAGCTGCGGCTGAATTCCGTCTGATTGCGGTCGCGTTTGACCACGCCGGGCAGATAGCCTGCGCCGCGAAACCCTTGGGCCAAGGTGCTGGCCGAAATCCCCTGTGCCGAGGCGCGGCTTTTGAACGCCGCGACCCATGCGTCATAGCCCGCGTTGGGCACAGGGCGCAGATCGTCCGGCACCCCCGCCGCCGCCGCGGGGCCAAGCGTGCCGCCCCCGGTCGAACAGGCCGAGGTCAGCCCCAATGCGGCAAGGCCGAATGCGAATGTTCTGCGTGAATGTCTCATAAAACCTGCCTGTTGCTGCGTTGTTGCCTTTTGCGCAGCATATCGCAGGCAGGTCGCCCGACAAGGCGGGATCGCCCCAATGGCAAGGCTTTGCCTAAGCGATCCTCGGCTTTCGGCTACTGACCGGGCTGGTACAGGGGCACCGTCGACATCGATGTCTTGGCCGAGCCGTCTTGCACCCGCTGGCTGTGGCTGATGTAGATCAGCGTGTTGTTCGCTTCGTCGAAAATACGCTTGACCTTCAAAGTCTTGAAGATGATCGAGCGGCGCTCGCTAAAGACGTTTTCGCCTTCGTCGCCACGGTCGATATCACCGATCTCAATCGGGCCGGTCTGGCGGCAGGAGATCGAAGAGTTCGACGGGTCTTCGAACCAATTGCCCTTTTGCAGCCGGTCGATCAGCCCGCGTTCGAAAAAGGCCAGATGGCAGGTCACGCCCTTCACCTTGGGGTCGGCCACGGCTTCGACAATGATGTCATTGCCCAGCCAATCCACATCCACCTTGCCCACCTCTTCGGCAGTGGCGGCTGTGGCGAAAATACTGGCGGAAAGGGCGGCGGCGTGGGCAAATGTCTTATTCATGGCAGGCAAACGCGCAGCGGGCGGCGCGGTTCCCGAATATTTACCCTGCGGCGTCACCGGGGGTGTTTGCCAGCGCACAGGCCGCCTCATGCTGGCTGAGAAAGACCTCCCCGGTCAGCTCGTCAAGGAAATGGCTCCGCTTCAGCCGATCCATCACCGGGCCTTTCACCTCGCTCAAGTGCAGGCGGATGTCGGCGTCCTTCAGCCGGGTGTTGATCGCCTCGAGCGATTCCAGCGCCGAGAGGTCAATCTCATTCACCGCCGGGAACATCAGCACCACATCCGTCAGGTCAGGCTTGTCGGCGGCATATTGAGCCAATTGATCCTCCAAGAACCGCGCGTTGGGGAAATAGAGGCTCTCGTCCACCCGCAGGCTCAGCACATGGGACTGGGTCTCGACCTCGTGGCGCAGCACGTTGCGGAAATGCTCGGTCCCCGGCACCCGGCCCACCACGGCCATATGCGGGCGGGAGGTCTTGTAAAGATGCACGAGGATCGAAGTCACGACGCCCGCGCTCACCCCGGCCTCGACGCCGAAGATCAGCGTCAGCAGGATCGTCACGCTGACGGCGGCGAAATCGGCGTGGCTGAAGGCCCATGCGCGCTTCAGGATGGAGAAGTCGACGAGGCTCAGCACCGCGACGATGATCGTGGCGGCCAGCGTGGCCTTGGGAAGGAAGTAGATCAGCGGCGTCAGGAACAGCGCCGCCAGCGCCAGTCCGGCGGCGGTGAAGGCTCCGGCGGCGGGGGTCTCGGCGCCCGCGTCGAAGTTCACCACCGAACGCGAGAACCCCCCGGTGACCGGAAAGCCCCCGGTAAAGGCCGCGCCAAGGTTGGCGCTGCCGAGACCGATCAGCTCCTGATCCGGGTCGATCCGCTGGCGTTTCTTTGCGGCCAAGGTCTGCGCCACGCTGATGCTCTCGACAAAGCCGATGACCGAGATCAGCAGCGCCGGGACGAAAAGCTGTGACAAGAGCTCGGGGGAAAAGGAGGGCAGGTTGAGTGGCGGAAGGCTCTGCGGCACTTCCCCCACGATCGCAACACCCCGCGCACCCAGATCGAAGCCCCAGACCGCCAGCGTCGTGGCCAAGATCGCCAGCACCGGCCCGGTTTTGGCCCCGATATCCGCCATCCGCGGCCCCAGCCCCATGCGCCGCAGCAGCGGTTTCAACCCGCCGCGCACCCAGAACAGGAAGGCCGTGGCGGCCAGCCCCAGCCCGAGGGTGATGACATTGACCTCCCCCAGATGCGCCCAGAGGCTGGACAGGATTTGCGGCAGGGTATGCCCTTCGGCCTCGATCCCCAGAATATGCCGCAACTGGCTGGCAGCGATCAGGATGCCGGAGGCGGTGATGAAGCCCGCGATCACCGGATGCGAGAGGAAATTCGCCAAAAACCCCAGCCGAAACAGCCCAAGCGCCAGCAGCATGGCACCCGACAGAAAGGCCAGCGTCAGCGCCGCCGTGACATAGCCCGCCGTGCCGCTCTGCGCGATCTCGCCCACCGCCGCCGCCGTCATCAGCGAGACCACGGCCACCGGCCCCACCGCCAGCGCGCGGCTGGTGCCAAAGATGGCGTAGAGCACGATGGGCGCGATGGAGGCATAGATGCCGGCTTCGGGCGGCATGCCCGCCAGTAGAGCATAGGCCAGCGATTGCGGGATCAGCATGATCGTCACGATTACCGCCGCGATCATATCCCCGGTGAACTGGCCGCGGTCATAGCGCCGTCCCCAGTCGAGGATCGGCAGGTAGTGCGAAAGCGAAGGGAGAGGCATGGGCGGCGATCCGTCAGATAGGGGCGGCCCCGAGGGGCCACCCGGTTGGCTCAGTCGAAACGGTTCACGGGCAGTTTCAGGTAGTGATGGCCGTCACCCTCCGCCGGAGGCAGCCGCCCGCCGCGCAGGTTGATCTGCAAGGCAGCAAGGATGCGGTTGGGCAGCGACAGGGTCGCGTCCCGCTTCTGACGGCGCTCGATGTAGTCCTCGCGCTTGGTGCCATCCTTGACGTGGATGTTATGGGCGCGGTGCTCGTCCACCGTGGCCTCCCACTGCGGTTCATTGCGCTCATCGGTGCCGTAGTCATGGCCGATGTAAAGCCGTGTGTCGCCGGGCAGGGCGAGGATGTCTTGGATCGACTCCCACAGTTCTTCCGTCGTGCCGCCGGGGAAATCCGAGCGCGAGGTGCCGGCATCGGGCTGCATCAGCGTGTCATGCACAAAAGCCGCATCGCCACAGACATAGGTGATCGACCCCAGCGTATGCCCGGGCGACAGCATCACCTTGGCGTCAAGGTCGCCAATCTTGAAGGTCTCGCCCTCCTGAAACAGGTGGTCAAAATCGCGGTCCGGGTCAAAGGCATCGGGCATGTTGTAAAGATCGGCCCAAATCTTGGCGATCTCGGGCACCAGTGCGCCGATGGCATTGGGCGCGCCCGTGCGCTCTTTCAACTGGGCCGAGGCCATGACGTGATCCGCATGGGGGTGGGTATCCAGCACCCATTCCACGTTAAGGCCATTTTCCTTCACCAGATCAAGCACCTGATCCATGCTTTCGGTGGTGAACTTGTAGTTCTTCGGGTCGAAGTTCCACACCACGTCGATCAGCGCGGCCTTCTTCGTCGCCGGATCGGCGCAGATGTACTGGATCGAGCCGGTGTCGGGTTCATAGATGCCCCAGACATCGGGGCTGCCAGCTCCGGTCGAAGGGGAGTGGCGCACGACGGGTGAATTGAGAGGGTCGCTCATCAGGCTGGTCCTTTCTTGGTTATAGAGGTCAAATCAGGGCTGTGCCGGGCAATCCACATGCCGACCAGCATGAAGGGGACAAAGATCAAGGTGCCGCTGGCCGCGATGGGCAGGGCGGTCAATGCCGGGCCGGGGCAAAAGCCGCCCAAGCCCCAGCCGATGCCGAAAATCGCGGCGCCGGTCAGCAGTTTCGGCTCAAGATCGTTGCGGGTGGGAAGGCGGAATTTATAGTCGAAATAGGGGGTCTGACGGCTGTGGAACAGCCATGCGAACCCCGGTGCCGTCACCGCGATGGCGCCGCCCATGACAAAGGCAAGGCTGGGATCCCATGTGCCGAAAACGTCGAGGAAGTTCAGCACTTTGGCCGGGTCGGCCATGCCGGAAACGATCAGGCCTATGCCGAACAGAAGGCCGGAGAGGAGAGCAAAAAGCTGTTTCATGTCACCCTCCGATCACATGGCGCATGACAAAGACGGTCACGAATGCCGTCGCCATGAAGGTCACCGTCGCCACGATCGACCGCGCCGAGCCACGGCTGATCCCGCAGACCCCGTGGCCCGAGGTGCAGCCATTGCCATAGGTCGCGCCAAAGCCGACGAGCAGCCCGGCCACGGCCATCAGGACGGGGTTCGAAGGCACCCATTGCTGCGGCCAGCCACCCGACACGAGCAACCAAAGCGGGGCAGCCAACAAAAGACCCAACACAAAGAAGAACGAGACACCCCGCGCTTCGCCGTCGCTGTCACGCGCGAAGAGCCGAGAGGTCAGCCCGCTGATCCCCGCGATGCGGCCGTTCGTGGCCATCAACAGCACCGCCGAGGCCCCGATCATCGCGCCGCCGCCCAGCGACAGCCATGGTGTGAATTCGGTTTCCATCTCTCAACTCCTTACGGCCGGCCAAGCGGCTGGCTTGTGTCAGACTGGAAACCAGTATATATTACGCTCTCATAATATTCAATGATGCTAATATGAAAAACACGGACGACTTTCTGGATGGCGATATCGCCGGGGCTGCGGCGCTCATGACGATGCTTGCGTCAGAGGCGCGGTTGCAGATCCTGTGCCGTCTGATCGGTGGGGAACGCTCGGTCGGGGATTTGGCGCGGGCCTGCGGTCTGTCGCAATCCACCATGTCGCAGCAGTTGAAAAAGTTGAAAGACGCCGGTCTGGTCGACAGCCGCCGGGCGGGGCAGACGATCTTTTACCGCGTCAAGGGGCAGGAGGCCGTGGCCGTTCTGGAAACGCTGCATGGCCTCTACTGCGCGCAAAAGTAAAACGCCCGGCAAAGCCGGGCGCTTCTCTTACGCTTTGCTATCTGCGTAGGATTTAACCAACTGACCGATCTTCTCTTCAGTCAGGTCGATGCCGCGGGCCTTGCCCTCCTGCAGGGCCGTGTCACCGTCCCAACCCTTATCCGCCGCAAGGGCCATCAGGGTCATCGCCCCCGCACGTTTGCCCGAAGCGCAGTGCAAAAACACCGGCTGGGGCAGGTCGTCCAGTGACTTGCGGAATTCATCCACCGTCTCGGGGCCAAGGGTGTCTGGTGTCACCGGATGGTGCAGGTAGTTCAACCCCAGCTTCTCGGCCACCAGCCGCTCTGCATCGGGGGAGAGGCCGCCTTTCTCATCCGAGGCACGGAAGTTCACCACCGTTTTCATCCCGGCCGAGGCCGCCTGCTCCAGCGCTTTTGCGTCCGGCGTGAACAGAGCCACGTTATGGGCAGGGTCGATGGTCGCGATCTTTTGGCTGTCGTCGGTCATTCTGGCCTCCTTCTCTGCGCGGATGCAGTCGCCCGCGCGTGGTGGTTTCAGCGGCCCAACCCCAACCCGGCGCAACTGTTCCCCGCTTGGCAGAACGGGCCGCGCTGCGCAGATATAATCTGAGTATTAAAGTCAGGATTGTCACCGCCGCCCGGTTTTGCTAGGCAGCAGACAGTAATTCCGCTTGGCGCAAGAGGTGCTGCGACGATTCTGCCCCGCTGTGGCAGGCGCCCCAGACCTGCGCCGTGATCAAAGACAAACCCATCGGGAGCCACCCCCATGCCGCATTTTCGTTCCGCGTTCCTCGCGGCCCTGTCCCTGACCATCGCCCAAGGCGCCGCCGCCGAGACGCCCGCCGCGACCCCGGCCAGCGCCTCGCCCGAGCTCAAGGTCGAACTGAACGCCGCCGACACCACGGAGGCCAATTGCAAGCTGACCTTCCTCATCACCAACGAGCTTTCCGCCCCGCTCGACAAGGCGGTCTATGAAACCGTGCTGTTCGACCGCGAAGGCACCGTGAACCGGCTGACGCTTTTCGATTTCGGCGAACTGCCCGTTGGCCGCCCGCGCGTGCGCCAATTCGTGGTGCCGCAGACCACCTGCGAGAACCTTGGCCGCATCCTCTTTAATGGCGCGCAAAGCTGTGACGGCGCGGGGATCGAGGCGGGTACCTGCGAAAGCGCGCTGGCCCCGGCAACCCGGACCGAGATCGAGGTGCTGGGCTGATGGATCAACTTGACGCGCTGCTGACCCCGCTGCGGGGCATTGCCGAAACCGGTGGCCCGGTGGTGGTGATCCTGATGGCCGTGGCCGTGCTGACCCTTGCGGTCGCGCTTTATAAGACATGGCAGTTCCGCGCCGCCGCCGTGGGCCGCCACCGGGCGCTGTCCGAAGCGGTCAACGCATGGGAGCGTGGCGATGCCGCCGCCGCCCGCGCGGCGCTGGGCCGGTCGAAAAGCTACCTCGCCCCGGTGATCGAATTGGCCATGTCCGCGCCTGAGGCGGGTGCCTCTCGCTTGCAGGCCGAGGCCGAGATGCGTTTTGCCAAGCTAGAGCGCGGCTTCCGCCTCCTTGATTCCGTGGCGCAGCTTGCCCCGCTCTTGGGTCTCTTCGGCACGGTTCTGGGCATGATCGAAGCCTTCCGCGCCTTGCAGGATGCGGGCTCTCAAGTGGACCCGTCGATCCTCGCCGGTGGCATCTGGGTGGCGCTTCTGACCACTGCCGTGGGGCTTGTCGTGGCCATGCCGACCGCGCTGGTGCTCAGCTGGCTTGAGCAACGCATGGAGAACGAGCGCGTCATCGCCGACAAGGCGATCCTCACCGTGCTGCATCCGGGCCAGAACGCGGCCCCTGCCGCTGCGCCCGCCGCCACCCCCTTTGCCGCCGCCGCGCCCCGGCCAGCCCATGGCTAGGCCACGCCGGCGGCGCAACCGCCTCTCCATGACCTCCCTGATCGACGTGATCTTTCTGCTGTTGTTGTTCTTCATGCTGACCTCGACCTTCTCAAAATTTGCCGAGATCGAATTGGCCGCAGCGACATCCGGGGCAGGGGCCGAGACGGGGGCGAAACCCTATTTCCTGCAACTGACCACCGAGGGGCTGCGCCTCAACGGCGATGCGCTGGCGCTTGAGGCGCTGACCGCCAGCCCCTTGGCCGAAGCCGAAGAGGGCACGCCGCTTCTGGTCTCGCTCGGGGCCGAGGTTGAGGCGCAGGCGCTGGCCGATCTGCTCATCGCGCTGCGCGCCCTACCGGGGCTCAGCGTCTCGGTTCTGGAGGGCTGACCATGCGACCCATCGCCAAGGCCAAACCGCAACGCGAACCGACCATCGCGCTGATCAACATCGTCTTTCTGATGCTGGTCTTCTTCATGGTCGCAGGCACCCTGTCGCAGCCGCTCGATTCCGATCTCAACCTTGTCGAAACCCGCGAGCTTGAGGGGCGCGCCCCGCCCAATGCGCTGGTGGTCCATGCCGATGGCCGCATGACCTACGCAGGCCAAGATCGCGCCAGCGTGGCCGATTTCATCGACGCGCTGCCCGAAGAGGAGCGCGACACCGTGCGGCTTCTCCCCGACCGCGCGCTGCCCGCCCGTCGCCTTGTCGAACTGACCCGCGAACTGCGCGGGGCAGGGGCCGCGCGCGTCATGCTTGTCACCGAAAGGGCGCTGCAATGATCCCCCGTTCCGGTCTCGTCAAAACCCTGTCCATCGGCGTTGCCGCCAGCCTCGTCGTAGGCGTGTCGCAGCTTGCCCAAATCGACGACAGCGCCAAGATCGCAGGCGGCGGCGCGCCCGCCGCGGCCCAGCTTGGCACGCGGTTCGAGGATATGGCGGTCGGCACATTGGATGCCGAACCGGTGGAAGAGATCACCCCAACCCCCGAACCCGAACCGGTGGAGACCGCAGAGGCCCTGCCGCCGACCCCCGCGCCCGAGCCCACGCTCACCCCCACGCCCGTCGCAGAGCCGGTGCAGACGGTTGAGGCCGAGCCGATGCCCGTGGCCCCGCCCGCCGCCGCGCCGACAGAGACGCCGGTCTTGCCCGCCCTGACCCCGGTCGAAACCCCGCCCGAGACGACTGAGGCCACGCCAACCATTACGGCTGCCGCCCCGGTGCCGCCGGTCGAAACCCTCACCGCTGAGGCCGAGGATGACGCGCCGCGCCTGTCGCAGCGCCCGCAGCGCCGCGACCCCGAACGCGCCGCCGAGGCCGCCAAGAAGGCCAAGCCCAAGCCACAGCCGAAACCCAAGCCCAAACAGACCACGCGCGGCAATGCAAAGCGCAACAACACCAAGGGTGCGCAGACGGCCAGCCGCGCGGGCAATGCCGCACAATCGGGCAGCCGCCAGCGGGCCGCAGCGCCTGCGGGCAATGCGGCGGCCAGCAACTATCCCGGCAAGGTGATGAGCCGCATCGCCCGCGTCGGCAAGCCGCGCGTCCGTTCCCGCGGGACGGCTGTCATCGCCTTCTCGATCGGTGGGGGCGGGCAGTTGGCAGGGGTTCGCGTGGCCCGCAGCTCAGGGTCGGCGGCGCTGGATCAGGCGGCGCTTGGCATCATCCGCAAGGCCGCCCCTTTCCCGCGCCCGCCCGCCGGGGCGCGGCGCAACTTCTCGATCCAGATCAAAGGCCGGTAATGGGCAGGCGGGGGGCTCAGCCCTCCGCGATCACCCCGTCGACCGCGGTGCCCAGCATCTCGACCGTCATCTCGATTTCCTCGGGCGGGGAGGTGAAGGCCGGGGCCAGCAGAACGTGATCCCCCGCCGTGCCATCGGCGCAGCCCTGCGAAGGGTAGCAGATCATCCCCGCCTCCATCGCCGCGCGCTGGATCTTGCCCGCAAGGTTGCGGCTGACGTCAAAGGGCGTCTTGCTGTCGCGCTCGGCCACCAGTTCGATGGACCAGAACAGCCCCCGCCCGCGGATGTCGCCGACATGGGCGTGCTGCCCGAAGCGGTCGCGCAGCGCGGTTTCCAACTGCTGCCCCCGTATGCGCACCGCGCTTAGCAGATCACGGCTCTCGACCTCTTGCAAAACGGCCAAGGCGCCCGCCGTGGCCACCGCGTGGGACATATAGGTGTGCCCGTTCCACAGATTGCCGCTGCCCGCCATGATCGCCTCGATCACGCTTTGCCGCGCCATCACCGCCGCGATCGGCTGGTAGCCCGCGCCGAGGCCCTTGGCCATCGTGGTGATGTCGGCGCAAATGCCTTCCTGCTCCAGCGCGAAAAGGCTGCCGGTGCGCCCCATGCCGCACATCACCTCATCGGCGATCAAGAGCACGCCGTGGCGATCGCAGATCTCGCGCACATGTTTGAAATAGCCCTCGGGCGCGGGCTGCGAGCCGAGCGAGGCGCCGACCACCGGCTCGGCCACGAAGGCGGCCACCGTCTCCGGCCCCAGCTCGACAATCCGCGCCTCCAACTGATCCGCCAGCCGCCGCGCAAAATCCGCCGCGCTCTCGCCGTCGCGTTGCAGCCGGTAGGCATAGGCGGCGTCGATATGTTCCACCTCCATCAGCATCGGCGCAAATGGCGCCCGCCGTCCGGCATGGCCGCCCACCGCCAGCGCGCCGAGCGTGTTGCCGTGATAGCTGGGCTTGCGCGCGATGATCTTGGCGCGGCCCGTGTCGCCGCGCTCCAAATGATACTGCCGCGCGAGCTTCAGCGCCGCCTCCATCGCCTCGGACCCGCTGCCCAGATACATCACACGGCCCTCGCCGGTGCCTTCAGGTGCGCGGGCGATCAAATGGTCGGCCAAAGCCTCCGCCGGGGCGTTGGTGAAAAGACCGGTATGGGCAAAGGCGAGCTTGTCCATCTGCGCGGCGACGGCGGCGCGCACGGCGGCATTGTCATGCCCAAGGCTTGATACAGCCGCACCGCCACAGGCGTCCAGATAGCGCTTCCCTTTGTCATCAATAAGGAAATTTCCTTCTCCGCGTACGATCACAGGTTGCGTGGCGCGCAGGTTACGGTGCAATACATGGCTCATCGTAGAATCCGATCCTTGGGGTCGACCCTATTTACCGCTTCGCCTGCTGACTGCCACATTAATCAGCACAAGGCGCCTATTCGGAAAAGCTTGGGCTGACCTAGGGTCAGGAGAAGCTTGACAGGTAAAATATTTTATCAAACGGTAAAATGCCTAATCAACGGGGGATAAAAATGACACAACGCAATTTCACACGCCGCTTCCTATTGGGCACGGCGGCCATGCTGGCGGGTGCCAGCCTTTTGCCGCAGGGCGCGCTAGCCGCCGAGCCGATCAAGGTGGCGGGGGTCTACACCGTGCCGGTGGAACAGCAATGGGTCAGCCGCATTCACAAGGCCGCCGAGGCCGCACAGGCGCGGGGCGACATCGAGTACACTTTCACCGAGAATGTCTCCAACACCGACTACGCCCGCGTGCTGCGTGAATATGCCGAGGCCGGCAACCAGTTGATCGTGGGCGAGGTCTTCGGCGCCGAGGCCGAGGCCCGCGAGGTCGCCGCCGATTACCCCGAGGTTGCCTTCCTCATGGGCTCCAGCTTCAAGCAGGACGCTGCGCTGCCGAATTTCGCGGTCTTCGACAATTACATTCAAGACGCGGCCTACCTCTCGGGCATCGTAGCAGGGTCGATGACCGAGAGCGGCAACATCGGCATGGTCGGCGGCTTCCCGATCCCGGAAGTGAACCGCCTGATGCATGCCTTCATGGCCGGTGCGCAGGAAATGAACCCCGACATCAAGTTCCAGGTCAGCTTCATCGGCTCCTGGTTCGACCCGCCCAAGGCCAAGGAAACCGCCTTCGCCATGGTCGAGCAGGGGGCCGACGTGCTCTATGCCGAGCGGTTCGGCGTCTCGGACGCGGCGCAGGAGAAGGGCGTGCTGGCAATCGGCAACGTGATCGACACGCAAGCCGAATACCCCGAGACCGTCGTCGCCTCCGCCCTGTGGCATTTCGAGCCGACGCTCGATGCCGCCATCGCCGCCGTCAAGGCGGGCGAGTTCAAAGCCGACGACTACGGCCGCTATTCCTTCATGGCCGAGGGCGGCTCTTCGCTCGCCCCTCTGGGCACCTTCGAGGGCAAGGTTCCGCAGGAGGCGATGGACCTCATCGAGGAGCGCGAGAAGGCGATCCGCGACGGGTCCTTCACGGTCGAGATCAACGACGAAGAGCCGAAGTCCAACTAAATGACCGATCAAAACCCCGAGGCGCAGGTGGTCCTGCGCCTTGATGGCATTACCAAGCGATTTGGCAAACTCACCGCCAATGACGCGATCAGCTTTGATCTGCGGCAGGGCGAAGTCATTGCCCTGCTGGGCGAAAACGGCGCGGGCAAGACCACGCTGATGAATATCCTCTTCGGCCACTACACGCCTGACGAGGGCAATGTCGAAGTGTTCGGCGAGCGCCTCCCCGCCGGCAACCCCCGCGCCGCGCTGGCCGCCGGCGTCGGCATGGTGCACCAGCATTTCACGCTCGCCGACAATATGTCCGTTCTGGAAAACATCGTCCTCGGCACCCGCTCGATCTGGCGACCCGGCTTTGGCCGGGCGCAGGCGCGGCAGAAGATCGTGGCATTGATGGAGGACTACGGGCTGCGCGTGGACCCCGATGCGCAGGTCGGCAGCCTCAGCGTGGGCGAGCGGCAGCGGGTCGAGATCCTGAAAGCCCTCTACCGCGAGGCGCGTATCCTGATCCTCGACGAACCCACGGCGGTGCTGACCCCGCAGGAAACCGAAGACCTCTTCGCCACCATGCGCAAGGCCGTCGCCCTTGGTCTCTCGGTCATTTTCATCTCCCACAAGCTGCACGAGGTCATGGCGATCTCCTCCCGCGTCGTGGTGCTGCGTCACGGCAAGCTGGTGGCCGAGGCCAAGACCGCCGAGACCGACCGCGCCGCCATGGCGCAGATGATGGTGGGCAGTGAGGTCGCCGCGCCGGTCGTGCGCCGCGCCGATCCCGGTGCCGCGCTGGTGACGCTTCAGGGTGTCTCGACGCCCGACGTCGGCAGCGCGCCGGGGCTGAAGAATGTCGATCTCGAACTGCGCGCGGGTCAGATCACTGGCCTCGCCGGGGTGTCCGGCAACGGACAGACGGCGCTTGCTGACCTGATCGGCGGGCTGATCCGTCCTGCCTCGGGTACGTTTCACGTGAAAGGCGACGCCCCGCGCGGCTGGTCGCCCCATGCCGCCATCGGCGCGGGCATCGCCCGCATCCCCGAAGACCGCCATAAGACCGGCACCATCGCCGATTTCGACCTCACCGAAAACGCGGTCCTTGAGCTTTACTCCCGCCCCGGTTTCTCCCGTCACGGCTGGATGAACTGGCGCGCCGCCCGCGATTTCGCCACCAAGATCATCAAAGGCTACGACGTCCGCTGCCCCGGCCCCGAGACCCGCATCCGCCTGCTCTCGGGCGGCAACATGCAAAAGCTGATCCTTGGCCGCGTGTTGGAAACCACCCCCGCTGTGGTGCTGGCCAACCAGCCCGTGCGCGGCCTGGACATCGGGGCGCTGACTTACGTGCACGAACAACTGCTCGCAGCCCGCGATCGGGGGGCGGCGGTGCTGCTCATTTCCGAAGACCTCGACGAGGTGACGGCGCTGTCGGACGTGATCCATGTCATCTCCGAAGGCCGCCTCTCGCCCCCCTTCGCCCGTGGCGCGCTCACCCCCGCCGAGCTTGGCGTCTGGATGGCGGGCGATGGATTCGAGGAGACCTCCCATGCGGCTTGAACCCGTCGCCAACCCCACATGGACCCGCTCGCTGGGCCTGCCCGCGCTGGCGCTGCTCGCCACGGTGGTCGTCGCTTCACTGCTCGCGATGATCGCAGGTGCGCAGCCCTTCTCGGTGCTGGGCCTGATCATCAAGGGTGCCTTCGGCTCGAAATTCGCCCTGCTGGAGACGCTCAACCGCGCCACGCCATTGATCTTCACCGGCCTCGCCGTCGCCGTCGCTTTCCGGGCGAAGCTGTGGAACATCGGGGCCGAAGCGCAGCTTTACATGGGCGCGGTGGTCACCGTGGTGCTGGGCACCGGCGCGCTGGCATGGCCCAGTTTCGCGCTGCTGCCGACGATTGCCCTCGCCGCTATGCTCGCCGGGGCCGTGGTGCTGCTGATGCCGACCTTCCTCAAGACCCGCTTCGGCGTTGATGAAGTCGTCACCACGTTGCTCTTAAACTTCGTCGTGCTGCTCTGGGTCTCCATGCTGCTCGAAGGCCCGCTGAAAGACCCGATGGGCCTCGGCTGGCCCAAATCCGCCCGGCTGATCGGGGAGGCGCGTTTGCCGCGCATCGCCGAGGGGCTGCGGCTGCACTGGGGCTTGGGCCTCGCGCTGATCTCGGCGCTTGTCGTCTGGGTGATCCAGCGCCGCAGCACGCTGGGCTACGAGATGCGCGCGGTGGGGCTGAACCCCGCGGCGGCGCGTTTCGCGGGCATCCCGGTGAACGCCGTGCTGATCAAGACGGCGCTTCTGTCGGGTGGCCTCGCCGCGCTGGCGGGCTTTTCCGAGGTGGCGGGGCTCAAGGGCAACCTCACCTTGGATATTTCGCCGGGCTTCGGCTACACCGGGATCATCGTCGCCATGTTGGCGCTGCTGAACCCCCTGGGCGTGGTGGTCGCGGCGCTTTTCGTCGCGGGCATCTTCGTCGGGGCCGACAGCATGAGCCGCGCGGCGGGCGTGCCGACATACCTCGCCGACATCATGCTGGCGCTGGCCCTGCTGGCGATGGTGCTGGCGATCATGCTCACGAAATTCCGGGTGAGGCGCGACTGATGGATATTTTCGACATTCTCCTTCAGGCGAGCTTCTGGACCGCCGCCATCCGCATCGCCTCGCCGCTGATCTTTGCCGCCTTGGGTGAGTTGATCTGCGAGCGGGCAGGGGTGCTGAACCTCGGCATCGAAGGCATCATGGTCGTCGGCGCCTTCGCCGGCTGGCTCACCGTCTACCTCGGTGGTGGCCTGTGGTTCGGCGTCGCGGTGGCGATGCTTTCGGGCATGGCCTTCGGGCTGGTGCATGGCGTGCTCACGGTGCCTTTCGGCCTCAGCCAGCATGTCGTCGGCCTCGGCATCACGCTTTTGGCGACCTCGCTCACCTACTATTGCTACCGTCTGGCGCTGCCCGAGGTGACCTCGCCGCCCAAGATCGAGGCTTTCCGCCCTTTGGAAATCCCGCTTCTGTCCGACATTCCGGTGATCGGTCCCGCGCTCTTTTACCAGACCCCGCTGACCTATCTGGCCTTCGCGCTGGTGCTGGTCGTGACGCTGGTGCTCTACCGCACCCCGATGGGCCTTGCCCTGCGCGCGGCGGGCGAGAACCCGGCGGCGGTCGAGGCGCAAGGTCTCAGCGTGTCGGCCATCCGCATCGGCGCGGTGATGGTCGGCAGCGGTCTGATGGCCGTGGGCGGCGCCTTCCTGACCATGAGCGCCTTCAACTCTTTTTTCTTCGAGATGGTCAACGGGCGCGGCTGGATTTGCATCGCGCTGGTGGTCTTTGGCTCGTGGAAACCGGGCAAGACGCTTCTGGGCGCGGTGTTGTTCGCCGCCTTTGATGCCTTGCAAATCCGGGTGCAGCAGACGCCGCTCGGAGCGGATATTCCCTACCAGATCTTCCTGATGGCGCCCTATATCCTGTCGATCCTCGCACTGGTCGTCATGTCACGTCGGGCGCAGGTACCCGCTGCCCTTATGGTGCCGTTTAACAAGGGTGAGCGCTAAACGTTTCGCTATAGATCGCTAAGGGCTGCTCCCGGCCGCGGGTGGGGGTGAAGCCCCCGCCCGGGCGGCCGGGGGCTGCCCGGCCTGCGCCCGGGCGGGGCATAACTGAAAAGGACCAAACTATGTTCGACCTCATCATCAAAGGCGGCACACTTCCCGACGGCCGCACCACCGACATCGGCATCAAGGGCGACAAGATCACCGCCATCGAAGACCTCTCGACCGCCGAATCTCGCGAGACCATCGACGCCAGCGGCGACCTCGTCAGCCCGCCCTTCGTCGACCCGCATTTCCACATGGACGCCACGCTCAGCTACGGCACCCCGCGGATCAACGCCTCGGGCACACTTCTCGAAGGCATCGGCCTCTGGGGCGAACTCAAGCAGGTGATGACGCAAGACGAAGTCAAAGCCCGCGCGCTGGAATACTGCGACTGGGCCGCCTCGCTGGGCCTGCTGGCGATCCGCAGCCATGTCGACACCTGCGATGACCGCCTTTTGGGTGTCGAAGCCCTTCTCGACGTGCGCGAAACGGTCAAGGACTACATCGACCTGCAACTCGTCGCCTTCCCCCAAGACGGCCTCTACCGCGACCCCACGGCGCATGAGAACACCATTCGCGCCCTTGATATGGGTGTCGATGTGGTGGGCGGCATCCCGCATTTCGAACGCACCATGGCCGACGGCGCGCGCTCCGTCACTGCCCTATGCGAGCTCGCCGCAGAGCGCGGCCTCATGGTCGACTTGCACTGCGACGAGACCGACGACCCCCATTCTCGCCACATCGAGACTCTGGCCTATGAGACCCAACGCCTCGGCTTGCAGGGCAGGGTGGCTGGTTCTCACCTCACGTCGATGCATTCGATGGACAACTACTACGTCTCGAAACTGCTGCCGCTGATGGCCGAGGCAGAGGTCGCCGCGATCCCGAACCCGCTCATTAACATCACCCTGCAGGGCCGCCACGATAGCTTCCCGAAACGCCGCGGCCTGACGCGCGTGAAAGAGATGCAGGCCATGGGCATCGACGTCGGCTGGGGGCAGGATTGCGTCATGGACCCGTGGTATTCCATGGGCACGGGCGACATGCTCGACGTGGCCTTCATGGGGCTGCATGTGGCGCAGATGACCTCGCCCGAGGAGATGCGCCGCTGCTTTGACATGGTGACGAATGTGAACGCGCGGATTCTGGGTTTGCAGGACTATGGCCTGAAGGTCGGCGCGACGGCCTCGTTGGTGGTGCTGGACGCGGGCAACCCGATCGAAGCGCTGCGTCTGCGGCCTGACCGGCTTTTTGTGGTGGCCAAGGGGCGCGTGATCTCTCGCCAAGCGCGTAGCGATGCGCGGCTCAGCCTGCCGGGGCGGCCCGACAGCGTGCGCCGCCGCCATAGCGCGCATTCATGAAGACGGGCTGAAAACACGGCCCAAGATCGGCGCCTTGAAACCGGGTGCCGATTTCCTACCTCTGGCCAATTGAACTCCGTCGCACCCGATGCTATGTTAGCGCTAACCGAGCCAATCCGCCCAAAACCGGGCCACCGGAGGACTCACCATGACCACTAAAATCGCCATCAACGGCTTTGGCCGCATCGGACGCTGCGTGCTGCGCGCGCTGATCGAGAACGGCTTTGACGGGATCGAAGTCGTTGCCATCAACGACCTGACCGATGCCGAGAACCTGCTGCACCTGCTGAAATACGACTCCGTCCATGGCCGCCTGCCGGTGGATGCGGAATTGAAGGACGGCACCCTGCATGTGGCGGGCCAGAGCATCCGCATGACGGCAGAGCGCGATCCGGCGAAGCTGCCTTGGGGCGACGTGGATGTGGCCTATGAATGCACCGGTTTCTTCACCGCCCGCGAGGCGGCGGCGAAACATCTGGAGAATGGCAGCAAACGCGTGTTGATCTCGGCCCCCGGCAAGGGCGTGGACCGCACCGTGGTCTACGGCGTCAACCATGAGGAGTTGACCGGCGAAGACGTGATCGTCTCCAACGCCTCCTGCACCACCAACTGCCTCGCCCCCGTGGCCAAGGTGCTGGACGATACTTTCGGGATCGAGACCGGCTATATGACCACGATCCACGCCTATACCGGCGACCAGCCGACCCATGACAGCCCGCACCGCGACCCCTATCGTGGCCGTGCCGCCGCCCTGTCGATGGTGCCCACCTCGACCGGCGCCGCCGCCGCGATTTCCGAGGTGATCCCCCATCTGAAAGGCGTGCTCGAAGGGTCCGCCGTGCGGGTGCCGACGGCCAATGTCTCGCTCGTGGACCTGTGCATTATGCCCAAGAAACCGGCCACGGCAGAGGCGGTGAACGCCGCGATGCAAGAGGCCGCCATTGGCGTGTTGAAGGGCGTGCTGGCCTATGAGCCTGCGCCGCTGGTCTCGACCGATTTCAACCACGATCCGCATTCCTCCACCCTCGCGCCCGATCAGACGCGGGTGACCGATGGCGGCATGATCCGCGTGGTCAGCTGGTATGACAATGAATGGGGTTTCTCGAACCGCATGAACGACACTGCGCGCGCCATTGCCGCGCTGATCTAAGCTATTGCTGGCGCGGGGGGGGCAGCCCTCGCGCCCGCGCTCTACAGCGAGGCCGCCGCGCGGCTCGCTTGGTCATATTGCCCCGACATCGCCCGTAGCTGCGCCGCAATCTTGCGCAGTTCGTCGCCCGAGATATCGGTGCGCGGCAAGCCATCCAGAAAACACGCCTGACGGATCGCGCGATAGGCTTCACAAAGCTCGGCGCCCGCAGGCGAGGTGCGATAGAACACCTCCTTGCCGCGTTTTTCGGCGCTCAGCAATTCGGCCTTCACCAGCTTGCGCAGCGCGTAGTTCACCGTATGCGTGTCTTCGATGTTGAGCAGGAAGCAGATATCCGTAAGCCGCTTCTCCCGGCCCCGGTGGTTGGCGTTGTGCAGCACGAGGATTTCCAAGGGCGTCAGATCGCCGTTCCCCGCCGCCGCCATGCAGCGCGACATCCAGCGGGTGAAGGCGTTATAGGCGATGATCATGCCATATTCGAGTTCCGAGGCCTCCCAGCCATCGCCCTCAGCTAAGTGACGTGAAGAGACGATGCGGCGTGACGGGCTGGGGGGTACTTCTTCCGACATGCGGTGCCTCCGGCTGTTTGTCCGTTTGACGTTATCAAGACGCTGACGATTTACAAGCGTTCCGTCGCGTGGCGCTGCGGGAAGATCAATTTGCAACAGGTTCGCTTGCCACATTCACGCCATCTTTCGCGAGCGCCCCGCCTTTGCTAGGCTAATGGTAATAATAAAGAGGCAGGCAGAGCAGTTATGAAAACGGGCTTTCGGGGCACGTTTGTCATCAGCTGGTCGCAAACAGAGATCGACGGTCTGGAGGCCGCGCCGGTGCAGTCGCTCGAACTGGGCTCGGCCTGGGCGTGGCGCGGGGATACCATCCGGGTGGATGGGCCGAATGATGTGCTGCGGCTGGATATGGCGGACGGGGCAGAGCGGCTGCGCAAACGCGCGGCCCGCAAGGTGCAGCGCCTGATCGGGGCGGCACTGGAGGAGGGGGGCATGCTGCCGCCCGCGCCGCGGCGCGATCTGGGCACGGCCCCGCTGCCCGACGACAGCTTCATGGTCACCAATGGCGCGCGGACCTATACCGTCACCCTGATCGACGCAGGCCCGGGGCGGATGCCGCTGCTGATGTTCGTCGATGAACTGCCCCCGCGCAACAGCGAGCTTTGGGTGATGCACAGCACCCTGACCCCGGCGCGCGATGACCGGCCCGAGGGCGGCGGGGTGATCTGTTTCACCCCCGGCACCCGCATCCGGACCCCCAAGGGCAGCGCCCTGATCGAAGAGTTGCGCGAGGGCGATCTGATCCAGACCAAGGACAATGGCGCGCAGCCGCTGGAGTGGATCGGCAGCCGCCGGATGACAGGCGCGCGGCTGCATGCCATGCCGCATCTGCGCCCCGTGCGCTTCCGCCCCGGTGCCTTGGGGGTTGCCCGGCCCGATGCCCCGCTGCTGATCTCCCCCGATCACCGGATCGTGCTGCAAGGTGCGCAAGCCCGTGATCTGTTCAACTGCGACGAAGTGCTGGTCGCCGCCAAGGACCTGATCAACGGGCGCAGCGTGGCCAGCGATATGTCCCTGCGCGAGGTGACCTATGTCCATGTGTTGCTGGCCGAACATCAGGTGATGTGGGCCAATGGGGTCGAGACTGAAAGCTTTCATCCCGCCTCGGCCCCGCTCACCAGCCTTGGCACGCAGGACCGGGCGCGGCTGCTGGCGGCCTATCCGCAGCTTGAGACGGACCCGCACAGCTATGGCGGTTTCGCGCGGCGCAATCTCAGCACATCGGAGGCGGCGATCTTGCGGCATGTGGCCTGACAGCTGGGCACGGGCGCCCGACCGTTCGAGAGGCGCTTAGCTCTCGGCGTCTTCTTCGATCAGGGCCGCGATGATCGCCCGCGCGCTGTCGGAATCCCATTTCGCATCGCCCTGCAACCGGGCAATCTCGCGCCCCTCACGGTCAAGGATCACGCTGATCGGCAGGCCGAACACGCCCATCTGGCTGGCAAGCTTTTGCTTCGGGTCTTGGTGGCGGGGCAGGCTGTCGACGCCCGCTTCCTCGAAGAACCGTTTGATCCCTTCCTCAGAGTTGCGCCCCGTGGCGATGGTCAGCACCTGAAAATCACCGCCGCCGAATTCCTTTTGCAGGGCATTCAACTGCGGCATTTCCTTGCGGCAGGGTGCGCACCATGTGGCCCAGAAGTTCACCAATACGACCTTGCCTTCGTAATCCGCCAGCGACATCGCCTCGCCATCGTCCTCACGCTTAAAGGTCACGTCAGAAGCCGCCTGCGGCGCATCGTGGATCACGAGTTTCTTCATGTCCCCTTCGCGCAGCCCCGCGATGTCAGCCGTTCCGGCAAGGGCGGGGTTTGCACCTGCGACAAGCAGCGTATAAACGAAGCCAAGCACGAGATTTTTCATACGTCCCTCCAAGGGTATTCAACATGACCGACACGACCTCGAACAAAATGTGGGGTGGCCGTTTCGCCGCCGGACCGGACGCGATCATGGAGGCAATCAACGCCTCGATCGGGTTCGACAAACGGATGGCCGCACAAGACATCAGTGGGTCGCGTGCCCATGCCGCCATGCTGGCAGCCACGGGCATCCTGACTGATAACGACGCCGAGGCCATACGGGAAGGGCTTCTCACGATCTTGTCAGAGATCGAAGAGGGCCGGTTTGAGTTCTCGGCAGCGCTTGAAGACATCCACATGAACGTCGAGGCGCGGCTGAAAGACCTGATCGGTGAGCCCGCAGGCCGCCTGCACACGGGCCGCAGCCGGAACGACCAAGTCGCCACAGATTTTAAACTCTGGGTGCGCGATCAGTTGGACGCCGCCGATGAGGGTCTGCAAGCGCTGATCCGCGCGCTTTTGTCTCAGGCTGAAGCGGGGGCCGACTGGGTCATGCCGGGCTTTACCCACCTGCAAACCGCCCAGCCCGTGACGTGGGGCCATCACATGATGGCCTATGTCGAGATGTTTGGCCGCGACCTCTCGCGCATCCGCGACGCGCGGGCGCGGATGAACGAATGCCCGCTGGGCGCCGCCGCATTGGCCGGCACCTCCTTCCCGATCGACCGCGAGATGACGGCAGAGGCGCTTGGCTTTGACCGCCCCGCCGCGAACTCCCTCGACGCGGTGAGCGACCGCGACTTCGCGCTGGAATTCATGTCGGCCGCCAGCATCTGCGCCATGCACCTGTCGCGCTTCGCCGAGGAACTGGTGATCTGGTCCTCGGCGCAGTTCCGTTTCGTGGCGCTGTCGGATCGTTTTTCGACCGGCTCCAGCATCATGCCGCAAAAGAAAAACCCCGACGCTGCCGAGCTTATCCGCGCCAAAGTGGGCCGCATCTTTGGCGCCAACACCGCGCTGATGATGGTGATGAAGGGGCTGCCGCTGGCCTATTCCAAGGACATGCAGGAGGACAAAGAGCAGGTCTTTGACGCTGCCGACAACCTGATGCTGGCGCTGGCCGCGATGACCGGGATGGTGGGTGACATGACCGCCGAGCGCGAGAACCTCGCCGCCGCAGCAGGCTCGGGCTTCTCCACCGCGACCGATCTCGCCGACTGGCTGGTGCGCGTGCCGAACCTGCCGTTCCGCGACGCGCATCACGTGACCGGCACGCTGGTCGCCATGGCCGAGGCGCAGGGCTGCGATCTGCCGGACCTGACGTTGGAGCAGATGCAATCGGTCCATGCCGAGATCACTGCGGATGTTTTTGATGTGCTTGGCGTCGAAAATTCGGTAAACTCGCGCATGTCTTACGGCGGCACCGCGCCTGCGCAGGTGCGTGCCCAGATCGCGCGTTGGAAGGAAATCCTGAAGTGAAACGCCTTCTTGCGGCCCTTTCCCTGTTGAGCCTTGCCGCCTGTGGCGCGGATGGCGAACCGGTGCGGCCCACGGCGAGCAGCAGCATCACCATGTCCTCGTCGGGCGTCTCGGTAGGCACAGCGGTGGGGCTGCGCCGGGGGCCGTTCTCCGTCTCGCTCGGGGCCGGGTCGTGAGGCCGCTGTTGCAGATCACACTGGTGGCCGGGGCGCTTGCCTTGGCCGCTTGCACCCCGCCGCAGTCCGCCCCACGGCAGGCCGCGCCGACACCGCCGACCGAGCCGGGGATCAGCCTGTCGGGCTATGCCACCGTCGGCGTGGTCAAGAGTTTCTGATGTCGCTTTTGCGGATGCTCTACCTCGCCCTGGCGGTCTGGGGGGCGGTGCATCCGATGTATTACTTCGTCACATGGTTCAACGCCGAAGGCTGGAGCCTGACCGCCATGGTGGACGCTTGGCACGCCAATGCCGCCGCCAGCGGGCTGGTCTGGGATCTGACCATCGCTGCCGTCACTTTAACCATCTGGATCATTGCCGAGGTCGCCGTGCGGCGCAATTTCCTCAGCCTGATTGCCATTCCCGCCACGTTCTGTATTGGGGTGAGCTGTGGCCTGCCGCTCTATCTGTTCCTGCGGACAGCGCCCATCAGATAAGCGGCGACGACATGGGGCCAAGCGCAGATGGATCATTTTCTCTATAAAGACGGTGTGTTGCACGCCGAAGACGTAAGCCTGGCCGAGATTGCCGCCGCCGTGGGCACGCCCGTCTATGTCTATTCCACCGCCACGCTGCTGCGCCATTTCCACCTTTTTGACGATGCGCTGTCGGGGATGGACCATCTGGTCTGCTATGCGATGAAGGCCAATTCCAACCAAGCCGTCTTGCGCACGCTCGCGCAGGCGGGGGCGGGGATGGATGTGGTCTCGGGCGGGGAATACCGCCGGGCGAAAGTGGCAGGCGTGCCGGGCGATAAGATCGTCTTCTCCGGCGTCGGCAAGACCCGGGAAGAGATCGAATTGGCGCTGACGGGGGGCATCCGCCAGTTCAACGTCGAGAGCGAACCGGAGATGATCCTGCTGGATGTCGTGGCGCGGGAGCTGGGCAAAGTGGCCCCGATCACCATCCGCGTGAACCCGGACGTTGACGCCAAAACCCACGCCAAGATCGCCACCGGCAAGAGCGAGAATAAGTTCGGCATCCCGATCGCCCGCGCCCGCGAAGTCTATGCCATGGCAGCTAAGTTGCCGGGGCTCAAGATCGTCGGCATCGACGTGCATATCGGCAGCCAGTTGACCGATCTCGCCCCCTTTGAGCAGGCTTACGGCAAGGTCGCTGAGCTGACCGAGGTGCTGCGCGCCGATGGCCATGACATCCGGCGGTTGGACCTCGGCGGCGGCTTGGGCATCCCTTACGAGCGGTCGAACTCCGCTCCGCCGCTGCCGACGGATTACGGCGCGATGGTGCAACGCACGCTGGGGCATCTGGGCTGCGAGGTCGAGATCGAGCCGGGCCGCTTGATCGCGGGCAACGCAGGTGTGCTGGTGAGCGAGGTGATCTATCTCAAATCCGGCGAGGGCCGCGATTTTCTGATCCTCGATGCCGCGATGAACGATCTGATCCGCCCTGCGATGTATGACGCATGGCATGACATCGTGCCGCTGAACGAACCCACCCCGGGGGCCGAGCCGCGCCCCGTCGATATCGTGGGCCCGGTCTGCGAATCCGGTGATACTTTCGCCAAGCAGCGCATGATGCCGGTGCTGGGCTCAGGCGATCTGGTGGCCTTCCGCTCTGCCGGGGCTTATGGCGCGGTGATGAGCAGCGAGTATAATTCGCGGCCCCTGATCCCCGAGGTGCTGGTGAACGGCGATCAATTCGCGGTTATCCGCCCACGGCCAAGCTTTGACGAAATGATAAACCGCGATACCATCCCTGAATGGCTTTGACGGCATCCCGCCGCCGGGCCACCGGAGCGTGACGCATGGAGACATCCACTGACAGGACAGACGGGCTGCGCGCTTTGCGCTGGCCCCTGCGGCTGACCTGGGGGGGGATGCTGGCCGAGGCGCTGGTGCAGGCGTTCTGGCCCATGTTGGCGCTGGTGCTGGCGGTGCTGGCGGCGCTGATGATGGGCGCGCAGGATGCTTTGGCGGGCGGGGCGCTTTGGGCCGCGTTGGCCATCGTCGGTCTTGCTGCTCTCTCCGCTTTGATTTTTGCCCTGCGCCGTTTCCGTCTGCCATCGCGCGCGGCGGCGCTGGCGCGGTTGGATGCCAGCCTGCCGGGGCGGCCCATTCGGGCGCTCATGGACGATCAGGCGATTGGCGCGGGCGATGCCGCCTCGGCAGCGGTCTGGCAGGCGCATCAGCGGCGCATGGCCGCGCGGGCGGCTGCGGCGAAACCGGTGAGGGGCGACCTTCGGGTGGCGCAGGCCGATCCCTATGCGCTGCGCTATGTGGCGCTGCTTGGGTTCATGGTGGCGCTTGTCTTTGGCTCCGTCTGGCGGTTGGGCGAGGTGACGCATCTGGCCCCCGGCGGGGCGGGTGGCACGCTCGCCTCCGGCCCCGTTTGGGAAGGCTGGGCCGAGCCGCCGCGCCATACCGGCAAGCCGACGCTCTACCTCAACGATCAGGAGGCCGGGGTGCTGTCGCTGCCTGAGGGCACGCTGATCACCCTGCGGCTCTATGGCGAATTGGGCGCGTTGACGGTGGCTGAGAGCGTCTCGGGCCGGGAAGTGGCGGCGTCTTCGGAACCCGCGCAGGATTTCACTCTGCGCCAAAGCGGTGAGATCAGCATCGACGGGCCGGGCGCGCGGGCGTGGCAGATCACGCTTCTGCCCGATACTGTGCCGCAGGTCGAACGGCTCGGCCCGCCCGAGGTGACTGCTTTGGGAGAGATGAGCCTGCCGTTCGTTGCGCGGGATGACTATGGCGTCGAAGCCGGGGAGGCGCGGATTAGTCTTGATCTGGCTTCTATCGACCGGCGCTATGGTCTGACCGTCGACCCCGAGCCGCGGCCTGAGATCGTCGTGCCGCTGCCCATGCCGATCAGCGGCGACCGGCGCGATTTCGAAGAGACGTTGATCGAAAATTTCTCGAAACACCCATGGGCCAATCTGCCGGTGTCGCTGCAACTTTCGGTCTTGGACGCCTCCGAACAGCAGGCCGTGACCGAGTGGAGCCAGTTGACCCTGCCGGGGCGGCGCTTTTTCGATCCGGCGGCGGCGGCGGTGATCGAGATGCGGCGCGATCTTTTGTGGTCGCGCGCCAATGCGCCGCGCATTGCTCAGGTGCTGCGCGCGGTGAGTTATGCCCCCGGAGATGATCTGCGCTCGGAGGTGACAGCACTGCGGCTCAAGCAGGTGATCCGGCGGCTGGAACTGCGGGCGCGCTACGGGCTGGACGAAGAGCTGCAGACCGATCTGGCCGAAGACCTCTGGGCGCTGGCGATCGAATTGGAAGAAGGCGTGCTGGCCGATGCGCTTGAGCGGATGCGCCGCGCGCAGGACCGGTTGAACGAGGCGATGAAGAACGGCGCCTCTCAGGCCGAAATCGCCGAGCTGATGGACGAGTTGCGCCGCGCCACCGAAGACTACCTTGAGCAGCTCCAGCGGCAGCAGGCGCAGGAGGGCGCGGGCGAAGACCAGCAGCCGCAGGGCGAGGCGATGCAGATGACCCAAGACGATCTGCAACGCATGATGGACCGCATTCAGGAGTTGATGGAGCAGGGCCGCATGGCCGAGGCCGCCGAGGCGCTGCGCCAGTTGCAGGAAATGATGGAGAACATGCGCGTCACCGAAGGCCAGCCGGGTCAGGGCGGCAATTCGCCCGGTGAGCAGGCGATGGAGGGGCTGTCGGACACGCTGCGTGAGCAACAGGGGCTAAGCGATCAGGCTTTCCGCGACCTGCAAGAGCAGTTCAACCCCGGCACCGGCGCGGGCGAGAGTGACGGCAACGAAGGCCGCAACGGCGGGCAGGGGCGCGGCGAGAGCCATGAAGGCCAGCGCGGGCAGGGCGGCCCCTCCGGTGAAGAAGGGGGCGAGGAGGGGCTGGCCGGACGCCAGCAGGCACTGCGCGACGAGCTGCGCCGCCAGCAGGGGCGTTTGCCCGGGCAGGGTACGGCTGAGGGGGACGCGGCCCGCGACGCGCTGGACCGCGCGGGCGAGGCGATGGACCGCGCCGGAGAGGCGCTGCGCCGCGATGAACTGGCCGAGGCGATCGACAATCAGGCACAGGCGATGGAGGCGCTGCGCGAGGGCATGCGCGCCCTCGGTGAAGCGATGGAGCAGGAGCAACGCGCAGGCCAGCCGGGTCAAGGCACGGCAGAGGGTGGCGATCAGCGTGGCGAGGGGCGCGATCCGCTTGGGCGGGAGCAGGGCGGCAGCGGGGCCAACAGCTCGGACGCGCCGCTGGCGCAGGGGCCGGACGATCAGGGCCGCGCGCGGCGGTTGCTGGACGAAATCCGCCGCCGCTCAGGCGAGGCGGAGCGGCCCGAGGTCGAGCGGGATTACCTTAACAGGCTGTTGGATCGGTTCTGATCGGGGTTAGCCCTGAGATTGGGTCGCCACGGTGTCGAGCCAGACCAGCAGGTCTTGCAACTGCCCGTCGAGCCAGAGCCGCGCATCGTCCATCCATGCCACATAGGACGACAGATAGGGATCGGCCTGCGGCAGGGACTGCGCGATCTCGGGCGCGTAGACATAGACCGCCGCGAGGATGGCGGCCAAGACGATCATTATGGTGAACCCCCGCATGAACCCGCCGGATTTCTGCGGCTTTTCGGGGCGGTCGAGCGCGGCGGTGGGGGTGGGCCCGGCCTGCGCGCCCTCTTGCCCGTCATGGCGCAGGGTCGAGTTGATCTCTTCGATATCGGGCAGAAGATCGCGGCGCGAGGCGCTGCCATAGGCGTCAACCTCGCTTTCCGGCACCGGCTCTCCGCGCATTTTGGCCATGCGCAGCCGGGCCTCATGGGCGCGGCGGGCGTCTTCATCCTCGGGCACATGGTCTTCTGCCGCAATCTCAGCCCTTTGCTGCGGCTGGGGCCGGGGCGCGTCTTCTAGGCCGAGGTCCGGCTGGCTTTCCAGCGGTTCCGACTGGCGGCGGCGGCGGGCTTCTTGCTCTGCCGCGGCCTCTTGACGGAGGATCTCCGCGATGGCGGGGTCGAGGGGGCGGCGCACCGGCGCGGCGGGGGCGGGTTGGGGCGTTTCCTCCTCGGGGTCGAATTCGTCTTCGAAGTCGTCGTCTTGATCGTCTTCAAAGGGCGCGTCTTCCTCTTCATCGCCGAAGGGTTGCAAATCGGGCAGGCTGGCCGCTGCGGCGGCTTCCGTGTCCTCATCCGAGCCGCGCTGCTTCATCCGCATCACGTCGTCGGCGAAATCATCCTCTTCGGCCTCTGGCGCATTGTCGGGGTGATGCTGGAACCACGTCTGCCCGCAGTTGGAACATTGCACATCACGCCCCGCCGCCGGCATCACATCGTCGGGGACTTCGTATTGCGCGTCGCAGTTGGGGCAGATCAGCCGCATGGTCATTCCTGGGTTCGTTCGGTGCTCTGAGATCGTAACGGGCAGCATATGTCCTAGAATAACGTAGGAAAAGTGATATCTGGGCAGGGTGCTGGGGTTCTGAGTGATTGAATCCTTTCCGGTGCTGAGGCACAACAGGTCGAAGTTTTTTAAGGTGGATGCGTGATAGAGCTCGAAAATGTGGCCTACAGCTATGGCGGGGGCGAATTGCTGTCCGACATCACGCTGAAACTCGCCCCCGGATCCTTCCATTTTCTGACCGGCCCCTCGGGCGCGGGCAAGACCACCTTGATGAAGCTCTGCTACGGGGCGCTTTTGCCCACGGCGGGGCATCTGCGGATGTTCGGGCAAGACGTGCGCGGGCTGGGGCGCGATGACATCGCGCTGATGCGCCGCCGCGTCGGCGTGGTGCATCAGGACGTGAAATTCCTGGACCACCTCCCGCTGACCGAGAATGTGGCTCTGCCGCTGAATGTCTCGGGCCGCGGGGCCGAGGCGGGGGGCACGGATCTGGAAGAATTGATGTCTTGGGTTGGCCTTACCAACCGCGCCGACGCCCTGCCGCCTGAGCTTTCGGGCGGGGAGCGGCAGCGGGCCGCCTTGGCCCGCGCGGTGATCATGTCGCCCGATGTGATCCTCGCCGATGAGCCGACGGGGAACATCGACTGGGAGATGTCCCAGCGGCTGCTGCGGCTGCTGATCGAGTTGAACCGCATGGGCAAGACCGTGTTGATCGCCACCCATGATCTGGGCCTCATCCGCGCCACCAAAGCGCATGTGCAGGCCCGCGTCTTGCGCATCGCGAACCGGCGCATCCAACTGGCGGGGGCGGATCTGTGAAGCGCTTCGATCTGGGCGCCCTGCGCGCGATTTTCAAAGGCGACCGGCAGGCCGACCGCGTGGTGCCGCCTTCGGGTTTCACCGCGCAGTTGACGCTTTTCGCAGCGGGGGCGATGGCCTTTCTGGCGGTCTTTGCCTTGGCGCTGTCGCTGGCCTCGGGCCGTTTGGCGCAGGTCTGGGGGCAGGAATTAGCGCAGTCGGCGACGGTGCGGATCGTGGCGCCGCTGGACCAACGCGCGGCCCAGACGGAGGCGGCTTTGAAGGTGTTGCAGACGACCAAGGGCGTGGCTTCGGCCCGTGCCCTGACGGATGCGGAGCAGGAAGAGCTGCTCGCCCCGTGGTTCGGCCCGGAATTGGCGATGGAGAACCTGCCGGTGCCGCGCCTGATCGAAGTGGTCGAGGAGGGTGAGGGATTGGACCCCGTGGGCCTGCGCCTGCGTCTCTCGGCTGAGGTGCCGGGCGCGGTGCTTGACGATCACAGCCGCTGGCGCGCGCCGCTGGTCGTGGCGGCGAGCCGTCTGCGCCTCTTGGGCTGGATTTCGACGCTGTTGATCGGGGCTGCGGTGGCCGCGATGGTGACGCTTGCCGCGCAGGCGGCGCTTGCGGCCAATGCGCAGGTGATCGCGGTGCTGAGGCTGGTGGGGGCGACCGATGATTATATCGCGCGGGCCTTCATCCGCCGTTTCACCCTGCGCGCGCTGCTGGGCGCGGCGGCGGGCACGGCCTTGGGCATGATCGCGGTGGTGTTGCTGCCTGACGCGGGCGAGGCAGGCGGATTTTTGACCGGCTTGGGCTTCCAGGGCTGGCATTGGGCCGTGCCGCTGATGGTGCCGCTTCTCGTTGGCGCGGTCGCCTTTGCCGCCACCGGGGCCGCCGCCCGGCGTACATTGAGGGAGTTGACATGAAGCTGCTGCAATGGGTCCGCTCAATCCTCTATATCGTGCAGGTGACCGTGGCGATGCCGGTGATCGGGCTGGCCTTCGCGCCTTGGGCGATGTTTTCCAAACGCGGCGCCTATGCGGGCTGCAAAACCTATGCCGCTTGGGCCATGTGGACGGCGCGTTGGCTGATCGGGCTGCGCTGCGAAGTGCGCGGCCAAGTCCCCGAGGGTGAGGTTCTGATCGCGGCCAAACATCAATCGTTCCTCGATATCATCATGATCTTCCACGCCCTGCCACGGGCCAAGTTCATCATGAAGCGCGAGGTGCTTTGGACGCCGGTGATCGGGCAATACACCAAGCGGATGCAAATGATCGCAGTGAACCGGGGCAAGCGCGGGCAGGCGATTACCAAGATGATGGAAGACGTAAACGCGGGCCGGGTGGAGCCGGGGCAGATTGTGATCTATTCCCAAGGCACCCGTGTCGCCCCGGGGCTCAGCGCGCCTTACAAGGTCGGCACGGCGGTGCTTTACGATCAACTGGGACAGGTCTGCGTGCCTGCGGCGACCAATGCGGGCTACTTCTGGCCACGCCGGGGCCTCTACCGCCGCCCGGGCTTGGCCGTGGTGGAGTTTCTGGAGCCGATCGAGCCGGGGCTGGACAAGCGCACCTTCATGGCGCGGTTGGAGCAGGAAGTGGAGAGCCATTCCGACGCGCTGCTGCGCGAAGCGGGGTGGCGGCCTACGGAGGTGGGGTAGGCGCATAGGTGACGCCACGAAATTCGCGTTTAGATTGAATTTCCTCTGGAATGTACATGCTCATAAGTCTACGAAGAAGCGTATTTTTCGTTAAGGACTTTAAAATGAAGAAAATTGTAGCATCGCTTGCCTTGGCGGCGGTTTCTGTCAGCGCATGTGCTCAAAAGGCCGACACCATTGCTCCGTCCTACGTGTCGCCAGTGACTTACCAGTCTTACTCTTGCAAACAATTGGTGGCCGAAGCGAACCGTGTAAGCGCTAAGGTTGGCGAACTCTCTGGCGTTCAAAACAAAAAAGCCAGCGATGACGCGGTCGCCACCGGCGTAGCGCTGGTCGTGTTCTGGCCCGCCGCCTTCTTTATCAAGGGCGACAAACAGACCGCGGCGGAGCTGGGGCGCCTGAAAGGTGAGCTGGAAGCCTTGGAGAAAATGAGCATCCAGAAAAATTGCGGGATCACTTTCCGGCGGGTCGCTCCGGCGAAAGCTGAGTAGACCCTGCGGCTTATACTGCCAGTCTTGAGCGGCCTGCCTAACCTAGGTGGGCCGTTGTTGTTTTTGCGGAGCAAGAGTTGGCATGTTCCGCCCGGCCGCAAGCCGGGCAGCGCCGACCCGCCCCCCAGGGGCGGCGCTTTCAGCACCACCCCGCGGGTCGGCGCTGCCCTCCGCGATTTGTCGGCATGCTGTAGTGCCCGCTTAAACGATGGTTTCGCGGGATGCAATCTTAGGTTTTTAGGAAGCCGTTCGAAAGTGGCGGCGCCGCCGAGGGAGGTGGAAAGAGCAGGCGTCACCCTGCATGTCTCTACGTATCGACATGACCCGCGAGGGGCCTCGTCTTCCGTGAATGTCGCGACGGGGGAGGTTGTAGGGCAGGGGTGGTTAACGCGCGATAGCCGCAGCGTGCGCCGCCTGCGCAACGAAAAGGGGCGGACCCTTGGCCCGCCCCGTCGTCTTACATGTGGATCGGCCCGTCGCCGCAGGCCAGTGCGGCTTCGCGCACGGCTTCGGAATAGGTCGGGTGCGCGTGGCAGGTCATCGCCAAATCCTGCGCCGAGGCGCCGAATTCCATCGCCACGCAGACCTCGTGGATCAGGTCGCCCGCGCCGGGACCGATGATGTGGCAGCCGAGGATGCGGTCGGTCTCCTTATCCGCGATGAGCTTGACGAAACCGTCGCCGGCAAAGACCGCTTTGGCCCGCGCGTTGCCCATGAAGGAGAATTTGCCGACCTTATAGGCCCGGCCCGCTTCCTTCAGCGTTGCCTCGGTCTCGCCCACGCTGGCGACCTCCGGGTGGGTGTAGATCACGCCGGGGATCACGCCGTAGTTCACATGGCCATGCTTGCCCGCGATGACTTCGGCTGCGGCCATGCCTTCGTCCTCGGCCTTATGGGCCAGCATCGGGCCTTCGATCACGTCGCCGATGGCGTAGACGCCTTTGACGGAGGTCTCCCAATGGTCGTTCACGGCGATCTGGCCGCGCTCGGTCATCTTGATGCCCAGATCGTCCAGCCCCATGCCTTTGACGACCGGCTTGCGGCCTGTAGCGACCAGCACAGCATCGGCTTCGATCTCGTGTTCGCTGTCGTCCTTGCGCAGCTTGTAGCTGACTGTGGCCTTGCCCTTGGCGACTTCGGTCTTCTGCACGGCGGCACCCATGACGAAGTTCAGCCCCTGCTTTTTCAGCATGCGCTGGAAGGTCTTTTGCACCTCGGGGTCCATGCCGGGGGTGATCACGTCGAGATATTCGACGACCGTAATCTCGGTCCCCAGACGCGCGTAAACGCTGCCCAGTTCCAGACCGATCACGCCCGCGCCAATCACCACCATCTTCTTGGGGATTTTGCCCAGTTCCAGCGCGCCGGTGGAGGTGACGACGGTTTTCTCGTCGACTTCGACGCCCGGCAGGGAGGCCGCTTCGGAGCCGGAGGCAATGATGATGTTCTTGGTCTCATGGACCTCATCGCCGACCTTGACCTTGCCCGCTTCGGGGATCGAACCCCAGCCCTTCAGCCAGTCGATCTTGTTCTTCTTGAACAGAAATTCGATGCCCTTGGTGTTGGTCTCGATGGTCTTGTCCTTGTAGGTCAGCATCTGCTTCCAATCGACGGTCGGCGCTTTCGCCTTCAGACCCATCTCTTCGAAATTATGCTCGGCCTCATGCAGCATATGCGTGGCGTGGAGCAGCGCCTTGGAGGGGATGCAGCCCACGTTGAGGCAGGTGCCGCCGAGGGTCTCACGGCCTTCGACACAGGCGGTTTTCAGGCCCAGTTGCGCGCAACGGATGGCGGCGACATAGCCGCCGGGGCCGGAGCCGATCACGATGACATCATAGCTCGACATGGGGGGTCTCCTTAGCAGTCGGGTGGTGCAGGCAAGGTATGAGGCGCGGGTTACAGGTGCAAGCGCCGCTGCCTGCGGGTGTTTGGGGATAGGGTTAAATGAGGGCCGCCAGCAGCATCAGCATGGTCGCGGCAAAACCGATGATCCAGATGAACGACCGATGCGGGCGCAGGCCAAGCGCATAGGCCGGAACATAAAGCAGCCGGGCGATGAGATAGACCCAAGCGCAGGCGGCGGTGAAGGCGGTGTTTTGGGCCGACATCTGCACCACGCCCACGGCGATGCCGAAAAGGATCAGCCCTTCGAAATGGTTGTCGAGCGCGCGGCCCAGACGGGCGGTGCGGTCGCTCATCGCGCGCGACGGCTCACGGTCGCGCGCCGACATGGTGTAGCCGGGGCCAAGCTCACGGTTGGCGGGCACGGCGTAGAGCACGAATTGCACCCCCTGCAACAGAGCCGCGAGGGTCAGGACGGTCAGCTCGGCGCTCATGCGGATTTCACGAAATAGGCGGTGGAGCTGGTCACGGTGCCCTTGTCATCGCTGCTCAGCGCATCGGAGCGGGCGAGCCAGTCATCGGCCTTTTTGCGGTCGTTCACGTCGAGCAAGACAGAAGCTTTGGTGCTGCTGTCGGCGTGTTGCCAGATTTGCAGCACCGAGAGCCCCGCATTGCGCCGCGCCTCGGCATCGGCGTCGAATGCGTCTTTCCAAGCGGCGAAATCGGTGACGTCGAAGTGGCAGATCATCTGCATGGGAATGCCTTTCAGAGCGCGTGGAAATAGAGAACGGCAGTGGCGGCATAGCCTGCGAGCCACGCCAGCGTGCGGATCGTCGGCACGCCGAGGGCGTAGACGATCAGATAGATGATCCGCGCCAGCAAAAAGACCTGCGCGGCCAGCAGGGTGGCGCTGTTGTTGCGGCCCATGATCTCGACCAGCAGCACGGCGGGGGCGAAGATCGCCATGGCCACGACAGAGTTATCGAGCGCGCGGCCCAGACGTGCGGTCATGCCGGTGGTGGTGCGCGTCTCATCGCGCGAGGACATCAGGTAGCCCATCGAGAGTTGCCGGGTCGCGCCCAGCACCTGCAAGAGGATCGTCAGCATGACCAGAAGGCCATAGGCGGCGAGGAGGGTGGTTTCACTCATGGTCTGTGTCCTTTCGCTATGTGGGAAAACCCACGGGTCCACAGGTAGATAGGGCGGGGGTCGCCCCCCGCCCATAGTATCACAGATCCATCAACAGACGGCGCGGATCTTCCAGCATCTCTTTGACGCGGACGAGGAAGGTCACAGCGCCCTTGCCGTCGATCAGGCGGTGGTCGTAGCTGAGCGAGATATACATCATCGGACGGATCACGACCTCACCGTTGATCGCCATCGGGCGGTCCTGAATTTTCGCCATGCCGAGGATGCCGGACTGTGGCGGGTTCAGGATGGGCGCGGTCATCAGCGAGCCGTAGACGCCGCCGTTGGAGATGGTGAAGGTGCCGCCGGTCATGTCGGCCATGGTCAGCTTGCCGTCACGGGCCTTCTTGCCCATGGCGTTCACGGCCTTCTCGATCTCGGCAAAGGACATCGCGTCAGCGTCCTTGATCACCGGCACCACGAGGCCCGTGGGCGTGCCTGCGGCGACGCCCATGTGGACGTAGTTCTTGT
Source organism: Sulfitobacter sp. M85 (assembly GCF_029285915.1). Taxonomy (NCBI): domain Bacteria; kingdom Pseudomonadati; phylum Pseudomonadota; class Alphaproteobacteria; order Rhodobacterales; family Roseobacteraceae; genus Sulfitobacter; species Sulfitobacter sp. M85. The sequence goes on from NZ_JABECQ010000004.1 coordinate 165,737, forward strand.
AGATCACGTCGGTGCCGTCGATCTCGGCGTTGACCTCGGGGATCTCTTTCAGCGCGTGGCAGCAGGCCTTGGTGAAGAAGGACATGAAGCCCATCCGGACGCCGTGCTTCTTCTCGAAGTCGGCCTTGTAGGCGTTGCGCAGGGCCATGACCTCGGTCATGTCGACCTCGTTAAAGGTCGTCAGGATCGCGGCGGTGTTCTGCGCTTCCTTCAGGCGGCGCGCCATGGTCTGCTTGAGGCGGGTCATCTTGACGCGCTCTTCGCGGGCGGCGTCATCGGGGGCGGAGGCAGCGCGCGGTGCTGCGGGTTTTGCCTCGGCTTTTGGCGCGGAGGCGCCTGCGGCCACGGCTTTGGCCACGTCTTCCTTCATCACGCGGCCATCGCGGCCCGAAGCTGTGACCTGATCGCGGCTGATGCCCGCTTCGGCCATCGCTTTCTTGGCGGAAGGCGCGTCTTCCACATCCTTGCCATCGGCGGGCTTGGTCTCAGGCGCGGCACCGGCACCGGATTTGGCGTCTTCACCCTTGGGGGCAGCAGCGCCTGCGCCGGTGGTCAGCGCGGCCAGTGTGGCGGACGCTTCGACGGTGCTGCCTTCTTCGGCAAAGATTTCGGCCAGCACGCCTGCGGCGGGGGCGGGGACTTCGACGCTAACTTTGTCGGTCTCCAACTCGCAGAGCATCTCATCGGCTTCGACCTTGTCGCCGACCTTTTTGAACCAAGTGCTCACGGTCGCTTCGGTCACCGATTCGCCCAAGGTGGGCACCTGTACGTCGATGCTTTGACCTTCGCGGGCGGCGACTTCGGTAGCGCCTGCGTCGATGGCTTTGGGCGCATCACCGCCACGGTCGGACTGGGAGGCAGCGCCGGAATCTTCGGCGGCCTCCTTGGCCTTGGGCGCGGCGGCGGTGCCGCTGTCGCCTTCGCTGACATTGGCCAGCAGGGCGTCGACGCCCACGGTGTCGCCTTCTTGGGCGACGATCTCGCTCAGGGTGCCTGCGACGGGGGAGGGCACCTCGACAGTCACCTTGTCGGTTTCCAACTCGCAGAGCATTTCATCAACCGCGACGGTATCGCCGGGTTTCTTGAACCATGTGGCAACGGTGGCTTCTGTGACGGATTCGCCCAGCGTTGGGACGCGTACTTCGCTTGTCATGGTTTACTTTCCTTTGATGGTCAGCGCCTCGTCAACGAGGGCGGCTTGTTGTGCTTTGTGCTGGCTGGCCAGACCCGTGGCGGGCGAGGCCGAAGTGGCGCGGCCCACATAGGAGGCGCGGCCATGTTTCGCGTCGATGCGGCCCAGAACCCATTCGATATTGGGCTCGATGAAGGACCATGCACCTTGGTTCTTGGGCTCTTCCTGACACCAGATCATCTCGGCCCCTTTGAAGCGTTCCAGCTCCTTCACGGCGGATTGCGCGGGGAAGGGGTAGAACTGCTCGAAGCGCAGGAGGTAGATGTCGTCGATGCCGCGGGCGTCACGCTCTTCCAGCAGGTCGTAATAGACCTTGCCCGAACACATCACCACGCGCTTGATCTTGTCATCCGCGACCAGTTTGGTGTCGGAGTTGCCCTTTTCGGCGTCATCCCAGAGCACCCGGTGGAAGCTCGACCCGGTGGTGAATTCATCGGCCTTGCTGATGGCCAGCTTGTGGCGCAGCAGCGACTTGGGCGTCATCAACATCAGCGGCTTGCGGTAGCTGCGGTGCAGCTGGCGGCGCAGGATGTGGAAGTAGTTGGCGGGCGTGGTGCAGTTCGCCACGATCCAGTTGTCGCCGCCGCACATGGTGAGGAAACGCTCCAGACGGGCCGAGGAGTGCTCGGGCCCTTGCCCCTCATAGCCATGCGGCATCAGGCAGACGAGGCCCGACATCCGCAGCCACTTGCTCTCACCGCTCGAGATGAACTGGTCGAACATGATCTGCGCGCCATTGGCGAAGTCGCCGAACTGCGCTTCCCAAAGCGTCAGCGCATTGGGTTCGGCCAGCGAGTAGCCATATTCAAAGCCCAGCACTGCATATTCGCTGAGCATCGAGTCGATGACTTCGTACTCGGCCTGACCTTCGCGGATGTGGTTCAGCGGGTAGTAGCGATCTTCGTTCTCTTGGTTGATGAAGGCCGAGTGGCGTTGGCTGAAGGTGCCGCGGGTGCTGTCCTGACCGGACAGGCGGACCTTGTAGCCCTCGGTCAGCAGGGAGCCGAAGGCGAGCGCCTCTGCCGTGGCCCAGTCGAAGCCCTCACCGCTTTCGAACATCTTCTTTTTCGCGTCGAGCAGACGGCCGATGGTCTTGTGCAGCGGGAAGCCCTCGGGCGCGGTGGTGATCGCCTTGCCGACATCTTGCAGCGTTTCGGGGGCAATGGCGGTTTTGCCGCGTTGGTAGGACTTGTTCTTTTTGTCCATGCCGGACCACTTGCCGTCGAGCCAGTCGGCCTTGTTCGGGCGGTAGTCTTTCCCGGCCTCGAACTCATCATTCAGATGGTTCTGGAAGGCGGTCTTCATGTCTTCGATCTCACCCTCGGGGATCAGACCGTCGGCCACCAGACGCGAGGTATAAAGGCTCAGCGTGGTTTTCTGTTTCTTGACGCTCTTGTACATCACCGGGTTGGTGAACATCGGCTCATCGCCTTCGTTGTGACCAAAGCGGCGGTAGCAGAAGATGTCGATGACCACGTCTTTGTGGAACTTCTGGCGGAACTCGGTCGCGACGCGGGCGGCATGGACCACGGCTTCCGGATCATCGCCGTTGACGTGGAAGATCGGCGCCTCGACCACAAGCGCGTTGTCGGTCGGATAGGGCGAGGAGCGCGAGAAATGCGGCGCGGTGGTGAAGCCGATTTGGTTGTTCACCACGATATGCATGGTGCCGCCGGTCTTGTGGCCCTTGAGGCCCGACAGCGCGAAACATTCGGCCACGACACCTTGGCCCGCAAAAGCCGCGTCACCGTGCAGGAGCACGGGCATGACGGCGGTGCGGTCCTCGTCGTTGAGCTGATCCTGCTTGGCGCGGACCTTGCCCAGCACCACGGGGTTCACCGCTTCAAGGTGGGAGGGGTTCGCGGTTAGCGACAGGTGCACGGAGTTGCCGTCAAACTCACGGTCGGACGACGCGCCGAGGTGGTATTTCACATCGCCCGAGCCATCCACATCGTCAGGTTTGAAGCTGCCGCCTTGGAATTCGTTAAAGATCGCGCGGTAGGGCTTTTGCATGACGTTAGCGAGGACCGACAGACGGCCCCGGTGGGGCATGCCGATGACGATGTCCTTGACGCCCAACTGGCCGCCGCGCTTGATGATCTGCTCCATCGCCGGAACAAGGCTTTCGCCGCCATCGAGGCCGAAACGCTTGGTGCCCATGTATTTGACGTGCAGGAACTTCTCGAAACCCTCGGCTTCGACCAGCTTGCTCAGGATTGCCTTGCGGCCTTCCTTAGTAAAGGCGATTTCCTTGCCGTAGCCTTCGATCCGTTCTTTTAGCCAACCGGCCTGCTCGGGGTCGGAAATATGCATATATTGCAGCGCGAAGGTGCCGCAGTAGGTCGAGCGGACGATGCCGACGATCTGCTTCATGGTGGCCACTTCAAGGCCCAGCACATTGTCGATGAAGATCGGGCGGTCCATGTCGGCATCGGTGAAACCGTAGGACTTGGGGTCAAGCTCGGGCTGTTCGCCCATGTCGCGCATGCCCAGAGGGTCGAGCGTGGCGGCGAGGTGGCCACGGATGCGGTAGGCGCGGATCAGCATGAGCGCGCGGATGCTGTCGAGCACGGCGGCGCGGATTTGATCGTCGGAAACAGGAACGCCCTTTTCCTCGGCCTTTTTCTTGATCTTCTCGCCTGCGGCCTTCGCCTCGGTCGGTTCGGGCCAGACGCCTGTCAGCGCGCCCATCACCTCGCTCTGCGGGGCGGGGGGCCAATCGGGGCGCGCCCAAGAGGGGCCAGCGGCCTCGGCTTGCGCGGTTTCGGCGTCATCGCCCATCGCCGCAAAGAACGTTTGCCATGCCTCGTCAACCGCGTTGGGATCATTGGCATAGCGGGCGTACATCGCCTCAAGATATTCCGCGTTGTCGCCTTCCATAAAGGAAGAGGCGTGGAATTGTTCGTTGGCGGGTTGGTCGGTCATTGGGTCACCTTTGTTCGGCGGGGCAGACGGGACAGGGTCAGAATCAGGGTCGGTCTATAGTCAGGCCCGGGGCGGGGGGCCATAGGTATCGAAGGCGGAGGTACAGGGCCCTGCGGGGCCGCCGGATCGGGCGCTTGCCCGCGGGCCGGCGCCGGGCGAAAGCGGGCAGAGATTGACCGCGGTCTGAATGTGCATCTTGCCCTCCTTCGCTGTCGGCGGCGCCGGGTGGTTTTTATCAAGACCCCGCAAAACATAGTGCTTTGCGGAGAGGGTCAATGGGCGGGCCGTGACCCGCCCGGCAGGCATCAGCCCTTGTCGATCGCTTCTTTGACCGCTTCGCCCAATGTGGCGGGGCTGTCGGCGACCACGATCCCGGCTTCTTTCATCGCTTCGATCTTGCTCTCCGCGTCGCCCTTGCCACCGGCGACGATGGCGCCTGCGTGGCCCATGCGGCGTCCGGGAGGGGCGGTGCGGCCGGCGATGAAACCGGCTGTGGGCTTCCAACGGCCCTTCTTCTTCTCATCGGCGAGGAACTGTGCCGCTTCCTCTTCGGCGGAGCCGCCGATTTCGCCGATCATGATGATCGACTGTGTTTCGTCATCGGCAAGGAACATCTCCAGCACGTCGATATGCTCGGTCCCTTTGATCGGGTCGCCGCCGATGCCCACGGCCGAAGACTGGCCGAGGCCCATGTCGGTGGTCTGCTTGACGGCCTCGTAGGTCAGGGTGCCCGAGCGCGACACGACGCCGACGGAGCCGCGGCGGTGGATGTGGCCCGGCATGATGCCGATCTTGCAGGCATCGGGCGTGATGACACCGGGGCAGTTCGGGCCGATCAGGCGCGACTTGGAGCCTTCGAGCGCGCGGGCGACGCGAGCCATGTCCAGAACCGGGATGCCTTCGGTGATGCAGACGATCAGCTCCATCTCGGCGTCGATCGCCTCAAGGATCGAGTCGGCGGCGAAGGGGGGCGGGACGTAGATCACGGAGGCATTGGCCTCGGTCGCGTGTTTGGCTTCGTGCACGGAGTTGAAGACCGGCAGGTCGAGATGCGTCTGGCCGCCTTTGCCGGGTGTCACGCCGCCGACCATCTTGGTGCCATAGGCGATGGCCTGTTCGGTGTGGAACGTCCCCTGCGAGCCGGTCAGACCCTGACAGATGACTTTGGTGTTTTCGTTGACTAGTACGGCCATGATTTCTTCCTTGGTCGGTGATGTTTAATCCCGGGGGCAGGCCCCGGGGGCGTCAGACGCGGTGCGCCCGGTTGGTGGGATGGGCCGTGGCAGGCGCAGGGCCGGGCCACAGCAGGATGGCGACGAGGAACATGACCGGGATGCCAAGCTCCCCGATCTCCTCGACGACGAAGGCGGTGCGTTCGGCATCGGCGCTGACCTCGATCCCCAAGGGGGCGAGTTTGCGCGCGATGCCGTCGAGCAGTTTGTAAGCGACGGTGAAACCGATCCCCAGGAGGACCGCCCCCGCCCAAGCGCGGCCCCGAAACAGGGCCGCGAGATAGGGCCGGGCGTGACGCCAGAGCATCAGCAGGATCGCGGTGACGATCAGCACAAGGATCAGCCCGGCGATCAGCCTTTCGCCCAGCGGGACGCCCTCACCGGTATACTGGCGGGCTTTGAACAGGCCGCGGGTGAAAAGGCTTTTGTCGAGGTCCAATTCGCGCGCTGCCATGACCGCTAGCACCAGCGGCAGATACCAGACCCGCAGCACCGCGGCGCGCAGGGTCCAGACCAATGCGAGGATGCACAGGACATAGCCCACAACGGAGAGGCTTTCGTAAAAGCCACCTTCGGCCAACAGGGTGGTTTGGCTGGCGGCGGGCAGGCCGTTCACAACGACCATCTGCGCGGCAAAGGCCAGGATCAGGGCAAGGATCACCCACCAGCCCGCGCGGGAAGAGGCAAACGCCTGTATCATAGGCCCGCCTTTCGCGGGGCGCTGTAGCGCTTGGCCGCATGTTGAGTAAAGGGGGCGAGCGACAGCACGGGCATCAGTAAAGCCGCTCTTCTTGATCGACCAGCAGGTCCAGCAGCCGCAGGGTCAGCAGACCCGCGCCCATGACCATGAGGCTGCGGCCAATGGAGCCGGTGAGGTTCGACGGCAGGATCATCGCCAGCCCGTTGCGGGATTTCCGTGCCGCGCGGCTGAACCCGCGGTCGCAGCGGCGGTGGTTGGCGGCTTCGGGCAGACGCAGGGCCGCGGGTTGCCACTGCCGGATCAGAATTCCAGCCCCCAATAGCGCAATACCCGTCAGAACGGGGGAGGATTTGGGAGATTGATCCATACTGACCTCATTGCATCATCGGGTGGGCGCGGCACTGCATTGTCGCTTTTGCCCCTGCCGCAGCGGGGCGGCAGGAACGGTTGAAACGGCCACCCCAACCGGCGCGTGGGCCGGCCGGGAGTGGCCGGAAAGGCTTAGCCTTTGACCGCTTTCACGATCTTCTGCGCGCCATCTTTCAGGTCGTCGGCGGCGATGACGTCGAGACCGGAGTTGTTGATGATCGCCTTGCCTTCTTCGACATTGGTGCCTTCGAGACGGACAACCAGCGGTACCTTCAGGCCCACTTCCTTGACCGCGGCGACCACGCCCTCGGCGATGACGTCACAGCGCATGATGCCGCCGAAGATGTTGACGAGGATGCCTTTGACGTTCTCATCAGAGGTGATGATTTTGAAGGCTTCGGTCACCTTCTCCTTGGTCGCGCCACCGCCCACGTCGAGGAAGTTGGCAGGCTCCGCACCGTAGAGCTTGATGATGTCCATGGTCGCCATCGCAAGGCCCGCGCCGTTCACCATGCAGCCGATCTCACCGTCGAGCGCGATGTAGTTCAGGTCATACTTGGAGGCTTCGAGTTCCTTGGCGTCTTCCTCGGTCTCGTCGCGCAGGTTGGCGATGTCGGGCTGGCGGTACATGGCGTTGCCGTCGAAGCCGACTTTGGCGTCGAGCACCTTGAGTTCGTTGCCGGGCATGACGATCAGCGGGTTGATCTCCAGCATCTCCATGTCCTTCTCGATGAAGGCTTTGTAGAGCTGACCCATCAGCTTGACGCATTGCTTGACGGCGGCGCCCTCAAGACCCAGCGAGAAGGCAACGCGGCGGCCATGGTAGGGCTGGTAGCCGGTGGCCGGGTCGACGGAGAAGCTGAGGATTTTCTCAGGTGTCGCTTCGGCGACTTCTTCAATGTCCATGCCGCCTTCGGTGGAGCAGACAAAGGAGATGCGGCTGGTCTGGCGATCAACCAGCAGGGCGAGGTACAGCTCGCGCTCGATGTCGGAGCCGTCTTCGATGTAGATGCGGTTGACCTGCTTGCCTGCGGGGCCGGTCTGGTGCGTGACCAGCGTCTTGCCCAGCATCTTCTTGGCTTCCTCGGCCGCTTCTTCCACGGATTTGGCAAGGCGCACGCCGCCCTTTTCGCCAGCAGCGGCTTCTTTGAAGCTGCCCTTGCCGCGACCGCCTGCGTGAATCTGCGCTTTGACAACCCAGAGGGGCCCGTCCATTTCGCCGGCTGCGTTCTTGGCGTCTTCTGCCTTCAGCACAACGCGGCCGTCGGAGACAGGGGCGCCATAGCTGCGCAGGAGGGCTTTTGCCTGATATTCGTGGATGTTCATGAAAACGGTCCCGTTTCTGTTCCAGTTGCCCCGTAGTATGGGGATGACTTTCGTTCCTGTAAGGGTTTTTTCGGAGAAAGCCGGGTTTGGCCAGCTAAAAATGAGTTTTGTGATCACACGATAAATACGTGTGATCACATTTCCGCTCAGCGGCTCCGAATCGGCTGATTTTTGCTTGAATAAGGGGGGATAGGCCGCCCCACCGAAGGGGCGGACCGGCTGTTTAGCGCGGCATGAGCGCCCAGTAATCGAGGTCAAGCAAAACCTCGGGGCGGTATTTTCCGCCCTCGTCGCGCAGCGCGAAGGGGGCCCCGCCCTTGGTTGCTACAAGGCGCAGACGCAGCGCACCGACACCGGGGGCCGACGTCTCGGCCTTGTCGAGCACTTCGGTCCAGGCACGGACGGTATCGCCCGCAAGGCAGGGGTTGGCATGGGCGCCGCCGTTCAGCCCCACGACCATCTGCGCATTGGCCAGCCCGTTGAAGGACAGCGCGCGGGCCATGGAGATCACATGACCGCCATAGATCAGCCGCGAGCCATCGGGGCGGGCGGAGGTGTCAAAATGCACCTTGGCCGTGTTCTGCCACAGGCGCGTGGCCATCATGTGTTCGGCTTCCTCGATCGTGACACCGTCGACATGGTCGATCTTTTCGCCGACCTCATAATCGCCCCAGCGGTGCGGCTCCCCGGCGCGGGCGAAGTCGTAATTGGTAAAGTCGAGGCCCTGCGGGATGTGCAATTGATCCACGGTCAGCGCATCGGGCAGGTCCGGCAGGGTGGTCTCGGGCGCGGGGGCGTCGAGGTCGCCTTTGCGCACCATGACCCAGCGGACATAGTCGAGCACCGTTTCGTCATTCTGGTTCAACCCGGTGGTGCGGACCCAGACGACGCCGGTCTTGCCGTTGGAGTTTTGCTTAAGACCGATCACCTCGCTTTCCGCGCGCAGCGTGTCGCCGGGCCAGACGGGGCGCAGCCAGCGGCCTTGGGCATAGCCCAGATTGGCCACGGCATTGAGCGAGACATCCGGCACGGTTTTACCAAAGACGATGTGAAAGGCGATCATATCGTCGAGCGGGCTGGCCTTCAGCCCGCAGGACTGGGCGAAACTATCGGCGGAATAGAGCGCGTGCCGGGCGGGGTAGAGCGCGTGATAAAGCGCACGTTCGCCCGCGCCGACCGTGCGGGGCACCGCGTGATGCAGCACCTCGCCCAGTTTGTAGTCTTCGAAAAAGCGGCCCCGGTTGGTCTTGCTCATCACTGCTCGCCCAATTTGGTGTCGGGCGAATAGGTGCCGGGGGCGTCTTTCACCACGGCTTGGCCGCAGCGCATGACCCCGGCCTTGTGGTCCCATGTTTGGGTGGGAGAGCCGTAAAGCTCCCAGCCTTTGTTCAGCGCATCGGTGACTTTGTGGCAAAAGGCGGATGTGTCTTCTTCGGAGAGGAAGCGGTAAACTTTCATGGAAGGCTCCGGGATCAATGGGGGAAGGGGATAACGCCGAGCCATGTGTGAATGCCGGCGACGAGAACGAAGAGGATCGTGGAGATCACGATGAGGCGGATATAGGTGGCGCGGCCTGCGTGGGGCGGGGGTGTCCAGCCCGGCTCGGCGCGGTTGATCAGGATCACCTCGCTCACCGCCCAGCCCAGCATGGTGGCAAAGAGCAGGATGGAGGCGAGATCGCCATTGACCAGAAGGTGTGCCGTGGCCCAGATCTTCACCGCCAGCAGTTGCGGGTGGCGGGTTTTATAGGCGGGCCATGCCTTGGCGCCCTTGGCCGCGCTGGAGCCGAAGACCCAAAAGGCCAGTACCATCAACAGGTTGTTGATGTGGATGAAGAAGCTCGGCGGGGTCCAGACCGGAATGAATTCCGCCGCGCGATAGCCCCAGATGATGAGGGCTAGCGCCACGACCAATGCGGCGGCCACCGCGCCTCGGCCTGCGGTGCCCATCTGCGCCCGTTGGGCAGGCATCAGGCGTTTAAAGGGATGGGCGCCGATCCAGAGGATCAGACCGAGGATGAGGATTGTCATGGCGAGGGCTCCGGGCTCATGGCTGCAATTGCCGCCAGTTTTGCCAGTGTTTCGCGGGCGGTGGCAACATGTAGATTTTCCACGATTTTACCGTCGACGACCGCCACGCCCTGACCTGCGGCCTGAGCCTCTTCATAGGCGGCGATCTGGCGGCGGGCGAGGGCGGCTTCTTCCTCTGAGGGGGTAAAGGCCGCATTGGCGATGTCGAGCTGTGCGGGGTGGATCAGCGTTTTGCCGTCGAACCCCATGTCGCGGCCCTGTGCGCATTCCGCGCGCAGCCCGTCTTCGTCTTTGAACGCGTTATACACCCCGTCGATGATCGCCACGCCATGGGCTTTGGCGGCCAGCAGGCAGAGGCCGAGGCCGGTGATCAGCGGCAGGCGGTCGGGGCGGAAGCGGGTTTGCAGGTCTTTCGCCAGATCGTTGGTGCCCATGACCATGGCCTGCAACTGGCGGTGTCCGGCGATGGCGGCGGCGTTAAGCATGGCGCCGGGGGTTTCCATCATCGCCCAAAGGGGGATGTCGCCCACGATCTCGGCCAGCGCTTCGAGATCGGCGGGGGAGCCGACCTTGGGCAAGAGAATCGCATCGGGGTTCATCGCGGCGGCGGCGCGGGCGTCATCGGCGCCCCATTCGGTATCGAGCCCGTTGATCCGCACCACCCGCATCCGCGCGCCGTAGCCGCCTTCGGCCAGTGCCTCGGCCAATGTTTCACGTGCAGCGACCTTCTCATCGGGGGAGACGGCATCTTCGAGGTCGAAGATCACCGCGTCGCAGGCCAATCCACGGGCTTTGTCCAAGGCACGGGGCTTGGAGCCCGGAATGTAGAGAACGGAACGCAGGGGGCGGGTTGTGGCGGTCATGAAAAGCTCCTCGGGCAGGGCGGCGTACTGGCCTCCTAACATTATTGCGCACAGAGGGGCATTTTTGTGCGAAAACTTCAAGGCAAAACATGCCGCGACGCAGCGAAGCTGTTGCGGTGATTTCCGCGCGGCGGATTAACCAGTCTTTCAGCCTTGGGGCGCACTGTCAGTTGCATCGCATCTGCGGCAGTTTCCAGCGCAGCGGATGCAGTCATTTCAACCAAGGCTGCTTTGGGGGCCGGTGCGAAAGACGGCGCATTGCCATCCCCCAAGGATCACGCCTTTCGATGCGAAGGCAGATGCTATGACAGGTTTCGTTAAATTTCTTCACCTCGCGGCGCTCACCGCGGCTTCGGCGATTGTGCTGGCCACCACGACCGAGGCGCAGACGCCGCGCAATTGCGCGCCGCGCGATCATGTGGTGCTGCGGCTGGCCGATGGCTATGGCGAGACGCGCCAGTCCATGGGGCTGGGCGGCGATAATGCGGTGGTTGAGGTTTTCGCCTCCGACCAGACGGGCAGTTGGACGATCACGGTCACCGGGGTCAACGGCATCACCTGTCTTGTCGCCTCGGGCCAAGGGTTCGAGGCGCTGGCGGAGGAGTTGACCGCCAAGGGCGAAGACGCCTGAGGGAGGAATTTATCGGGAAAGCGCGGGCGGCCTGGGGCCGCCTTTTCTATGTTTGGGGCTTGCCGCTGCTTGGGCGAAGTTCCGCCATTTATTTGTGCCGCCGTGGAACTGGAAAGGGCCATCCGGGTTGTGGTTCCAGAAGAGCAAGCAACGCTCATTTTTGGAAGGAGACCTACAATGAAACGTTTTCTGAGCACGACGGCCATCGTATTGACCATGACCGGCGCAGCCTTTGCTGACGCGCATTCCGAAGGCTTTGGCAACGTTGCCGTAGAGCAGACAGATTTCCTTGCATCCGACTTGATCGGCATGCGCATCTACAACTCCGAAGCCGAAGTTGACGCGGCCACCCCCGTCGCCGATGGCGCCGAGCAGGAGTGGGATGATATTGGCGAGATTAACGACATCATCGTGTCGCAGGACGGCGAAGTGACTGCCGTGATCCTCGGCATCGGCGGCTTCCTTGGCATGGGCGAACGTGACGTTTCCATCTCCATGGACAAGATTCGCATCCTGAACGACGAAGGCGGCGAGCGCTTCCTTGTTGTGAACACCTCGAAAGAAATGTTGGAGCAGGCGCCTGAGTTCGAACGCCCCATGATGGATGGCGAGCAGATGGAAAGCGACGCCATGAACGAGACTGACGCGAACGTCACCGTCATCAACGGCGAGACCGATGCCGAAGAGATGGCGAACGATGTCGAAGCCGAGACCGAGGAAATGGCCAATGACGTAGAGGCCGAGGCCGAGGAACTGGTGCAAGACACCGAGAACACGGCCGAGAACCTTGAAGCCGAGACCGAAGAGATGGCCAATGACGTAGAGGCCGAATCCGAGGAAATGGCGCAAGAAGCCGAAACCATGATGGAGAACGCCGAAGCCGAGACAGAAGAAGCTGTCAACGAAGCCGAAGCCAACACCACCGTGATCACAGGTGACGAAACCGTTGAGCGTGAACTGCTGCCGCGCCCCGAAGTTGAGCGTGAAGGCTATGCCAACGCCGAAGCCGAGATGATCGAGCAGATGAGCGCCGAAGACCTCGAAGGCTCCTATGTCTATGGCGCCAACGATGAGACCGTCGGTGAAATCGACTCGCTGCTGATCGGCGACAACGGCCAGATTGACCGTGTGGTCATCAACGTGGGCGGTTTCCTTGGTCTGGGCGAAAAGCCGGTGGCCGTGACATTTGACGAACTTCAGGTTCTGCAAAACGTGGAAGGCGACGACGTGCGCATCTACATCGACAGTACCGAAGAGCGTCTGGAATCGCAGCCTGAGTACCAAGGCGACTAATTCTTCGCCTTAAAGTTCAGCAATTGGCCGCCCCTCGGGGCGGCCTTTTTCGTGGTGAGGGCAGGGGTTAGCCGCCCGCCAATGCTGCAACTTGCACGGGACCGTGCATTTCGGTATCTCCGGCGCAAATGAAACCTCTGTCGGAGACATGACCATGGCCAGACCCAAAATCGCGCTTATCGGCGCGGGGCAAATCGGCGGCACTCTCGCCCATCTCGCAGCGTTGAAAGAATTGGGCGATGTCGTCCTGTTCGACATTGCCGAGGGCACCCCTGAGGGCAAAGCTCTCGATATCGCGTCGTCGGGCCCCTCGGGCAAGTTCGACGCCACCATGTCGGGAACGCAAGACTACGCCGACATCGCCGGCGCGGATGTCTGCATTGTCACCGCCGGTGTGGCGCGCAAGCCGGGCATGAGCCGCGATGACCTCTTGGGCATCAACCTCAAGGTTATGAAATCCGTGGGCGAGGGCATTGCCAAACACGCCCCCGACGCCTTCGTGATCTGCATCACCAACCCGCTTGATGCGATGGTCTGGGCGCTGCGCGAATTCTCGGGCCTGCCGCACAACAAGGTCTGCGGAATGGCTGGCGTGCTGGATAGCGCGCGTTTCCGCCACTTCCTCGCGACCGAGTTCAACGTCTCGATGAAAGACGTCACCGCCTTCGTTCTGGGCGGCCACGGCGACACCATGGTGCCGCTGGTGCGTTACTCCACCGTCGCAGGCATCCCGCTGCCCGATCTGGTCAAGATGGGCTGGACCACGCAGGACAAGCTCGACGCCATTGTGCAGCGCACCCGTGATGGCGGTGCCGAGATCGTTGGCCTGCTGAAGACCGGTTCGGCCTTCTATGCGCCTGCTACCTCCGCGATCGAGATGGCTGAAGCCTATCTCAAAGACCAGAAACGCGTGCTGCCTGCGGCGGCGCATGTCGATGGGGCCTACGGCTTGAACGGCTTCTACGTGGGCGTGCCCACCGTGATCGGCGCAGGCGGTGTTGAGCGTGTCGTCGAGATTTCGATGAACAAAGACGAGCAGGCGATGTTCGACAACTCCGTCAACGCGGTCAAAGGTCTGGTCGAAGCCTGCAAAGGCATCGACGAAAGCCTCGCCTAAGCTTCACGGCATATGCGTTCGAAAGCGCGTCCCAATCGGGGCGCGCTTTTTCGTTCAGGGGTGGGGCAGTTTTGTGATCACACGATAATATGCTGTGATCACAAAAACGGGTAGGACCACATCACTCTGTCATTTTTCCACCGAAACACCGGCCAAACCCCGCAGATTCCCCGCAGTTCCCCGTGACAGTCCTGTAAAAACCGCTATCAAGATGCAAAGCACAGGACAAAGCACAGGACAAAGGACCGCGCCATGGCCGATGTGAACCGGGGTAACCGCCCGCTTTCCCCGCATTTGACGATCTACCGCCCTCAATTGACCTCTATGACGTCGATTCTCACCCGGATCACCGGCAACGCGATGCTGTTCACCGCGCTGCTGATCGTGTGGTGGTTCCTCGCCGCGGCCACGTCGCTTGAGTATTTCGACACCGTGAACGGGATTATGACCAGCTGGTTCGGTGATCTGGTCTTTACCCTGTCGCTCTTGGGCCTGTGGTATCACACGCTGGCCGGTGTGCGGCACCTGATCTGGGACACGGGCCGCATGCTCGATATCCCCACCGCGGAAAAGCTGGGCTGGACCGTGCTGATCGGATCGGTCGTGCTGACCATCCTGACCATCATCATCGTTTGAGGAGCGACACCATGGCATACATGACAGATCGCAAACGCGCCCGCGGCCTTGGCTCGGCGAAAACCGGCACCGCGCATTTCTGGGCGATGAAAGTCTCTTCGCTGGCGCTGTTGGTCCTGATCCCGCTGTTCGTCTTTACCTTCGGCAGTGCGCTCGGCGGCACATATGAAGAGATCCTTGCCTATTACGCGCGTCCCTTCCCGGCCATCGTGGCGGCGCTGACGCTGATCGTGGGCTTTAAACATTTCAATGACGGCGTGCAGGTGCTGATCGAGGACTATGTCCATGGGCTGGCCAACAAAGTCGCCCTCATCGTGATGACCATCATCAGCTACGGCGCAGCAGCGGTCGGCGTTTTCGCCATCGCCAAGCTCGCCCTGTAACAATACGCCCAAACGGGAGACCGATTAAATGGCAGCATATGAATACGAAACCCACGAATATGACGTTGTCGTGGTGGGGGCAGGCGGTGCTGGTCTGCGCGCGACTTTGGGCATGGCGGAGCAGGGGCTGCGCACGGCCTGTATCTCTAAGGTGTTCCCGACCCGCAGCCACACAGTGGCCGCGCAGGGCGGCATCGCCGCGTCCTTGAGCAACATGGGCCCCGACAACTGGCAGTGGCATATGTATGACACGGTCAAGGGCTCGGACTGGCTGGGCGATACCGACGCGATGGAATACCTCGCCCGCGAAGCGCCCAAGGCGGTTTACGAGCTTGAGCATTACGGCGTGCCCTTCTCGCGCACTGAAGAGGGCAAAATCTATCAGCGTCCCTTCGGCGGCCACACCACGGAATTTGGCGAAGGCCCGCCCGTGCAGCGTACCTGCGCCGCCGCTGACCGGACCGGTCACGCGATCCTGCACACGCTTTACGGCCAGTCGCTGAAGCAGAGCGCGGAATTCTTTATCGAATATTTCGCCATCGATCTTATCATGTCGGACGACGGTGTCTGCCAAGGTGTGCTCTGCTGGAAGCTCGACGACGGCACCATGCATCTGTTCAGCGCCAAGATGGTCGTGCTGGCGACAGGCGGCTATGGCCGTGCGTACTTCTCGGCCACCTCCGCACATACCTGCACCGGCGACGGCGGCGGCATGGCGGCCCGTGCGGGTCTGCCGCTGCAAGACATGGAATTCGTCCAGTTCCACCCAACCGGCATCTACGGCGCGGGCTGCCTGATCACCGAAGGTGCGCGCGGCGAGGGGGGCTACCTCACCAACTCCGAGGGCGAGCGCTTCATGGAGCGCTATGCGCCGACCTATAAGGATCTGGCGTCGCGCGACGTGGTCTCGCGCTGCATGACGATGGAAATCCGCGAAGGCCGCGGCGTGGGTGAGAATAAGGATCACATCCACCTGCACCTCAACCACCTGCCGCCGGAAACGCTGGACCTGCGCCTGCCGGGCATCTCGGAATCCGCACGCATCTTTGCCGGTGTGGACCTCACGAAAGAGCCGATCCCGGTGCTGCCCACCGTGCACTACAACATGGGCGGCATCCCCACGAACTACTGGGGCGAGGTGCTGAACCCGACCGCCGACAACCCCGATGCCGTAGCACCCGGCCTGATGGCTGTGGGCGAGGCGGGCTGTGCCTCGGTACATGGGGCGAACCGTCTGGGTTCCAACTCGCTCATCGACCTCGTGGTCTTTGGCCGCGCCGCCGCGATCCGTGCGGCCAAGATCGTCGACGCCGACAGCCCGGTGCCCGCGCCGAACCTCAAATCGGTCGAGAAGGCTTTCGATCGCTTCGACGGTCTGCGCAATGCCAAGGGCGGCACGCCGACAGCCGAACTGCGCCTTGAGATGCAAAAGACCATGCAGGCCGATGCCGCCGTCTTCCGCACCGACAAGACGCTGGAGGAAGGCCGCAAGAAGATGATCGACGTGGCCGACAAGCTGAACGATCTGCATGTCACCGACCGCAGCCTCGTGTGGAACTCGGACCTGATGGAGACGCTGGAGCTGACCAACCTCATGCCCAACGCCACCGCCACGATCACCGCCGCCGCCGCGCGGAAAGAGAGCCGGGGCGCGCATGCGCATGAGGATTACCCTGACCGGAACGACGACGAATGGCGCAAACATTCGCTGGCCTGGTTCGACGGCAACGATGCCAAGCTGACCTACCGCGCCGTGCACCTCGATCCGCTGACCAAAGAGGATGAAGGCGGCATCGACATGAAAAAGATCGCCCCCAAGGCACGGGTGTATTGATGGTCCGCACAGCACTCATCGCGGCCACACTGCTCGGCCTTTCGGCCTGTGTGGAGGTTCAGCAGGCGGTGGATGACACCGCCCGCCAGACCTCCAAAGGCGTGGTGACCGAGGTTCTGGCCACCCGTTTCCCGCAGGTGCCGAAAGAGCTGATCACCCCCTTCACCGATTGCATCATCGACAATGCCAACGCGCTGGAGCTGCGCGAATTGGCCCGCGCCACCGTGGTTGGCGTGGATGACACAACAACGGGCACCGTGCGCACCATCCTGTCGCGCCCCGAGACCCGCACCTGCCTGCTGGCCGCCGCGCCCGCAGCCGGTCTGACGCTTTAGGAGACGCATAATGGTTCAACTGACGCTTCCGAAAAACTCCCGCATGACCAGCGGCAAGACATGGCCCAAGCCCGAAGGGGCGACCAACCTGCGCGAGTTCCACATCTATCGCTGGAACCCCGACGACGGGAAGAACCCGGCGCTCGACACCTATTTCGTCGATATGGACGATTGCGGGCCGATGATTCTCGACGCGCTGATCAAGATCAAGAACGAGATCGACCCGACCCTGACCTTCCGCCGCTCCTGCCGCGAGGGCATCTGCGGCTCTTGTGCTATGAACATCGACGGGATCAACACGCTGGCCTGCACCTACGGCATGGAAGAGATCAACGGCGTGGTGAAGATCTACCCGCTGCCGCATATGCCGGTGGTCAAGGACCTCATCCCCGATCTGACTCACTTCTACGCCCAGCACGCCAGCATCCAGCCGTGGCTCGAGACCGACACGCCCGAGCCGCGCAAGGAGTGGAAACAATCGATCGACGATCGCGCTAAGCTTGACGGTCTGTATGAGTGTATCATGTGCGCCTGCTGCTCGACTTCTTGCCCCAGCTACTGGTGGAACGGCGACCGCTACCTCGGGCCGGCAGCCCTGCTGCATGCCTACCGCTGGATCATCGACAGCCGGGACGAGGCGACGGGCGAGCGTCTGGATGACCTTGAAGACCCCTTCAAGCTCTACCGCTGCCACACGATCATGAACTGCGCAAAGACCTGCCCCAAGGGGCTGAACCCGGCGGCGGCGATTGCCAATATCAAGAAGCTGATGGTCGAGCGGACCGTCTAATCCACCCAATCCGACAGGAAGGCCCGGCCAAGCGCCGGGCCTTTGGTTTTTCCCATGATCCTGCCCTTCGTCATCGTTATCGTCTTTGTGATCGTGCTGATCTTTGCCCGGCGCAACGCGCCCACGCGGGACTGCCGCTGGCGCGAGGACCGGGCGGGGGACAAAGGCGCGCTGCGCAAATACCACTGCGTCGCCTGCGGGGCCGAAGTCTACCGCAGCGAAGGCCCGCCCGACCGCTGCCTCAAAGGGCTCGACACCCCGCGTCTGTGACTTGCTTTTGCCCCCAGCCCGCCGCAAGCTTGCCGGAACAGGGGAGGCAGCAATGGGTGAGCGTTTCAAAGCAGATGTGATCGTCGTGGGGGCGGGTCTGGCCGGCATGGTCGCCGCCCATGAGGCCGTGCTACGCGGCCGCCGGGTGCTGCTCATGGACCAAGAAGGCCCGCAAAGCCTCGGCGGGCAGGCCTATTGGTCGCTCGGCGGTCTCTTCATGGTCGACACGCCCGAACAGCGC
Organism: Sulfitobacter sp. M85; assembly: GCF_029285915.1. NCBI lineage: Bacteria > Pseudomonadati > Pseudomonadota > Alphaproteobacteria > Rhodobacterales > Roseobacteraceae > Sulfitobacter > Sulfitobacter sp. M85. The sequence continues at coordinate 183,904 of NZ_JABECQ010000004.1, forward strand.
CGCATGGGCATCCGCGACAGCGCGGAACTCGCCTATCGCGACTGGATGGGCTCGGCGCAGTTCGACCGGGCAGAAGACGCCAATCCCCGCAAGCTCGCGCAAGGGTTCATCGACTGGGCGGCAGGCGACATGCGCGCTTGGCTGCACCAGATCGGCATGCGCTGGTTTCCGGTCGTCGGCTGGGCAGAGCGCGGCGGGGCAGGGGCCGGAGGCCACGGCAACTCCGTCCCGCGCTTTCATATCACTTGGGGCACCGGCATCGGCGTCGTCGGCCCCTTCGCGCGGCTGATGCAGGACTACGCGGCGGAGGGCAGGCTGCGCCTTGGCTTCCGCCACCGCGTCACCCGGCTGGTGACCACCGACGGCGCGGTCACCGGCGTGGCGGGCGAGGTGCTGGAAAACAGCGACGCCCCCCGCGGTCAGAGCACATCGCGCAATATCACCGGCGACTTCGAACATGCCGCCGAGGCCGTCATCCTCACCACCGGCGGTATCGGCGCCAACCACGATCTGGTGCGGCAACACTGGCCCAAAGACCGCCTCGGCCCCGCGCCGCGCCACATGGTCAGCGGCGTGCCCGACTACGTCGACGGCAAGATGCACGCCATCGCCGCAAAGGCCGGGGCAGGGCTCATCAACGAAGACCGCATGTGGCACTATTGCGAAGGCGTCCAGAACTGGAGCCCGATCTGGCCAAACCACGGCATCCGCATCCTGCCCGGCCCCTCGTCGATGTGGTTCGACGCGCGCGGCGACCGGATGGAGGCCCCCTGCCTGCCCGGCTTCGACACGCTCTCGACCCTCAAACGCATCCTGCAAGCAGGCGAACACAGCTGGTTCATCCTCACGCAAAAGATCATCGAAAAGGAATTCGCCCTCTCGGGATCCGAACAGAACCCCGATCTCACCTCAAGCAAATGGGGCGAAGTCTTGAAAGCACGGCTCGGGAAGGGGGCAACCGCCGCAGTCGAGGCTTTCAAAGAAAAGGGCGCGGATTTCATCGTCGCCGAGGACTTGGAAACCCTCGTCACCCGCATGAATGCCCTCACACCCGAGGCCCCCGTCGCCCTAGAGCACATCCGCGCCCAAATCGCGGCCCGCGACGGCCAATTGGGCAACCCCTTCGCCAAAGACGCCCAGATCACCGCAATCCGCGGCGCCCGCAACTACCGTGGTGACCGCTTGATCCGCACCGCCAAACCCCACGCCATTCTCGATCCGGCCAACGGCCCGCTCATCGCCGTGCGCCTCAACATCCTCACCCGCAAATCCCTCGGCGGATTACACAGCGACACCCAAGGCCGCGTGCTCACGTCTGCGGGCACCATCCTCCCCGGTCTCTTCGCCGCCGGAGAGGTCTGCGGCTTCGGCGCCGGCGGCTACCACGGCTACAACGCCCTCGAAGGCACCTTCTTAGGCGGCTGCCTCTACTCCGGCCGCCTCGCCGGCAAACACGCCTGAAAGACGCGCCACACCCCATCCCTTCATCCTTTCCCAAATACCTTCCGCACTCTCCCCACACGCGAGCGCCAACCAACGAAGCACCCCCCTCGCTCACACCACCCGCCAAGCCACGAAAAAAGGCGCGACCCCCGCCGCGCCCCTTCATCCTTTTTCAAATACCAATCCCGCCCTCTCAGCAGGCGCCGCACTCAGGCAAAGGCCGCCTCCAGCGCAATCTCGACCATATCGCCAAAACTCTTTTCGCGATCCTCCGACGGCAACGCCTCGCCGGTCTGCAAATGATCGCTCACCGTCAGCACCGCCAAGGCACGCCGCTTGTGCCGCGCGGCCAGCGTGTAAAGCTCCGCCGCTTCCATCTCGACACCGAGGATGCCATGGCGCACCATCTGCTCGTCAAGGTCGGGGCGCTCCGCATAAAATACATCCGAGGAATAGATCCCGCCCACATGGGTCTTAGCTTCGAGCTTTTCGGCGGCAGCGACAGCAGCGCTCAAAAGGCCGTAATCGGCGCAGGGGGCGTAGTTCAATTCGCGGAAAATGCCGGAGGAGGGCGAGGTGATTGTGCTCGCCGTCATGGCGATGATCACGTCACGGATGCCGACATGGGATTGCATCCCCCCGCAAGAGCCGATGCGGATCAGGGTCTGCGCGCCATATTCGGTCATTAACTCATTGGCGTAGATCGACAGCGACGGCATGCCCATGCCCGAGCCTTGGATCGTCACCCGGTTGCCGCGCCATGTGCCGGTAAAGCCGAGCATACCGCGCACTTCGTTGACCAGTTCGGCCCCTTCGAGATAGGTCTCCGCCGCCCATTTTGCGCGGTAGGGGTCGCCGGGCATCAATACGGTTTCGGCGATATTGCCGGGTTTTGCGCCAATATGGACGGTCATTTCTGTCTCCTGATGTTTGGCGTATTTTGCCCGCGCAAGGCGGGCTTCACAAGGGCTGCGGTGGGGCAGGGGGCGTGACGTAAACTTCCGCTCGGCGCCGTACGGGCGGTGACTATCGAATTCACATTTCCGTTAGCAATAAAAAAGCGCCGGTGAATTGCTATTCAACCGGCGCGAAATTCCCGTATTTCGGGAAGTATTAAACCCGCATCGTTTCCGGATCGGCACCATTCTCTACTTGGGCGCGGAACCAATTCGGCTGGCGGCCTTTTCCAGTCCAAGTCTGGGACGGGTTCTCCGGATTGGCGAACTGGGGTTTCGATTTCGGACCGGCGGGCGCTTTGCGCGTCTTCTTGGCCTTCTTGGGCGCGGGGGCCTCATCAGCTAACTCATTCAGGGAAAAGCCATATTCCGCCGCTGCCTTTTGCGCCGCCTTGCGTGCGGCGCGGCGTTCGCGCGCCTGTGCGGCCTGCAATGCCTTTTTGACATCCGACAGAAGTTTCTCCAGTTCCTTGCGGCTCATGGATTTCAGGTCTTTTTCCATATCTGATATTTCCTTTCCAGATTGTGCTGGTAGAGGGAATTATAGAGGCAATAAGTTAATTGCACGATGTATTTTGTGTCAGCCTATTCCGCCGCCACCGCTTTGGGATCGGCGAGCGTAATGATATCCTGCATGATGACGTTTAATTCGAAGTCCTTCGGCGTATAGACCTGCGCAACTCCAGCGGCGCGCAAACGGGTGGCGTCGGCCTCGGGAATGATGCCGCCGACGATGACGGGAATATGGGTCAACCCGGCCTCGGCCATGCGTTTCATCAGGTCTTCGACCAAGGGCACATGGGAGCCCGAGAGGATCGACAGGCCGACCACATGGGCGGCTTCCGTTTGTGCTGCTTCGACGATCTCCGCAGGTGTCAGACGGATGCCTTCATAGCTGATGTCCATGCCGCAATCGCGGGCGCGGACGGCGATCTGCTCGGCCCCGTTTGAGTGGCCGTCGAGCCCCGGTTTGCCGACGAGGAATTTCAACCTGCGGCCCAGTTTGTCGCTGACCGCGTCTACCGCATCGCGCAGGTCGTCCAGACCTTCGGTCTTGTTGGACTGGCCTGCGGAAACCCCTGTGGGGCCACGATATTCCCCGTGAACGGCGCGCATCTGCGCGGCCCATTCGCCGGTCGTCACCCCGGCCTTCGCGGCCGCGATGGAGGCGGGCATGATGTTCTTGCCCGCCTGCGCCGCGGCGCGCAGATCGGCCAGCGCCTTTTTCACGGCACCCGCGTCGCGCGCGCTGCGCCATGCGTCGAGCCGGGCGAGCTGGTCGGCCTCGGCGCCGGGGTCGGATTGCATGATATCGCCCGCGCCGGTCATCAGGGGCGAGGGCGCGCCTTGCTGCCATTTGTTGACGCCGACCACGACGGTTTCGCCGCTTTCGATGCGGCGCAGCCGGTCGGCATTGCTTTCGACCAAACGTCCTTTCATGTAATCGATCGCGGAAATCGCGCCGCCCATCCCGTCAAGATTCGCCAATTCCGCCCGCGCGCCTTCTTTGAGCAATTCGACCTTGGCATCGACCGCCGGGTTGCCGTCGAATAGATCGTCGAATTCCAAAAGATCCGTTTCATGGGCCATGATCTGCTGCATCCGCATCGACCATTGTTGATCCCAGGGGCGGGGCAGGCCGAGGGCTTCGTTCCATGCGGGCAATTGCACGGCGCGGGCGCGGGCTTTTTTCGACAGGGTCACGGCCAGCATTTCGATGAGAATACGGTAGACGTTATTCTCGGGCTGTTGTTCGGTCAGCCCCAGTGAATTGACCTGCACCCCATAGCGGAAACGACGGAATTTTGGGTCTTCAACCCCATAGCGCTCGCGGCAAATCTCGTCCCAAAGATCTACAAAGGCGCGCATTTTGCACATTTCAGTGACGAAACGGATGCCTGCGTTCACGAAGAAGGAAATGCGGCCGACCAATTTCGGGAAATCCTCTGCCGGGACGCGGGGTTTCAGCGCGTCGAGCACGGCGGTGGCGGTGGCCAGCGCGAAGGCCAATTCCTGTTCCGGTGTCGCGCCCGCCTCTTGCAGGTGGTAGGAACAGACGTTCATCGGGTTCCATTTCGGCACATTCGTATAGCAGAATTCGGCCACATCCGCGATCATCTTAAGCGATGGCGCGGGCGGGCAGATATAGGTGCCGCGGCTAAGGTATTCCTTGATCAGGTCGTTTTGCACCGTGCCTTGCAGCTTTGAGACATCCGCGCCCTGTTCCTCGGCCACCGCGATGTAGAGCGCCAGCAGCCATGGGGCGGTGGCGTTGATCGTCATTGAGGTGTTCATCTGTTCCAGCGGGATGCCGTCAAACAGCGCGCGCATATCGTCGAGGTGATTGACGGGCACGCCCACCTTGCCCACCTCGCCACGGCTGAGCACATGGTCGCTGTCATAGCCGGTTTGGGTCGGCAGGTCGAAGGCCACGGAAAGCCCGGTCTGCCCGCGCTCAAGGTTCGAGCGGTAGAGCGCGTTAGACGCGGCGGCGGTGGAATGGCCCGCATAGGTGCGAATGAGCCAGGGGCGGTCTTTCTGCGGTTGGGTCATCGTGGCCTCATGAATCTGGGTGGCAATAAAGTTGCGTTGTGACGTTGATAGGGGAAATAATATGCCTCTGTCAATTCGCTGCGTTGCGGCATCACTCGGGCCGCTTGGGCGGGCGGGAAACAGATAAATATTGTCCTCTCGCCCCCGCGCTGTAAGGGTTAAGCTATGACGCAGACTGTGCAATTGCCCCTTTGGCTGTTCATCCTCATCGTGGTTTTCGCAGCCGTCACGGCGCTGAGCCATTTTCTGCTGCCTTCGGTGCGTTGGTTCTTTCGCCGGCGGCTTGAGCGGGCGGTGGCGCGGTTGAACAAGCGGCTGACGCGGCCCATCGAGCCCTTCAAACTGGCGCGGCGGCACGACATGATTCAGCGGTTGATCTATGATCCGGAGGTCAGCCAAGAGATCGTCAACTATGCCCGCAGCAACGGCGTGCCGGAAAACGTGGCCTTTCAAAAGGCGCGGGAATATGCGCGTGAGATCGTGCCGCGGTTTTCGGCCTTCGCCTATTTCAGTTTCGGCATCCGCTTGGCGCGGCTGTTGACCAATACGGTCTACCGGGTCGAGACGGCGGTCAGCAACGAGACGACATTCGCCGCGCTGCCGCGGGATGCCACGGTGGTCTTCATCATGAACCACCGGTCGAACATGGATTACACGCTGGTGACCTACCTCGCCGCGCGGTCTTCGGCGCTGAGCTATGCGGTGGGGGAATGGGCGCGGGTTTGGCCGCTAAGCACGTTGATCCGCTCGATGGGGGCGTATTTCATCCGCCGTCGGTCGCGCGGGGCGCTTTATCGCAAGGTTTTGGCGCGCTATGTGCAGATGGCCACGACGGGCGGGGTGACGCAGGCCTTCTACCCCGAGGGCGGCTTGAGCCTGACCGGGGCCTTGCAGCCGCCGAAGGTCGGGCTCCTGTCCTATGTCGTGGATGGGTTCGACCCCGAGAGCGAGCGTGACATCATTTTCGTGCCCGTGGCGATCAATTATGACCGGGTTTTGGAAGACCGCGTGTTGATCGCCGCCGGGCAGCGCGGAGACCGGCGTTTTGGCGCGCGGATCACGGTGGTTGTGGGCTTCGTGCTGCGCAAGATGTGGCGACTGCTGCGCGGGCGCGACACGCGTTTTGGCACGGCGGCGGTGACCTTTGGCGATCCGCTGTCGTTGCGTCGTACCGGGGCCGGGGTGCCGGTCTCGGAGTTGTCCGAGATGTTGATGGACCGGATCGCGCAGGCGATGCCGGTGCTGACCGTGCCGCTGATCGCGCGGGTGATGTTGCAGGCCGCGCGCCCGATGAAGGAGGCCGATCTGCTGGCCGAAGTGGCTGCCACTTTGGAGCAGATGCCACCGCGCAATCGGGTGCCGAAGCCGGACGTCCTGCCCGAGCGGGTCGCCCGCGCCGTCGCGCGGCTCAAGAAACGTGGCGTCATTTCCGAAGGCCCAGAGGGGCTGGAGATCGTCGAGGGGCAGGGGCCTGTTTTGGCCTTCTACGCTAATTCCATTGCACATTTCCCCTCGAAGGATGCTGCACCTGCGGCAGAAATTGCTGCGACTGCTGGGTCATAAAATTACAAACTACGGTATCTAGGGGTTGCATTGTTGCGCGGTGGATCATATCCCGAAAGGGAGCCGCCGCGATTCTGCGGTGCGGCACAGACCTTGTAGACACCGATCACCGGCAGGAGGCCCACATGGCACTGGATACGAAACACGCCGAATATGACGCCCCGCAAAAGGACCTCTATGAAGTGGGCGAGATGCCCCCGATGGGGCATGTCCCGAAACAGATGTATGCTTGGGCGATCCGCCGCGAACGGCACGGCGACCCGAACAGCGCGATGCTGCAAGAGGTGGTCGACGTGCCTAAGCTCGACAGCCAAGACGTGCTGGTCCTCGTGATGGCGGCGGGCATCAACTACAACGGTGTCTGGGCCGCGCGCGGCGTGCCGATCAGCCCCTTCGACGGCCATGGCGAGCCTTACCACATCGCGGGCTCCGATGCCTCGGGCATCGTCTGGGCGGTGGGCGATAAGGTGACCCGTTGGAAGGTCGGCGATGAGGTGGTGATCCACTGCAACCAAGACGACGGCGACGACGAGGAATGCAACGGCGGCGACCCGATGTATTCTCCCAGCCAGCGGATCTGGGGCTACGAGACGCCCGACGGCTCTTTTGCGCAGTTCACCCGGGTGCAGAGCCAGCAGCTGATGCCGCGGCCCAAGCACCTCACGTGGGAAGAGAGCGCCTGCTACACGCTGACGCTGGCGACCGCCTACCGGATGCTCTTTGGCCATGAGCCGCATGACCTGAAGCCGGGCCAGAACGTGCTTGTCTGGGGCGCCTCCGGTGGCCTCGGCTCCTATGCGATCCAGCTTATCAACACTGCGGGCGCCAATGCGATCGGCGTGATCTCGGACGAGAGCAAGCGCCAGTTCGTGATGGATTTGGGTGCCAAGGGGGTGTTGAACCGCAAGGACTTCAACTGTTGGGGCCAACTGCCCACGGTGAACACGCTGGAATATGCCGAGTGGTTCAAGGAAGCGCGCAAGTTCGGCAAGGCGATCTGGGACATCACCGGCAAAGGCGTGAATGTCGATATGGTCTTTGAGCACCCCGGTGAGGCGACCTTCCCAGTCTCCACCTTCGTGGTTAAAAAGGGCGGCATGGTGGTGATCTGCGCAGGCACAAGCGGGTTCAACCTGACCTTCGACGTGCGCTACATGTGGATGCACCAGAAGCGCTTGCAGGGCAGCCACTTTGCCCACCTCAAACAGGCGAGTGCCGCCAACAAGCTGATGATGGAGCGGCGGCTCGACCCCTGCATGTCCGAGGTCTTTAGCTGGGCCGATCTGCCCGAGGCGCATATGAAGATGATGCGTAATGAGCATAAGCCGGGGAATATGTCGGTACTGGTGCAAGCCCCGACGACCGGGCTGCGCACGTTGGAAGACACGCTGGTCGCCCGCGACTGAGCGACACGGATCGGCTAAGATGAAACCCCCGTGGCTTCGGCTGCGGGGGTTTTGCGTGGTGCCCTGTCGAAACAGAGGCTTAGCGCCCGCAGCCCCGCTATTTATGGGGGGGCAGAAAGCGCGGATGGTGCAAAATAATGTACATGCTATGGTTGTATTAATCTGCCATTAACCAAAGCTGGGCGACCCTCATGCGAGATGATTGGATATTGGACGTTTTGGCCGATCTCAGGGCTTTTGCCATGGCGAACCAACTGCCGCGCACGGCGGAACAGTTGGACGACGCGGCGCTGATCGCTCTGGCTGAGATGTCCTTGCAACGCGAAAGGGCCATGGGCCGGACGCATGAGGATAGAGCCGCATCTGGAACGGATTTGGGAAAGGCTGGCGCAGGCTGATGGCCAGCCCGCCCTTGGGCAGGCCTGCAAAGACCTGCGCGATCACTTTGGCATTTTGCATGTCGTCTATCACTGGGTCGACACGGCGGGGGTGCAATATGGCTGCGGCACCTATGGCGCGCTTTGGTCTGAGCGCTATCAGGCGCATAACTACCTGCGCATCGATCCCGTGGTCGCGGGCTGCTATCGCCGGTTCGAGCCGGTGGATTGGAAAGACCTCGATTGGTCCTCTCGCGCGGCGCGGCAGTTTCGCCGGGATGCTTTGGACCATGGGGTTGGCGATCAGGGGTTCTCGGTCCCGATCCGGGGGCCGCATGGGCAATTCGCGCTTTTCACCACGAACCACAGTTGCACCGATCGGGTTTGGGCCGCTTTCACCGCGCGGCACCGGCGCGATTTGATCTGGGCGGCCCATTGCTTCAACGAAAAGGCGCTGGCGCTGGCCCCGGAGCGGGCACCGGGTGCGGTGCAGGCGCTGTCCCCGCGCGAGGTGGATGCGATGACCCTGCTGGCGGTGGGCTATAGCCGCGCGCAGGTGGCTGACCGTCTGTCGATCTCGGAACATACGCTGCGGGCCTATGTGGAAAGTGCCCGCTTCAAACTGGGGGCGTCCAACACCACCCATGCGGTCGCCCGTGCGCTCAGCCGGGGGCTGATCGTCGTCTAAGGCGGGTAATCCACATGAATCACAGGCGCGCGGGGCAAAGCCATCTGGCCCCCGGCGCGGGGCTCATTTAGGGTCGCCGAATGACATCTACCGCGCTCACCTATTCCGAAGACCAAGCCGCCGCCCATGACAAGGTGGCCGATATGCTGCGCTCTGCGGGCATCGATCTGGACGACTCGCTTTTGATGCCGCCTGCGGGCGGGCCGGATCAGGTGATGGCGGTGACCGGCAAGGCCGGATCGGGCAAGACCCTGCTGCTGGCCGAGCTTTACCGCGCGCTGGAAGGGGCCGGGGTCGAGATCGTCTCGGGCGATTACGAATCGCGCAAGAAGCGCGAGAAGCGGACCTTGGCGATCCTCGCGCCCACCAACAAGGCGGCGAGCGTGCTGCGCCTGCGCGGGGTGCCCGCGACGACGATCCACCGCATTCTCTATACGCCGGTCTATCACCCTGAATACGAGCGCATCGCCGAATGGCTGACCGGCAACGGTGAGAAGCCCGAGATCGAGGGCCTCAGCGAAATGGCGTTGGACCGGGCGGCGGCGTTTTTCGCGAACAACAAGTCGGTGCCCGGTGCGCTGGCGGCGGCGGGGCTGGGTGGCAGCGACTTCATCACCGGCTGGAAGCGGCGGGAAGAACCATTGGACATCGGCTTTGTCGACGAAAGTTCGATGCTGGACGACAAGCAGTTCGAGGATTTGAAAGAGATTTTCCCGACGCTGCTGTTGTTCGGTGACCCGGCGCAGTTGGCGCCGGTGGGGCAATCGGGCACGATGGTCTTCGAGAAACTGCCCGAGAAGCGCGTCTTGAACCTCAACCGCATCCACCGGCAAGAGGCCGACAACCCGATCCTTGATCTCGCCCATGCGCTGGCCGATCCGCAGTTGGAGTTTCATGACTTCGAGCGGATGATCGAAGACGCGGCGCGCCGCGATGACCGCGTGGTCTGGGGCCAGCGTGTTGAGGTCGACCTGATGGCGCGCAGCCCGGTGCTGGTCTGGCGCAATGCGACGCGTATTCGGCTGATCAATGCGTTCCGCAGCGTGCATGGCGCGCCAGATGATGCGTTGCTGGCGGGCGAGCCGCTGATCTGCGATGGGATCGAACTGCCGCTGAAACACCGCAAGAAACGGCTGGACCTTGAAGCGCGGGGCCTAATCAAGGGCGCGCAGGTGGTCTATCTGGGCGAGGGGCGCAAGCCCGGCTTCAGCCGCTTGCATGTGATCGGGGCCGAGGACCCGCAGGTGAGTGCCGCCTCGATCGTGAAGATCGAGAAACCCGACGAAGAAGAGCCCTTCATCCCCTTCGCCGCGCGCATGGGGGCGACCTTTCTGCACGGGGCGGCGGTGACGATCCACAAGGCCCAAGGCAGCCAGTGGGAGAATGTGCAGGTCTTTGCGCCCGATCTCTATGCCGCCGCGCGGATGGGGCGGTCGGAGGCGGGGCAGCCGCTGTGGAAACGGCTGGCTTACGTCGCCATCACCCGCGCTCAGGAGCGGCTGATCTGGGTGGTGCGCAACCGGCTGAGCAAGCCTTCGGGGCCGTTGCGGGTGGATGATCTGCGGGCCGCGCCAGCGGCGGCGCTGACGCTTGAGGCGACCGAGGATGGCGCGGCTTAGCGGCGCATGAGGCCGAAGACGGCAGAGGCGCCCCAGCCCGCCGCAACCGCGATGAAGAGCGAAAGAAGCCCATAGAGAAACGCCTGTTGATGGGCGAGGTTGAACAGCCAACGCTCCATCCCGACTTTGCGGACATCGATGATCGTCTCATATTGCGCTACCACATCGCCGCCGCGCGTGAGGAAAATCCGCGTGTCATAGGCCCCTTCGGTGAGCGAGGCGGGCAGAGCGACGGCGGCGCGGAAGAGGGTCTGTTCATCCACCTTCACCCCGTCTTCGATGACTTGGTAAAGGTTCGCATCCTTACGCACGCGGATCAGCGCGTCGGTGAATTGGGTGGGGTCCGCGATCTCCATCGGGGCGCCGACCGACCGGATGGCGCGGGGGATGGAGATGCGGTGACGCAGGTCTTCGATGCGTTTTAGCACCTCGGCCAGCGGGCCGGAGGTGACCACGGCGTAGAAGCTCGGCGCGCGGTCGACCTCAACCGCGGCGGTGTTCACCCAGATGCCAAAGCGCCGCTCTTTGCGGCGCACCATCACCGGGGCCGAGGGGCCGGAGACGGTAATGACGACTTCGAGCGGCGCGCCATCGGGGATCGGGGTTTCGCGTTTGACGGCCCCGTAGACGAGGATCTCGGACCCGTCGAAATTGGTGGTGATGGAGACTTCGGCCTGGCTGAGGCCAAGCACGATTTCCTCTTCCGCCGTGGCGGTCAGGGCCGTGAAACACAGGCCAAGGAAGGCGATCACCGCACGCATCATTCCGCCGCCACCGGGCTGAGAGAATAGAGTTCCGCCGGTTCCAGCAGAAGGTCGAGCGCAAGCTTGCCGCAGACCGCCAAGACCAGCACCGCCAGCAAGATACGCAACTGCTCGGCCTGCATCCGCACGCCGATGCGCGTGCCCACCTGCGCGCCCAGCACACCGCCGACGAGCAAGAGCACCGCCAGCACGATGTCGACCGTCTGGTTGGTGGTGGCATGCAGCATGGTGGTGAAGCCGGTGACGAAGATGATCTGCAACAGCGAGGTGCCGATCACCACTTTGGTCGGCATGCCGAGCAGGTAGATCATCGCAGGCACCATGATGAAACCGCCGCCCACGCCCATGATCGCCGAAAGCATCCCGACCGCCGCGCCGACCAGCACCGGCGGGATCACCGAGATATAGAGGCCCGAAACCCGAAAGCGAATTTTGAACGGCAGCCCATGCACCCAATAGTGCTTCTTGCGTTTGACCCGGCCCCCCTTGCGGGTGCGGCGGATGGCGCGGAGCGATTCCACGAACATCAGCCCGCCGATAATGCCAAGGAAGACGACATAGCAAAGCGTCACCAGCAGATCGACTTGGCCGAGCGATTTCAGGTAGTTGAAAATGAACATGCCGATGCCGGAGCCGATGAGGCCCCCGGCCAGCAGCACCCAGCCCATTCGGAAATCGACCGTCTTTCGCTTGAGATGCGCCAGAAGCGCCGAGAAGGAAGAGGCCACGATTTGATTGGTCGAGGTCGCCACCGCCACGGCGGGTGGGATGCCGACAAAGAACAGCAGCGGCGTGATCAGAAACCCGCCGCCGACGCCGAACATGCCCGACAAGATGCCCACGATGCCGCCCAACCCCAAAAGGAGGAAGGCGTTGACCGATACTTCGGCGATGGGCAGGTAGATTTGCATGACGTTTCCTAGCCCCGAACGGCCGCGCAGTTCAACATAGCTTGTCGCGGTGAGGCGACTACTTTGACAGGTTGCGCCGATCCGGCCCTCGGGTGCAAGGGCCGGAAGGAAGTGTCAGCGTTCTTTCACATAGGGCTCGCCACCCGCGCGCGGCGGGATCGCTTTTCCGACAAAACCGGCGAGGATCACCACGGTCATCAGGTAGGGCAGGGCGCCCAGAAGCTGGCCCTGCACCTTGATGCCGATGACCGACTGGATCACGTCCGGTCGGGTCTCCAGCGCGCCGAAGAGGCCGAAGAGCAGGGTGGCCCAAAGGGCGTACCACGGACGCCACTTGGCGAAGATCAGCGCGGCCAGCGCGATGAAGCCGCGGCCCGCCGACATGTCCTTGACGAAACCCGCCTGCAGCGCGGTGCTGAGGTAGGCGCCCGCCACGCCGCAGAGCAGCCCGGCGATGCCGACAGCTGCATAGCGCAGACCCACGACCGAGACACCTGCGGTGTCGACGGCAGCGGGGTTCTCGCCCACCGCGCGCAGGCGCAGGCCGAAGCGGGTGCGGAACAGGATCCACCAAGTCAGCGGCACGGCGAGGAAGGCGGCATAGACGAGGATCGAATGGCCAGAGATCAGCTCTTCGTAAAGCGGGCCGATGACCGGCACGCTCTCCATCGACTCAGCGAAGGGCAGGGTGATCGGCTCGAACCGCGCGCCGCCGAAGAGCGAGGGGGTGCGGCCGCCTTGGGCGAACCAGTCCTGCGCGATCAGCACGGTCATGCCGGCGGCGAGGAAGTTGATCGCCACGCCGGAAATGAGCTGGTTGCCGCGGAAGGTGATCGAGGCAAGGCCATGCACGGCGCTGAGCGCCAGCGAGGAGGCGATGCCCGCCGCCAGACCGATCCAAACCGAGCCGGTGATCGACGCAAGCGCCGCCGAGAAGAAGGCCGCGGCCAGCATCTTGCCCTCGAGCCCGATGTCGAAGACGCCCGCGCGTTCGGAGAAGAGACCGGCAAGACAGGCCAGAAGCAGCGGCGTGGCCAGCCGCACGGTGCTGTCGAGCAATTGGATGAGCGTGATGTAGTCCATAGGTCAGACCCGCTTTCTCAGGGGGGTATAGGGGCTCATTCCGCGCTCTCCGACTGGGCGCTTCGGGGGCCGGGTTTGGGCGGGCCGGGGCGGCGGAACATCAGGAAGAGACGCTCCAGCGGCATCCGCACCATATTGTCGAGCGCCCCGGTGAAGAGGATCACGAGCGCTTGGATCACGACGATCAACTCGCGCGGGATCGAGGTCCAGAGCGCCAGTTCCGCGCCGCCTTGGTAGAGGAAGCCGAACAGGAGCGCGGCAAAGAAGACGCCCACCGGGTGCGAGCGGCCCATCAGCGCCACGGCGATGCCGATGAAGCCCGCGCCCTCGGTCGCGTTCAGCACCAGACGTTCGCTTTCGCCCATGACGTTGTTGATCGCCATCAGCCCTGCCAGCGCGCCCGAGATGATCATGGTGATCATGGTGATGCGCACGGGCGAGATGCCGGCATATTTCGCCGCCGGCTGCGAATGGCCGTAGGCGCGGATTTCATAGCCCAGACGGGTGCGCCAGATCAGCATCCAGATCGCCACGCAGGCGCCGACGGCCACCAGCAGCGAGACGTTGGCGGGGGCGGATTTGGAGAAGGCGATGCCAAGGGGGGCAAGCAACTCGTGCAGGGTCGGCAGATGCACGGCCTCCGGGAAGCGGGCGCTGGCCGGGTCCATGCTGCCCGGCGGGCGCATGACGTTGACCAGCACGTAGTTCAGCAGCGCCGCGGCGATGAAGTTGAACATGATCGTGGTGATCACGACGTGGGAGCCGCGCTTGGCCTGCAGCCAGCCGGGGATCGCGGCCCAGACCGCGCCCAGAAGACCGGCCATGACGCCACAGCCGATCAGTGCCAGCGTCCAATGCGGCCACGGGATGTAGAGCGCGGCCAGCGCCACGCCAAGGCCGCCCAGCATCGCCTGACCCTCGCCACCGATGTTGAACAGCCGCGCGTGAAAGGCCACGGCGACGGCAAGGCCGGTGAAGATGAAGTTGGTGGCGTAGTAAAGCGTGTAGCCCCAGCCATAGGTCGAGCCGAGCGCACCCTTGACCATGAGGTTAACGGCCGCAATCGGGTCCTCGCCGATCGACAGGATCACCAGCGCCGAGAGGACGGCGGCCAGCAGCAACGAGATCAGCGGCACGAGGATCACCTCGGCCCATTTTGGCATCACGTCCATCTCAGACCTCCTTGCGCGCGTCGCCGCCGGCGCGGGCGAGATTGGCCTCGACTTCGGCCACGCTATGTTCGTTCTCGGTGTCGGTGATGCCTGCCATGAGCAGCCCAAGCTCCTTTTCGTCGGTCTGATCGGCGGCGCGTTCGCCCATGATTTGCCCGTCGAACATCACCGCGATGCGGTCCGACAGGGCGAGGATTTCTTCCAGTTCCACCGAGACCAGCAGGATCGCCTTGCCCTGATCGCGCAGAGCAATGATCTGCTCGTGGATGAATTCGATCGCGCCGATGTCGACGCCGCGCGTGGGCTGGCCGATCAGCAGCAGGTCTGGGTTGCGCTCGATCTCGCGCGCCAGAACGATTTTCTGCTGGTTGCCGCCCGAGAAGTTCTTGGCCGCCAGCGTCGGGTCTGGCGGGCGCACGTCGAAACGCGCCATTTTGTCTTCGGCATCGGCGCGGATCGCGGCGTGATCCATCAGCATGCCGCTGTTGAAGCGGTCGTCGTGGTGGTAGCCGAAGACGTTGTTCTCCCACGCCTGGAAATCCATGATCAGACCTTCGCGCTGGCGGTCTTCGGGCACATGGGCCACGCCGCGCGCGCGGCGCGACTGGCCGTCGCTTTTCTTGCCCGAGAGGTCCAGCGGGGTGCCGTTGAGCGTAACGTTGCCGGTGCCGTCGGCATAGCCGCCCAGCACTTCCAAGAGTTCCGACTGGCCGTTGCCCGCAACGCCCGCGAGGCCCAGCACTTCGCCCGCGCGAATCTGAAGGTCGATCCCGCGCAGCCGCTCGACACCTTTGTCGTCGACGACGCGCAGCCCCTTGATGTCGAGGATCACCTCGCCCGGGGTGGCGGGCTCTTTGTTGACGCGCAAGAGCACCTTGCGCCCGACCATCAGCTCGGCCAGTTCCTGCGGCGAGGTCTCGGCGGTTTTCACGGTGGCGGTCATCTGGCCGCGGCGCATGACCGACACGGTGTCGGTGATCTCCATGATCTCGCGCAGCTTGTGGGTGATCAGGATGATGGTTTTGCCCTCGGAGCGCAGACGCCCGAGAATGCGGAAGAGCTGGTCGGCCTCGGCGGGGGTCAGCACGCCGGTGGGCTCGTCGAGGATGAGGATATCGGCCTGCCGGTAGAGCGCTTTCAGGATCTCCACACGCTGCTGCATGCCCACGCCGATGTCTTGGATCTGTGCGTCGGGGTCGACGTTCAGGCCGTAGTCCTTCGACAGTTCGATCAGCGTCTTGCGCGCCTTCGACAGCGAGGGCTTCAAGAGGCGGCCATCCTCAGCACCGAGAATGATGTTTTCCAGAACGGTGAAGTTCTCGACCAGCTTGAAGTGCTGGAACACCATTCCGATGCCTGCGGCGATGGCGGCTTGACTGTCGGGGATCTCGGTCTTGCGGCCACCGATGAAGATCTCGCCCGCATCGGCCTTGTAAAAGCCGTAGAGGATCGACATCAGCGTCGATTTGCCGGCGCCGTTCTCGCCGATGATGCCGTGGATCGTGCCCGGCATGACGCGGATCGAGATATCTTTGTTGGCCTGTACCGGGCCGAAGGCCTTGGAGATGCCCTTGAGTTCGATCGCGGGGGCGGTATCGGTCATGTCAAAAGGTCCTGCGGGCGTTGCAGCCCTTGATCTGGCGTTGGTCCATCGCTGCCCCGGTCACGCTGTGGGGTTTTAAAAGGGGCCGCGCCGATGATCGGCGCGGCCCCGGGGGTCGATTGTGGATAAATCGGGCTCAGAAGTCCAGTGCCGGGCAGCTGTCGTTCTCGTAGTAGGAGACCACTTTGATCTCGCCGTCGATGATCTTCTGGCGCGCTTCGTCGACAGCGGCCTTCATCTCTTCGGTCACGAGATCTTGGTTATGTTCGTCGATGGCAACGCCAACACCTTCTTCGGCAAGGCCAAGGGTCACGACTTCGCCGACTTCAAGGTCTTCGCCCGCCATCATCGCGTCATAGACGGCGACATCGACGCGTTTCAGCATGGAAGTCAGCACCTTGCCCGGGTGCAGGTGGTTCTGGTTGCTGTCCACGCCGATCGACAGGATGCCCTCGTCAGCGGCGGTCTGCAGCACGCCCACACCGGTGCCACCGGCCGCGGCATAAACCACGTCAGCGCCTTGGTTGATCTGCGCCTTGGTGATCTCGGAGCCTTTCACCGGGTCGTTCCAGGCAGCGGGTGTCGTGCCGGTCATGTTGGCGATGACCTTGGCGTCGGGATTGGTCGCCTTGACGCCCTGCGCATAGCCGCAGCCGAAGTGACGGATCAGCGGCACGTCCATGCCACCGACGAAACCGACGGTGCCGGTCTCGGATGCCATCGCGGCCATGACGCCGACGAGGTAGGAGCCTTCATGCTCGGCAAAGCTGACCTGGCGCACGTTGGGCAGGTCGAGCCAGTTGACGTCGATCACTGCGAATTTCGTGTCGGGATAGTCGGGCGCCACGGTCGCCAGCGGATCGGCCATGGCGAAACCCATGGTGATGATCGGGTTGGCACCGGATTCGGCAAAGCGGCGCAGGGCCTGCTCGCGCTGCGCTTCGGACTGCATTTCGATCTCGGCGAATTTGCCGCCGGTTTCTTCGGCCCAGCGGGAGGCACCGTTGAAGGCCGCTTCGTTGAAGCTTTTGTCGAACTTACCGCCGAGGTCGAAGATCAGCGCCGGTTCAGCGGCTGCCGCGCCCGCGGTGAGCGCGAGGCCCGCAGCAGCGCCGAGGAATTTCGTCATGAGGGTCATTTGGTGTCTCCCGGGTTGTGGTGTCGGGCGGTCAATCAGATGCTGCCGCCACGGCGTTTGTGGATCGTGTGATCAGGTATAATCTAGGGCGCAGGCGGGGGGTAGGGTCAACCGCTTTTTGAGGGCAAGCCGCCCGGATCGCCAGCGTGACCATGGGTCAAGACGCGTTGCAGGATGCAGGCATCCACAGGTGGGACGCCGCTGCGCGCGTAATAGGCACGGCGGGTGGCGATTTGGGCAAAGCCTTGATCATCATAGAGCGCGCGGGCGGGCAGATTATCGGCAGCGACTTCGAGAAAGGCACTTTCGCAGTCGGCGGGCAGGGCCGCCAGCCAGTCGCGCAGCAGGGCCCGGCCCAGCCCCCGACGTTGCTGCGCGGGGTCCACGGCTAGCGTCAGCAATTCGGATTCGCCCGCGATGGTGCGGGTCAGGGCAAAGCCGCCGGGGCGGGGGAAAAGCTGCACGAAGGGGCTGTCGAGCAGGCTTGCGAACTCCGCCTCTTGCCACGGCCTGTCTTGGGTGAAGGCCGCAGCATGGAGCGCGGCGAGGGCCGCCGGTGTCACGGCAGCAGCACCGGTGCCGCGTCGCGGGCGGGGGCGGCATCGGCGGGGCGCAGGTAAAGCGGCGCAGGGCGCGGCGGATTGCTCGCAAAGCGGCGCGCAGCGATGCGGGCGATGGCTTCGGCCACCGGCATCGCTGGCGGCTCTCCGCCCGCGCCGATCAGCGGGCCGGTGAAGGCCGGGAGGGCGGCGGCGTCCTGTAGTGCCGGCTCGGAGATGCCGGGGTTGTCAAAGCCTTGCAAGAAAACCTGATCACGGCGGGCATCCACCGCACAGGCGCAGGGGCCATCATGGCCTTCGCGCAGCGCGTCAAAGGCATCGACCCCGACCGCTGGAATGCCAAGGCCAAGCGCCAGCCCGCGCGCGGCGGAGACGGCGATGCGGATACCGGTGAAATTGCCCGGTCCGATGCCGACGCCAAGCGCGGTGAGGTCGGCATAGGCCAGCCCGGCCTCGCTCAGCAATTTAGCGCAAAGGACCATGATCCGCTCGGCCTGACCCTTAGTCATCGGCTCGGTGCGGGAGGCCAAGATCCGGTCGCCCGACAGCAAAGCGGCCGCGCAATGCGCGGCCGATGTGTCAAAGGCCAGAATCAGCGGCCCGCTCGCGCCATGCTCAGGCAACCGGGCGCACCTCTGTGACCTCGGGGATGTAGTGGCGCAGCAGGTTCTCGATGCCCATTTTCAACGTCAGGGTCGAAGAGGGGCAACCGGCGCAGGCACCCTGCATGTGCAGATAGACGACGCCACGCTCAAAGCCGTGGAAGGTGATATCGCCGCCGTCTTGGGCCACGGCGGGGCGCACGCGGCTGTCGAGCAACTCTTTGATCTGGCCGACGATTTCGCCGTCTTCGCCCTCATGCGCGGCGTGGCCGGATGTGGGCTGGTGGTCAGAGGCCATGACCGGCTCACCGGACTGGAAATGCTCCATGATGGCGCCGAGCAGGGCGGGTTTCACATGGTCCCATTCCACCGCGTCTTGCTTGGTCACGGTGACGAAATCGGTGCCGAAGAACACGCCGGTCACGCCCTCGACCGCAAAGAGCCGTTGGGCCAGCGGGGAGGTTGCCCCGGCTTCGGGGGAGGGGAAATCAGCGGTGCCCATCTCCAGCACGGTCTGACCCGGCAGGAACTTGAGCGTTGCGGGGTTCGGAGTGGATTCGGTCTGGATGAACATGGGGTGTACCTCGCTTTCGGCGTGGCTCCTGATATGCGCCTGCGCGGGCGGCAAGTCAAGGTTTAGAACCGTTCTAAATTGCGGCGCCGAGCATTGGGGCGGGCGGCAGAGCGCTTAGGTGATCGCTTCGAGCCGTTCCTTGCTCAGATCGCCGGGCACGATGGTGATCGGCACGGGCAGGGCACCGGCAGAGCGCGACAATTGCGTGACCAGCGGGCCGGGGCCTTTCTTGCGGTCACCGCTGGCGCCGAGCACCAGAACGCCGATGTCGGGGTCGTCGGACAGCTGCTGGATGATCTCATCCGTCGGTTCGCCCTCGCGGATGATCAACTCAGGATCGACGCCCTGTTTGTCGCGCATCCATTTGGCAAAAACCTCGAAATGCACCTCGATCCGTTCGCGGGCCTCTTCGCGCATCAGGTCGCCAACGCCGATCCAATGGTTGAACTCTTCGGGTGGGATCACCGACAGGACGGCCACGCCGCCCCCCGTGCGCGCCGCGCGCAGGGCGGCGAAACGCATGGCATTCAAACATTCGGTGCTATCGTCCAACACCACTAAGAATTTCCGCATCAAACCCTCTCTCCGCACCTCCTCCCGGTGCGGTACGATCATGGCGCGGGCGGGCGGCGCTGGCAATTGCTTTCGCGCGCCGCTGCCGTCCGGGCCTTCAGCCGCGCTGACTTGCGGCCCAATCCCAATACATTTCACGCACCTGGCGTGTGACCGGGTTCTGGTTGTCTCCGGTGCCATATTGCGTCTCGTCAAAGGCGCTGACAGGCGTGACCTTCATCATATTGCCCGACAGAAAGACCTCATCGGCGGCATGGAAGTCGTCAAAGCTGAGGACGGTCTCATGCACCTTCATCCCCGCCTCGCGCATGTTCGACATATGCCGCGCACGTGTGATCCCGGCAAGGAAGGTGCCATTGGGAATAGGGGTGAAAACCTCACCATCCTTGACCATGAAGACATTGGCGCTGGCGCTTTCGGCGACGTTGCCCATGGCATCGGCCACCAGTGCGTTGCCAAACCCTTTGGATCGCGCCTCGACCATCATGCGGGCGTTGTTGGGGTAAAGGCAGCCCGCCTTGGCGTTAACGACGTTGTCCTCCAGCACCGGGCGGCGGAAGCGGGTGCGGGTGAGGGTGGTCGCGGCCTCGGGCGGGGCCATGGGGATGGCCTCAAGGCTGATGGCAAAGCCGGTGGCACCTTCGCGCGGCACGATGCCCAGTTCGTCACCCGCCAGCGCCCAATACATCGGGCGGATATAGACCGCTTGATCGCGCGAATAGCTCTTCAACCCTTCGCGGCACATCTCGATCATATCCTCGGTCTCAACCGTGGGGGTGATCATCAGCGCGCGGGCCGAGCGGTTGATCCGCGCGCAATGCGCCTCGAGGTCCGGGGCAAGCCCGTCGAACAGCCGCGCGCCATCGAAAACGGTGGTGCCGAGCCATGCGCCGTGATCGGCGGCCTTGATGGTGGGCAGATCGCCGTCGTGCCATGCGCCGTTGAAATAGGTCTTGATGTCTGTGCCGGTGGCCATGTGACGATCCTCAGGAATTGCTTCGGTAGATGCCCTCGGGCAGGTTCAGTGCCGCCGTCAGATCGCTCAGCTGCGCGGGGGACAGAGTGATCTTGGCCACACGGTCGGTTCGGGCGTCCCATTGCTCGATCGTGATTTGCCCCGCGAAGGCAGAGACGGTGACGTCCTCGCGCAGGGGGGCGTCGGATTCGTCGATCAGGGTGATGACGGTGGCGTCGAATTCATGCTCGATGGTAAACATGAGGGCACATTAGGCTTTGTGCTCGCGAGCGCAAGACAGGCTTTGTGCTCACGAGTGCAAGACAGGCTTTGTGCTCACGAGCGCAAGACGGGGTATGTGCTCGCGAGCGCAAGACAGGGTTTGTGAAGCCAAGCGCAAGACCGCCGTGGGGTGTCAAAGCGCCGTGAACGGGGGTGGCGGCGGCAAGGCGTCATGATAGACAGGTGGCTCAAGGACCCCCGAGCGAGGATCAGCCGTGAAATTGTTGAATGCCCTTGGCGCATTTGCCGTCATCGCCCTGCTTTCTGCCTGTGAGGTGGCACCGATCCAGACAGGCCCGATCCCGGTCGACCGGCCGCAGACCACGGGGCAGACAAGCCCGCGGCTGAGCGCAAGCGCGGCGGCGCGGAGCTTTGTTCAGGTGGTCCGCACGCTTGAACCCGTGGCCGAACGGGAGTGTCGCACCCGGACGACGGGGATGAACTGTGATTTCAATATCGTGGTCGACGACCGCCCCGGCCAACCGGCCAACGCCTTTCAAACGCTTGATAAAAATGGCCGCCCCATCGTGGCGTTCACATTGGCGCTGATCGCCGATGCTCGCAACGAAGACGAGCTTGCTTTTGTGCTGGGCCATGAGGCCGCGCATCACATCGCGGGCCATATTGAACGACAGCAGCAAAACGCCATGGCGGGGGCGGTGATCTTTGCCGGTCTCGCCACGCTGAGCGGGGGCGATGCCAATGCCGTGCGCACGGCGCAGGAGTTGGGCGCAGAGGTCGGCGCGCGGCGTTATTCCAAGGATTTCGAGCTTGAGGCCGACGCCCTTGGCACGATCATCACCGCGCGGGCGGGCTATGATCCGCTGAGGGGGGCCGAGTTCTTTACCCGCATTCCCGATCCCGGCGACCGTTTCCTTGGCACCCATCCGCCCAATAACGCCCGGATCGATATCGTGCGGCGCACCATGGCGGGGCTGTAACGGTTTGCGCAAACTGGGGCAGGTGCTGAACGACCGCGGGTCGAAATATGCGGTGTCGGGCTGCCCTGCGCGCGACCGGGCCAAGGTCGATGCCGCGTTGAAAGACCTCAAACGCGACAAATCCTACGCCAAAGCCACGCATAACACTTGGGCGGTGCTGCTGTCGGATGGCGGCCCGCTCAAAGGCGACGATGGCGAATCCGGCGCGGGCATGGTGATCCTGCGGATGTTGGAGCGCGAAGGGCTGACCGATCATCTGATCGTCGTCACCCGCTGGTACGGTGGCAAACATCTGGGCGGCGATCGGTTTCGCCATGTGCAGACCTGCGTGCGGGCCTATCTGGATGCGCCCGCAGGCTAAAGGCTGAGCGCGATGGCGGCAAAGAAACAGGCCGTGGCGACCAGCACAAACACATGCCATATGGCGTTTTGATAGCGCATGCCGGGATGGGCATAGACCAAGGTGCCCGCCGAATAGGTCAGCCCGCCCGCGGCCACCAGCGCCAGTGCCGCCCCCGGCAGATTGTGCCACATCGGGTAGATCAACAGGACCGAGAGCCAGCCCATGCCGAGGTAGAGCGCGAGTGATCCCCGCGCATCGGTGCGCCAGAACCAGAGCTTGGCCACCGCGCCGATTACCGCCAGTGCCCAGACCACGCCGAGGATGCCATAGGCAAAGCCAGAGCCGATCACCATCACCAGCGGCGTATAGGTGCCCGCAATCTTGAAATAGATCGCCGCATGATCGACCCGGCCCAGAAAGGCACGGCTGCGGTCGAAGGGCAGCAGGTGATAGATGGCAGAGGCAGTGAAAGAGGCAAGGATGCAGCCCGCGTAGATCGCCGTTGCGGTCAATTGCCCCTCTTGCCCGGCGGCATGGATCATCAAAAGGATACTGGCGGGAATGGCGAAGCCGAGGCTCAGCACATGCACGGTGCCGTCGGCCAAAGTCTCAGCGATGGAGGTCGGATAGCCCATGACAGAAAGGTAGCAGCGAAACCGCCCTCTGCCATGGGTGACGAAAGGTAAAGCGCAGAGCCCGGTGGATCAGCGCGGTTTGTTGCCGTCGATCCAGCGCGACATCAGGGTCTTGTCGCGAAAACACTCCTGCGGGACATCGCGGCGTTTCAAACGCGCGATGCGTTCGGCAAAGGCGACTTGTTTGGCGGAAGGGTAGGCGGCAAAGGGCCCCTCCAACGCCTGCGGTTTATGGGCGTCGATCCATTCCGAGACCGCCGCGCGATCCGCTTCAATGCCTTTGGGAAGCTCTTCACCCGTTCGCTTGGCGAGTGACTGGGCGTATTGCATCTGTTTTTCGGTCGCGGGCATGCGGCGGTCGGCCTGTTTGGGCTGCGCGCTATCGCTGCCACGGGGCGGGCGACCTTGCTGCTCAAGGTCGAAGATGCCGGGGAACTGAGGTTGAAAAGACATGTGGTCATTCCTCTGCTACTGCGTTCTACATATAGAACAGAAAGGGAACATACTCAAGTCTCTCCGTAATCTCGCCCTTCCATGATAGTATATCTAGTATCGTGGGTGTTTTGTTCCACAATATCTGTGATGCGTCCGCTATCGTAGCTGTTCTGCCGCCTCTGCGATCAGTTCCGCCGTCTTCACCATCCGCGCGGGCAGGGGCCGCCCACGCCGTGAGGCGAGCCAAAGGTCATGCCAGCGCCGCTTGGGCAGAGGCAGCAGCCTGAGCCGGTCCTTGGCGGCAAAGGTTTCGACCCCGCTGCGGGGCAAAAGCGTATAGCCCACGCCCCGCGCCACCGCCGCCGGGATCTGGCCGATCTGGTTCACATAGCCACGCAGGCGCATCCGGTCGGCCCCCGGATAGCTGTCCGGGAAATTTAGCTGGAGCAGATCGTCGGCATAGGCGAAGCCATCGGGGTGGGCGATGAAGCCCCGGCTTTCGAGATCGGCAAAACTTTCTATCCGTTCCAATGCATTAACCGGCAGCACGAGGCAAAGTTCCTCGCGCCCCAGATGCCGGGCCTCTAACCTTGCGTGGGCAGGATCATCGGCCAGCACGCCCAGATCGAAGCGCCCATCGAGCAGCCCGGCGCGGATTGTGGCTTGGGGCGCGGCTTCGAGATGGAGGGAGAGGTCGGGCGCTTGGGCCATCCACGCCAGCAGCAGCGGCTGGAGCAGCATGGCGAAACTGCCGGAGCAGGCGATATGCACCACGCCCCGGTCGGGCAGGTCGGTCGCGATGCGTTCGCGCAGGCGCTGCTCTTCGCGGCGGCGGGCAAGGCCGGTTTCAAACAGCGCTTCGCCCGCCGGGGTCAGGGTGAAACTTTTGCCATCGCGCGCGATCAGCGGCTGTCCCAACTGGTCTTCCAGCTTGCGCAGATGCTGCGACACGCCCGGCTGGGTCATGTTGAGCCGCTGCGCCGTGCGGGTGAAATGGCCGGTCTCGCAAAGAGTGGTGAAGGTCTCAAGCCAGGTGGCGTTCAGCATGGTAAACAGTTCGTTATGATTTCGATGAGATTTGATAATTTCACATGTGAGATGCGCCTGTCTATCTCAACCTCAACGCAAACAGGAGACCGCATATGACCACCCCCCGTACCTTTTCCCACATCGGCCTATCCGTGCCGGACCTCGACGCCGCCGTGAAATTCTATTCCGAAGTTCTTGGGTTCTATGTCGTGATGCAGCCCACCGAAGCGGTGGAAGAAGACACCGCCATCGGCGTCATGTGCACCGATGTCTTCGGCCCCGGTTGGGGATCGCTGCGCATCGCCCATTTGGCGACAGCGGATGGCATCGGGATCGAAATCTTCGAGTTCCCCGGCAACTACGCCCCCGAAGAAAAGCTGGAGCATAAGCGCCACGGCACCTTCCACTTCGCGATCCAAGACCCCGATGTCGAAGGTCTGCTGGAGCGGATCATCGCGGCGGGGGGCAAGCAGCGGATGCCGGTGCGGGAGTATTTCCCGGGCGAGAAACCCTACCGCATGGTCTATGTCGAAGACCCCTTCGGCATCGTCTTCGAGCTTTACAGCCACAGCTATGAGCTGACCTATTCGGCGGGCGCTTACGCCTGAGAGAAACCCGCGGGGGCGTCAGGTAGTCTGACGTCCCCAAAGATCGTATTCGCCCGCCTCTTCGACTTCGACGGTGACGATGTCGCCGACTTTGAGGTTCTGGAAATCCTCGTCGATGAAGAGATTGCCGTCGATCTCGGGCGCGTCGGATTTGGTGCGGCAGGTGGCGGCGTCTTCGTCGATCTCATCCACGATCACGTCAAGGCGTTTGCCGACCTTGGCGGCGAGCTTGGCCTCTGAAATGGCTTGTGCCTTTTCCATGAAGCGCTCCCAACGGTCTTGTTTAATCTGGGGCGCCACATGATCCGGCAGCGCGTTCGACCGCGCGCCTTCGACGTTTTCGTATTGGAAGCAGCCGACCCGGTCGAGCTGCGCTTCGTCCAGCCAATCGAGCAGGGTCTGGAACTCCGCTTCCGTCTCACCCGGATAGCCGACGATGAAGGTCGAGCGCAGGGTGATGTCGGGGCAGGTGTCGCGCCATGCGGCGATCTCGTCGAGGGTTTTCGACGCAGCGGCGGGGCGGGCCATGCGTTTCAGCACGTCCGGATGCGCGTGCTGGAATGGAATGTCGAGGTAGGGCAGCACCAGCCCCTCGGCCATCAGCGGGATCAACTTGCGCACATGCGGGTAGGGGTAGACGTAGTGTAGCCGCACCCATGCGCCGAGGGAGCCGAGATCCCGCGCCAGATCGGTGATATGGGCGCGGTGGCCACGGTCTTCGGCATGTTTGATGTCGACCCCGTAGGCGGAGGTGTCTTGGCTGATGACCAAGAGTTCCTTCACGCCATTGTCGACGAGCCGCTCGGCCTCGCGCATCACGGCATGGGCCGGGCGGCTTTGCAACCGGCCGCGCATGTCGGGGATGATGCAGAACTTGCACTTGTGGTTACAGCCTTCGGAAATCTTGAGGTAGCTGTAGTGCCGTGGGGTGAGCGAGACCTGCTGCGCGGGCAGAAGGTCGATGAAAGGATCAGGCGCGGGCGGCACTGCGCCATGCACCGCGTCGAGCACCTGTTCGTATTGATGCGGGCCCGTGACGGCGAGGATGCGGGGGTGATGTTCGCGGATGTAATCGGGCTCGGCCCCCAGACAGCCGGTGACGATCACCTTGCCATTTTCCGTCAGCGCCTCGCCAATGGCATCGAGGCTTTCGGCCTTGGCGCTGTCGAGAAAGCCGCAGGTGTTTACGATCACCGCATCGGCGCCCGCGTAATCGGGCGAAACGCCATAGCCTTCGGCGCGGAGCCGGGTCAGGATGCGTTCGGAATCGACCAATGCCTTGGGACAGCCGAGGCTGACCATGCCGATGGTCGGCTGGCCAGGGCGGGCGGGATCGCTGATCTTCGCCTGCGGGGCGAGGTCGGGGCGCAGATTGGGTGGGTTTGTGCTCATGGCTTGCGCTATAAGGCAAGCGGATGAGCGGGGAAAGAGCCGCCGGGCAGGAGGAGAGAGCCATGAGATGGATTATACGGGTCATCGGCGCGCTGTTGCTGATCGTCGTGATCATGCTGGGGGCGCTGTTCCTGCTGCCCGGTGAGCGGATCGCGCGGATCGCCAGTGACCAACTCAGCCGGATGACCGGGCGGGAGGTGTCGATCACCGGCGATGTGGGCGTGACGCTCTGGCCGGTGCTGGGGGTGACGGCGGGCGGGCTTGAGGTCGGCAATGCCGATTGGACCGATAAGGGCGCGCTGCTGACGGCGGCCAATGCGGCGATTGGGGTGGATGCGGGCGCGCTTTTGCGCGGTGAGATACGGATCACCAATATCGCGGCGCAAAGTCCGGTGATCCGGTTGGAGCAACGCCTTGATGGGCGGGCGAGTTGGCAGTTCACCGACAGCGCCAGCGGCGCGCGGTTGGAAACCGAGAGCGCGCCGAACGCTAACCGGCGGCCACTAAGCATTCAGAAACTCACGGTAACCGATGCCACGCTGATCTATGACGCGGAAGGGGCGGATGTGCTGCGCTACGACGGTGTCGATCTGGCGCTCGATTGGCCCGAGCGGGGCGGGGCGGCGGATATCACCGCTAGCATGGCGCCCACAGGGCAGGCGGTGCAGCTTGCCGCGCGGATCGAAGGCTTTGCGGATTTTCTGGACGGAGGCGTGCAACCGCTGCGCGCGGAGGTCACGGCGGGCGGGGGCGACGCCTCGTTTGATGGGCGTGGATCGCTCGACGGTGCGCTCGCCGGTGATCTGCGGGTTGATAGCGCCGACACGGCAAGGTTTCTGGCGTCCTTTGGCGCGGGCGGTATCAATCTGCCGCGCGGCTTGGGGCAGTCGGTTGATCTGCGAAGCGGGCTGACCCTGACGGCGGATCGGCGTCTGTCGCTGCGCAATCTCGCGGTGGATTTGGGCGGCAACAGCCTGACCGGGCAGGCCGATCTGGCCCTGAACGGCACGCCGCGGATCACCGCAAACCTGCGGACCGGGGCGCTGGACCTCTCGGCCCTGTCCGAGGAAACCGGTGAGACGAAAGGCGCCGACAGCACCACCACGGCGGATGCAGAGGGCTGGTCCCAGCAAGAGATCAACGCCGACTGGCTCGCCGCCTTTGACGGGAACATCGCCCTGAGCGCGGAAAGCATCGATCTGGAGCAGCTCGACCTTGGCCCCACCCGTGCCGTGCTGCGCAATGAGCGCGCGCGAATGGTCTTTGATCTGCAGGATATGAACGCCTATGGCGGCAAGGTCGCGGGGGAGTTTGTGATGAACAACCGCGATGGCCTGTCCGTGGGCGGCAGGCTGCAAGCGCAGAACGTGCAGATGCGCGACCTGCTGGAGGATGCCGCCGGGGTGACGCGCTTTACCGGGGCGGGCGATGCCGACCTGTCGTTCCTCGGGGTGGGGCAGTCTATTGACGCGATCATGCGCTCGCTCAGCGGCTCCGGCGCGCTGACCATGGGGCGCGGCACGATTGCGGGGATCGACTTGGACGCGCTGCTCGGCTCCGTCGATGCCGAAGGCGGCAGCACGGTGTTCGATTCCGTGGAGGCGACGTTCGAGATCGCCAAGGGCGTCTTGCGCAACGACGATCTGCTGATGCTGCTGCCGAACTTCAACGCGACGGGGGCAGGGCAGGTCGATCTGGGGGCGCAGAGGCTGGACTATACGGTCACGCCCAAGGCGCTGCGCGTCAATGCGTCGCGCGGCGGGCTGGCGGTGCCGGTGCGGATCAGGGGGCCTTGGGCGGACCCTGAGATCAAGGCCGATCTGCGCGCCGCGATCGACCTGAACTTTGCCGAGGAAAAGCAGCGGGCCGAGGATGTGGTGCGCCAGAAAATACAGGAAGAATTGAACATCGCACCCGACGACAACCGCTCGACCGAGGATATCGTGAAGGATGAGTTGGAGAATGCGGTCAGACGCGAGTTGTTCAAACTGTTCGACTAGGCGCCCCCCGCCGCCCCCCGCCGCCGCTTGGCGAAACTCATGGTGGCGTAGGCGGGCGGGCTGCGGTAAGGCTGACGCGACATTCTAGGAGAGGCGCAATGGCCAACGATCTTTTCAACAGCTTCATGACCGGCCCCGACGAACAGGGCCGTTTCGGCGATTTCGGCGGGCGCTTTGTCTCGGAAACGCTGATGCCGCTCATTCTTGAGCTGGAAGAACAATATGAGAAGGCCAAGACCGACGACAGTTTCTGGGCCGAGATGCACGACCTCTGGACCCATTACGTTGGCCGCCCCAGCCCGCTCTATCACGCCGAGCGGCTGACCGAGCATCTGGGCGGTGCCAAGGTCTATATGAAGCGCGACGAGTTGAACCACACGGGGGCGCATAAGATCAACAACGTGCTGGGGCAGATCATCCTCGCCTGCCGCATGGGCAAGAAACGCATCATCGCCGAGACCGGGGCGGGCCAACACGGTGTGGCAACGGCGACGGTCTGCGCCAAGTTCGGCCTGAAATGCGTGGTCTACATGGGCGCGCATGACGTGGAGCGTCAGGCCCCCAACGTCTTTCGCATGCGCCTTTTGGGCGCCGAGGTGGTGCCGGTGACGAGCGGTCGCGGCACGCTGAAGGACGCGATGAACGACGCGCTGCGCGACTGGGTGACCAACGTGCGCGACACCTTCTATTGCATCGGCACCGTGGCCGGGCCGCACCCCTATCCGGCGATGGTCCGCGACTTTCAGTCGATCATCGGCAAGGAAGTCCGCACTCAGATGGAAGAGGCCGAGGGCCGTCTGCCCGACACGGTGATCGCCGCCATCGGCGGGGGCTCTAACGCCATGGGGCTGTTCTACCCCTTCCTCGACGACAAATCGGTGAACATCATCGGTGTTGAGGCCGGCGGCAAGGGCGTGGACGAGAAGATGGAACATTGCGCCTCGCTCACCGGTGGGCGTCCGGGCGTGCTGCATGGCAACCGGACCTATCTGTTGCAGGACGACGACGGGCAGATCCTCGAAGGTTATTCGATCTCTGCCGGGCTGGACTATCCCGGCATTGGCCCCGAGCATTCCTGGCTGCATGACATCGGCCGGGCGCAATATGTCTCGATCACCGACCGCGAGGCGCTGGAGGCGTTCCAGCTGTGCTGCGCGCTTGAAGGGATCATCCCGGCGCTGGAGCCGAGCCATGCGCTGGCGCATGTGCTGAAGATCGCGCCGGAGCTGCCGAAGGATCACCTGCTGGTGATGAACATGTGCGGCCGGGGCGACAAGGACATCTTCACCGTTGCCCGTGCATTGGACTTCGACATGGGTGAATTCGCCTAAATTCCCATCCGAATCCGAGTCGAGTTTAACGGGTCCGCGTGAAAACGCGGGCCCGTTTTTTATGCGACAACGCGCGGTATGTGATTTACGCATAAACTTTGGGCAGGGGGCGAACTTCTTTGCCGAAAAAGCACGAAAAAACTTTCACATCGCGAAAAGACCGGCTAGCCTTTCTTTGCAGCCCGCGCGCCTGCCCGCGAAACCCCGTTTCGCCCTTGCAGGCTTGACGCTAAGGCAATCTACCCCCCGTATTTCGCGCCCGATTGGCTTCGTAAACCAAAGTTTATGTCGCTCTTACAGGGGTTTAGATCGGACGATTTAAACCCGGGACAGATAGCCAATCCCCCCTCGAATGCCCTTTTCCCTGTCATCCCAACGACGCCGCGTCACCGATGAGCGGCTCGTAACCCAACCCGGGACTGAAAGGAACACGACATGAAAAACGCATTCGCAACCGCCGCACTGATCCTTGCCACAGCAGGCACCGCCGCCTTCGCACAGGGCATGGAAGGCCAGCAGGTCGGCTATACCGCAGATAACGCAGATGCCGCCTATTCGACACGCAACGTCACTTCCGACGCTCTGAGCTTTGACGACCTGCGCGCCGAAACACCTGCCGAGGCAACAGCGACCGTATTCGTCACCACACAAGACGCACAAGAAGATGGCCGTTTCGTCCGCTAAACGCGGGCCACGGCTCCTCCCCCTAACTTTCTCCCCCGAAAGGCTAAAACGATGAAAAAGACACTCGCAACAACCGCACTGATCCTCGCCACCGCAAGCACCGCTGCTTTCGCTCAAGGCATGGAAGGCCAGCGCATCGGCTATAACGACAAGACCGACAACGGCGTTTCCTATTCCAGCCGCAGCGAAGCCGTGGACAAGACCAAGCTGGAAATCTTCCAAGACGGTATCCTGCGCGCCGAAGACCTCTCCGACGTGACCATCACCGTTTTCCCGACCGCGCAGAGCGACGCTTCGGTCAACCGTTTCCCGCGCTGATCCCTGCGCGACCCTAACTTTCCCCCGAAAGGACACGACATGAAAAAGACACTCGCAACCACCGCCCTGATCCTTGCCACAGCAGGTTCCGCCGCTTTTGCACAGGGCATGGAAGGCCAGCAAATCGGCTATAACGACAAAGCTGATGCAGGCGTTTCCTACGCCAGCCGCAACGACGCTGTCGACAATGTGAAACTGGACATCTTCAACAACGGCACCTTCCGCGCAGAAGACACATCTGACGTGACCGTCACCGTCTTCCCCGCCGCGCAAGACGCCGAGAAAGTGAACCGTTTCCCGCGCTGATATCGGCTCGATGCCTGCTAAGACATTGCGGTAAAACAGTCTTCCGGCCAGCCAAGCAACCCTGAACTGGCCTCAAGAGAATGCACTCGCCCCCCGGGGCGGGTGCCAAATCACTAAGGGTTGATCAGGGCGCATGCCCGCCATCCCTTGCACTTCGGTGCGCCGCGGTTAAATACGGCGAACACCAAGGCAAGGCTTCACCATGAATAATAAGAAAAAGATCGCACTGTGGGTTATCGCCGCTCTACAGTTCAACGCCACTGTCTATTTCGTGCTCGTTTTTGCACTGGAGGGGCGTGGTGTGACGCTTTTCGGCACCCCGCTGGCTGACATTGGGCCGAACAAGGGCATTCAGGTTTTGGGTCTGATTCTCGGGGTCGTTCTGGGCTGGATGGCACTGCGGATGAGCCTCCAGCGGGCCGAGCGAGCAGAGACGGCGCTGCGTCATTGTACGGTGGAATTCGCCGATGTGCTCGAAGAACACTTTCGCGAATGGCACCTTACCCCGGCAGAGCGGGACGTGGCGATTTTCCTGACTAAGGGTTTGAATACACGCGATATTGCCGAGATGCGCGGCACTTCCGAAGGCACCGTGAAGGCGCAGACCAATGCGATTTACCGCAAGGCGGGCGTGACAGGGCGGACCCAGCTTCTCAGCACCTTTATCGAAGACTTGATGGACGATTCCCTGATGCCGCGTCCCAAGTCGAAACTGCATCTCTGCCACGCGGCCTAAGGGCGGCGTGGCGCCTCAGCGCGTCAGTTCCAGAATATCGAAATCGCTTTCCACTGCCGGTGACGGGAACAGCAGCCGCGCGCGGGTGGGGCTGACCCGCTGGAACACGGCCACGTCGCTTTGTACCTTGCCGCCTGAGGTGAAATCTTCGGGCAGATCGGCATAATCGGGCGGCGTTTCGCCCCGGACATAGCCCACCCCGGCATAGATCGCGCGGCCTTCGCGCAGGGTGATGTCACCCTTGGTAAGCTGTGATCCGGTGAGTTTTTCAAAGGTGAAACCGCGATTGCTGGCGGTAAAGCGGCATTTGAACGGGCTATAGGCCACAAGCGGGCTGATCCCGCCCAGCTTGATCGTGCGGCAAGACCAATCGCCCTGCAAATCGGCGGAGAATGCGACCTGAGGCTGCCCAGAGAGGGCGCGGGTCAAGATCGCCACATCCCCGGCGTCGCCCCCGTTCAGCGCTTGCATCATGGCATTGCCAAAGGCGGCGTCAAAGGTCTCCAGCCGGGCGCTATCGGCGGGGCGGAGCGTGGTTTCCGCCCAAGCGGTGACGGGCAGAAGCAGCAGGAGGGGCAAGAGGCGCAGGCGCATGGTTAATCCTCACTGGGGTCGATGGCATGGTCGCGCAACACCTCCAGCGGCACGATATCAAGCGCGCGCAGATGCGTCGCGGCCAGATGCACCCGCGGGGCGCAGCCCTCATCCGCGGCTTGTAGGAACCGCGCGGCACATAGGCACCATGCGTCGCCCGGCTTCAGCCCGGCAAAGCCGAACTCGGGGCGCGGGGTGCTGAGGTCATTGCCGACATATTTCGAATAGGCCAGAAACTCCGCCGTCATCACCGCGCAGACCGTATGGCTGCCCTGATCCTGCGCGCAGGTGTTGCAATGGCCATCGCGGAAAAAGCCCGTTACCGGATCGGTCCCGCAGATGACGAGGGGCTGGTTCAGAACGTTGATGCTGTCGTCCGGGGTCATGGCTTCCTTTCTGTCTCAGCTTTCCTCGTCGAGTGAGGCCGCGATCTGGCGGAAAATCTCGATGTTCTGTTCTGCCACCCCGGCCTCACGGAATTTACGGTCGGCGGCATTGGTGGCGATGACCACATCGCGGGCGCTGTCGACATAGATGTACTGCCCATAGATGCCGCGCGCCATATATTCCCCCTCGGGCGCGCCCTGCGGGATCCACCATTGGTAGCCATAGCCGATGCGCCCCTCGGCGGTGGGGGCGGTGGGGCTGGTTGATTCTGTTACCCAGTCTTCGGGCACGATTTGCTGGCCGTTCCATTCCCCACCTTGGGCGAACATCTGGCCGAAACGGGCATAGTCGCGCGTGGTCATATTGAGGCCCCCGAGCACGAAGGCGGTGCCGGAGCCATCGACGATGTAATAGGGCGCATGTTCCAGCCCCAGGGGCGCGATGACCTTCTCGCTCAGCAACTCGGGCACGCTGCGCCCGGTGGCGCCGCGCACCACCATGCCGATCACATGGGTGTCGATCGAGACATATTGCCACTGGCTGCCCGGCGCGGTGAAGGTCTCGGACAATTCGGCGGTAAAATTGTCGAGCCTGCCGCCAAGCGCCACCACCCGGCCCATGCGGTTGATGTCTGAATCGTAGTCCAGATAATCTTCGTCAAAGGTGACGCCGCTGGCCATATGCAGCACGTTGCGCAGACTGGCCCCGTCATAGGCGCTGCCCTTCAGGCTGGGGGCATATTTAGTCACCGGATCGTCGAGGGATGCGATCTGGCCCTCCGCCAGAAGGATGCCCACCAGCGCCGAAAGATAGCTTTTCGCCACCGACCAGCTGATGCGGCGGTCCTCGGGGCCGGTGCCTTTGAAGTAGTTCTCATAGACGATGGCACCGTCTTTCAGCACCACCAGCGCGGTCACGTCACGGGCCGCGATCCAGTCGTCCACCGCCTCGGGCAGTTCGGTTTCGGGGCCATAGGGAAGCTCGGTCGTCAGCCCGTCTCCGCGCGAAACGGGGGCGGAGAGGAAAGCGCCGTCCATATGGCTGAAGTTGTGCACGATCTTCTCTTCGGAGAAGAGAGAGTTCACCGCCAAGAGCCGTTCGATCTCTTCCCGCTTCCAAAGACCGATGACGATGGCCGCCAGCAAAAGCGCCAGCAAGACCCGGCCCAGCCATTTTCCGAATGTACGCATGATATCCCCCCTGTTGGCACGCAGTGAACCACGGCGCGGGGGCGGGGGCCAGCCCGACATTGCGTCAGGCTAAAGCGCTCAGCGAAAGCGGTCCATCAGCTTTTGCAGCGGCGATTGTGGCTCGGCCTCGTGTTCGGGCTTGGGGGCGGCGGGCTTGGGCGCGCTCGGTTTCTTTGGCCCCTTGCTGCCGGTGCCCGAGCGGGGCGGGGCCACGCGCAGCGCCACGGCATTCATGAACCGTCCGGTATCGCCCCGCGCCAGATCTGCTGCCCCGTCTGAGACGCCGCGCAGCACATCGTCCAGCCAGCCTTCGTCGGCTTTCGGGAAGTCGCGCAGCACATAGCCCGCCACCGCGTCCTTATGGCCGGGATGGCCGATGCCCATGCGCACGCGGTCATAGTCCGCCCCGATATGCGCGTGGATCGAACGCAGCCCGTTGTGGCCTGCATGGCCGCCGCCGGTCTTGCATTTGACCTTGCCGGGGGCGAGGTCCAATTCGTCATGAAAAACAATCACATCAGCGGGGTCGATCTTGTAGAACTTCATCGCCGCCTGAACCGATTGGCCGGAGTTGTTCATAAAGGTTTCGGGCTTGAGCAGTACCGCCCGGTCAGAGCCGAAACGCCCCTCGCTGACGCTGCCCTGAAACTTGCCCTTCCACGCGGAAAACCCGTGATCTTCGGCAATGCGGTCCAGCGCCATGAAGCCGATGTTGTGACGGTTGCGGGCATATTTCGCGCCCGGATTGCCGAGGCCGACGATCAGTTTCATGGGCGAGGTCTCCTTTGGTTTCGCCTATCTTAACAAGCGGGGCGGGAGAATGTCCCCAAGGTCGCCGGAATTTTTGTAAATTCCGGGGCGATTTCTTTGAAAGAAATCGGGCCCCAAACGCAAAACGGGGCCGCGTGATGCGACCCCGTTTCAGCACAGCCTTGCGGCGCGCTATCATTCACCGTCGGGCGGGCCCATTTCGGTTGTCGGCACTTCGTCCGCTGCCGTGTCGTCATCGTCGTCATCCGACGCGGCCAGACCAGCAGGTGCAGAGATCGTGGCAACGACGAAGTCGCGGTCGATCGTGGGTTTCACACCTTCGGGCAGGTCGACGCGGCTGATGGTCGCGCTGTCGCCGATTTCGAGGCCGGTGATGTCGACGGTCACATGCTCGGGGATGTCCGCGGCGGTGACGACCAGTTCAACTTCCGGACGGACCAGAGTGAGTACGCCACCCTTTTTCAGGCCGGGGCATTCTTCTTCGCCTTTGACGTCGACGTTGATGAACAGGTTGATCTTGGTGGTCCGCTTGAGGCGCATCAGGTCGATGTGCGTGGGCAGATCTTTGACGACGTGGCGCTGAACGTCGCGGCAGATCACACGAACGTCGTCGTGGCCTTCAACCTTGAGGTTGAACAGGGTCGCTTTGAAGCGGCCTGCACGCAGCTTGGTCAGCAGCTTGTTGAAAGGGATGTTGATCGGCAGCGGCTCTTTGTCACCACCAAATACGATACCAGGAACCATGCCGTCACGACGTGCTTGGCGAGCGGCGCCCTTGCCTGTCCCCGCGCGTACCTGGGCTTCAAGATCAGGAATCTCTCCGGCCATTTTAGTCTCCAAATTTGTTAGGGCGGGAATCCTCCAAGGCTGTATTCCCGCGTGAAGCCGCGCGTATAGACCGGTTTTGCCCGGCTGGAAAGGGCAAAAGGGCGGGGGCGGCGCTATTCCTGCGGCGTGCGCAGACAGCCGTCCGCCGCCATGAGCCGGTCATAGAGGGCGAACTCCTTGGCGCGTGCGGCGCGCAGGCGGGATTCGACCTCCTGCGAC
The DNA here is from genome assembly GCF_029285915.1 of Sulfitobacter sp. M85. Taxonomy (NCBI): domain Bacteria; kingdom Pseudomonadati; phylum Pseudomonadota; class Alphaproteobacteria; order Rhodobacterales; family Roseobacteraceae; genus Sulfitobacter; species Sulfitobacter sp. M85. Next base: position 219,473 of record NZ_JABECQ010000004.1, read on the forward strand.
AGGGGCGCGGGCAGATCGGGTGAGACGTTCTTGGGCTTGAGCTTGACCTCCCGCCCTAGTCTTTCGGCCAGAAAATCGCGAAAGGCCGGTTGGCGTTCATAGGCGAAGAGGTGCTCGACCAGCAGGTCGCCATGGTCAGAGGTCAGAAAGGAAAACTGGCTGCCGATCTGCGCGCGGGGCGGGGGCGTGTCTGAAATGACTTCAAGCGCGAAGTCCTCGAAACTTAGCCCCTTGGTGCTGAGCGGTTTGCCATCCAGCCGGGGCTGGCTGCGGTAGCGATACCAGCTTCGGATTTGCTCGACAGGGTTGCGCATCACCGCCAAAGCCTCGGGGGAGGCCGAGAAGGTTTCCTGCAAAAAGGGCAGAACGCGCCGCCGATAACGCAGGGCAGTCACATGTTTGCGCCCCCGCGAAAAGATGATCTCGGCGTCGAGTTTCAGCGCCATTTCGACTGCGGTGGTCCCGGTTTTTGGCGTGGCGAGAAAGGTAAGGTTGCGGCTGAGAAAGATCAGCATGTGCCCGGATCGCGCGGCCGTTCCTGCCAGTCACCGCCGAAGTTGCGCGGGATCAGCAGGTTGTGCCGCCCGAGGTTCGCGATTTGCGTCTCTCCGCAGAGCGCCATGGTCAGGTCCAGCTCGCGGTGGATTACCTCCAGCGCGCGGGTCACGCCCTGTTGCCCCATCGCGCCCAGCCCATAGATGAACGCGCGCCCGATGTAGGTGCCTTTAGCGCCCATCGCCATGGCTTTGAGCACGTCCTGACCCGAGCGGATGCCGCCATCCAGATGCACTTCGATCTGGTCGCCCAGCGCGTCGAGGATCTCTGGCAGCATACGGATCGAGCTTAGCGCCCCATCGAGCTGCCGCCCGCCGTGGTTGCTGACGATGATCGCATCGGCCCCGACTTTCAGCGCCATGCGCGCATCCTCGGCATCCAGAATGCCCTTTAGGATGACCTTGCCGCCCCATTGTTCTTTGATCTTGGCGATCTTGTCCCAATCGAGCGAGGGGTCGAACTGTTCCGCCGTCCAAGCGCCAAGATCGGCGTTGTCGGTGACCCCATGCACATGGCCTACGATATTGCCGAAATGCCGCCGCTTCGCGCCCAGCATCTCGCGCCCCCAGCCCCATTTGGTAGCAAGGTTGGCGAGTGTTTTGACTGTCAGCTTGGGCGGGGCGGAAAGGCCGTTCTTCAGGTCTTTGTGGCGCTGTCCGAGGATTTGCAGATCAAGCGTGATGACGAGGGCCGAGCAGTTCGCGTCCTTCGCGCGCTGGATCAGGCGGCTGACATATTCCTGATCGCGCATGGTATAGAGTTGAAACCAAAAGGGTTTCGTCGTCGCCTCTGCCACGTCTTCGATGGAATTGATCGACATGGTCGAGAGGGTAAAGGGCACGCCAAAGGCTTCGGCTGCGCGCGCGGCTTTGATTTCCCCGTCGGCACATTGCATTCCCGTCAGGCCCACGGGGGCGAGGGCCACCGGCATGGCCACGTCCTCGCCGATCATCTGCGTCGCGGTGCTGCGCCCCGACATATCCACGGCAACCCTCTGGCGCAGGCGGATTTGGTCAAAGTCGCTGCAATTCTCACGGAAAGTCTGCTCGCTCCAGCTGCCCGATTCCGCGTAGTCGTAGAACATCTGCGGGACGCGCCGTTTGTAGATACGTTTGAGATCGTCGATGCTGGTGATGACGGGCATGGGCCACCTGTGCTGAATGGGTTAACTTTTGGTAGCAACTGGTGGGGGGCTTGGCAATTGGGAAGGCTGCGGCAACGAAAAAGCCCGCGCGGCCAGTGGGGCAGCGCGGGCTTGGGGTCGTTTCCCAGGGAGAGGGGGGTTACGCTGAATGCGCCCCGTCGGCCAGTGATTTCACAAAGCCCAGCACATCCTCTGCACTGTCACCATTGGCGATCCGGCTGACGATGGCCGAGCCGATTACCACACCGTCGGCCACTTCGGCGATGGCGCGGGCTTTCTCGGGCGTGTTCACGCCAAAGCCCACGATGACGGGCAGGCCGCTGGCCTTTTGGATGCGCGCCACCTCGGGCGAGACATCCGCGGCATTCGCCTCGGCCGAGCCGGTGATGCCGGTGATCGAGACATAATAGACGAAGCCGGAGGTGTTCTGCACCACGCGCGGCAGGCGCTTGTCGTCTGTCGTGGGGGTGGCAAGGCGGATGAAGTTCAACCCGGCGTCCTGCGCGGGCAGGCAAAGTTCGATGTCTTCTTCGGGCGGCAAGTCGACCACGATCAACCCGTCGATCCCGGCGTCTTTGGCCTCTTTCAGGAAAGTCTCGACGCCCATGGAATAGATCGGGTTGTAATAGCCCATCAGCACGATCGGGGTCGTGTCGTCATTTTCGCGGAAGGCGCGGACCATTTCCAGCGTGCGGTTCAGCGTCATGCCCCCTTCGAGGGCGCGTTGACCGGCAAGCTGGATCGTTGGGCCATCGGCCATCGGATCGGTAAAGGGCAGGCCAAGCTCAATGATGTCGACCCCGGCAGCGGGCAGGCCGCGCACGATTTCCAGTGAACGGTCGAAATCCGGGTCGCCCGCCATCACATAAGAGACAAACGCCTTTTTGCCGCGGGCGCGGAGGTCTTCGAATTTGGCGTCGATACGGGTCATGTGGCTTGCCTCATTTGGTGCTTTCCTCGCCAATGCCGAATGTCGCGGTGAAAATCAATCCACCGCGGGGCAGGGGGCGGCAAAATTCGCCTCCCGTGGGCGCCTATGGCACGCCGCACCCTTCCATTTTGCGTAAAGCCTCCTATCTCATGGGCCATGAATTATGTACTCGCCCTTTTCCTGCCGCCGCTGTCGATCCTGCTGATCGGACGGCCCATCCTGTCCATCGTGGTCTTCCTGATCTGGCTGCCCGCGATCATCTTCTCGGGCGGGTTGACGCATCCGATGTTCATCCTGCTGGCTTGGATCCTGATCTATCAGGCGCATCAGGACCGACGCGCGCGCTGAGCCTTGCGCTTTGCGGCCCTTACCCCTAACACACGCGCAGCTTTTATAGGGGTATCGTCATGGGTTTCAAAATGGGCATCGTCGGACTGCCGAACGTCGGCAAATCGACCCTTTTCAACGCGCTGACCCGCACCGCTGCGGCGCAGGCGGCGAATTTTCCGTTCTGCACCATTGAGCCCAATGTCGGCGAGGTGGCAGTGCCCGACGCGCGGCTCGACAAGCTGGCCGAGATCGCGAGTTCGAAAAGCATCATCCCTACGCGCATGACCTTCGTCGACATCGCCGGTCTGGTGAAAGGCGCGTCGAAAGGCGAAGGTCTGGGCAACCAGTTCCTCGCCAACATCCGCGAAGTCGACGCCATCGCCCATGTGCTGCGCTGTTTTGAAGATGGCGACGTGACCCATGTCGAAGGCCGCGTTGACCCCGTGGCCGATGCCGAGACCATCGACACCGAGCTGATGCTCGCTGATATCGAGAGCATCGAAAAACGCCTTCAAAACATCGTCCGAAAAGTGCGCGGCGGTGACAAGGAAGCGGTCCAGCAAGAGCGTCTGATGCGCATGGCGCTGGAAGCGCTGGAAGACGGCAAGCCCGCCCGCGTGGTCGAGGTTGATGAAGATGACGCCAAGGCTTGGCGCATGCTGCAACTGCTGACCACCAAACCGGTGCTCTATGTCTGCAACGTGGGCGAATCCGAGGCCGCCGAAGGCAACGAACATTCCGCCAAAGTCGCCGAGATGGCCGCCGCACAGGGCAATTCCCATGTGGTGATCTCAGCCCAGATCGAGGAAGAGATCAGCCAGCTCGAAGCCGAAGAGGCCGAGATGTTCCTTGAAGAAATGGGGCTGAAGGAAGCCGGGCTCGACCGGCTGATCCGCGCAGGCTATGAGCTTTTGCACCTAGAGACCTATTTCACCGTCGGCCCCAAGGAGGCGCGCGCTTGGACCATCAAGTCCGGCACCTCCGCGCCGAAGGCGGCGGGGGTCATCCACGGTGATTTCGAAAAGGGTTTCATCCGTGCCGAGACCATCGCCTATGATGATTTCGTAAGCCTCGGCGGTGAGGGCCCTGCAAAAGAAGCGGGCAAGATGCGGGCTGAAGGCAAGGGGTATATCGTCAAAGACGGCGACGTGCTGCACTTTCTGTTCAACACCTGATCAGCGGGGCAGGGGGCAAGGCCTCCGCCCACGTAAAAAGCCCGGCAGCGCGCGCTGCCGGGCTTTTTGTTTGTTAGGGCAACAGCTTACTTGCTGTCGTTGCCCGGGCCAAAGCCACCGTAGACATAGCCTTCGCCGGGGCTGCGCAGGGCGTTGCGCGTGCTCATCACGGTGTCACGGTTCTTGTCGGTGTCGGCGGTGTTCAGCATGATGTCGTTCGCCTTGGTCGAGGCATGCGGGTTCCGCATACGGTCGCTGTTGCCATAGACGTCGCTCGCGTCGGAGTTCACCGAAGTGTCGAGGAAAATGTCGTTGTGACGGGTGGAGTTGTCGGCAACGGCAGCGGTGGAGATCAAAGCGGCGGCGGCGGTGGTCATGATGAGTTTCATAGCGTGTTCCTTCAGGTTTTATTAAATCGCGTCATTGCGATGTCATCGTTTGTGGTGAAGTAACGGGCCATCGGTCGTTTAAGTTTCGCTGCGGTTGCTATATTGTCTGCGATCTGGGGTGATTGTGCGCCGTCGGGGAAGCGTGACGGGATAAGTGTTTAGCAGTATCAATGGGTTGCGCCGTGTCTCGCATTGTTTCACAAGTCATTCACGCTCCTGTGTAAGTTGCTACAGCCGCGTTGAATAGCTGAAAAATGACGCGATGAGGGACCCTTGCGATCCCATTTTCTGCGATGCAGCGCTGCCAGAAGCGTACCGCCGCCCCCCATGATGGCGGGCGCACCAACCAAAAAGAAACCAACTATGAGAAATGCGGAAATTCCCACGAATTTCGCCTTGTCACTCGGGCGCGACCTCTCTAAACGGGTCGACGGAGACGTGGCCGAGTGGTCGAAGGCGCTCCCCTGCTAAGGGCCGCCGCGTTTCACCAAAACCACTTTAAAATAAGACGATTTCACTGCTTGAAGCCTCCGCTTGTGTCAGTTTTGTGCCAATTTGGAGAATGCGAGCGGGCGTGCAATCTCGCTGGCTTGAGTGTCGGGCCGGGAACTTCAGTAGCGCGATATATCGGTCGTTGCCTGTTGCTGCAGATGTAAGCTTAAACCGTTAGTCTTTACAGCCCAGCTTCAGTCGGGGGGCTCAATTGTTCTCAGGTAAACCAATGGCCTTGAACACCGCGCCACATACTGGGGTTGTCAGGGCGCGGAACCTGTCAATATCGAATTCACGGATGCAAGCTTGTGCCAAGGCCTCAGTGTAATCGCGCTCGCGTTCTTGCTGTTGCTCTTTGAGCAGCTGTGCGCGGCGTTCGAGCGCCGCAGCGAGATCCGGCGAATGAAACCTCCCGCCTTCAAACACAAATTCGGTTTGGTAAGTCTCTTCTAGGCATCGTTTTCCCTTGGCTCTGTTCTGCGCACCAAGGTGGAAGCGACTCCTCTGAGCCAGTTCCTCTGCATAGATTTCTGCGTTTTCGCTTCTGTCGAGCGCCTCGATGCACACATTTATCAACTCAGAATGGGACAGGTCGGCAATCGAGGTCTCAGCTTGGCTGAATGAGGCGCTAAGAAACATAACGAGTGCGGCAACTGCAATGGTCTTCATGGAATACTCTCTTCTTTATCTATGCGCGGCTTACTAAAAGGCCCGGGACTAGAGATTTGCGCACCTTTAACCTTTTTTGCAAATGGGGCATTGAAGCGGCATTGCTTCTCAAACAAAATTTGGGTTGGCTTAGACGGGTAGCCTAGACTGTGCCCCAATCAGAGCCAATATGCGGATGGACAAGTCTGATGCTTGATTTTACCTTATCGGGCTGCAACTGGGCATCTGCAAGCTGGTCCCATCGCTTGGTTCAGTTTGGGCTTTCTGCTTTCCCCCTCCGAGTACTTAGAAGGTTTGACAAGTTCCTAGTTGTATGACTTACCTTTGGCGCTGAAGTTGGAGTTATCGATGTCAGACCGGGCCGAAGTTCGTGGGGAAATAGTTAAGCTCGACTATTCAACACTTCGCGATACTGTCTATTTAGAATGTAAGCTGATCTTTGAAGGAGGACGGCCTCCGATTTTGATCAACTGTGACTTCAGGAATTGTGAGTTCATTTTTGAGGGGGCTGCTCTGAATACGCAAATGTTCTTGACGCTCTTGGCGAACTCTGGGGCCGCCGACTTGGTTGTAAATAGCATGTTGGGGTTGAAAGACTGGACGCAGAAAAATGGCTGAACAAGAAAGGGCCACATTCTCTGTAGTGGAAGGAGGCCAGAGCCAACAACCCGGTTCAATTTCAGGGGCCAATCTTCACTTTGGCGGCGGGTCAGGAGGAGGTGGGATGGATAAAGATTACTTGGACGCAAAAGTTGCGGAGGTAGCAGCAAAGAATGATGCACGATTTGCAGAAGTCTTGGCTGGTATTGATAAGGTGAACTATAATCTGTCAGCATTCGGCGATACAGTTCGTATCCGTCTTGACGCACTTGATAGTGACGTCAATGGTGCGAAGCAAGCTGCCGAGAGGGCCGAAGATGCAACGCGGACGGTCAAATGGAATATACTGGTGACTGTATTGTCAACAGGTCTTGCCATCGCAGCTTTGTCTTACGGCGGTTTCGCTTTGTGGAACCAGGCAATCGAGATGACCACTGGAATTCTTAAACCTACCGAATGAGGCTGTGGTCCGCTGCGCTATACTAGGCGGAGCGGACCCATTGTCGGGGCTAGGATCGCCCGCATTTAATTTCGCGTAGCCCTGGCTTCCAGGCGGGCGCCTCGGGGGCGCCCCTTTTTCGCAGGTCAGCTTGAACGCGGAAGTCCCAACCGGCGTCCAGTAAATCCCGAGCCAAGGTGCGGGGAGCGGCCTTTCGATACCGATTGGCCATATCAGATTTGCGCCAACCCCCTTTGTCCAACAGTCCGCCAAAATCTAGTGTTGCGGCATAATACCATGTTGCCCAGGTGTGGCGCAGTACATGTGGTGTGATGCCTTCTAGCCCCGCCTTGGCAGCGGCCTTGTCCATGGCGCTCTTGATCTGGCCGCCGCGGTTGTCTCGAATGATGTAGGGGCGCCTCTTAGGAGTAAGGAATACCCGGCCCGCCTCGGGTGGATTGCTGGCCAGCACAAGGCGCAGAGCGCGCGGGACAAGTTCGATCATGCGCGGATGCCCGTTTTTGGTGTCAGGCAACCAAATCTCGCCGGTTTCGCGGTGGAAATGTTGGGCTTCCACCCCAAGAATTTCGGAAACCCGTGCACCGCTGCCCAAAAGCGCGGCCAGGATCGGCAGAGCGTGCGGATCGGCGGCTGCCAATAGGTCTTCGGCCTCCGCCGGGGTGAGCCACCGCAATCGCTTATTATCTGCACCACGGTTTTGGAACTTACGAGGATCGGCTAGGCCGTTGGCGGCAGCCGCATTATAGACGGCTGAGCATGGCGCAACTAGCTGGCGTTGCACGGTGGCCGCCGCGGCGGTGGGGTAAATTGTACGGGCAAGATCGCCCAAGGTGTCATTGTGCAAATCGGCCAGCAAAAAGTCTGGCCCGAGGGCGGCCAGGATCGGGTCCAAAAAGCGCGCCTCGCCCCCAGCGTCCATATAGGCCAGGGCGGCCTCGGCAAAAGTTATTGTTGCCCGCCGTCCAAGCGTCGAACGGTCGATGATTTCTTGTTCGCGTGCCCTTGCGATTTCGATGGCTTGGGCGCGGCGGCGCGCGCCCGTGCTTTCGCGAATGCGCTGGCCCGCGACGGTCCCGTGCATGTGGTAGGTTTCGCCGCGTTTGGTGAGTTTGAGGGGCATTTAGTTTCCTCCAGGAAGGCGGCCAGAAGATCGTCGGGCCGGTATAGATAACGGATGCGGCCACGCGCGGCCAATGCGTTCAGTCGGCCGGTCTGGCGAAGGGTGGCAATGCCCTGACGGCTGGTTTGGATTCCAAAACGCCTGAGCCATACGACCGCCTCTGCGGCGGAAAGGTGTAAGGCCGGGGCCTCTGAGGGCTGGCCTGTCAGAATGGGCGGCAGAGCGGATCGTTGTACGATCATACTAAGCCTGCCCAAACCGTAACGAGACGGACCAGAAACACCGACCAAGAAAGGATCGCGAGAATGCGACAAGCGGCCTCGGCTTTAAGCATGAAGCGATAGAGAGGGGTGGTCTCAATTCCTTGAGTGTTTTCCATTTGTTCCTCGTGCCTTTTATTGATTATTGAGGCGTAGCACGATAAAACGGGCGTAAGCAATAAAAATATCCCGTTGCATCGGGATTGACTGTCGGACTAAAACGAGAACTATTGAGGGGGTGGCCGAACATAAAAATGCTTCGGCCTTGATTGCAGGGGGCTTTTACGTGCGCGAATTTGAGCGGAGAATTTTGGACATTGCCGCGACGGCAAGTGAGAGTGATTTGTCAGATTTATGCGACCGGCTGGAGGCGCTAGACCCCGCGCCGGCCGTTGCGAATTCTAGTCCCGCTCTTCATGCCACTTCGACGCCTGGGCCATCGCCTCGGCTGCCAGATGGTCGGGCAGACGCTCCAGGACGCGGGCAAGCCTAATCCGCTGTTCGGTGATTGGCTCTGGCCGATGCAATAGGCCGATAGGCACATTTAGCACGTCGCATATTTTGAGCATGTTAGGGTAAGTCAATGCCGACTTACCTCCCAAGAACTGCGAAAGAGCGTTGCGGCCAAGGCCAGCCTGGCGCGCGACCTCGGAAAAGTTGGTTTCGCGCATCGCGCAGAGAATGCGCAAATTCCGACGCGCAACATCCACGCGCGGATCGGTGGGTTTCTCTGTCATTGGAGGGGGTGCTTCCTGTTCTGCGACTGCAATCTCTTGCTGCATAGTCTGTCCCTTTTTGGTGGGGCGTGCATTGCCCCGTATATTTGCCTTTAGCACATTTAAACGGGATTGACAAAAAAACGAGGGCCAATGCCTTGTTTTTCCCGCATGTTTATTTCAAAGGCGACGACGCAACATTTTGCCTTGCATCGCACGATATAGCGTGCAATCCCTTTAAAACGGGGCGTATTTAGTGGCTGTAAAAGTCCGCATCCCGATACATCAGGCATTTCGCAAGGAACAAGTATGACGAATATTGTACCAATCGCGCCTGCGGTGGCGATTTCTACTCTTCCCTCTCCAGCCCAATTTCGTACCTGGACCGATGAGGCGCTATCGGCGCTACAACTCGCCCCCGCGGTGGTGGCCCGAGATTTAGACCTGGGCAAAAATGCGCTGTCGCAATTCTTGTCTGACCCTGACCGCGACATTCGGTTGGGGAATGCAGCTAAGATCCATGCCAACTTGACAGCCCGTGCGCGGGCCGCGGGCATTGCTCTTCCGCCGGTTACCACAGCATGAGGGATTTACCACTTTCCCGCCAGGATCGCGTCCAGGTCGAGCGGATGGCCGAGGCCGCTGGCACCTCGGCCTCGGCCCTACTGCCGGCCATTGTCGCGGCCTACCTACGCTTGATGCGCGATGCGCCGGCGGTGCTGCCCGCAGATCACATGACCCGTCTTGCCGCTGCGACGAATAGAGAAAAGCGGTGATGAATTTGGACTCTGATATATCGGCTCGCGGCATTTACGGCCGCAAAGATAACGAAAACCCCCTCTCTCCAACCTGCAAGCTGCACCTGCGCCGTATCTGCGGCACCTGCGCGCATTTCGACGGCGAATTGCGCCAAGCGGCTTGCGCCACATGCACGATATTTCGTGCTTTGCGCCGCCCGATGAAAAGCGCCAGCAAATGCGACCGCTGGACCCGTAAATAAAGGATGCGTCATGCCCCATATTTCACCTTTAATTGTCACCCTGGAGCCGGTCACTCGGCACCGCTTGCGGGCGGTGCTGATGGTTGAGGGCGCCATGGTCGATATGCACGATATAGCCCTAGAGGAGGGCACGCCGGCCAGCCTCGGCGGTGATCTGTCAGCCTTGATTGATGCGGCAAACCTTCAGGGGCGGCCGGTCGAGATTTCCGCGCCTTGGTCGGAGCCGGTCTTGGGGCTGCTGACCCTGCGCCAAAAGCTGCGGCATGTGCTGTCAGAGTATCAAGGGCCGCTGCCGCGGCGTGCGGCGTGAGTGCGGCCGGCCGCGCCGGCGAGGCCAAGGCATTGCCGGTGCTGGAGGTGGCCGGGCGCCTCGGCCTGGCCGCGGGGCTGCGGCAAGAGGGGCGTGAGCATGTGGGCGCTTGCCCGATCTGCGGCGATGGCGGCAAGCGTGCCCCAAACCGCTTTGCCCTTAACCCCGATCTAAACGTATGGATTTGCCGGCAATGTGACCAGGGCGGCGATACGCTGGACCTAGTGCAATTTGTGCAAGCCTGTGACTTCAAGGCGGCCCTGGGGTTTTTGTTAGGGGGCGATGCGGCGGGCGATCCGGCCGAGCGCCGGCGCCGTGAGCAAGAGGCCGCGGCCCGCGAAAAAGCGCGGCGCCAGGTGGCCGAGCGCAAACGGGCGGAGGCCATCGCCCAGGCCCGCGACATTTGGAATAGTGCTTTGCCTGGCGCGGGCACGCTGGCCGAGGTGTATCTGGCCGGCCGTGGTCTGCACCTGGACCCCTGGCCCTTCACGCTGCGGTTTTTGCCGGCGCATCGCTACATAAGCGCAAAGGTGGATCACCGCGGCCCTTGTATGGTCGCGGCGGTGCAGGACCGCGCGGGGCGCGTTGCGGCGGTCCACCAAACCTATTTGACCCCCGAGGGGCGCAAGGCCGAGATATTGGACCGCGACGGCGCCCCAATGCCGGCCAAGCTGGTGCGCGGATCAAAGAAGGGCGGCGCAATCCGCTTTGGCAAGCTGGCGGCCGACCGGCCGCTGGTGATGGGTGAGGGGATTGAGACCACGCTTTCGGCCGGGGTCTTGAACCTGGTGCCGGGGGCCGTGCTTTGGGCCGGGGTCGATCTTGGCAATATGGCCGGCCGCCAGTTGCGGGTGCCGGGCCAAAGGTATTCCGGGCGCCCCGATCCGGCCGACGATGCCGCCGCCTTTGTCCCGCCGGCCCGGCCGTCGCGGCTGGTCTATCTGCAAGACGGGGATAGCGACCCTAAGAGCACCGCCGCCAAGCTGCAAAGCGGGCTGCGGCGTGCCCGCGCGCATTATCCAGGGTTACCCCTGGCGATCCTGCCCGCCCCCGAGGGGCAGGATTTCAACGATCTACTGCAAAAACAAAAAACGGAATTTGGCAATGACTGACCACGACATGCAAGAAATCGAGATTGACGCGGATATGAGGGACGCGGGTGAGGATCGGGAACCCGAGGCCGAAGGCTTGCCCGACATGCACGATATTTCGGGCAATTGCGCGCTGCCGGAGGGGCAGGCCCCGACCGATCCCGAGGCCCCGGCCGAAATGACCGACCAGGAAAAGGCCGCCGCGCTGCCCCTCAATGACTTTGGCAACGGCCGCCGCCTGGCAATCTACTATGGCGAGGACATGCTGTTTGTCCCGCGCCTTGGCTGGTTTCGCTGGGGCGGGCAGCGTTGGGAGGCCGATGAGGACGAAATCACCGTGCGGCGCGACGCCCAAGCCCTCGGCCAGCTAATCAACGCCGAGGCTGGGTGCCTGGTGCTGGAGGATTGGCAAATGGCGGCGCTGGAGGCTTGGAAGCTGAAAAAGCGCGATTACAACCGCCTGGCCCGCGACAAATACAAGGGCACAGCAACCGATGATGATTTGGCCCAAATGGAGGAAATGGAGCCGATGCGCGAGGCCGGCTTGGCGGCCGAAAAAGCCCTGGGGGCCAAGCGGCGCAAGCATGAGGCTTGGGCGGTCAATTCGGGGAACTCGGGCAAGATTGAAAACATGTTGAAAGAGGCCCGCGTGGGCTTGGCTGCCGCCATCCATGATCTAAACGTGGACCCCCTGGCGGTATGCTGTGAAAATGGGGTGCTGCGGTTTAAACGCGTCTTGGATGAGCATGAGGCCGGTTGGACAAAACGGCCAATTTATCGCGCATCGGTGCAGCTTGACGACCACGCGCGGGGTGATCGCATTACCAAGATGATGCGGGCGCCTTATGACCCGGCCGCCCCGCGCCCGGCCTTTGATGCGTTCCTGGAGGCCGTGCAACCTGATCCGATCATGCGCGGTTTTCTCAAGCGGTGGTTTGGCTATTCCATGACGGGTCTGACCAATGAGCAATGTCTGGCGTTTTTATTCGGTGGTGGCCGAAACGGTAAATCTACCTTGGTAGATGTTCTGGCCAAAATCTTCGCCGACTATGGCACCACTGTTCCCATTGAAACGCTGACCGGTTCGGAGCAACGCAAGGGCAGCGATGCTACCCCTGATCTGGTGCGCTTGCCGGGCGCCCGGATGGTGCGGGCCTCTGAGCCGGAGCAAGGCCAACGGATGAAAGAGGCTTTGGTTAAATCGCTGACTGGCGGCGAGGCGATCCTCATTCGCCGGATGATGCAGGAATTTGTAGAGATCACACCAGAATTCAAGCTGACAATCTCGGGAAATCATAAACCCGAAATCCGTGGCGGTGATGATGGGATTTGGCGGCGCATTTTGCTGGTCGGATTTGATGTGCAAATTTCTGATGAGGACGTGAACAAAGACCTACCGGCGCAGCTTTGGGAGGAGCGGGCAGGGATCTTTGGCTGGTTGGTCGAGGGGTGTTTAGAGTACCTCGAATGCGGTTTGGGCGTGCCGAATGCGGTGCGCGTGGCCACGGAAGAGTACCGCAAAGACAGTGATCCGTTGCGGGTGTTCTTAACGGAGGAATGCAATTGGACTGCCGATCCTGGTGCGTTCACCTCGGGCCGAGATTTGGCCGACGGGTTTAATGCTTTTCTTTTGAGCCGCGGGGAGAGTGTCTGGGGGCGCCGCACTGTCGCGAACCAGATCAAAGCCCGTTCCGCGACGATGAAGGGGCCCAGCGGCCGTATGATCCGCTGGGGCAAGAAGAGCGACACAGGCTATTTTGGCATTGAGTTGAACCAAGATGCCCGCGACCGCATCGCCAAGTATGGCGAGGAAATTCGCGCCGGCGCGGGGCGTAAAGGGTGATTGGGCCGTTTCTGCCCGATGTGCTGGCTTGGGCGGCGGGTGTATCCCGTCGAGTGCCCGATCCTGCCGAGCCTTGCCAAAGCCACTTCGGCCAGCGCGCGCAAGAACGCGGGGTAGTGTCGGTGCACGGCGACTTGCTGAAATGGGCGGTTGAGCAAGCCCTGGTGGCGGGTCGCGATGATCTGGTAGCCGAAGTGTTCGCGATCTGCCCGCAATCGCGCGTGGTGCGGGTGCTGTTGCCCGAGGGGCCGTTTTATCCGGTCATTGTCGAGGGGCACGGCGCGACGATCTACAATGCCGAAAACCTGCGCAAGCTGCGCCGTGCCCGCCGGCTCCGCAAGCGCCGCGATGGGCAGCGCCGTCGGCGCGTGCACCGTGGGGACCAGGCATGAGCGGGCGCCCTTGCGATATCTGCGGTGCCAGCAACGCGCCGTTTGGTTATGCGCCGCCTGGTTTGCGGTCTCTGAAGCCAGGCCAGCGGCCGTTGCAAGCCTGTGCGAACCCTTCCTGTCGCATCGCGGCCGAAGCGCGCCGGGACGCGGCTCTCGACCCGTTTCAACGTGCGAAAACGTCGATGACGCCAGTGGTATCCCTCAAGGTTTCTGAGAAGGCAAATCGCCTGACGGTAGCGGAAGCTATCGAAGGCGACCCGCAGGGGAGCTTGTTCTGATCTCGGGTCGGGGAGGGATAAAGGGGTAATCGAAAACAATTCGAGAACGCCCCGCGAGGCCCGCGAAATCGGGCCGTAGAGCGCAATTATCACATTAAAGGGGGATGGGCGCCCAAGGTACCCAAAGGCGCTCTATGGGGCGCTTATGTCGATTTTTCCGGTATTGACAGGAACTGCGCTTGCCGAATCAATATCTGGTAGCTAGTAAGTAAAAAGCCACGAGACCTGGCCGGGTCTCGTGGCTTAACTCTAACGCCGAAGCGGGCGAAAGAATGCTCTCTACAGGGGTGTGTATCCCAAGAGCTTTCTTTTTTGTCAACCCGCTTCGGCTCCATATCGGAGACGAAATATGACAGCCAAAAACCGAAAGCCGAGCAAGCGGCTTACTGCAAGCGACGCTCAAAAGATTAAGCAACGATTGAAGCGTGGGGATATGCAAAGCCGTATCGCTGCGGATTTCGATGTGAACATCGGTCGCATTAGCGAAATCAACACTGGCAAGAAGTTTGCCAATGTTCAGCCGGAGGCAGAGGCTTAAGTCCAAAGCTTTCCAGCGGGAAAACGGAAAACACTGCATTGGCCGCGTCGAAAGGCGTGGCCATTTTGGGTTTATGTCCGATCATGAGCCGCTTGACAGGCGGCGCGTCCTTGGCGCATGTTGACCAGGCAAGGTGCGAAATGGTGTCTTGTCGGGGTTAGCGTCTCGATCAATCACAGGCTCTCGACGGGCCGCGCTTTACAGTGCGGCTTTTTCTATGGTCGGGCGGCAGGAGTCCCTTCGGGGCGCCGCTTCCTGTGAGCGGTACGCTAATCCTGTTTAGCCCGGCCACCAGTATTTAGCGTTGCTGTGGTCGGTTCACACTGATCACAGGATAAAGCGATGAATACGAATTCCCTTACCCAGATTGAAGAAATGCAGATGCGTCTGACGCGCGCCCATGCCCTCATTTTGGAGGTGCAGCGTGTGGCCCTGAGCACCGACACCGCCGATGCCGAAGAGGGGTTGAACCTCATTGATGCACTGGCTGATGCGCTCGGATCGCGGGTTGAAACCATGATGGACGATGCCGAATTGCTCCGCGGTCGGGTCGATCACATTCTGCAATGCGGCTCGGCCCTCTCGGATGCACTGGAAGTGACCGACGCGGGGGGCAGCTATGAGTGATCTAGCGTTTTCTTTCCAAGGCCACGCTGTGCGCGTGGTGATTGCTGATGCGGGGGAGCCGTGGTGGGTTGCCCGCGACGTTTTCCAAACACTAGATTTGGGAAATGGTCGCAGCAGTCTTGCGCTTCTCCCCGAGGATGAAAAGGGTGTCCATACTGTGGACACCCTTGGCGGCCCGCAAGCCATGGTTTGCGTTAATGAGCCTGGTCTCTATCGCCTAATCTTTTCCAGCCGCAAGCCGGCCGCCGAAGCGTTCAAGCGCTGGCTGGCGCATGAGGTCTTGCCGACGCTGCGTCGTACCGGACGCTATGATATGGCCAAAGGGGCGGCTTCCGACGCGGAACCACCGGCCTCGGCCGAATATTGGCTGGGCGTGGTGCGTGAGGCGCGCCTGACCTATGGCCGGGCGGCCGCGGCGCGGGTTTGGGCACAAAGCCCGCTGCCTCCCGCCGGCAATGGAGCCGAGTCCCTCGGTGAGTTCGCTCATTTGTTCATAGAGTTCCTGAAAGACCGATGCCAAGTTACGGGAAATAGCCGTGATTTTATCAGGTCGCGGCGTTTGGCTGATGTATTTAAGGCCTATTGCGACGCGCGGGGCCTCACTTGGCCCGGGGACCGATCGGTGGCCAATACGATGCTGCGCGTGGCGCATGTCTATCAGGACCCGGAAACAGGCAACCGCATGTGGCCAATCAAACGGTCTGACACTGGCTATGCCGGGCTTGCTTTTGTACGCGCACGTGAAAGCTGCGCGTAAGGTCTGAGCGGCGCCGTGCGCGCCGCAACGCCGGCCCGACTAGGGCCGGCACCGCATTCCTTTCCTCTGCAAATCTGCGCCGCCTCGGCTGGCGGCCGTGTCGTGCTGCGCTGATTTCGGCGCAGCACGGTGGCGAATGTGAAGCGGCCGCGTCTCGGTGCTGGCCGTCTTTTCCCATTTCCTCGTCCCCCCAGCCCCCCCTTTAAAACTAAAATGACGGGCGCTAATCCCACCAAAACGCCGCGATAGACCAGCGAAATCGTGAGGGCGCAATTATTTAATCATTAAAATCAATGCCCTGTATTGCCCGACGGGGTCGGCGAGATCGGTGGGATTAATCTCGTGAGGCTGGCCCTATATGCGCAAAAGGGGGTGTGGGGGGAAAGGTAAAACCACTTCACATGTAACCTCTAAATATTAGTCCCACTAAAACTAAAAGATCATTAATTACTTATTAAACAAACAGTTATGAAGTTTTCTTATAGTCCCGTGACTTCCCACGTAGTCCTGCTAATCCGACAAAATAACCGTTGCACGCAATATCGTGCGTTGTGCTATTCTGGCGCCACCAAATATTGGAAAGGCTTGCCCATTATGGATGATTACCACCGCGCCCCCGTCTTCGATCCTGCCGCTGGTGCGGCAGCGCGTTACCTCGACGCTGTAAATGCACGTCTGATTGGTGCCGCCTGTGCCCGGCGCCAGGGGCACCGCGACAATGGCGCGCGTGCCCCCCTCGGCCTCGGGGCTGACCCGGTGCGGCTTGGCGTGGTTAAGGATCACCAGGGGCCGCAAACCCCGCTGGGCTACAAGACCGCCCGGCGCGCCCTGCCGCGTAATCTGGCGCCGATCCTGGGCGATCTGGCGCTGACTGACCCGCGCCGGGTGGCGGTTGATTTGGTGGCCGATGTGGTCGAGCGGTTGAGCGGCGCCGGCGGCGCGGATTGGCTGGGCGGCGACACTAAGGCGGCGCTGTCGGATGGGGGCGCCACGACACGTTGCCGCCTGGCGGCCCGCTGGCGGATCATTGAGGCGGCGGCCAATGAGTGGGAGATTTCCACCTTTGGGCGGATCACCAGGGGCGCGGAAACCCTGGCCCTGCCGGTGCGGCGCAAGCGTGGCAATCGCCAGCCTATTAAGGCGATTGCGCTGGTGCTCGGGCTTTGTGCGGATGGGCTGAGCCTGGCGGAAATCCTGGCCCGGCATGGCTGGCCCGAGCATTCCAAACATACCCGCGCCCTGCGCCTGGCTGCCCTGGAGGTCTTGGACCGGGTTGCAAAATCTTTGGGCCATTGATCGCTAAGGCTTGACGGTTAGTGTCGGGCCGGTGAATGTCTCTTTCAACGGTTGATAACTGTGCCCGAGGGGGCCGGCGGCGGATGCGCCCCGGCCCCCTTTGCGTGCCGGCCCGAGGATAGCCCATGCCCCGCCTGTCGAGCCTGCCGCCGCGCTTGGCGGCCGCGCCCCTTGCCGTTGGCTATGCCACGCCCCAAGATGCCGAGCGCGCCCGTGATCGGGCGCGGGTGCAGGGCAACAATCTGCGGCGGCTCTACCGCACCAAACGCTGGCGCGAGACGCGGCTGGAGGTGCTGGAGCGCGACGGCTGGACGTGCCGGCAAACTGGTGTGTTTCTGACAGGCCAGTATCCGGCGGCCGATAGCCCGGTGATTGACCATATCAAAAAGCCCGAGGGCAACCTGGCCTTGTTTTGGGATTTGGCTAACCTTCAGGCGGTGAGCAAAGCCTGGCACGATAGCGAGAAACAAAGGCAAGAGCGCGCGGCCGCGATCTTGGCGCCCCGGTAGCGCCGGGCATCGGGCTTTGCCGGTGCTCTAGCGCCGGATCGGCCCGCCAAATGCGCGCTGGCCACGGGGGAGGGGTGGGGTCGATCCCCAGGCCGGCCAGGGGCCGCGAACCGGACTCCCCACAATGCGGAGATTTTTTTTCCCATGGTTAAGACGAAATCCGAGGCCAAGCCGGCCGATCCTGTCGAGTGTGATCTGTTTGGGGCGCCGGTAACGCAGATAAAAGAGCGTTGGGGTCGGCCTCAGTACAAGAAAACGCAACAAAATCAGCTACTTGTTTCAACTTTGAAGGCGGCGGGCTGGAGCCAAGCGCGGATCGCAACCTATTTGCGGTGCGACATTAAGACCCTGCGCAATCATTTTTCCCGAGAGCTGCAAGCGGGGTCTGATTTGATTGAGGGCCAGGCGCTGGAGGTCTTGGTGTCGCAAATGCGCCAGGGCAAGCTGTCGGCCGTGCGCCAGGTCTTGGCCCTGACGGAAAAGGGCCGCGCCGCGCCCCCGCCGGCCCCCGAGGATCACCCCGAGGCCCCCGAAAAGCTGGGCAAGAAAGAGCAATTAGACCAGGCCGCGCAAACCCCGCCTTCTACCTGGGGCAGCTTGCTTAACTGATGCCTTTTGATTTTGCTTGCCCCGATTGGCTGGCGCGGCTGGAGGATGGCCGGCCGCCAATGGCCGATCTTGACCTGGACGCCGAGGCGGTGGCCCGTGCGGTTGGGGTCTTTGACAATTTACGGCTGCCCGATGTGGCCGGCCAGCCGCTCATGCGCGACGCCTGCGGCGATTGGTTCCGGTCACTGGTGGGCGCGGCCTTTGGCTCGGCCGACCCGATCACCGGCGAGCGCGCGGTGGGCGAAATCTTTTGCTTGGTGCCCAAGAAAAACTCGAAAACCACCAATTCGGCGGCGCTTGGCCTCACGGCCATGCTGCTCAACAAGACCCCCGGCGCCGAAATGCTGATTATTGGCCCGACCAAGGAAATCGCGGATACCTGTTTCCGCCAGGCCAAGGGCATGATTGACGCCGACCCCGAGGACGCCGAAACCGGCCGGGCCTATCTGCGCGACCGTTTCCATGTGGCCGACCATGAAAAGAAAATTACCTGCCGGGTGACCGGCGCGACGCTGAAAATCAAAGCCTTTGACATGCGCGTTGTCACCGGGTCCATTCCGGTCTTGTGCATCATTGACGAATTGCACGTCTTGGGCAGCAACGCCCACGCGCAGCGGGTGCTGGGGCAAATTCGCGGCGGGATGATTACCCGCCCCGATAGCTTGCTTTTGTTTATCACCACGCAAAGCGATGAGCCGCCGCGCGGGGTGTTTCGGTCTGAATTGACCTATGCCCGCCGGGTGCGCGATGGCGACGTGAAAGACGGCAACCTGCTGCCGGTGCTCTATGAGTTGCCCGAGGCGCTGCAAATCGACCCGGAAAAGCCCTGGCGCGATCCGAAGTATTGGCCCTTGGTGCTGCCGAATTTGGGCCGCTCTATCACGATTGATCGCCTGATGCGGCTATACCGCACGGCGCTGGAGAAAGGCCCCGACGAGGAATTGCGGTGGGCCTCGCAACACCTCAATTTGCAGCTTGGCATGGGCAAACATGCCGAAGGCTGGATTGCGGCGGATTTCTGGCCGGCGGCGGGCGAGGATTACACGCTGGAGGAATTCTTGGACCGCTGCGAAGTGGTCACGGCCGGCATTGATGGCGGCGGGCTTGACGATTTGCTGGGCCTCGGCCTGATCGGCCGCGAGGTCGAGACAAAACGCTGGCTGCATTGGGGCCGGGCCTGGTGCTCTGAATTGGTGCTGGAGCGCCGCAAAGATATCGCGCCCTTGCTCAAGGATTTCGAGGCCGAGGGCGATCTGGTGATTTTGACCGACCCCACGCAGGACTTGCGCGAGGTCGCGGGGCTTTTGGCCGAGGTTTCCGAGCGTGGACTGTTCCCGGCCGCCCATGCCATTGGCTTGGACCCTTACGGTGTCGCGGCTCTGGTGGATGAATTGGCAGCCCAGGGGCTAGAGGGCGATCTATTGGTGGCCGTGGGGCAGGGGTCGCGCCTTACGCCGGCCATCCACGGCGCCGAGCGTAAATTGCAAGACGGCACGCTGCGCCACGCCCGGCAAGGTCTGATGGCCTGGGCCATGGGCAATGCCAAGATTGAGCAACGGGGCAGCGCGGTGACGGTCACCAAAGCGGCCGCCGGCCGCGCCAAGATTGATCCCGTAATTGGGCTTTTGAACGCCTTTACGCTCATGTCACGCAACCCCGAGGCCGAAGGCGAAACCGCCTCGCCTTGGGATGATCCCGCCTTTTCGCTGGCGGCACAATGAAAGGCCCGTTGATGCGCTTTCCCTTTACCCGTCGCGCCGAAAAGGCCCCCGCTGTCGCCCCGGTCCCCGAGGCCCGCGACGCGGCCCTGCCGTCCATGGTGCAAAGCAATCCGGCGCTTGTGTCATTCCTGGGGATGATGGATGGCGCCACCTCGGAGCCGGTGACCATTGATAGCGCCTTGGGGCTGACCCCGATTTGGTCGGCCGTCAATTTTCTATCGCGCACCTTGGCCAGTCTGCCGGTAAAAGTTTACGAGCGCCAGGCGGATGGCGGCCGAAAAGCGGTATCCGGTCACCCGCTGGCGGCCTTGCTCAACGGGGCGGCCAATGATGAAACAACCGCCTTTGCCTGGCGTCAATCGGCTTGGGGCGATACTTTCACGGCCGGCCGGCAAGTATCTTGGATCGAGCGCAATGGCCGCGGCGATCCGATTAACCTTTGGCCGCTGGAGGTGGCCAAGGTCACCCTGCGCAGCGATGGCGGCCGGCTGACCTATTTTTACCGCGACGGCTCGGCGCTTGGGAAAACTTACCGCGCCGCGGATATCTTGGACCTGGCCTTTATGCCTGGCGCCACGCGATTGACCGCCCGCGGCCCGATTGCCAGCAACGCCAAAACCGTGGCGCTGGCCTTGGCGGTCACCAAATACGGCGCCAAATTCTTTGACCAGGGCGGCATTCCCCCTTTTACCATTTCTGGCCCGATGCGCACCGCGGGCGGCGCGGCGCGGGCCTCGGCCGATCTGACCCAGGCGGTGGCAAAGCTGGCCAATGAAGGCGGCCACGCCCTGGCGTTGCCCGATGGCCACGCGCTAAACGTGCTCGGCTTTGACCCTGAGAAAATGCAAATGGTCGAGGTCAAGCGGCTGCTGGTCGAGGAATTCGCCCGCATTTACCAGATGCCGCCGGCGTTCCTGCAAGACCTGACGCATGGCACCTTTAGCAATGTCGAGCAACAAGGCCTTCAATTGGTCAAGCATGTGCTGTCCCCTTGGGTCAAGGCTTGGGAGGCTGAGGCCAATCTAAAGCTATTCGGCCGGGCGCCGGGCAATCACTACCTGGAGACAAGCCTGGATGCGATTTTGCGCGGCGATCTATTGAGCCGATCCGAGGCTTTGGCGAAACGCATCGCAAGCGGCCAGTTGACGCCAAACGAGGGCCGCGAATTGGACAACCGGCCGGCGCTGCCCGGCGGTGATGTGCTGTTTATGCAAGGCGCGATGGCGCCGGTGGCCACGCTGGCCCAGGGCGAAACCAAACCGGAAGGAAACCCCGATGAATAAGACCCAAACCGCCGCCGCGGTGGAAAGCCGATTTGCCGTATCTGCCCCGCTGGAAATCCGCGCGGCCGAGGATGGCGCGGGCGTGGCCGTCGCGGGCTATGCCGCGATTTTTAACGAGCGCGCCGACATTGGCGGCTATTTCCAAGAAATGATCGCGCCCGGCGCCTTTGACGGCCGCCTGGGCGACGATTGCGTTTTTCTGGTGAACCACGAAGGGCTGCCCTTGGCGCGCACCACCAGCGGCACCTTAAAATTGGCCGTGGATGCGCGCGGGCTGCACGTTGAAACTGTGCTGGACCCGAGCGACCCCGACGCGGCGGCCGTGATTGCCAAAATGCGCCGCGGTGACATGAATAAAATGTCTTTTTCCTTTCGGGTCGAGAAAGAGACCTGGGACGAAAGCGGCGACATGCCCCTGCGCACGATTGAGCGCATCGCGGAATTGCGCGACGTGGCCCTGGTCACCCGCCCGGCCTATGCCGGCACCGAAATTGCCTTGCGCAGCCTGGAGGCCGCCCGCGCCTCGGCCGGAGGCTCTGAGACCCAAACGGCGCGCCTGCGCCGGATGCGGATGCAGCTTGCGCTGCAAGAGGGCTAAGGCCCGTTTAGACCGGGCCGCCGCCCTGGCGCGTCCCTCACAAACCAACCCGACGAAAGGTTAAGATATGACCCCTAAAGAGTTGCGCGAAAAGCGCGCCCGCCTGGTGACCGAAGCCCGCGCAAAGCTGGACGAAATCACCGACAAAACGCCCGAGGCCCGCGCGGCCGAATTGGAGGGCGAGTTTAATTCGATGATGGCTGAGGCCGGCCGGCTGCTGTCGCGCGCCGAGGCACTGGAGCAATCCGACGCGGCACTGGCGTCGCTGGATGAAGGCCAGGAAAGCAACCGCCCCGAGCACCGCGGCCAAAGCGGTGCCGTCGATGCCCCGCGCACGCCCGCGCCGATGGAATACCGCCAGGCGTTCCAAGAACTGTTGCAGCGCGGCGGCGATATCCACGCCCTTGACCCCGAAGTGCGCAAGGTGATTGCCCGCGTTGAGGCCGAGGCCCGCGCCCAAACCGCCGGCACCGCGGCCGAGGGCGGGTTTTTGGTGCCCGACGAAATGCACCGCGCGATTGTCAAAGCGATGGCCGCTTGGGGGCCGATGTTTGCGGAAGGTTTCGCGACCGTCATTCACACGCCCGGCGGGGGCACCATTCCAATTCCTGGCGTGGATGATACCGCGGGCCGGGCGGCGAAACAGGCCAATGAAGGCGACACGCCGGCCAATGACGGCTCGGGCGATGTGGTCTTTACCCGCAAGACCCTGGAAGATTTCATGTACAATACGCCTTGGATCAAGGTGTCTTTGCAGCTTCTTACCGGGTCGGTGGAAAACATGGAGAGCCTGCTTGGTGAGTTGCTGGGCGAGCGCTTGGGCCGCACCGCAAACGACAAGTTGACCGTGGGCAGCGGATCGGGAGAGCCGGTTGGCGTGGTCACCGCGGCCGGGGTCGGCAAAATGGCGGCAAGCCTGTCGGGGATCACCACCGACGAATTCCAAGAGTTGGTGCATTCGGTTGACCCGGCTTACCGCACCTCGCCCAAGTTCGGCGTGATGATGAATGACAACACGTCTCTGGCCCTGTCGAAGCTGAAAGACACAACCGGCCGCTACATTCTCAATGAGGAAGGCGACCGGATCAAAATGGGTCGGGTCTCGGCCAAGGTGACGATTAACCAGGCCATGGATGATATCGGCGCCAACGCCCGGTCCATGGTTGCAGGTGATATGGGCAAATACTTTGTCCGCAAAATCGGCGGCACGGTGATTGGCACGGATCGCGGCGCCACCTTCTGGCCCAACATGGGGATTGCCGGCTATACGCGCTTTGACGGCGCGCTGGCCGATGATCGCGCCATGAAAGCCTTGGTGCACCCCGCGACCTAAGCACGCCCAAACGGCACGATAATTCGTGCAACGCCCTGGCGCCGATCCTGGCGCCGGGGCAATCCTGACCCTGGAGAGAAACCCATGGAAAAAGTTACCGTTAAAATGACCGTCGCGCGCACCGATGTTGCCGCTGGCGCCGAGATTGCAGTTTCCCCGCAAGAGGCGGGCCGCATGTTGAAGGCCGGCCAGATTGTGCAGCCCTCGGCCAAGGTGCTGGAGGCGATCAAACGTGCGGCCGAAGATGATGGCGTGGAAACCGCCGCCGCGGCTGGCGCGACCAAGAAAGCGGCCGCCAAAAAGGCCAAGGCCGCTGCCGACAAGGCCGCCGCTGACAAGGCCGCTGCTGACAAGGCCGCTGCCGACAAGGCCGCTGCTGACAAGGCCGCTGCTGACAAGGCCGCTGCTGACAAGGCCGCTGCCGACAAGGCCGCTGCCGACAAGGCCGCCGCTGACAAGGCGGGCGCCTAATGACCTGGGGCGGCGTTTCTGTTCTGAGCAAGCCGGCGGCGCTGCCCCTTGCCCTGGCCGACCTAAAGGCCCGCTTGCGGGTGGATCACGACGACGAAGATCTAGAGATTGAGGGATTTATGCGCGCCGCCGTGGGCATGATTGATGGCCCCGATGGTATCGGCGTTGCAATCATGCGGCAAACCTGGCGCCTCACGTTGGATATTCTGCCGGCCCAGGTGATCCTGCCCGGCGCCCCTATCGCTGGCCTGGTGGCTTTTCGGGTCTTGGACGCCGGCGGCACCTGGCAAGAGGTGCCCCTGGAAGATTGCCGCCTGGTCACGGGGATTGATCCGGTGCGCTTGGTGCCGGCGCCGGGGGCGTCCTGGCCGCGTCCCGCCGCGCAGCCCGGCGCGGTGCAGATTGATTACACCTTGGGCGCCGAGGCGGCCGAGCACGCCGACCCGTCCCTGGTGACGGCCGTGGCGCTGATTGCCGGGCAATACTACAATCACCGCGAAACCGTGGCCGCGGGGCAGGTGGTCGAGCTGCCTTTGGGGGCGCGCCATATCATGGAGGGCCGCCGCCGCGGTTTGGTCGGATGATGGGGGCCGGCCGCCTGCGCCACCGCGCCGATTTTTCCCGGCGCAATGAGGATGCCCGCGACGCGATGGGAAACCCCGCGCCCGCCACCTGGGCGCCGCTGCTGACGGTTTGGGCCAATTTCCGCGAAACCCTCGGCCGGGAGGCCCTGGCGGCCGGGCGTATGGAAGGCAGCCGCACCGGCACATTGCGCCTGCGCAATTCGGCCGCGGCGCGCGGGATCACGGCCGCGGATCGCGTCACCTTACTAGATGCGACCTGGGAGGTGGTAAGCCCGCCGGCGCATGTGGATGAGGCCGGCGCTTGGCTGGAGTTGCGCCTGGAGTGGCTGGCATGAAACTGACCGGCGACAAAAAGCTGATGCGCCAGCTAAAGGCGCTGCCCGATAGTGCCCGCGGGCATTTGGGCACCGCCATGCGCCGCAATGTCGAAGAAGGCGAGAAAATTGCCAATGTGCTGGCGCCTGATGTGACCCACGAAACCCGCGGCAATATCTACTCGGAATTGAAAGACGATGGCCTAACCGGGGTCATTCACGCGATCCCTGACGATGCGCCGCAGGAAGATAAAGACCGGGCATATTCGATTGAGCACGGGCGCAAGAAGGGCAACCGCGGCACCACCGAGGGGCACAAGTATATGTGGCAAACCCGGCAATATCTGCAAAAGAAATTTCGGGGCCGAATGCGCCGCGCGATGAAAAAAGCGGTGAAAGAGGTGACCAATGGGTGATTATGCCGGCGCGCTGCAAGCGGCCTTGGTGGCCCATTTGATGGCCGATCCGCGCCTGGCCGCGCTGATCGGCGGCCGTGTGGTGGATGAGCCGGGCCAGGTGGCCTTGCCCTATCTGCAAATTGCGTCTTTGGACGTGGCGGCCGATGATACCGACTTGACCACCGGCGCGACCGTGCAAGTGGGCTTGGTGGTCCGCACCCGCCCCGCGGCCGGCAAGACCGAGGCCCAGGCGATCTGCGGCGCGGCCTCGGCGGCCTTGCACCGCCGGCCCGAGGCGCTGGACGTGGCGCCCTTCACGATTTCCGAAATCGAGGTGCAAACCTGGATGGTCCAACGCGAGGGCAATGGCCTGGCCTATACCGGCCGCTTGGCCGCCCTGGCGCATATGGATGCCGCCTAACGCGCGCCACCAGGCGGGGCGCATTTCACCACAACCGAGAGGATAAGACATGGCTAAACAAAAGGGCCGCGCGATGCTGTTGAAAATCAGCGACGGCGCGGCGGCATTTTCCGCTTTTGCTGGGCTGACAAGCAAGAGCCTTGAAATCAATAACGAGCGTATCGACGTGACCACGCCCGACCCGGTGACCCCCGAGGGCGAAATGTGGCGCGAAACCCTTGACGGGGTAAAATCGGTGTCGGTGTCGGGGGATGGCCAATTGGTCGAGGGCGCCAATGAGGCGCGGCTGGTGACCATTGCCATGTCGGCTGCGGCCGAAGATGATTTTGAGGTGGTCGTGCCCGGGCTGGGCACCTTTGCGGGGCGTTTTGCGGTCAATGTCGGCTACAATGGCGCCGAAGATATGACTTTTTCCATTACGCTGGAGAGCACCGGAAAAATCACCTTCACCGCGGCGGCCTAATGGGGATCGCTGCACAAGCAAAGCGGGGCGGGCTGGTCGAGCAATTGGCCGGCGCGTCCCGCGCGATGATCCTAACAAACGCCGAAATCGAGCGTTTCGAGGATCGCCATTTTGGCATTTTCCAATTGTGGGACGGTTTTTTTGGCCGCGCGCCGCGCCCGACCACGGGCCAGGTGCGCGACCTTGTGGCCCTCGGGCTGGTCGGTGCCGGCATGAGCGACGCCGAGGCGGATCGCTTCATTTCGGGGCTGGGGCCTGACCACAATATGCGCCTCTACCAATTGGCCCAAGCCTTAATCGGCGTGGCCTTTTATCCCGACGCGGCCGAGGCCGGGGGCGGCGACCCCGAGGACGCGGCGGCGGGGGATGATGGAAAAAAGACCCCGCCCGCGCCTGGGGGGTAAGGCGGATCGCGCGGAGCGCGGCGCCCTTGGGCATTACGCCCGACCAGGTGCGGGCGATGATCCCGCGCGATTGGCTGCTGATTGTGCGCGGCTATGACGACAAGGCCAAGGTGGGCAAGCCCGGCGCGGATGCGCCGAGCAAGGCCGAGGTGGCGGCATTGGTGGAGGCTTTCGGATGAGCGAAGCGGAACGGCTAAACATTATCCTGACGGCGCGCGACCGTGAATTTACGCGGGCAATGGACCGCAACAATAAGCTGATTTCCTCTTTTGCCAGCAACACAAACCGCGGGTTGAGCAATACCGCAAAGAGTTTTGATAAGATGGGCACGGCCGCCAAGGGCAGCGCCACCGGCCTCGGTCGGGTCATTAACATGTCAGGCTCGGGCCGCTTCGTTCTGCAAAACACGGCCGCGCAGATGGGCGATATCGCGGTGCAGATGGAAATGGGCACCGCCGCATCGCGGGTCATGTCGCAACAGTTGCCGCAATTGCTCGGCGGCTTTGGTGCTCTGGGCGGCGCGCTTGGCATTGTCGCGCCGCTTTTGGGCACGGTCGCGGCCGTGGGCATTCCGCTTGCCGCAATGTTGATGACTGTGGGCGGTGAGGCCGAGGACAGTGGCGAAAAGGTCAAGGTTTTTGGCGATTATGTCGCGGATGCGGAGGCGGCCCTGGGCCGCGCCGAGGCGGCCATGGCCACCGCCAGCGCCGGCGGCATGGATGATCTGGCCGAGAAATATGGCACGCTAACCGATAAAATCCGCGATCTGGCCGACGCGCTGGCCGACATTGAAATGCGCGCGGCGCAGGCGGCCGTGGGGTCGGTTTTGGATATGGCTTTGGGCGAAGGGTTCCAGGCCGAGGTGGACAAGGTGTTTGGGACCGTTGGCGCGGCGATTGTCAACGCGGGCAGTGAGGCCGCCCAGGCCGAGGCCGCGGCGATGCGGGAAAGCCTCGCCGGGCTGAAAACAGAAATGGACATGATTGCGCTGTCGGGCGCCGCGATCCCTGAGGCCCTAAAGGCGCAATTTGCCGAAATGCAGGCCGAATTGGCGGCGGTCGAGGGTCGGGTGGCCGACATGGGTAGCCTGGGCAGCGAATTGGGCGTAAGCGTCGAAACGCTGCAAAGCCTGGACGCTTTGCAGGAAAAGCTGGACCTGGCCCGCGAGGCTGGCGAGTTCCATGGCGTGGCGGACGCTTTAAGCGAAATCCGCGTGATCCTTCAGGGCGCCGGCGATGATATCGACCAATTGGTGATTGATGCGCTGGTGCAGGCTGAGGACCAGGCCCGCAAGATGGCCAAGGAATTGGGCCAGGCCGACGATACGGTGGTTTCGCTGGCCGAGAACGCATCGCATATCGCGGGCGGGCTGTCGCCGGCGGTATCCGAGGCGATCCGCTTGGCCGAGTGGCTGGGCATTTCGCTGAAAACCGCCCAGGTGCTGGCCAAGCTGGGGCCGCAAGGGATGCCGGGGGCGCCGCAAGGTGGCCGTGGCGGCGATCCGCGCGAAATGGGGGGCGGCTTTGACGATTGGCGCTACCGTGAGGCCGACGCATTCCTGGAAAATTGGGAGCCGCCCAAACCGGCGCGCAAGGGCCGGTCGGGCCGATCCGGCGGCGGCCGGGCCAAGAAGTCCGAGGCCGAGAAAAAGGCGGCAAAAGAGGCCACTTCGGCAACCCGGCAATATGAAGGCGCGGTTAAGGCGCTGGAAAAAGCCTTTGGCGACAATGAGGCCCGCGCCGAGGGCTACCGCGAAAAGCTGGACGCGCTAAAGGCGCAGTTTGACGGCGGCAAGATTTCGGCCGAAGACTATGCGGCCGGGGTGGATAAGATCAAAGACGCTTTCCAGGAAAGCGCGCGCCAGGCCAAATCCCTGGAGGATGCGGCGGCGCAAACCTTTGCCAGCATTGTCACCGGATCGGAAAGCGCAAGCGATGCGCTGTCAAACCTCTTTTCCAGCCTGGCCAACCAATTGGCGCAAAGCGCCTTTTCCGGCCTGTTTGGCGGCTCGGAGGTTTTCGCCGGCCTGGGCGATCTGATTTCGGGCAATTTCGAGGGCGGTGGCTATACCGGCAACGCCCCACGCGCCGGCGGCCTGGATGGCAAGGGCGGTTTCCTGGCCATGATGCACCCGAAAGAAAGTGTCATTGACCATACCCAGGGCGGCGGCGGTGGCGCGGCCTCGGGCGGTGGCGGTTCGGTCAGTATCCATGTGTCGGTGTCGGGCGCGCGGGGCAATTCGGAGATTTCCGAAATGGTGCAAGCCGGCGTGCGCCAGGGGTTGCAGCACTATGACCGATCGGTGCTGCCGCGGTCGGTTAAGCAAATCAACAGCGACCCGCGGAGGATCGGTTAATGGCCTATTCACAACCGGCCACCCTGGCCGATTTTTTCAACACTTTGCCAATTCAAGAGGTGGATTTTCGCCTGGACCGCCAGCGCCAGGTCAACGGCTTGGCGGGCGGCGAAATCCTGACGGCCGATCTGGCGCCGGCGATTTGGGCGGGGTCGATGTATCTGGCCACAATGCCCAAGCGCCGCGCCGCCGAGGTGCAAGCGGTGCTGGCCGACCTGGAGGCGCCGGGCCGGTCTTTTGAGGTGACCAAACCGCACCAAATTGGCCCCGCGTCTGATCCCGCCGGCACGCTATTGGCAGGCGCCAGCCCAACCGTTGCCGAGGTGGACGTGACCAACGCGCACCGGCTCAAGTTGTCGGGGCTGCCCGCGGGCCTTGCGCTGGTGCCGGGCGATTTCCTGGCCTTCACCTATGACCAGGGCAGCGGGCCGCGGCGGGCCTTTCACCAGGTGGTGCAGGGCCGGGTGGCCGATGCCGCCGGCGCGCAAACCGATTTCATGCGGGTGCAGCCCTTGGTGCGGCCCGGCACGATCACCGGCGGCGTCACCCTGACCCGGCCGCCCATGCTGGCGGTCCTGGTGCCGGGGTCGGTCAGTTACGGCACCACCTTTGGCAACACGACCAGCGGCATGTCTTTTGCATTTCGCCAAACTTTGAGGCCCTAATATGCGCGAATTTGACCCCGCAACGCTGGATTTGCTCGGCGGCCGCCGCGGCCTAGAGGCGCGGCGCTTGGTATGGATTGAGGCCCGCAACCGGCAAACCGGGGGCATTGAGGGCCTGGGTCTTTGCACCGGCGCGGATGATTTGACCGTGAGTGTCGAGGGGGTCGCGCGCACCTATCTTGGGGTTGGCGCCTTGCTGGAGGCCGAGCCGATCACCGCAGGCGCGGGTCTAACGGTGCGCATCCACCAATTGCGCCTGGCTGCCATTGATGGCCGCGTGGAGGATTTGGTGAAAGGCTATGAAACGCGCTTTGCTGATGTGGATATGCACCGCGCGATCTTTGACCCTGAAACCGGCGCCATGGCCGGCCCGCCGCACCGGGTATTTCGCGGCCTGGTCAACGCGCTGGATTTTCCAACCGGCGCGGTGGATGGCAGCCCGGCTTGCATCATTGAGGTGGTGAGCGAAACCCGCGCTTTGACGCGCACGCTGCCCACGAAAAAATCAGATGATAGCCACCAGGCCCGCGGTGGGGATCGGTTCCGCCGCTATGCTGAGATTTCGGGCGCGGTGCCGGTCTATTGGAATGAAATTCGATCCGATCCGACGCCAAGCCCGACGCAGGGCGGTGGCGCTTCGAATAATGGGGGGCGCGTCAATGACCGTTGATGCCACATTAGAGCGCCGGCCCGATTGGCGGGTGCGCTTGGCCGATTATCTGGCGGGCGTGGCCCGGCGCCCCTTTCGCCCCGGCACGATGGATTGCGGGTTGTTTGCCGCGGGGGCTGTCGAGGCCATGACCGGTGCCGATCTCGGGGCCGAGTGGCGCGGCACCTATCGCACGATTTCCGCGGCCCGTGAGGCCCTGCGCGGCGCGGGCTTTGCCGATCATGTGGCCTTGGTGGCGTCCATGCTGCCCGAGGTGGCCCCCGCCTATGCCCAGGCCGGCGATATCGCGGCGCTGCCGGGCAGTGACGGCGGCCCCGCCTTGGGCGTGGTACAGGGCGCTTCGGTCTATTGTTTGCGGCCCTCGGGCCTGGCGCTGGCAAGCCGGCTGCATATTGAAAGGGCTTTCAAGGTATGAAGCATTTCCCAACCTTTGCGGCGGTGCTGCTGGTGGCGCTCTTCTCGGCCAGCGCAGCCGCGGCTGATCCTATCTCGGCCGCAATCGGTATCCTTACCAAATTTGCGGCTTCATCGGCTTTCGCTGGGTTTCTGGTCCGTACCGGCATTTCGCTTGTGTTTTCAGCGCTGGCAACGGCCCTGGCCGGCAAGCCAAGCCAACGCCAGCCGGGGATCAAGACCGAGCATAGCACCACCGGCGGGGTCAATCCGCAAACCTTTATCTTGGGCACCTATGCCACCGCCGGCAACATGGCGGCGCCACCCTATTCGCACCCGAATTCTGGCAAATATCCAAATATCTATCTGACCTATGTGTTGGATATTGCGGACATGCCGGGGGTGACTTTTTCGCGCCTGATGGTGTCGGGCGAATATATCGAGGATTTGCAGCCGTCCGATGATCCCTACCGCGACTATGAGGGGGAATTGGAGGGCGTCCACCCGCATCTTTGGCTGACCTGGCACGATGGCAGCCAAACCGTGGCCGATCCTTACATGATGGAGCACCACGCGGCCCATGCGGAGCGGCCCTGGTCTGCGGATATGATCGGCACCGGCCTGACCTATGCGGTGGTGACGTTCAAGTATAACCGCGAGCGGTGGAATCAATTGCCCGGCGTCCGTTTTGAGGTGAGGGGCATTCCGCTTTATGACCCGCGCGCCGATGGGTCGGTGGGCGGCACTGGCACGCAACGCTGGAGCGACCCGAGCACCTGGGCGCAGACCGATAACCCGGCGGTGATGGTCTATAATATTTTGCGCGGGCTGACCCTGCCCGATGGCCGCCGCTGGGGTGGCCAGGTGGCTGCCGCTGATCTGCCCTTGGACAATTGGTTTGCCGCGATGAACGAGTGCGACGTGGCGGTGGCGCTGGAGGCGGGCGGGACCGAGCCGCAATACCGCGCCGGGCTGGAGGTGTCGGTGGATACTGAGCCGGCGGCCGTCATTGAAGAATTATTAAAAGCCTGTTCGGCCAGCATTTCCGAAGTGGGCGGGGTGTATAAACTGCGCGTTGGCCCGCCGGCGCTGCCGGTGTTTTTCATGTCTGATGATGATGTGGTGGTGGACCGCCCCAAAAGCCTGGCGCCTTATCCTGGGCTTGACGGGGTACATAATGCGATCCACGCGTCGCATCCAAGCCCGGCCGCGCTTTGGGAAAGCCGCGACGCCCCGCCGCGCTACAATGCGGAATGGGAGGCCGAAGACGGGGGCCGGCAATTGGTCGCCCAGGTGGACCTGCCGGCCGTGGCCAGCGATACCCAAGTGCAGCGCCTTATGCGGGCCTGGATCGAAGATGAGCGCCGGTTTCGCCGCCATAGTCTGACCTTGCCGCCCGAGGCCGCCGTGTTGGAGCCGCTGGACGCCATTGCTTGGACGAGCACGCGTGAAGGGTATAGCGCCAAGGTTTTTGAGATTGGTGAGGCCACCGACGATCTGGCAACATGTTTGCAGGCTCTGGCCATGCGTGAGCGTGACGCGGGGGATTTTGCGTGGGATGCGGCCGTGCATGAGCTGCCGGTCGTTCATCCTGACCCGCGGCCAAACGTGCCCGAGCGCCGGCGCTTGGAAATGCTTGCAGTGCAGCCTTATGCGGTGGTGGATGGCGACGGGATCGGCCGCCGGCCAGGCTTGCTGCTGACCTGGGATGCGTCCCTGACGGCAAGCCATGAGGCTGTCGAGTACGAGGTTCAATTGGCCGGCGGGGCGCCGGTAACTGCCGGTATGGTGCCCGATGCGACCGTGGGCCAAGTGGTTATCGGTGAGGGTCTTTTGGCGAGTACGGCCTACCGTATCCGCGCCCGGCTGTTGAGCGGCCGCCGGGGGGATTGGTCGGGCTGGGTTAGTGCCCAAACCGATGATTTACGCTTGGGCAAAACAGATTTAAGCGATGATGTGGCGGTGTCATTGCAGCGGGCAGATGGGGTGCGCGCCGATCATAACGCCTTAGTTGAAGGTTTCACGCGCGGCAATCTCGCCAACCTAGAAGTGGACTATGTGTCGGCGGAAAACGCCCGTGAAGGCTCTGAGGCGGCGCGGGATGCAGCGCAGGCGGCGCGGGATGAGGCGCAGACCTTTGCGGGCAATGCAGATGGCAGCGCGTCTGCGGCGGCGGGTTCCGCTGAAACCGCGAATACAAAAGCCGGAGAGGCAGGCAATAGTGCCGCTGCGGCCCGCGCCGACCGCATTGCCGCGCAAAGCGCCACCGATAGCGCACAGAATGCGGCCAGCGCCTCGGCTGACTCGGCGTCCCTTGCGGCGTCTCACGCGGGCGATGCGGGTGTTTCGGCAACTGCCGCCAGCAATGCCTCTGTGCAAGCCAGCACAACCCGCGATTTGGTCGTGCGTATGTCGTCGGACCCGTACATTGCCTTGCCGGGAAGCGTATGCCCTGTTGGCACCACCAATACCGGGGAGATTATCCCCAGCAACCCATCTTGGGGAACGGACAACCTGCAAGTTGTTCCGGGCACCGACCCCGAAGTGGGTGGACAAGACATTTTAGCGAAGGGATATCAATACCTTTACTGGAAAGAAGCCCATGCCGTTAAAGCAGGACACACCTACCGCGTGTCGTTTCGCATGGCGTGTGAGGCCAACCCCGACAGTTTGAAAACCTACCTCGGCATTGTCCCTCTAGGGTCCGATTTTCTATCGGCCCGCCTAAACACAGGGGTCAACGGCAACCACTATGGCGCTTTGAACGGGGTTGTTCTCGCAGATGATGCCACGTTCCGCGAATACTCTTTTGATTTCACCGTTGAGGATTTAGAAAACCTCTACCCTGAAACGAAGTACGTCCGTCTGCTGGCGCTGCTCAATTATTCTCAAAGCAACACCGGAAACGTGTCGCGCCTTTCGATGGCAAAGTTTGAGGACATTACCGCTCTTGTAGAGGTGGAAAACCTCGCCCGTGGTGCCAGCAATAACGCGGCGGGCAACATGATCGCTGACGCTCAGATGCTCGACCCAGCCGCGTGGCGACCACATTACAGTACCACAAAAAGCGTGGATTTCTTCAACCATGATGTCAGTGGTGGCAAGGGGTACCGCCACGATCAAGGCGGTCCCGCGTGGTGGTATCAAAAGAAATCCCACAAGATCGTTTCGGGGCGGCGTTACGCCCTGCGGATGGAGTATCGCGTATCGGGCGGTTCGGCCTCTTGCTATTTCACATGGAATGAGAAGGGCACAAACAATTACGGTTCTTCCAGCTTCACGCCTGTCAAGGATGGCGGCTGGCATGTTATTGAAAAAGAGATAACCGCCGATCAGATTACGGGGGCTGTCGGCGGAGCCGATGAGGTTCAGTTCGGCTTTGCTGTAAACCACCCAAATGCTCCGGCAGGTGAATATGGCGAAGTGCGCTATCTTGAAGTGCGCGATATCACTGAAAGCTACCTTGCAGGCCAGTTTGCAGAGGCTGCATCCGATAGCGCCTCACTGGCGACAGCGGAGAAGAACGCGGCAGGCGCTTCGGCCACCGCCGCGAGCAATAGTGCAAACACGGCTGCAACAAAGGCAGGGGAAGCCAGCACCTCGGCAACAAACGCCGCTCAAAGCTATTCAGGGGCCGATGGGGCAAGGCTGGCAGCAATCGCGGCCAAGGACGTGTCCGTGTCTATACAACAAGACTTGGAGTTGTTGGCGGACCAGCAATTCGAGTCGGCTTGGCAGCGCGGCGGTGAATACTGGGCAAACGGGTATGCCTTGAGTGAATACGCACTCAAAACCGTTCAAAGTGTGATGGAGGCAAACAATGATGTTTACCTGACAACAAGCACGACTGAGGGTCGGGTGCTGCGCATCGACACTACGTCCAACCGTGTCATGTCTGAACGCGGTCTGCGGCCCTTTGTGCAGGGGCAGAAAATCAGATTGCGCATCCGTGCCAGCCCTAGGTCGGGTGGCCCAGCCCTTAAAATCTGGATGGTGGCGACAAAGGCAAACGGCGATTATCTCGGCTATCTTGAAATCCCCAGCGGTACGAAGGCGCTGCAAATAGGGTGGCATGACTACGAGTGGGAATTTACGCCCTATGACCGTCGTATCGCCAGCATAGCCACCGCTGCGCGTTGGCGCTTGATGATCGGCATGGGGTACGGCAACCCCGGTGGGCAAGAGGTGGCGTCGATCCAAGTGGACGACGTGACCGAAAGCGCATCGGTTAAAACCCTGCAATCGGCAGTGGTCGATTTGGAGGGCAATGCCTCTGCGGGCTATCTGATTAAGGCGCAGGCAGGAAATCAAGTATCTCTGATCGACCTGATCGCGGCAGATGGGTCTACAGGCTCTGTGTCCGTGGCCAAGATCAGCGCCCAAGACATTCTCTTGGACGGGTCCGTCACCGCCTCGAAACTCCTAGTTTCGGGCAACAACCTCCTACAAAACGGCAACCTGCAATCGGGCGACCTGTCTGGGTGGAAGCCTTGGTCTAGCCCTGACAAGTTGTTTTTCTACCAAACCAGCAACTATCGGTGCATCCGGTTCAATCGGGGTGCACATAATGTGTCCATCTTTTCGGGCGCTGCCGCGTACTCGAATAGCGGTGCACTGCAAGAGGCCATGCCTCTGAAATCTGGGAAAAGGTATCGCTTTGAAGTGACCATGTGGTCCAACGTGGCTGCGACCACTAGCTTTCTGATGTACTTCCACAAAGCTGACGGGACTTACACGAGTAACCTGACCATAGGTAGCGTAAACACAACGACCACTTGGGGAGTGTATGCCTTTGAATTTACGGTGCCCTCGAATGTCCTCGGCGGCCACCTGTACATTTACGGGCCTTCTAGCGCGAGTGGGGTCCAATACTTCACCAATATGTCCATTAAGGAAATGGATGGGGCTGACCTGATCGTTAACGGTGGGATCAAAGGGGATAAAATCCAAATTGATGATGTAACCCTTGATACCGATGGCAACGGCAACCTGGTTATCAAGAATGATGGCGTGAGCCGTGGTAAGATCATTGATGGCGCGGTTTCTAACGGATCGTC
Organism: Sulfitobacter sp. M85; assembly: GCF_029285915.1. Classification (NCBI taxonomy): domain Bacteria; kingdom Pseudomonadati; phylum Pseudomonadota; class Alphaproteobacteria; order Rhodobacterales; family Roseobacteraceae; genus Sulfitobacter; species Sulfitobacter sp. M85. The sequence continues at coordinate 254,695 of NZ_JABECQ010000004.1, forward strand.
TTTGATGCAGTGGGCGGGCGGCGCTACCGCCCCAAGCGATACTTATTCGACGGCAATTTCTACCGGCCCGACTGATCCTGATGAGATTTGGACCCTCGCTTGGGCTGGTGAAATCCGGCAAGGGTCCAATAGCACGGGCGGGCAAACAAACGTGCGCTACCAGTACCGCACCAAAAAATCCGGCGTTTGGGGCAATTGGGTCGAGTCGCAAGACTCGGCAGGTTCGGAAGGCACCGCCTGGAGGCAGTATTTCCATTCTCTGTCGATCATCGGTGATTTTGACGACATTCAGATGCGCCACAAGTTTTGGATACATAACAACGGCGCGGCAGACACAAACGGGGTTCGGGGCGTGGCCTCGGCGGTAAAGGCGGTGATGCGGTGAGTGAAGAACAAGAAATCATGCCGGGGGCAGAGCCAAATCAAGCGCCAGCCCCCGCGTCCGATCCGGTGCCCGCGCCGGCGCCAGTGCAGCCCGAGGATGGGCGGCGAAAGTTTGTCCTGTTTGATGAGGCTGGCGAGGTCGTGGGCGCGGGTTTCAGCCTGCCGCCTGCGGGCGCCATCGTCATGGACGTGACCGAAAAGGTTGCCGATCTGGCGCGGCTTTATGTGGATGGCGAACATGGCCTGGCGCCTCGCCCCGAGGTGCCAACCCCCATACTTGACGGCGATAGCCTTTCGATCCCCGCCGGTCCTGTCGGCACGCGGCTGCGCGTCATTGATCCGGTTCTGGACGAAATCATGTGGGAGGCTGTCACGGATGAAAGCCTGACCGCGCACGTCCTGACCCTGCCGGATGCGGGCCGCTATGTGGTGGATATTGAGCCACCTTTTCCTTGGATGTTTCAACAGGCGGAGTTTATCAAATGATCTTAAACCGTTCTGCCGCCAGTTTAGAAAAAGAGGTCGCGGCCGCGCGTGCGGTGGCGGTCCAGGATATCAACCGGCAAACCGGCGCGGTGCGCTGCCGCTTCATTACCGATATTCCCGGCCAGCAAATGATCTATGCGGATAAGGAGGCCGAGGCGCGGGCCTTTGTTGATCTGCAACCGGACCCGCTGGAATCGTCGGCGGATATGTCGCGCTTTCCCTTTATTGAGAAGGAAATCGGCACCACGGCCCCAACGGCCTATGAGGTGGCGCAGGTGTTTTTAAACCTGGCCGCGCAGTGGCGCGTGGTGGGGGCTGATTTAGAGGCGCTGCGCGTCCGCTATAACAACCGGGTCTATGCCTCGGTCAGCCAGGCCGAGATTGACCAATTGATGGCCGATTTTTCGGCAGATTTGGAGTTTTACAAGTGACCCCTGACTATGTGTTGGCGCAGATGCGCCGAGATTTCGCATATCGCGCTGATGCGGGCTTGGATGCCTGGCGGGTGCCTGTCGATGCCGGCCCGGTGCGCGGCGATTGCGAAGAATTCGCCCTGGCCTTGGCCTTTCGCCTGGCCGGCCGATCCTGGCCGCGGTTTCTCTGGCACCTGGCCAGCTTTAAATCGGTGGTCTGGCAATGCACCACGGCCCAGGGCGTGGGCCATGCCGCGCTCTGGCACCGCGGCGCGGGTTGGGCAGATAACATTTACCCGACCTGGGGCGCGCGCTGCCGGCACAAGCGGCGGTTTCCCTACGTCTTGCCGCTTGTGGCGGTCAAGCTGGCCCTGGGCGCTCTGGTGGCGCGCGTGAGCGGGGCCAAATCGCCGGCCGAATAACGCCCCGCGCGGGATCCAGGTCGGCGCCATATGTTGCGGAAATAGCGCATGGGCAGTCTAAATATTGAATTTCAGGGCTAGACGTGCGCGCACCGCACGATATAGCGTGCAATGCAGCGACGGCACGCCCGCGCGGGAAAGGGTACGGATGGAGTTTATGGCGCAATTGCTGCCCAACGCATCGGCAAATGAGGTGAGCGCCTTGGCGCTTGCGGGCGCGGGTGGCGCCTATGTGCGCGCGATCTTTTCGCCCGAGCCGCGCCTGGCCCGCCGGGTGGCTGAAGGTTTTGCCGGCGCCCTGGGGGCAATCTTTCTCGGGGGTCTGGTCGGGCACGTCTTGGACAAGCTGACCGGTGCGGAGGCTTACGCCTATTTCGCAGCCGGTTTTTTGATGGGTGAGGGCGGCCTGGCCGCGGTCCAGCGCGTGCGGAAACTCATTTTTGACAAGGTGGAAAAATGACAAATCTAACGGCGTTACTGGTGGCCAATAATATCACCAGCCTTTCAATCGTGATCGCCTGCTGGTGGCTTGCGCACCAATACGCCCGCGCCTTTCCGCCGGGCCGCTTGATCGCGGCGGGCTTTGCGCTTTTGGGCTTTTCGGTGCTGATTACTATGTTCGCGCGCAATGAAGGTCTATCAACCGCTTGGCTGGTGGTTGGGTCCAAGGGCTTGATTGGCCTGGTGCTGGTGCTGATCGCTCTGCGCCGCCATGCGCTGGAGCGCCGCGCGGCGCAGGGTAAGCCTTGTGAGTTCTGCGGCGCGGCCCCCGATCCCGAGGCGCTGCCCCATGTATAATGACCGCTTAGACAAGGCCCAAATTATCTTGCGCGCCCTGGCCGGCTATGCTGGCCCGATTGATGGTGACCCCGGCCCCTTGACCTTGGCGGCCGCGGATCGCGTGCCCGCGCGGATGGCACCCGGCCGGGCGCCTGTGACGCCCGAGCGCCGCGCCATTGCCGCCGCCCAAGCCTCTTTGATCCAAGCTGGCTATGAGCCGGGGCCGGTGGATGGCTACTGGGGGCCGCAATCGGATTTTGCCTATAGCGATTGGCGCGCGGCCAATAACCTCGGGCCGGCCCTGCCGGATCGCCGGGCAGAGGTCAATTTCGGGACCGAGGCGCAGATGGTCGAGATTTATGGCCAGCCTGGCAGCCCGCGTTGCACCGCCGGCCGGGTGACCGTGCCCTGGAAAATGGTTCTGGCCTGGGCGCCCAAGCAAGAGGTCACCGAAATTCGGTGCCACGAATTGATCGCGCCGGCCAAGCAACGGGTTTTCGAGCATGTGGCGGATATCTACACGCCCGCGCAAATCATTGACCTGGGGCTGCACCTTTTTGGCGGCTGCTACAACCTGCGCCGCAAGCGCGGCGGTTCGGCCTGGTCGACGCACGCTTGGGGCGTGGCCGATGATTTCGACCCGGCGCGCAACCGCCTGTCGTGGAAATCCGACCGCGCGCGCCTGGCCAAATCCGATGCCGCCGGCTGGTGGCGGGCTTGGGAGGATGAGGGCTTTTTGAGCCTCGGTCGCGCCAAGAATTACGATTGGATGCACGTTCAAGCGCCGGGGCTGCGCGGGTGAGCGGCCGGCTTATCCTGGCCGGCCTGGCTTTGGCCGTGATCGCGGGCGGTGGCTTGGCGCTGGAGCGCGCCGGCTATGCCCGCGGCCGGGCCGAGGTGGTGGCCGAGGCCCAGGCCGCGCGGGCGGACCTGGAGGCGGCGCTGGTGGCGCGCCAGGCCAAGCTGACCGCCGCCCTGGCCGATCTGGAGAAATCCGAGCACGCCCGCGCGATCCTGGCGGCTGACCTGGAGGCCGCGGCTTGGGCGGCGCCCGATGCGCAAGACATGGAAGATGCGGCGCGGCTGGAGCGGCTGCGCGCGCGATGGGGGGCAAAGCCATGAGCCGAGCAATGCGTGATTTTTGGGCGGCGATGATCCTGGTGGGCTTGCTATTTGCCCTTGGTGCTTGCGCGCCCAAGCTGCCGGCCGCGGCCCCCGAGGCGCGGCCCGATCTGCCCGAGCGGGCCTTGGCGCCCTGTCCGGCGCCGGGTGAGTTCTTGGCCGCGGGGCCGATGGCGCGGGCTGAATTTGAAATTGCCGTGGGGCGGATGGGCGATGCTCTGGCGGCTTGTGGCGGTGAAAAGGCGGCCCTGGTCGCGTTTATCAAGGGCGCGCTGGCTGATCTGTCGCGCGGCGGAAAGGATTAAATATGGCGTCTGTCAATCGCGCGGAAATCATTGGCTATCTCGGGCGCGATCCCGAGGTGCGCAGTTTTCAAAACGGGGGCAAGGTCTGCAATTTGCGGGTTGCCACCTCGGAGGTTTGGAAGGACCGCAACACAGGTGAGCGGCGCGAGAAAACCGAGTGGCATAGCGTCGCGGTTTTTACCGAGCATTGCGTGCGTTTTGCCGAAAACTACCTGAAAAAGGGCGCTTTCGTGCGGATCGTCGGCAAGATGGAAACACGCAAGTTTCAGGATCAATCGGGCGCTGATCGCTATGTGACCGAAATCGCGGTGCGCGGTTTTGATGGCGAGGTGATGGGCCTGGATCGCTTACCGGGCCAGGGCGGTGGTCAGGGCGCGGGCGGCGGCCAGGGCGGCGGCTATGGCGGCCAGGATCAAAGCGGCGGCCAGGGGTCGCGTGACCCGCGGTCATCGCATGACATTGATGATGAAATTCCATTTTGAGAGGGCGCGCGATGAATGAATTAAGCGGAAATCAAGCGGCTTGGCTGGTCTTGGGTGTCCCGGCGTCGCTGGGGTGGGTCGCGGCGCTGTTGGGGTGGCTTCTTGCGCCGCATCTTGGCGTTGACCCGGCACCGCTTGCCTGGGGGCTTTGCGCGATGATGGGGTGGTATATCCTTTGCATGGTGGTCGCCTCGGGGTGGTTTGGCATTGCCCTATTCTTGGGGGCGTTCTGATGCGGCGTTTTGCCCTTTGGCCCCGCCGGTTTGGCAAGACCGCTGCGGTGCGCGCGGCCATGATAGACGCCAAGGCTGCCGTCCGCGGCGATATAGCCTGTTTGCTGCCGGTCGAGGATCGCGCGCCCGAGTGCCGGCCGCGCCGTGATGCGTTGCCATCGCGTGACCCGCTGTCGCCGCGTGACCCGCTGGCGCAACTGCCCGAGCGGCGGGTGTTTTGGTGGGCTGGGGCTGAAACCGGCTTGCGGCTTTATATCTCGGGCCGGCTGGTCTTGCATGAAACAGCCCCGGCCGCCCTGGCGGGCCTGGCCGAGCAATGGCTAACCGCGGCACGGCTGCGGCGTGCCTGGGCGGTGCCGGGGGCGGCCGATCCGATCACGCCCGGCAATGGCTATGTGACGCGGCCGGCCGATCTCTACGGGCTGGCCCGTGCGGCGCTGGACTTGGCCACACGGGGCGGCCTTGCCGCCTTGGCGCGCGATGCCGCCGTGCCGGTCACCGATGCCCCAGTGGCGGCTGCGGTGCCGCCCTGCAAGGCCAAATCCGATCCCGACGAAATTCTGCGCAACCTACAAGGACAAATTTGATGAAACGTATTTTGGCAAGTATGGCCGGCCTGATGGGCCTTTCCGCTTTGGCGGGGCAGGGGGTATCGGTCGAGGTGGACCGCGCGGCTGATCCTGACCCCGCGCCCGCACCTGATCTGTGCCCGCTGGCCGAGGCGATCCAGGCCGCGCAGCGCGGCGCCCAGGTGTTTTTCGTGGTGGGTGAGGCGCGGCATATCAACCTGGCCAAACGCGAGTTTATGCGCCGCTGCCCCGATCTGGTGGTGGGCGCGCAGGGCCGCTTGCATTTGGGCGGGGGTGAAATCTTGGTTTCCTCGGCCCAATGTGGCGCCGAATTGGCCGCGGATTGGCCAGGGCTGATCCTATTTGATCGTGGCGTTTTGGAGGGTCTGACGGATGCCGAGGCAACCCGCTGGCGCAATGCGGCCCGCCGCGCGCGGATGGCGGCCGAGGTGGCCGAGGTAGCGCCGGCCGAGGCTGACCTGGAGGACGCCCTGGCCGCGCCTGAGGTGGTCGCGATGATGGACGGCCGCGCATCGCATGGGGTCTATGTGCCCTCGGCCGATCCATCGCCCGCCGATCTGGTCGCGCCGGCTGCGGTGTCGCGCCAGGTGCGCCGGCAAATGGAACGCTTGGCGGCCAAGGGGCGCAGCCTATGAGCCGGCGCGAGGTAAGCGGCGCCGCGCCCCAGGTGGTGGCCTTGGATGATCTGCGCGCCGAGTATGAGGCCAAGGTGGCCGCGCGGGCGCGGGCTGGCGTCACGGGCGAGGTGCTAAAGATTATGAAGGGGGGGCGCAATGTCGCGGTGCTGGTGCCCTCGGCGGCGGCCGCGGCCGCCTTGCTGCCGGAATTGATCGCAGCCGGGTTGCGCCGCGTGCCAGGCGGGGATCGCCTCGGCCTCGGGCGCCGGCGGTTGCGCTTTGTGCTGGCCGGCTCTGATCCGGCGGCCCTGCGCCATTTTAATGGGCGCTTGATTTGGGGTGAGGATTTGGACGCCGGCGCCTATTCGCTGCAATGGGAAAAGCTGGCCGAGACGTTGGAGGTTAGGTGCAAAATCCGCGCCGCGGTTGAGGCTGAGCGGCCGGCGCCGGTGGCGCAGCTTGATCGCCTCGGGGGCGCGCCGTGCTGATCGTCGCCGCGGTCTTGGGTGCGATCCTGGGTGCGGTCGCTGGCCTTGGTGTCGCCGCTGCCGTTGTTGTTTGCGGCCGCGGTAGCATTTGGCCTGGCGCGTTGCCCTTGCTGGTGTTTGCCGGGGCCGGCATTGGGGCTTTGGTCCCGGTGCTCGGCGCCGCGGCGCGTTTTGTGTGAGGGGCGATAATGTTTGATTTTCTGCGCGGGGCTTTTCGCTGGCATACGGTGCTAGATACCGGCGTTTGGCGCTATCAAGAGAACGCGGCCACGGGGCGGCGTCGAGCGCGCAAGATTGGCGCCGGTCACCAGGCGGTTGACCGCGCATGGTTGGATCATGCGGAGGCCGGGCCGCCGGTCTTGCCGAAGGGCAACCGGTCTGCGGTGCGCGTGGCCGGTGTCGGGCAGCCGGCGCGGCGGAGCGAGGCTGTGGTGATCCCGCGGCAAAAGCCGCTGTGGCGAATATGAGCATGGCGCGCTTGGCGCTGTCGGTCGATACCTCGGATTGCGTAGCGGTGGCCGGTGCGGCCGCGAAGCTGGCCGAGGCTTTACCATGGCCCGCGCGTGAGGATTTTAGGGCCGAGGCGCAACGGCTTTTTGATGCGGGGCGGGCGGTGGTCTTTATTGAGCCGGTTCGGGGGCCGATGCTGGAGGCGATAGGTTCGCCTGAGTTTTTGGACCTGATGCGCAGGTATGAGGCTAAAAGGGCGAAAGGGTGAATATGTCTAATGCGGTTGAAATGAGTGTCTCGGGAGCGCGTTGCTTAATTGATGAAAATGGCGTTTCCGTTCGGGCTGATCCAATAGTGATAAAGGTCAGACGATTTTCACGGGTTTTGCGATATTCGCATTATCTGTGCCGGCTAGTGCGTAAATCTTCTGGCACATGAGGTCGTGCCAAACAATCAAGAGGCCCTGGTGGAAGCGCCGGGGCTTTTTTGCGTCTATGGGGTGCTTTGCGGGATTGCGGCCCAAGCGGCGCCGCCCCCAAAAAAAAGCGCCCCCTGGGCAGGTAAGCCAGGGGGCGAAGTTTTGGCAGTTCTGATCGGTTGAACCTTGCACGATATTTAGGGCGTTGCAAGGTGTCGGGCTGGGGTGATTTGCGGCTAACTGTTGATTTGGGGCAAAAAACCTTGTGTCAGTTTTGTGCCAATATCCGAAATCAAACCGCGATTTTTCCTAACTTTCCGTAACATTTCAGAGGCTTGCGCCGCGCGATATGTCCCGAAAAAAAGTGCAGCTAAGGGCTTGTCATTGCTTGGATTTTTGAGATAGACCGATCCGCGGAGACGTGGCCGAGTGGTCGAAGGCGCTCCCCTGCTAAGGGAGTAGGCCCGGAAGGGTCTCGAGGGTTCGAATCCCTTCGTCTCCGCCACCCACACCTGCACGATAGCACCGCCCCCGTTCGGGCCGTCATCGCAGCGCCCCCAGCGTACCCCCGCTTTGCAACTTTGTAACATTTGCCCGGCACGGTCTCACCAGCCCTCCGCCTTATTCTCGGCAGAATTTTCGGCCAGCATTCTAAACATCCGGGGGGACCAGATCCTTGGCGATGACGGCGAGACGCCCCATTGCTCAGCGAAAGGGAGGTTCCAGATGTTGGTTAACGTAAGAGACTGGTCTCGCATCCTGCATAATTGCATCTTCTCCGATGCCGATCAGTCGCTCTGTGCAAGGGCGTGGCAATACCGGGAGGAGAGCGTTCTTTGGGCGCTTTGGGTCATGATCTTCACCCCGGGCCATTGCGAGCGGAGTTTCCGCCACCATCGCAAGATGCTGCGCCTCAAGGCAGGCAGCTCGGCGGGCAGCGGCGGGTAACAAAGCCGCCAACAAGCACGTTATCCCCGCGGAATTCTCCGGCTGGGCAGTTGCATGCAGATGCATTCACGTTCACTTTGCCGGCAACGCCGCAGGCGGCCGGTTTGACCGCGCCGCTGGCCTTACCCAAGCAAAGGACAGCTATGCTTCGTCACGATCCCATTTACCCGTCCCACCGATCTCCTGTGGTTGCCGACAATGTCGTCGCGACCTCTCAGCCTTTGGCCACGCAGGCCGGTCTCTTGATGATGCAGCAGGGGGGCAATGCGGTGGATGCGGCGATCGCCACCGCCGCGGCGCTGACGGTGGTGGAGCCTACGGGCAATGGGCTGGGTTCTGACGCTTTCTGCATCCTGTGGGATGGGGAGAAGCTGCATGGGCTCAACGCCTCGGGCCGCGCGCCTGCGGCTTGGTCGCCTGAGCGGTTCCCCGATGGCATGGTCGAGCATGGTTGGGACAGTGTCACCGTGCCGGGCGCGGTCAGCGCTTGGGTCGAATTGATGGAGAAGTTCGGCAAGCTTGATCTGGCGACGGTGCTGGCCCCGGCGATCCGCTATGCCGAAGAGGGCTTCCTCGTCTCGCCCACTATCGCGACACTCTGGGCGCGCGGGGCCGAGGTTCTGGGCAAGCAGCCGGGATTTGCCGAGACCTTTCTCCCCGAGGGGCGCGCCCCGAAAGCGGGGGAGCGGTTCCGCAATCCCGGCGCGGCCCGCACCCTGCGGCTGATCGCCGAGACCAATGGCCGCGCCTTTTACGAGGGGGAGATCGCCGAAGAGATCGTGGCCCATGCCAAGGCCAATGGCGGCGCGATGACCATGGCGGATCTGGCGGCCAATAAGCCCGAATGGTGTGGCACGATCAGCCAAAGTTTTGACGATGTGGAACTGCATGAGATTCCGCCAAACGGGCAGGGGATCGCCGCGCTGATGGCGCTCGGCATTCTGGAGTATAGCGACATCCGCGCGCATGGCGCAGACGACCTGATGGCGGTGCATTTGCAGATCGAAGCCTGCAAACTCGCCTATAGTGATCTGCATGCCTATGTGGCGGATCGCACGGCCATGACGGAGGTCGACGAAAAGGCGCTGCTCGATCCCGAATACCTCAAGTCGCGCGCCGCGCTGATCTCGACCGAGAAGGCGCAGGACTTTGGGGCGGGCGCGCCCAAGCAAGGCGGCACGGTGCTGATGAGCACGGCAGATGCTTCGGGCATGATGGTCAGCTTCATCCAGTCGAACTACGCGGGCTTCGGCTCGGGCGTGGTGGTGCCGGGGACGGGCGTGTCGATGCAGAACCGCGGCTTTGGCTTCACCACTGAGCCGGGGCATCAGAATATCGTGGCGGGGGGCAAGCGGCCCTTCCATACGATCATCCCCGGCTTCGCGATGAAGGACGGCCAGCCCCTGATGGCCTATGGCATGATGGGCGGCCCGATTCAGGCCCAAGGTCATATGCAACTGCTGCTGCGCACGCAGCTTTGGGGGCAGGACGTTCAGGTCGCCGCCGATGCGCCGCGCTGGCGCATTCTGTCGGGGCTGGAAGTGGCTTGCGAGCCGGCGATGGCGCCCGAGCTTTTGCAAGGGCTGCGCGATCTGGGCCATGTCGTCCATGTCGAAGCGCCGGACAACGCTTTCGGCTTCGGCGGCGCGCAGCTGGTGCAGCGCTTGCCCGAGGGCGGATATTCCGCCGGGTCCGATCCGCGCAAAGACGGGCAGGCGGCGGGTTTCTAATTAGGGCCGCTACCCCTGTGAGTTTGGCATGGCCCGTTCCAGGGCCATGCCGTTTTGTTTTCAGCCTTGCCCGCGCATCGCGTCGACCGACCACGGCCCCGGCCCGGCGGCTGCGAGGTAGAGAAAGCCAAAGCTGTAAAGCGCCGCTAGTTCACCGCCATTCAGCAGCGGAAAGAACCCCTGCGGCATATGCGCGATGAAATAGGCCACCGCCGTCAAGCCGCTCAGGATAAAGGCTGACAGGCGCGAGAACAGGCCGATCGCCAGCAAGACGCCAAAGACCAATTCGATTACGCCCGCGATTCCACCCATCGAGGCGATCGACACACCGTTCATCGGTCCGGCTGGAAAGCTAAGGATCTTGGTCGTGCCATGTTGCAGCACCAAGAGCCCCGACATGATGCGGAAAAGCGAGAGTATCTGCGGCTGGTAGGGGGAGAGGAAGGTCATGTTTTCCCTTTCAGGACATTGAGTTGTTCATACGATCCCAGTTTCAACCGCAGCCCGTGCAACCCGTCCAGCCCTAAGCGCCGGAGGAGGGGATGTGTCACGGACCTGTGATGCCGGCCCCCGGTGCCGAACCGTGTCGCGGGGCGCATTTCACGTGGGTTTGCAGATAATCGAAAAAAATTCGCTTCAATCGGTCAATTGCTCTTGCGCACCCCGGACCGCCCGCGTTAAAGAGCCGCTGTCCGAGGGCGTTGCCCGAAAGACAGACATAGGCATTCCGGCGTAGCTCAGCGGTAGAGCAGTTGACTGTTAATCAATTGGTCGTAGGTTCGATCCCTACCGCCGGAGCCAACCTCCTCTGAACTGGTTGGAAACAAACGAAAAAGCGCTCCCTCGGGGGCGCTTTTCGCGTTTCGGACACAGGTTTTGACACACCGCCTTACACACTCCGGACACAACGGAGTCACAAGGAGTCACTCTTGGTGCCACAACCCCGTTCCAAACACGCGCGCATTCCTCATCTCGAACTTCGACCTCAGGGATACGTTTGGCGACGACGAATCCCCCGTTCAATCCTTCATCTGGATGAGGTCGCGAAAGGCCCCCAACCGCCAGGACTCGTCCCAGATCGGGTCAAACCGACCCAAGCCATGTGCGTTTTGCGCAATGCAAACCTGCCTTCGGACGGGATACCGGATTTGCATAAGAATAAATGTGGGATTCAAACCGTCGTTGCGGGATCCTCAGTATGTTTTCCGCTGAAGACCTATGCTTTGCCGGAGGCCGCTGCTCTTGCCCGCAAGCTCAGTGCCCTCAGTGATCAGATTTTCCTCTACGCAGCGACGACCATGAGCCTTTCTCTCCAAGATACCAGAACCTTGCTGACAGCTTTCGCCCGCTTCGAAATCGAGGCGGATGATCGCGAGCGTGCGCTGGCAGATCCAAGATCGCCTAAGCTTGCGCAGGCGGCACTTGAACGAGAGGCCGCCCGTCAGACGGTTCTGCGGCAGGCATTCCTTCAGCATGATTACAGCGTTGTGCGGGAACCGCTGCGGCATGTTGCCAACCATCTTGGCATCAAACTTCCCGATGCGGCGAGCGAACAGGCGCGCCTTCTCGCCTACGAAGCTACTCGCGTGATGCTCGATGCGAGCCAAGAGAAGGTCCGGCGCGACCAAGGAGAGTTCCCCGGTCCGAGTCCCTACTTTTCCAGCGTGATTGCTGAACAATCAAACCCTGGCACAAATGCCCAAACTCCCACGACGATGACGTCCATCGCTCCTACTAACAAGGAAGAAGCCATGAAATTGTTTCCCCGATCTTGGTTTGCATCAATCAAAGAGTCGCCACTTCAAACGGAGGTTCTTGAAGAACACGCACCTGCGCCCTCCACGCCTGCGCAGGAGGAAGGGCTCCACGCCCTATTGAGAAGCCGAGGTGTGCTGCAGTCCTGCTCTCCTGAGGTTCTCGCAGCTTTAAAGAAAGGTGGTGCAATGGAGGTGTCAGACGGCTTTTTGGTCTATACCGCCTTGAAGTCCGCAGGGTTCGGCGATGAATGGCAAAGGCATCAGAAACCGGACAAGGCGGTAGGGGACAAGTGGCAAAAGTCATCGCTTTCCTCAGTGAGGACGGCTTCCAAAATTTGGGCCGAGGAGTTTCGAGCGACAGAATTTACGCAAGCGTCTCCCGACGACATTGAGAGCACAATTGAAATGATCCGGAGGCTGTCAAAATACCATGGCAAGGGTAGAAAATATACTGCGAAGAGCTACCGAGCGCTAAACGCCAAAGTGGATAAGCGCGAAGCGGCAGCCATGGATGCGGCCGAGCGCGAAGCCCGGCGAAACGGCATCACCAATGAGGCAGAAATTCGCGACCTCCGCATGGCAAAGGCTGAACCACGACTGCGCGTGAATACCTTCGTGCGGCTTGTCCGCTCCGTGAATAGAGTGGGCACCATGCTCAAGAAGCTCGGTGTTATTGAAGTGAATCCCTTCGATATCTGCTCCTTTACCAACCGTGAAGAAAAGGCCTTGAAGGCGACGGAGGCCCTGCTGGAGCGGGAACCCTGGGACGATCGGTTTGACGAGTTTTTAGCGTCTCCAGTGTTTCAGGGGAAGGCGAATGGCGACGCAGATCCACTCTTCTGGATGCCGCTGATTGCCGCCCTGATGGGGCTTCGCAGTGAAGAGGCCGCCCAACTGGGACCGATGGATGTTCAATGGGACAGCAAGGTCGCCTACGTCATCGTGCGGCAGGAATTGGGAGATTCAGTCAAATCTGCAAATGCGACGCGAAAGGTTCCGGTGCATCCGGCTTTGATTGAACTGGGTTTCTTGGAGTTGGCTGAGCGGGCAAAAAAGAACGGCCAACGTCGCCTCTTTCCTTCGCTTAAGCGAGGTGCGAACAAGGGCACCTACACCGAGAATTTCACAAAGACATTCGGGTATTATCGCCGCACAAATGACGTCTATTGGCACGGGCTTGATTTCCACGCCCTACGCACCACATTCCACCACCGTCTATTAGATGCGTCTTGTCCGGGGGCCCACCGGCGCAAACTTATGGGGCACGAACCGTTAGATGAAGGAGAGAAGTCCTACGCGCAAAAGGGCATCAGCATGCCAAGCCTTCTGAAGGAGGTGGGCAAAGTTCCGTTCGATACAGCGCGCGTGCAGAGTCCGCTCGCGGGTTATCTCAAGGCATCGCATGAAGGTAATGGACTACGCCTGGTGCATAGGAGTGGGTCATGAAACAGAAGGGCAACAAGTTTAAGGGGGGGCTTGGCTCTCGTTCAGACGGAGGGAAGAGCAACTCAGGAGAGGAAGATGACCTTTCGTTCGAAGTGATGGAAGAGGGAGATGCTATGGTTGCATCCGGCACTGTCGCCGAGAGTAACACAGGATCAACTTATGTGGCTGTTTGCTACTGGGGCGCACAACTAACGATAGAAGCGACCTATCAACCGAAGCGGCGAGGGCCGATTAATGCTTCGTTCTCTATTCCTCTGGATTTCTCCGAACCTTCCTATCTGTTCCCCCTCCTCGAGGGGGAGCAACCGTGGAGCGATTGGGTGCCGATCGAACGCTTCGTGCGTGAAGCCATGGAGGCCATGCCGATTCCGCCATCGGAGATTGAGATTCTCAAACGCCATCTTAGGGTTCTAAGATCTGTGAGAAACGGACCAGAGGTTTCGAAGCTCCTTTCCGCGCGGCCGGAGAAACTCCGCCAAGACGCCCTTGCCGGTGTGGATGACGAGCAGGTGGCCAGTCAACTCGCAGGAATAATTGAGGGGCTGCAACGGAATATAAACCATCCTAAAGTTCCTTTAAAAACTCTCGCCGCGGCTGGCAACTTCATACGAATGTATGAGGAGTTCTTCCGTGAACAGCAGCGGCGTGATGCGATGTCGGCATACAACAGAATAGGCGAGAGGATATTCTTGAAAGAAATTGGGCAAACTCGTCATAGGCCTTATCGGCGGTAAATTCGGGGCTGAATATTTAGGGGTAAGGCCCAAAATCTCCCAGACTGAAAGCGTAAAGGGCTCGGAACCAACAATCTGGATTGGTGATATATCTTCCCATAGCTCAACTCCAAGGCGGCTGAACACGGCCCACTCACATCGTCCCAGAATTGCGGCCCTGGTTCCATTGGCCACGCAACGCAATTATGCTTAGGGAAAGCCGCGCGGCGCCACTTCGATTACAGCGATGTCGAACTTTTTCAATCTCCAACATCGCGGCCTGCGCACGTCCGAAGTATGCGCGGACCGGCGCTCACCCTCATTAAGTGACACTTCCACATACTCTCTCCTGTGCGCTAACGCCTATGTGCCAAAGGATCAGAGTTCATGTCACAGAAGTGGGTGTGGGCACCTGTTAATATCGATTTTGCGAACTTTTGATCCACAATCAAGCGCTTTAACCAACTGAGCTAAGACGACACTCGGGCGGATTTAGCGCCGGCCGGTTTTAGCGTCAACTTTGTGATAAACTCGGTTCAGCAGAGTAGGAGCACCGGGATGACAGGCCCAAAACCGAATGAATCAGACCCCGAGTGGGAGGAATGGTTTATAGAGAAGATGGGCCAGCCTGGGCCCGATGAGGAAGCGTTTTTCGAACGACTGCGGCGCCTTGGGCTTGGAGTTGGCCTCGATGAGGACGGGAACCTTGTTTACGACAAAGAACTTCCCGAAGCCAAGAACGGGCTTGGAGAATAGACCCTGTTCACGGCGCTGTAGTGTTAGTGATCTCTGAAAAACCCTCACCCGCTGTGGCGTTTCGGATACCGACAGCGGCAAGAGATTAACCATATCTTGCAACGATACGCCGAGCCCATCGGCCCGCTCCGACCTTGTCAGTTGAAGTTCACCGCTTAATAAGTCATATATGTCCAATAGTTAAACTTTAGAAGCCACATAAGACCAGAAATGTCGAATCTCCGTGCCCATAGGGCTTTAGTAAACCTTGGCCGCAATATCAAACAAGCGCGCCTCACGCGTCGTCTTGCCATGCTCGATCTCGCCGAACGCGCGGGCGTGTCAGAAAAGACGATCCAGCGCCTGGAGCGGGGCGATGCTGGTGTGGGCATCGGGAAACTGGCCGGGGTGCTTGCGGCGCTCGGCGAGCCCGATGCACTCGCGGAGATCCTGCGAATAGAAGAGGATGCTGTGGGCCTGTCCCTCGCAGTCGACGCAATTCCCAAGCGGGGGATATCCTATGTAAAGCGCGGCGGCGCACGAGCTCCGGATAGCCGCCATGGGGCCGACGGTGATGATGATGAAGGCGTAGGCTTCTGATGGCCGCGGGCGCCCCGGAACAGAAGGTCACCCATATTTGCCTTGGAAGCGCACTCTTGCCAGTCGGTAAGCTGCGGTTCACCCAAAGTTCGCGCCGCCATCATTCCGGATTTCAATATTTCGAAAGCTGGCTTAACGATGCGCGTGCCTTTGCGATCGCACCTCAGCTGCCGCTCGGATTAACGCCCTCCTATGTGTCTAAGGCATCCACAGTCGATCAGCGCGACAGCCTGCCTTCCGTCCTTCAGGATGCGACACCTGATGCGTGGGGGCGTCTCTTGATGGCGCGTGTTCACGGTGCCGATCTCAGCGAATTCGACATGCTTACTCTGTTGGATGATGCCACGCGTCAGGGTGCACTCCGGTTCACTGAAGAAGGTGGCGGAATCATTAGTGGACATCGCACACCGGTGCCGAACCTCAACCAGCTTGACACACTCCGGGAGATTGCGGTCAGGGTCGAGCAGCGACGCGAGGTGTCGAGCGAGGATCTGCGCTTGATCGCAGGCGCTGGCGGCTCGATTGGCGGCGCCCGGCCGAAGGTAAATGTGCAAGACCGCGACGCGCTCTGGATTGCTAAGTTCTCATCCTTGAGAGACCAAAGTCCTGTGGAGCGCATCGAGGTCGCGACCCTACAGTTGGCGCGGGAATGCGGCCTGCGCGCGTTAGACGCTCGGTTGATGTTGGAAAACTCGGACCATCCAGTGGCCCTTATCAGACGCTTCGATCGGCGGGCGGGCGCGCGTGTCCCTTACTTTTCAGCGCGCACAGCTCTTAATCGATCCGGTGCGGAGCAGGGCTCCTATACAGAGATCGCAGAGGCGATCCGGATGATCAGTAAGGCTGCGCGGGCAGATTTGCATGAACTTTGGGCGCGAATGGCCTTCAACGTCCTCGTCACCAACACGGATGATCACCTGAAGAACCACGGATTCATTTACGCCGACAACGGCCTTTGGCGGCTCTCTCCGCTCTTCGATGTGAACCCACAAGCGGGCGGCCATCGCTATCTCGAGACGGCGATCATAGAAGGAGGGCCATTTAAGGCGTCACTCGATCTCGCGGTGGCCGCTGCGGAGTTCTTCGATCTGAGGGAGAACCAAGCGCGCATGCGGGCGCGAGAAATGGCCTCACTCATCGCCAAGCGGTGGAGACCTCTCATGCGGCAATTTGGTATTGGTGGAGAAGATCTGAAATCTCTCTCAGACGCCTTTGAACACGGCGAGGCGGAGAAGGCTCTTAGCCTTTGATCAACAGCCGTCGACCTCTCGGCGGCTACGCCACAGCTGAGCGTTTCTGAGCCTCGAAGCGCTACGTCCGCTTTAAGCCCAAACTGACCGTTTGTGGGGCGGAGTTCTTCGCAGTTGCGGCATAAGCTGCGCCGCCAAGAGCGGTCCTTAGCGGTCGTTCGACCAGGTTTCAGCGAATGACCGAAACGCCCTCTATCGCCCGATGCCGAGGCTTAGACGAATGGTCGCATTTTCTGGTCATTTAGGTGGCACATCTTAGCCCCTACTGCTTGTCGGTATCAGTTTAGGGGCCGAGCCCCAGCAAAGCTGCCGGCTCTCAATGTAGTCGATTTCGGCTGGCCTGAGCAGCCTTTGAGCGCGGTGGCCAGGTCGACCTGATATAAGCAAGTATGGTCCAAATATCTTCGTCTGAGGTTACCTCACCGAAGGCGGGCATGCCGCTGTTGAAGCCCTTCACGCCCCGGGCCGCCAGCACAACCTCGCCCCCGAGCTTGGTGTAGTCGAACAACAGCGTATTACCATGGTGCCAAGTATGCCCCGTTGCATCATGCGGCGGCGCGGGCAGCACACCATGTTCGTCTGGGGTTCGCCAGTCGGGCTTTCCTTCGAGGTCTGCGCCATGACAGGCGGCGCAGTTCTCGGCGTAGAGCGAGCGCCCCGCAACGAGATTGCGGCCGTCGAGTTCGTGATCGGCCTGCGCTGCCGATGCGGCCGCACAGAAAATCAAAGCAGCCCGTTTCATGCAACTTCTACCCATGTGCGCATCCCTCCGATCGAGTGGCTCAACATATGGCAATGAATCAGCCAGCGGCCCGGATTGTCGAACACGCAGAGCACGTCGCGGCGTTCACGGGCTGCGACCAGCGTCGTGTCACGCAGGTCTCCGGGGCTGCCGTCGGGGGAGAGTTCGAAAAAATGATGCCCGTGCAGGTGGATTCCATGTGCAAAGGCGGTCTCGTTGGCGAGGGTGATCCGCACCGTCTCGCCGCGGGGAATGGTGGCGAAGGGCTCCGCGGGCAGGTCCGAGACATCGTTGAAGGACCAGATGTTGGCGCCGCCGTGTCGCCCGCCCATGGCCCCGCCCATCATGGTCAGCGTCAGGTGCTGAGAAGGTTCGTCCGGTGCGGGCAACGCCGGCGCGGCCAGTGTCGGCAGAGGGCCAGATTGCCGATCCGTATTCTCGCCGGAGATGGACAATTCGGCCAGACGGTAAGGCTCGTGCCGCGTGGGCATGTCAAAGCCGACCGGGCCCGTGACATCAACGATCAGATCGGCCCGCTGGGCCGGTGCCAGAACGAGGTCAGAGGCCGCGCGGGGTTGGCGCAGTGCCATGCCGTCCAAGGCGACAACCGAACCAGAGACGCCAGAGATGCTTAGGGGGAAAATACGGTTGGTCGCCGCGTTGATCAGCCGCAGGCGGATGCGATCACCTTGCCGCACATCGCTTCGCGATAGGAAGCCGCGGGCGAAATTGCCCATATAGCCCGCATGTGCGACGCTATGCATGTCGGTGAATTCATCAACAAGGCTGCCATCTTCGTCGATGATCCAATCGGACAGGATCACGGTGATGTCATGGTCCAGATCGAGGGGGGCGTCGTCTTCGACGATCAGCGGCCCCATCAGACCCCGCGCCACCTGCTCTTGCGAGATGTAGTGCGAATGATACCAGTAGGTCCCCGCGTCGGGCGGGACGAAGCTGTAGGTCTTGCTGTCACCGGGGTTAATCAGGTCTTGCGTCAGGACCGGAACGCCATCCATCCGGTTTTCCAACCGGATGCCGTGCCAATGCACGGCGGTGCCCTCTTCGAGCCCGTTCTTGACCTCGATTGAGACCCGCTCCCCGCGCTTCACCCTGAGTTCCGGCCCAGGCATCGACCCGTTGAACCCCAGCATCGCGGTGGCGCCTTCCCCTTCGGGAAGAATTTGACGCGTGACGGCCTCGGCCCTCAGCTTCAGGAGCGTTTGACCAGCGAGGCCCGGCAGTGGCAGGACCGTCGCGGCTGAGACGCTGGCAAGGAATTGTCTTCTGTTCATGTCATGCCTTATCGGGATAAATTGCGATTGATGCTGCCACGGGGGACAGGGCGCGCCGATGTCCGAGGCGTGTAGGTATGTCCTGCCGGGGCCGATCCCAACTGCCGATGACGGGTTGGAGGTGGGCCGCCTATGCGCTCTCTATCGGGAAAGAGAATGAGTCGAACCACTTGGGTCATCCCTTGTCCGACAGGGGGGCGCGTCCCCCCATGATCTGTAGCACGAAGCTTCCTGACGCCGTTATCATGAGAAAGCCGTGAAATGCTTCTATCCCGGTAAGGAAGCGCAGGTGCCCCACGGGGGTCAAGTCGCCCCGCCCTAAGGTGGTGAAGTTGACCAGCGAGAAATAGAAATAATCCATCATCGTGGTGGGCTTGCCCGCCGGGCCGGAGACGTTCAGCGCGCCGATTTGCAAACCCTGCACAGCCCAAAGGAAGAACAGCGTATAGATGAAAGCCTCGATGACATGCGCGATTGTGATTGCGCCGATGGCCAAGCCAAGGTTCTGGCCATGCGCAGCTCTTTTGCGCTGCGCGATGGTATCGGAAACCCATTTGAGCACGAAATAGTGGATCGCCGTGCAGATGCTGACGACCAGAACTGATAGAAGAATTGCTTGGATCATGAAGGGGCAACCTGCTTTGTTGGGGGCTTTTCCTCAGGCGATTAAGCGGGGGCGGCGTTTGTTCTGGTTGCAGCGCCTATAGTCGAACCCTTCACAGCCACAGTTTGCAGGGCCTCCGCGGGCATCAATGCGTCATCCATCAGATCTTCAATGAAGGTGCTGAGCAACTGTGTGCGCCCGGTGACGGCAGCCTTGCGATAAATCGCGTTTGTCTGCGCCTTGATTGTCCCTTCTGAGGTGCCGCGCAGTTCCGCAATGTCGCGGGTGCTTAGTCCTTTGACCAAAAAGACCGCGACGTCCCGCTCTGCGGGGGTCAGCCGCCAATCCGTGAAATGTTGCGTCATCACCATCGAGAACTCCGAGGTGCAGCGGCGCATCTTATCTTCGGCCAGCCGCGCACGTTGCAGACTGGTCCTGAGGGCGACCCAACCAAGCGCCACGCCGAGGTTCAGGCCGATGGCCAAGATCGTTTGTTGATACTCGTGGCTTTGCCAAATCAGAAAGTCAGGCTCCATTCCCATGGCGTCCAGCAGGAAGCAGACGGAAAAGAAGATTGCCACAATTGCCTGCAGTGCAGCGATGGCCCAAAGGGCGGTGGTTCCACGCGATCTCATTACTCGAACTGCCTTATTGTTTGGTGGAAAGAGCAGGGCCAGCCAGTTCACCGGCCCTGCTGTCGGCGCTTACTTCATCGCTGTGACGGTCAGCTTGCCTTTTACACGGTCGGCCACGAATTCGATGTTCTGGCCTTCCTTCATATTGGCGATCAGCGTCTCATCGGCTTTGAACACCATGGTCATCGACGGCATGTCGAGGTTTTCCAGCGGGCCGTGAATGATGGTCACTTTCTTGCCCTTGGCGTCGACTTTCTTGATCTTGCCGGTTGAGTAGACGGCGGGCGCCGCGGGGGCCTCATCAGACTGCTTCACGGTGATCGGGCCATGCATGCCGGATTCGTAATGGCCGGGGATCAGGCAGGCGAACTCGAAGGAACCTTCATTGGCGAAGGTCCAGATCACCTCGCCCTCCATGCCGGGATCAAGGCGAACGGAGTTCGGGTCGTCATGCTCCATGTCCATCTTGGCCATGGCGTCCTTGTGCTCGGCATTGCCTTCCATCGTGTCGATTACGAACTCATGCTCGATCTCGCCTTTGTTGGTGACGCCAAAGCGAATGGTCTCGCCTTTTTTGATGTCGAACTCGGCGGGTTCAAAGATCATCTCGCCGTCGTCGGTTTCGCGCATGGTCACCTCGATCGTGCGGTCAACCGCCTCGGCCTTGCCGGGCATGCCTGCGGCCATTTCCTTGTGCATGTCGCCATGGCCGTCATCGGCGTGACCGCCGCCATGGGTGCCTGCCGCATAGGCCGGAGCGGTGATGAGAAGGCTGAGGGCGGTTGAGAGAAGAAATTTGTTCATGGTGTTTCCTGTATGGTTTTAGAGGTGATTATAGTCCAAGAGCCGCTTAGCCCTTGGAGGTTGGTTTCGGCGTGATCTGGGTTTTCGGGCTGTGGTTCTGCGCGAAGTCCGGCAGTTCCCCGGTCCATTCATACGCCTCGGTGCCCGGAGGGTTTTCATACCAGCCGGGATCTTCGTAGTCGTCCGCGTCGATGCCTTCGCGCACCTTCACGACCGAAAACATGCCGCCCATTTCAAGGGGTCCATGCGGCCCCCAGCCGGCCATCATCGGCACGGTGTTGTCGGGCAGCGGCATCGACATTTCGCCCATATCCGCCATGCCCGCCGTGCCCATGGGCATGAACTCAGGCTGCACGCGGCGGACCTGACGTGTCATGTTGGAACTGTTGGTGCCGATCAGCGTGGGCACGTCGTGGCCCATAGCGTTCATCGTGTGGTGCGACTTGTGACAGTGGATCGCCCAGTCGCCCAGATGCTCGGCCACGAACTCATAGGCGCGCATGGCGCCGACGGGAATGTCGATGGAGACCTCGGGCCACTGCGCCGATTCCGGCACCCAGCCGCCATCCGTGCAGGTGACCTTGAAGTCATAGCCATGCATGTGGATCGGGTGGTTGGTCATCGTGAGATTGCCGACGCGCACGCGAACCTTGTCGCCATGGTTGACGACCAGGGGGTCAATGTCCGGGAAGATGCGGCTGTTCCATGTCCAGAGGTTAAAATCCGTCATCGTCATGATTTTCGGGATGTAGCTGCCCGGATCGATGTCGAAAGCGTTCAGCATAATCAGGAAATCCCGATCAACGCGCATGAAATCGGGGTCTTTGGGATGGACCACGAACATGCCCATCATGCCCATCGCCATCTGCACCATCTCATCCCCATGCGGGTGATACATGAAGGTGCCGGATTTGGTCAGGTCGAACTCGTAGATAAATGTCTTGCCCGGCGGGATGCCCGGATGGCTCAGCCCGCCGACACCGTCCATGCCCGAGGGCAGGATCAGCCCGTGCCAATGCACCGTCGTATGTTCCGGCAGGCGGTTGGTAACATAGATGCGCACCCGGTCGCCCTCGACGGCTTCGATGGTCGGACCGGTGGACTGACCGTTGTAGCCCCAGAGGCGCGCGACCATACCATCAGCAAGTTCACGCTCGACCGGCTCGGCAACGAGGTGAAATTCCTTCACGCCATTGTTCATCCGGTGCGGCAGGGTCCAGCCGTTGAGCGTGACCACGGGGTTATAGTCCGGCCCACTGGTGGGACGGGTCGGCGCTTGGGTGAGGGCCGAATCCATCTCGGCGGCCTCGGGCAGGCCCATATTCATGGTCTGGCCCCATGCTTTGGAGGACACGAGCGTTGCACCCGCAGCGCCGGCCCCCAGCAGTTGACGTCTGTTAATCATCTGGTTGCTTCCCTGTCTCAATGTCCTGCGCCGCCACTGGCGGCGATCTGTGTCTCTCCGCCGGCACCGCCGCCGCCGCTGCCACCGCCGTAGATCGCGGCGGTCAGACCGGCAGAGGCCAGCCAGAACTCACGCTTGGCATTGGCTGCCTCAAGCTGGCTTCCGATCTTCTCGCGGGCGTCGTTCAACAGATCGAAGGTGCTGGTGATCATGCCGTTGTTGCTGAGCAGAGCCTCTTCATCGATGGTGCGGCGCAAAGGCAGCACCACGTCTGAGTAGTGCCGTGCGATCTGGTGGCTTGAGCGGTAGGCCGTGGCCGCCGCCCGGGCTTCGGAGCGGACGTTCACCGCCCGTTCGGCCAGCACATTGGCGGCTTGAAGATAGCTAAGCTCGGCCTTGCGCATTCACGCCTTGCCGCTGTCGAAAATTGGGATGACGAACTCGAACTCGACCTGAGGTGAGATACTGGTCTCGACTTCCCCGTCCTCTTCCTCACGCTCGATCTCGGCACCAGCGATGACTTCGAGGTCGGTCAGGGTGCGGGTGGCATCGGTCAGACCATAGGCCTTGGCCGTTGCTGCCAACCCCAGCCGGGCGACTTCCAAATCAACACGATTGGCGAGCGCCAGCCGTTCGATGCCCTTGTGGCTGCTGACCGTATTGGGCACGCGGGGCAGAGCATCGGGCACATAATAGGCCACGTCCTGCCCCCAGAGCCCCATGAGCCGGGTCAGCTGTTCCTTGGCCAATTGCGCATCCAGCCGCGCCTGCGCCAGCTGTCCGGCCATCTCGGCATTGAACGCCTGCTCGCGGGCCTGTGCGGCCTTGTTGAGCGCGCCGGTCTTGCCCAGCTGCTGCGCCAGTTCCGCCGCCGCATCGGTGGTGACGGCAGCACGTTTAAGGTAGCCCACCGCCTCAAAGGCGGCGACCGCGTTGATCCATGCCTCGCGCGTTTCATTGGCCAGTGCCAGCGTGTCGCTCACCGCCTGCATCTGCGCGTGCTGGAATTCCGCCTCGGCAGCGGCGATGCGCTGTTTGCGGGTGCGAGCGTCCAGCAGGTTCACGGCGATCATGCTTTCCAAGGCACGGTAAAGCCCGACCTCGGGCGCGCCGATGCCCAGCAAGCCGATGGAGACGACGGGGTTTTCTGGCGTGGACTGCTGCCATGCTTCGGCCGCCGAGAGGCCGATCTGCGCATAGGACGCCTGAAGCCCCTTGTTGTTCAAAAGCGCGACCTGCACAGCGGTTTCGGCACTGATCGTTTTACCCTGCACCATGGCGCGGACCTGTTTGGAGGCCGCGACGGTCTCGGCCTGCGACTGCGCCCAGACGGTGCGCTTGCCGATGGCCTTGGAGGTGCGTGCCTCCACGGTGGCAAAGCCAGCATCACGGGCCGAGAAACTCACCGGCAGGTCCGTTGCCGTGCAGGCGCCCAAGATCAGTGGTGTAATGACGGCGGCGGTTTTCAATTTCCAACGCATCAGTGGTTCATCCCCTGCATATCCATCCCCTGCATAGCTGCCTGTTCAGCGTTCAATCGTCGCCAATCGAGCGGCTCCACCACGCCGCGACGACGGTAGCCTGCAAAGGGTTGCTCTTCGGCGGGCGAGGCACTGCCGCGCGTGCTGTTGTCGGCGGCGGTCATCGCGGAGACTTCGGGAAGAGGCGTGGGCTGCTGCACATAGGCGGCAGTGACATCGGGAAACGGGGGGAGCGTCGTGGCGCAAGCCCCGAGGGTCAGGGACATCGCCCCTGCAATCAGTGGTAATTTCATTGGTTTTTTGCCTGAGAAAGAGGTGATCTTACCCGCGGCGGGAAACCGCGGATGCAAAGGCCGTCAGGGGGCCGGGATCAACTCAGGCTCGAGGTGGACGCAATTGGCCCGTGGGCTGGCCAGAGGCGACAGAGTGAGACACGCTGGCATATTCAACGGATCGCACCGCCGTCATCTTGGCATCCTGCGAAGTGGTCAGCGCCGCCGTCAGGCAAATGCCACCACAGCAAGGCTCGCCTTCGAAACTTTCTGGTATGTCTGTCAGATCAGGTCGGGCCGCAGCATCTTGTTGCAGGTCTGACGCTGCGCTCATCTGGTGGCCAGCGTGATGCGCTGCCTGCGCGCTCTCATGCATCCCGCTTTGCGCGTGAACCGACGAGGGCGGCAGGAGCAACAGACCACAAGCCAAAACCACGCCGAGAAGGACGCGACAGAGGTTTGATATGTTTGTCAAAGAACGCATTGAAGATAGCAGTGTCGCAAGTCGCAGAGCCTGTCAACGTGTCCAGCGCGGGAGGGTTTGCGATTTTCTGGCGGAAACCGGCCGAAAGTGCGGAGCAGCGGATTGGCGCTCCGACCCGAAGAGAAGGCCAAAGGCGCTGGCTATGGTGCCAGAGCGCGATGGGCATTCGGTCCGAAACGCCTACTTCGACGCCTTTTGCAAAAGACCAATCAACTCGTCAAACTTGGCGCGTTGTTCTTCCGGGTCGCCGCTGGCAATCGCAGCCTCGACGCAATGCTGAGCGTGGTTCTCCAGCACAAGCTTTTCGACCCCCAGAACGGCGGATCGGATTGCCGCAGTCTGTGCTAAGATGTCCATGCAGTAGCGGTCGGCCTCAACCATTTTCGCGATGCCGCGCACTTGTCCTTCGAGCCGCGCCAGGCGATCCAGCGTCTTTTCCTTGTTAGCCTTCATGAGGCGTCGCTCCATTCGGGATTTGTTGCCGATCGGATAATATACCCCATATGGGTATAAGACGATGGCACACATTGGCAATTTAGGAGGACAATACAATGGATTCAAAGAATAAGCACGACGATCGCACAAGCAGCGGCTATGGCCGGTTCTTTGCGATGATCGGCACCTCGACGGTCGTGATGTATGGCCTGATGTATCTCAACACTTATGCGCTTGACCATGTCTTCTTCTCCCAGACGCGGATGTGGATGGCGCTCTATATGGGCGGGGTAATGGCAATCATTATGCTCGCCTTCATGCTCGGCATGTATTCCAATCGAAAGACGAATTTTGCGATCTTCACTGGTGCCGCCATCGCCTTTGCGGCTGGTGTCTACTTGGTCCGGTCGCAAGATACGGTAGGCGACACCGCTTGGATGAAAGCTATGATCCCGCACCATTCAATCGCGATCCTGACCAGCGAACGGGCAAACCTGTCCGATCCGCGCGTGCGCGAACTGGCCGACGCGATCATCGAGGCGCAGCGCAGCGAGATCGAAGAGATGAAGCTCTATATCGAAGATATCGAAGCAAACGGGGATGCAGCGCCTGGCACTTCCCGCACCAAACCCTGAGATCAAGGAGCATATCATGCCCAGAGACACCCGTGATGTTGCAGACGTAACAACTGATCCGGCCTCCTCCGCGACAGGGAAAACCGCCGTGCTTTACCGCATGGCCCTGCCAAACCATCTGTGTCCTGCGGGGCAGAAGGCGCGATGGCTTTTGGAGCGCAAAGGCTACGAGGTCGATGACCGCCTGTTCCGCGCGCGGTCTGAAGTCGACGCGTTCAAGGCGCAATACGATGTTCCCACGACCCCGCAAGTCTGGATCGAAGGGAAGCGCGTTGGCGGCTATGACGCCCTGCGCCAGGAACTTACCGACTATGACCCTACGGCGACCACTTACAAACCGGTGATCTATCTCTTCGCCGTTGCTGCGACCACAGCGCTTGCTCTGTCCATCGGCTTTCTTGGCGCGATCACGTGGCAGACGCTCGGTTGGTTCATTTCGGTCTCGATGATCCTGCTGGGGATGCAGAAGCTGAGCAATATCGAAAGCTTCACGACGATGTTCCTCAACTACGACCTGCTGGCACGTAAATGGGTGCCATATGCCTACGTTTATCCATGGGTTGAAACCGGGGCGGGCGTGTTGATGACCGGTATGTTGCTTACCCCATTTGCCGCTCCGGCTGCGCTCTTCATCGCCACGGTTGGCGCAATTAGCGTGTTCAAAGCCGTCTACATCGACAGGCGCGAGTTAAAATGCGCTTGCGTTGGGGGTAATTCGAACGTGCCGCTCGGATTTGTGAGCCTGTCCGAAAATCTAATGATGATGGGCATGGCCATCGTGATGTTGGCCAAGATGTTTACCTGAAGGTCGGGCGCAGCATCTTGCGCTTAGCACGAGTTCGCAGGGCGGAAATGGTCAACTGAAGCAAACGTGCATGGCACAAGTGTTTGTCTTAGCTTTGTTCGCATAGCTGCCGTTCGTGCGTTTTGCGGCGAACGGCGGCTTTCCGCCCTCCTTTCGAAGGTTCTCGCAACCTCAGCGAAAACTGTGCAGCCGCAGCGAACGGCAGGAAAGTCCCGTCAAGCCGACCTCCAGCCTTGGTTAGACATAGCGTCGTGTCCACGAGACCTGCCACGAGTTGCACCACGAAATGCAAAAGGGCTGGCCCAAGTTGGCGCAGTAGTGAATTGACAATCCTCGTGCCGGTGATCTTTCAGGTGTTATCGATATCGACCTGATCGGCATTTCGCCCTGCCGCGCATGACAGAGCGTATTAAGCCCGGCATGTTCCTCTTCATCATCATGACACCACAGGTCAGGCGCTGTCGTCCTCTAACGACAGGGACGCAGCGAGTGCCTGAATACGCTTTGCTGGGCCTTTGTAACGCGCCCCTCGGACGAAACCGCCGTTAGCGCGTGCCATATCAGCGTGTGAAACCTGACCAGAGCGAAGTAGTTCTTCATCGCGTTCGCGCTCGGCGGCTTTCTCAGCTGCGCGTTCTTGGAATGAAAATCTGGGCATCTTTGGTTCCATGTTGTCTCCCTCACGTAAGCTTATCACATCGATGTCGATTTCTTTCGAGAAAACCGCGACACCTGAGGCCAGCCTGTGCCGCACTTGCAGACAGACCGACGCTCGAATTCATGCTGGGTAATGCCCTCAGGCACCTCACCGGGCCTGCGGCTCACCTTATGACCGCACTCCCAACATCGAACCTCTATTTGGGTGATGCCGGTTGAAAACAGTTCATCGGGAATAGAGGCCATCTTGAGTTTACTATCAAATTCCACGGCTCACCTAAGACGGGATACACCGTCGTCATCAAGCCGCCAATATGGGCACTGCGCCGTCGTCCTCTGTAAAACCGGCGTCTCACGTGCGCGTCCGCCTGGTGTTGTAGTTTAGGAGCTCCAAGAGTTCAGTGGCATACTGAATCCGAGCTTCATGCACGGGATTTGACAGCGAGCGTATCACTATTGCCCAAGTGATGTGATGCGCAATCCGTTAGATGAAGAAGACGAATGATGGGCCCATATGCCGGTCTTTGGCGACCGCATAGGGAGCTGATTATCCGGTTCCTGTATGAACCACTGGAAAGCAGATACTTAGAAATTTGCAAATTAGATAAGCAGGTCCTGCGGAAGCTGCAGCCTTTACGATAAATGTTTAAGGCGCCGTCAAACTCTGAGCGCCTTTGCTGCCTTATCGATTACCAAAGCCTTGCAAGGTATCTCAGAGACGCAGAATGGTTCGCTACATAGGCCCACCAAGACCCATTCAGACGTCTGGTGCGTCCCAGCCTTCCGATCACGACAGCGTCTGATTTGCCAGCAGCGCACATGTGATAGCCGTGCTTGGCGGTGTATATAATAATCATGAAAACCTGCACATCATACTCGCATGACGTCGCCCGGAGGGAGTCTTCTATGGCGCCGCGACAATGAGCTTGGTGCGCTTTACGTTGCGCAGGCGTCTGCGCTAACCTCTGGGCGATTAGGCCTGCAACATTGCTTGAAGCGTGCCGGGCATATATAAGGTGTTTATCGGAATCCGAACAGGCGGTCTGGGCAAGGGTGATATAGGATGGTGCAAGTTGCATCCAAGATTCTTGGAACTGTGAACGCACCATATGATGCGGATCTGTCCGCTTGCCAGCTTGCGGCTGCAATCTCGGACATTGAAGTCGCTCAGTTTGTGATGGGGCCGGCATTTTCCTTCTTCTCTGAGGTCTCCCCGCATCTCCAGACGTCCTTCGTGTCAGAGTTGGAGCTGCCCTACGACAAAGTGCAGGTGGTGGCGAAGCACTTTCAAACGCTTTGCCCTTTTCCGTTAGCACTGGTTGCGTAAGTTCTTTTCACCGACCTATACTTCGGCGGCGTTGCGGGAGGCTTCGTCACAAACGAAGGGCCCACAATAAAAAGAACGCGGGTCGGCATGCTCTGTGACTGAACCTGTGCTATACATGTCTTGTTCATTGTAAGATGGACGACGGAGCAGAGGAGGGAGATGGCAACTTTTGATTTTATAGTGTCAATCGCGTCGGTCGTTCTGGCTGGCGTGACGATCGCCTGGATGGCCTACTTGGCTCGTGTTAGCGGCCGAGACCGGCCGCACGATCCGGAGCGCCTGCGCCAGTTCATAGCGAATGCGCCCTACCATCTCCTTGAGGAGGATAGCCGGAGTAAATGACCAGATCTCTTACAACGAGACCCTGTCCGCGCGCATCACAGCGGTGGGGGTATTGTTGCCCTTGGTCGCCAATCCAAGAAAGAAGGTTTTTGAAGATATTCTTCTTCACCCAGTAGTCCAGCACTACAGCGTGCAATTGGCAATTACTCCTTCAGAAAATCAAACCCTCCACTGACCAAGGGGCCTCGCCTGGTGCGGTTATGGCTGCGCAATCTTCCAAGCGAAGGCTCCCACCAAAGGTCTTTGCAGCTTCTTTGAATCTATTCAGCAACCGCTGTGAAGCCTTGTTGCGGTTTAGATATCCTTTTAGCGCATTTACGTCCTTGAAAACGCTTGGGGCTCCTTCTGCAATACCCTTGTAATCGAACTTGATCCTTCTTCCGTCGATCAATGCAAGCGCAATAGCTGCCTCAATCCGGTCCCCCTGCAGAGCATTCCAGCTAATTATTTCATTCACAGGCAAACCTGGGATTGGAATATTGCAAACCAGAATGACGCGCTTGCGGCAGGGCGCGTGCGCTAATCGAAGGCGTTCTACCAACTGGCGCGTAGCGAGTTCGCGTGACTGCAATTGAAGACGGCGGATCATTGGGTCTGGATGGCATGGCACTTTAACCGCCATGCCACTCCCGTCTGCCATTTCATATGGCAGTTCAACCAGGGGTAGCCATTGCCCTCCCTTCATATCCGGCGCCACAAAGTTCAGCGGTTCCCCATGGGTATCTCCCCACAGTGCGCGCCCCTGATCCTCCAGCGTCGAGACAGGCAACTCCTGACGACCAAGAACGATCACTGCGGAGCAGTCCTTGTAGCGGTTCGATCCCAACGACCTACCTCCGAGCCAGAGCCATCGTGCCCCATGGAGCTTTGTGCCAAGCATGATCTGGTTGATCTCGGCCTCACTTTTTGAACTGAAATCATGGCCGGCGTCCTCGAAGAACCTCTGCACAACCGTCCGGGTTGCACCTACAAGCACGCCTGTGTTCTTCGCGAGGCGATCACGCAGCACTTCTCTTGCAATTACCCTTCTGCACCCCTCGCGGTGGCTTTCGCTGTTCAGCAGTGCCGAGATAGACATCTGGTGATCGTGGACCTGCACGACATGGGCTCGAGGCCGCAGGGTCAGTTCATGCTCTGCTCGAATATCACAGCCGAGAGCGGCCAAGATCTCGGTGTCTGCATCGGCATCGAGAACCAGCATAGGTTCCTTGTGCCGCAGCGGCTGCTTACGCATCACGCGCAGCACCTCTTTTTCACCATCTGTAAATAGGCGAAGCCGCTCGCACTCGGTCAGGCCCAAACGCTTTGCCTCAGCCAACACTTCCCAGATCGCTGCGAAGCGTGAAACCTTCCGATGCGCCTGAGCGGCCTTCTCCAGTTTTATTTTCTGGGTCAGGAAGTCCTGGTCGGGGCGAATGTCAGAAGCGGGTGCCTGGCCCTTGCGCTCAAGCTCAGCAAAAGCAGTAAAATCGCTGGCAGAATAAGGCAATGCCAGCGGGCTCTCCCCAGCACAAAGCTTCCCCATGACTTGCGCTGCCGCTTTTAGGAGTTCCGCATGATCTGCGGCGCCTGACGTCGGAAGAAATGTCCGCGCCGCCCTGAAGGCGATGGGATCGATGTCTCGTATCCAGAGAAAGTTTTTCCAGAAGGTTTCGTCCACGACCCTAAGTGCCGGGTCTACGCCTGGTTGCTTCGGCAAGGCAAAGTATGCAGTCGCGAGGAAGTGGCAAGCTGCGTCCACTCTGAATTGGCCAAGATAGGCGCATTCCTCGAAATGGGGGCATCGTGCAACTGTGCCATCTTCCAACTTCGTTTCGCAAAAATGCTCCTTTGCAGAGAGCCCAATCCGATTTGCTTGCTCGACCAGCTCGGCCTTGGCGCACATTTGACCATTTCCGTCAGGTCTGGGTGCAGACCTGCCGCGGATGGTTTGGGCAGAAAGGCCAAGGCACTCCGCTTCGCGTGTCGCCTCCGCAGCCAAGGCAAGCGTCGGCACATGGAAGGCCACGTTCCCAAGTTGCCCCTCAGACGCGCGTTCAGCCATGAGCTCTCGCTGAAGTGTGCTCTTTCCGGCTCCGGGGCTTGCGCGGATTACAGCGCTTGGCACACCTTCGCCTTCGGTCGCCTCCCGCAAGGTGCGGTTGGCCAGTGTCAACGCCGACCTCAACTTTGGGCGCGCCTCAGATGCCGGGGTGAAGGTCGTCGGGCGACATGCGTGAGCCACGCGATAGGCGCCAGGATTGCAGAACCGACCTGAGCTATCACGGGCCGGTAGGTTTCGATTTGTCAAAGTCATCACTCTCATCCTGTTTGTTCAGGAGGGAGGTGAGACCGGTTCGGAAGATCGAGAAGAAATCGGTTGGATGCGGAAAAAAAGTGTCATCCCGGTAATAGATATCTCTTACCGGCGTGACACTTTTCCTTTGCAAGCCTCTGTGGCTCCAGAAGCTCCTCCGGCATCTCAGAGGTCTTTTTTGCTTCGGAAATTTCCGAGAAAGCAGTGCGGAACCTACTTCCTCCATGACCCAATGGAGGAACATCTTGAAAAAGCCTGTCTATTACACCGCCAACGAAGTCGCCGAAATCTTCAACCGGGACCCGCATACGATCCGGGACTGGATCAACCACGGCTGCCCGACACCAGAAGGTCTTGTGAGGCTTCAAGCCGCCAAGCTCGGCAAATCTTGGACGATCAAGGACGAGTGGCTGGCGATCTTCGAGCTTCGAGTCCGGCCTGACCCTGTGAGGCCGGACCTCGAACTCGAAATCCCCTGCGAACCTGAAAGGGAAACTCCATGACACTCGATCAAATACTGCGCGATTACCTGGAAACCAGCGGTGAAAGCATGCGCGCGCTGTCATTGCGCGCAGGACTCAACCCGAAAGCCGTCAGCGACATCCTGAACATTCCGGGCCTTCGCCCGCGCAACCTGACCCTGTCCGCCCTGTCAGCCGCCACGGGACATGATCTTTTTGCGTCGCAGCCGGGTTCGAGCGTCACTTTCGCCGACATGATCAAGGTTGCCCAGCAAAACGGGGACGGCACCCTCGTTTCGCGTCTGCGCTGGTTGTGCCGCAATGCCGGATGGGCCCCAGAGCTGCGCCCAGTGTGCAAACAAGATGTGATCGACTTCTTCGATCGCAACGAGCCGGCTCGCTTCGATCTCGCAACCGGCAGTTACGCCACATACCGATCCATGCTCGTGAATGCGGCCGGCTCGAGCCAACCACGCCAACGAAAGCGGCGCATCGATGACATCGCTGGACGATACAAGGAGATCCATGAGGCTATTCGTTCGAGTGATCTTTCCCGCTCGGTTGTATATGCCAGCGGCGCGTTTCTCCTGTTCCTCCACGACCAAGGCATAGCGCCAGCAGAGGTAACCCAAGACACCCTGGCTGCCTATTACAACCATCGAGTCGAGACCTCGGCCAAAAGTTCCGCTGCCTGCGAGAAACACGTTCGCGAGATTGCGACATTGATCGCACGCCTTTCCTCCGATCCAGGGTTTGTCCGCTTCGGATTCATCGCAGCCCCGCACCCGTTCGCAGACGGCCGCGACAAGTTCCGGGTGAATCCAGATCAGATCGCTACCCTGATGAAGGAGTTCGATACACGGGTGGCTCTCTGGGCACAGGGGAAAGCCTCACGTGATGGGCTGTCCCGGGCCGAGTTCATCGCGCGCATGGATCGGCAAGAGGCCGCAGGCGAAATCAGCGCTAAGAAGGCGAAGCTGCGCGCAAAACGGCTGGAGAAAGCCGGGAGACCGGGTCAGCCCAGTCAGCAAGACGCTCCCAGCCGCTCCGAATTGCTGCGGCAGGCCGGCTTCCTGATCGGCAAGCATACTTGGGGCGACAAGACCCTCGCGACGCGCCGCGGCTACATTGTTTCGCTGGCCAAGGCTGTTGCCTCGTCCGTCGAGGTTGTGCCGGAGACCATTGAAGAGCTCACCGATCCAGAATTCCTCGATGTCGCTGCGGAGACCTTGAAGGAGGTCAATCGAGGCGAATACCCAAGCGCCTATGTGACCAGTGTGCTCAAGACGGCGCGCAAGATCGCCCGTGACTATCTCTGCCGCTCGCCGGAGGATCTCCGAGAAATAGATGATACGATCGCGCTGCATGAGGTGAACTATCAGGGCATCGCACCGCGGAACATGTCCAAGCTCAGGCTGTTTAATGACACGCGGATACAGCGGACCATCGATCTGAGCGCAGTGCTGCTGCGCGACATCGACGCGTCGATCCAGCGTAAGCGGAAAGCTGGGCACAAGTCGGACGGCTCACTTCCCAAGGCCGTCGAAGTGATCGACCCGGAGCTTGGTCGCGATATTATGGCCGCCTTGGCGCATGATATCCTGCTCGCACGAGCTCCCCGAAGCGAGAACGTCGTAATGGCGAGGCTGGACTGGGTGGTCTGGCAAGATGGACGGGCGCGTATCGTGGTGCCCGCTGCCCAGGTCAAGATGCGGAGCGCTGGCGACGCGGATCTGACCATCCAACTGGGTAAAGCGGCGAGCAAGCTGCTTAGCACCTATTTGGAGACCGTGCGCCCGGCGATACTGACTGCTTCACAGAAGGAGAACCCGTATATATTCCCAGCGCAAGGGAAAACCAATGCCGACGGCCATTACGCCGGCCTTCTCAAGCGGGTGACCGCCCGCTTACACGAAAAAGTGGGCGTCCGCATCAACCCGCATCTCTACCGCCACCTGATCGGTTGGATCTGGCTCAGGGACAGCCTCGACCACCTGCCAAAGGTTCAGCGTTTGCTGGGTCACAAGCGCCTGCAGACAACCATCGATCACTATGCGGAGCTGGACGAGACTCTGATCTCGAACGAGTGGTTGGCGCATCTTGATAGTCGCACTGCAGCGTAATGAAATTCGCTCCTACAGGGAATTCGTAAGAACATGAATAATCACCTCGCTCTTCTGAACTGGATCCGCAACGCGGCCCCTGAGGATCAGCCGCCGAGTCTTCTCAAGCTCGAGACGCACCTCGAACAGCGGCACTGTGAGGTCGACTCAAGCGCCTTCATGGAGTTTGCCCATCTGCAAAGAGTAGCAACCGAAAAATGGGGCGCCGAACGCTGTGCGCATTTCGCCCAAGTGCTTCGCAAGGCGCGGGTGAACCGGAAGGCGCCGCGCCAAACCGCATGGGAAAAAGCACAGAAGCGCCTCGGCGAGCTCCCGAAGGATTGGCATCATGCTATCGCTGA
The DNA here is from genome assembly GCF_029285915.1 of Sulfitobacter sp. M85. Lineage (NCBI taxonomy): Bacteria > Pseudomonadati > Pseudomonadota > Alphaproteobacteria > Rhodobacterales > Roseobacteraceae > Sulfitobacter > Sulfitobacter sp. M85. The sequence continues at coordinate 288,208 of NZ_JABECQ010000004.1, forward strand.
ACGGATCTCGAGATCGATGGAGGGAAAACGCTCCAAAGGGTGCCCCCTTTGGAGCGCCGCGCATTCCGCAAATGTGATCCGCGCGCTGGTGGGCTGGGTGGATCACTGCAGATCCCACGGCCTGCCCCTGCGGCCAACCGGTCAGGTTCTCGATCGCTACGCAGCTCAAGTTGCAGAACGCGCCTCAACGCGGACGGCATCGGATTATGTTGGCCGTATCCTGGCAGGCATGACCGTCATCGAGCCGGGCCTCACCTCGCCGGCCTGCGAATTCGTCGCATGTGACTGGCGGGAGCGCGCCGAGCAAGAAGGAGCCATAACGAAGACCGGCTCCCAACTTGTCGGAGCATCGGAAATATACGGCCTCGGGTTCGAGCTGATGGAGAAAGCCCGAAAGCGGCGCCTTCGAGGCATCCATGCCGCCCGGGATTTCCGAAACGGCATCCTGTTGTCTCTTGGCGCGGCCCTGCCGCAACGGGCACGTGCGCTGTCCGCGCTGGCTTTCGACCAGACCCTCGACCTGCCAGATGCAGGGTTGGTCCACGTTCGAATCCCGGCGCGCATGCTGAAATTGCCAGAGGATCGGAAGAACGGTGCGCCGTTTGAGAGGACTTTAACCAGTCAGAAACTTTCCGAGTCACTTCTGGAATACAGGCACTTCTACCGGCCGCTGTTTGACCGGGGGCAGTATCTGTTCCCCTCGATGCTGTCGCCCGATGTCGCCATCAGCGAAAGCCAGATCGGACGTCTCACCGGGGATGTGACCGCACGCGCCTTCGGCGTCCGGGTATCTATCCATCGCCTCCGTGACAACGTCGCGACTGAGGCCAGCGAACACCTGACCTCGGGCGCGCGCGCGGCAACGGCCTTGCTCGGGCACCGCAGCGAACGAACAGTGCAGCGGCATTACGACCACTCGACAGGACTGGCTTCCGCCCAGGAATTCGTAGACAAAATCGAAGGCCACCGCAGCATGGATGTGGAATTGAAGCTTTGAGAAGGGAGAGCAGGCATCAGTGCGTATTGCCGTTCCCCACCGAAAATTCCCTTATTTCCGAAGGATGTTGAAAACGCCCAACAACCATCCGCACGGGATGGACGCTGGGCGTTTTCAACATTTTCCCGCCCTCACTGAAATTTCCACAGCATCCTGAACACGGCTCGCCCTGACCTCAACAGAAGTTCGGACTGCCAACTATCAGCCCGAGGATATGGGCGCTCGTCTGTTCCCGGGCACCCCGAAAAAACTGTTTCGCGTTTCCTACAAAGTTCCAATCTCCTGTCTACCCAAGTGGGCAAGCAACAAAAGGAACAAACCATGACCACTTACATCGAACTTGAAGGCATCGAACCTATGAAACTCAAGGAGATCGCTGGCGACCCGGAAGCACACGCGGCGCTGAACTCCAGCTACCGGGATGCCGAGGCCTGCCGCCGGGTTCTACTCTGCAAACAGGAAGCACAGGAAGCAGTGCGGGGAATGTCGACGAGCGAGGCAATTACGATCGCGCTTGCCTTCGGGCGTGATGACCTTCTGCCAATGTCCCATCGCGACTTCCGTTCGGCATGGCGCCGCATTGATAACCGGCAGCGCCGACTGGTGGATATCGCGGCAAGGGCGAAGTGGGCGACGCAATACGAGAGCCCGGCCTGTAACGGGTAACCCAAACTTCCGGCGAGCCGAACCTCTCTGTTCAGGTTTGTCAATTGGTGGGGAGGGCGGCTGGCCGCGATCCAGTCCGGCCTTTCCTAACTGCACATTGGATGGTCGATCTCATAAAGGGCATAAGCGCCATCTACAGGCAAGCGTCAAGTTAGCTCTCGCATTTGGCTAAAACGTTGTTGTGACCGGCCCCAAGCCGCCTTCCCCGATCGTAAGGATCGCTACATTGCAGCATTCGCATTGCCGACATCCGAGCACAACGCAGCACTCGAGGAAAGACCAGAAAATATGTAGGGGATTCGGGCTCTAATCAGGAAATAAAGCTGAGGCCATGTGTTCGAAATAAATTTTAGCGCCCCTCAATCCAAGTCCTCTAAGAAACTGCGGCGTTCGCAATGTTGGCATAGTGCTGATTTCTAAGGGATTCTTGGGCACACATATCCATAGATGAAATCATGCTCATCATAACTGAATCATAAGGGATCTTTCTGTTTCCAGCAAGTCCCGACGCCCTTTTAGCAAACCAGTGATAAACAAGTTTCGCGATAGCCTTTCCGTAGAAATCCCTCATGCCGCACGCCGAGTAATAAGCCTCTCGACTCAAATTAGGACAGTTGTGTTTCGGAATAGATTTCGCCCTTTGGATCAGGGATCCGGTCTTAATAGATGGTCCAGCTGCGCCCGCCATCTCGATGATTGAGTAGGGCTTACTCCTATCGAATAGATTTTCTGGATGATTGTGATACTTAAAGTCAAGCGCGAACGCACGCCGAAGTTTGCCGGACATAGTGTTTCTGAACGTTCTGAATTCTGATTCGATAGTCGCAATATGGGTTACATTCGCAAAAAGCTGCACCACACGCTCTACGGAGAAATTTTGGCAAGCGTCGGATTCCCAGCTGTATCCGTGCGAGTATAGAACGCGAGGGTGATCTATGAGATTAGCCATAAGGTGGTCATAATCTCTGTCCATTGCGACAAGCACACGCTGAACGCTTCCATCAATGACCGTTTCTGCTAATTGCTTTAATTCAGGTTTTGAACCCATACTTTTGCATTTGCAGCTAACACCATTTGCGGACAGAACCTTAGTCCAGAAAGCTTCATCAAGCGATGAAACATCATCAGAAAGCGGTTTACCTTCACAGTAAACAATCCAATCCACATCAAAAAAAAGGTGCTCGCTTGATAAGCCAGCTTCAGTTCTCGTAAACATCAATGAAAGCAGTCTTCTATCTTTATTACTTTGTCTTGGAAATACCCTACAATATCGGGAGAGTGAGTGGCCGATATTATCTGACAAGAGCCATTTAGGCTTCGAATGTTCTTAAATAGGCCACTCTGCCAACTCACGTGCAATGACAGTTCTGGCTCATCAGAAATAAACACGACAGGCCTATCTTCTTGAAGGACAGCCTCGCCCAGCAAGATAAAGAGCTGCTTCTCACCTGAAGATAATACGCCTATGTCCACTTCATCGCCACTTTGCAAATGCACCTTGGGCACATTCCGATCATCAAAGTGGATTTCTTTTCCGGAATACAGAGAATTTATTATTTTTTCAAAGTCATCTCGGGGTGCGAAAATTTGATTTCGAACATCTTGCAAATGCCTCCACTTTTTCACCATCTCATTTACGCGATATGCATCAGACAACGACACAGCATCATCAACGGTGATGTTCTCACTGTTCTTCCAGCGGGATTTTGCATTGGCGAGCCGGGAAAGGTGTGACGTCACATTTCTTTGGGCTTTGCTTTGTGCAACTCCCAACCCCCGAAGAATTCCAATAACCGTATTCTTGTCCGCGGGTTCCTCATCAACTTGCGCAAATAATGCGCCAAAATCGCGTTCTTGATCCAACAGTGACAGGAAGACAGCCTCTTGAAAGCTGTCGCGTTCCTTGTCCGCCTGCGCTTGCAACAAAGAGAAATACTGAGCAAATGCCCGTGAGATTTCGCGTATCTTAATATCTACGCTTGGCTCTGCCTCCTCGTCACGATAGCGCTTTTTCGAAAGGTCATGCGCGGTTCGATGAACCGACAACCAATTCACTTCAACGATATCGTTCAGTATACTCCCCAAACGGGCACCTTCTTCACGAAGTCGCCTTGAACGCGCATAACGTGGATCATGATATATTCGTTCATCGAATGGGCCTTCGACGCGGTAAACGGTCCCCTTGTCGCTTGATTTTTCTTTGACCGTATAGACAAGTTCGAAACTATTCGTATCCGTGTCGATTACTTTTGCGACTTCAATTACAGGCTTTTTATTCGCGCCCTTGGTCTTCAGTCGGATAAGTGCACGTTCAAATTGAATTGCATAGAGGGTTGGTATGTCGGCCTGTAAGACTGCAGACAGAAGATTGATGACAGTCGTTTTTCCGCTGCCATTTGCCCCAATCAAGAAGCTAATATCCTCATTTAGCTTCAGACGAATTTTTCTGTCACCCCAAAACCCATCAACTTCAAAATACTCAACGCTATTCAAGATTCTTCCTCACAGTAGGCACTTCGCCATTGTTGTAGTATTACGAGTGTATTCGCTTCACGTCCAGAGCTTGGGGCGGACTTGAGATATCGAAGGGCCGGTTCTGAGATTAACTGTGTCTTTAGTGGCTGCAGCGGCTGCAGCGGCTGTCTGCTTCCCGCTCATCCTGCAATGGATACTGGTCGCGTGACGGGAAGCGATTTGGCCCGAAGGCGTCGGTCGGGGTGGGGAGAGCCAAGACAGGCCTGTTAGTCGCCGCAGGAGCAGAAGGGGCCCTGCTGAGTCATGCTGCCGATCGGGACCAGAAGTAACCCCAGCAGAAGAGTTGCGAGCCTCATGCCGGTAGGTCCAGCTTCGGCAGCCCGTTCACGATCTTCATCGTCTCAAGGCTCACCGTGATCACGCGCCGGAACAGGTCCAGGGGATAGGCCGGGTCGCCCATGGTCTCGTTGGCGTAGTCGTTCGCATCGTTGACGATGCCGCTGGCCTTGTCGGTTTTGACCACTTGGCGCTCCATCACCCATTCCAGTGCTGGCTTGCCGTTGACAACGTAGTCGTAGGCTTCAAGGGGCACGTCGGTCATGGTGATGTTGGCGTTGTAGATCACTGTGGTCTTGTCCTTGTCGCGGGCCTTGCCGCCGAACTTCATCTTGGTGACGCGGTAGAAGGCCTTCGGATCGTCGATCTTCCACAGCGCGGGGGTGCCCTGCTTGTAGGTGACGGGGTATGGCTCTATCGTCTCGTAGTTCACATGCAGGTCGCCAAGACGCCGCCCGGCGTCGGAGAAAGCGCGGAAGTCGGCGTAGGTCTTCACCGCCGGGATGCGGGGCAGTTCCTTGGTCAGGTTGTCGGCGTAGCGGTCGCGGTAGTCGGGCGAATGCAGCAGGCCGTAGACGTAGTAGAAGATTTCCTCCTTGGTGATCTCTTGCCCCGGATAGGCCGCCTGGAAATGCGTCAGCCCGGCATCGGTGATCGCGTCGCGACGGTGGAGACCCGAGGATTGGCCTTCGAAGAGGCCGCCGGTTTCCTCGTCCTGTTGATCGTAGAGATGAAGAGGAAAGCATTGTCCGTTGAACATTGTGAGAAACTCGGGAAGAGTTTCCGTCATGTAGCATGAGAACTGAGGTGCGCTGCCACCTGTCAGCGCAATGGTCCTGGTCTTCGTATATGGAGTTGGGAAGAGCTTCGGCATACGATAAACGCAATTATTGAAGCGGCGATCAAAGTAAGCCCAGGTGCGTGTGAATGGACGATAAGTTGCCGGGAATGCCGCTGACTTCTTGAATTCGATGTATCGACCACGCTCAACGCCAGATAGCTCGGTTCTATCCCAGCTAATTTTGGTCGCGTCTTGATCGACGAACTCTTTGGCGCTTTGACCATCCGCAGCTACGCTGTATCTCTTCACTTCATCATTATAGAAGGAGATCGACCCTGCGATGTTTCCAAGAAGCCTTTCCTTGTTAAAGTTAAAGCACCAAGAATCCCGATTTGTTTTTAGCCCGCTGGAGTAATCCGAGAATAGGTGTTTTGCTGACTTGTCTTTTTTGTCGCCAATCTTGATGAAGGCATCGAAACTTGCGTCCCGCTGATTCAGCCAGTCGTTCTGATCGTCCGGTGTGATCCGTTCCCAGCCTACTGAGTCGGTTATGCCCTTCACAGCGCCGAAGTTGCGGATGATTGCCAGCTTCTGCTTCTGGTCAAGATAGTCGCCGATATCTTGGAAAAAGATGCGTCCATGTTCCGCCGCATTCGGATTCTTGACGAAGACGCTGATTGCAACTGGCGTGCGTGTTCCCTCTCCGAAGACGTTGCCCTTCTCCTTCCTGCGCTGTTCACCACTGGTTCGAGCGTTTCCACGAAGATGAAAAACATAGAGGTCACTGAATTCCTCCGCTAAACAAGCGCGCACTCCATCTGCTGCATTTCCTTCAAGCCAACCAGCGTTGGTTACGTAGGCGACTATCCCGGCATTGCCGATGCGGTCGGAGGCCCAGCGAATAGCGCGAATGTAGCTATCATAAAGAGCATTTTTCATTCCTGCATTCGATCGCTCCGCGAAGGTGTCGCGTATGCGTGTATCCAAACCGGAGTATGCGACATTGGCATTATTGTCATTCGCACTGTTCTGGCTCGCCGAATAAGGTGGGTTTCCCACGATCACCCGGATATCCAGCTCCTTCTGCCGGGTCCGGCGTTCGGAGTTGTCGGGCATGTAAAGCGCCAGCTCGTCCTTGCCCTCATACAGCTGGAAAGTGTCGGTGAGGCAAATCCCCTCGAAGGGCACATACTCGTTCTTCTTGGCCTCGCCTTGGTAGACCGCCTCGATGTTGATCGCTGCGATGTAGTAGGCCAGCAGGACGATTTCGTTGGCATGGATCTCGTGGCGATACTTGTGCTCCAGCTCCTCAGGCGCGATCAGCCCGGATTGCAGCAGCCGGGTGATGAAGGTGCCCGTGCCGGTGAACGGGTCCATGATATGGACGCCCTTTGACCCGAGCGACTGGCCAAAATGTTCCTGCAACATCTCGTTGACCGAGTGCAGGATGAAATCGACGATTTCGACTGGGGTGTAGACGATGCCCAGCTTTTCCGTCGTGCGGGGGAAGGCGTTGCGAAAGAACTTGTCGTAGAGCTCGACGATCAGTCGCTGCTTGGCCTGGGGATCGCTGATCCCATGGGCGCGGTTACGGACGCTGTCGTAGAATTTCTCGAGGTCCTTGGCTTCCTTGTCGATGCGGTTCTCGTCCAGCACGTCCAGCACCTGCTGCATCGCGCGGGAGACGGGGTTCTGGTCTGTGAACTGGTGTCCGGCGAAGAGCGCCTTAAAGACAGGGCGCGTAATGAGGTGCTGGGCCAGCATCTCGATGGCGTCTTGTTCGGTGATCGAGTCGTTCAGGTCATCGCGAAGCTCGGCAAGGAAATCATCGAAGGCCTTGCGGGCCTTGGTATCGGGTTCCGCCAGAATGCCAGTGATGCGCGAGATGTGCCGCTGCGCGATCTCGGCGATGTTGGTGGCCCAGTCCTCCCAATAGTCGCGGGTGCCGCACTTCTTGACGATCTTAGCCATGATGGCCTTGGAGAATTCGTCGATGAACAGCTCGTATTGCTGGGCGCTCGGGCTTTCAATGACAATGTCGCCCGTGTCGCTGCCTTTGCCCAGCCCGGCCTGCGGCTGCGCTTTCCGGGTCGGGAGTTCGGTCACCTCGTGGGTGATGGACTTCAGTTCCTCGGATTCTTTCGTGACCCCTACGATCTCGATCCGGTCCGAGACGTCCTGGCCCAGCGACGCCTGGTTGATGGTGCCGTCAAAGCGTTCGTCATGGGCCCGCAGTGCGTTCAGGATTTGCCAGACGACGCGGTAGCGCTCATTGTCCTTGAGCGCGACCTCGGGCTCCACCCCCGCGGGCACGCCGACAGGAAGGATGACGTAACCCATCTTCTTACCCTCGGCACGACGCATGACGCGCCCGACGGATTGAACCACGTCGATCAGGGATTTGCGCGGATGAAGGAACATGATTGCGTCGAGGGACGGCACGTCGACGCCTTCGGACAGGCAGCGGGCATTGGTGAGGATGCGCGCGGTATTGCCCTCGGCATCGGCTTTGAGCCAGTCCAGAAGTTGGTTGCGGGACTTGGCGTTGAAGGTGCCGTCGACATGCTCGATCTCGATGTCGAGGCGGTCCGGCGATGAGGGCGCATCGTCCTCGATCATCGCGTCGTCGCCGGTGTATTCGGCAACAACATTGGCGAACTCGTCCCGGATCAGCTTGGAGGCAGCGATGCTCTTGCAGAACGCCAACCCCCGCTTCATAGGCTGCGGATCGAATGATACGTCCTGTTGCAGGTCCTGCTTGGTCAACGCTTTGTAGCAACCGATGATCTTGGTGGCATCGTCGAGGTCGAGCTCCGAGTTCTCGTCGGCGAGGCGTTTCTGGACGCTGGCGCTGACCAGCCCCTCGTCCATGGCCAGCACGATCACCTTGTAATCAGTCAGCAAGCCTTGCTGGACGGCCCAGCCGAAGCCCTTGTGAAGGAACGTCTGTCCATAAAGGCTCTCGTCATCCATCGAGGCCAGAACGGCGGCTTCTTCGTCCGCCCGCGTCTTCGCTACGTCGCCGAAAATCCTGGGGGTTGCGGTCATGTAGAGACGCTTGCGACCCTTGACGTAAGCATTGTCGTGGATACGGACGAAGTTCGACTCCTCCTCGCCGGCCAAAGTGGCACCTGTCGTGCGGTGCGCCTCATCGCAAATGATCAGGTCGAAGGCAGGCAAGCCGGCCTTCTGCGCGGCGTCGAGCACTGCAATGGATTGGTAAGTCGAAAAGACGACCGTCATCCGCTCCGAGTCATCATGGCCGGCCTTCTGGACGAGCCGTTCAGGGTTAGTTGTTGCCGGAAAAGCAAGATCATGGGCCTCAATTTCGGCCGCATCGTCATTTGAAACCCGGCGCTTGCCTACCTGCGCGTCAGAGCAGACTGCGAAAGATCGGAGAGGAATTTCCGTGTCGTTCGTCCATTCCCGGACCGTTTGGGACATAAGTGCCAGAGATGGCACCATGAACAGGACGCGGCCGCCCTTGCCGACGAGAGCCTCGGCGATCTTGAGGGAGGTGAACGTCTTTCCGGTTCCGCAGGCCATGATGAGTTTGCCTCGGTCAGCCTCAGAAAGCCCGGCTCGCACAGCTTCCAAAGCTTCAACCTGATGAGGCCGCAACGCTTTTTTGTCTGTGAGGACCGCTTCGCCTTTGATCCCGAAGAGCGCCCAATCGATGGGGCTCTCACGCAAATGCGTGAGAGAAAGCCGGACTACAGGAATAGCTTGGTCGACTATTGTGGCCTCTGCGTTTGCACCCCATTCAACCTCGGTTGTATCCATCACGATGCGGCGGACGAAAGGTGACTTCCCCGAGGCCGCAATGAAGCTATTGATATCGGCTTTCTGAATCCGGTGTGCTGCTGAGTAGAATTTGCATTGGATCGCCGCGAAACCGTCTTCGTTGCGCAGTTTGGCGACGAGGTCGATCCCAATATCCTTAGCGTTGCGTCCAGTTTCGATCGCCCAGTCAGACCATGTCCAAACCTGAGAATATTCCTCAGCCTGCACCGGATCTGCTGTCAAATAGGCACACGCAAGTCTTTCGAAATACGTGCCCTTCTCGCGTTCGGTGACTGCTGCGTCTCTATAAGATTGGAGAAGTGTATCAAGTGCGGACATATTCGGACTACTTTTTTATCATTTTGAGGACCTCTTCGGCGATCGTGCCTTAAGACCATTGCAAATTGCATTCGATTGGGAAGTCTTAGCCGGCGGCCACGACTATCTTTTCCCGTAGTTCGGGCTCAATCTCGAAAGTGGACCATTCACTCAGCCGCAGTCGCATGGGCAGCATTTGCAAGTCTCGCTACATATGTCTTTGCCGCGTCCACTGAAGTGAAGCAACGGAACCCAGCTTCGTTCGCAATGGCAAGCAGTTCGGGCCCTTCACCGAGCAGCACAGCGACCGGTTCGGAGAGCTCAGTTTGGAGACCATCGGGCCAGACAAGATCCAGAACGGCCTTCTGCTCGCCAGTTTCCTGATCTACGAAGTCCCAAGCGACCTGACCCTTTGAGAAACCTTGGCATTCCACCCAAGCGTTTAACTCTTCAAGCTCTCGTGCTTCATCCTCGTTGGCGATACCCCCAAGGAGAACGTTATCACTCACCTTTGCAGATGCGGACGCTTCGAGCATGTCGGCGTCGTCGTGTAGCAACGATTTCAGACAGGTGTTCGCCGCTTCAGCAAGCAACTCTTTTCTGGCTTCCAAGAAATCCAGAAAGTTGTTTAGCTTCCAAAGCTGAGGATCTTCAGGCACCCATTGTGAGCGTAGCGCGCCAGGGTGGGCCGCCTCGATTTCCTCGAAATACTCCTCCGGGCGTCTGTCGCTGATAACCAGGTTCGTGTCCTTGGTCAAAAAGCAGAAGTTCCCCAAAGCATTCACCTCGGATCGACTGTAGCCCGCCTTATACAGCTGAGCCCTCGGGAAGATGTGATGGACTTCCAAAGAGCTCATCTTTCCAAGTAGCTCACTCTTGAGAGGAAGTCCCGTTCCCCAATCGCGCGCCTCTGTCATCCTTGTCAACATGTAGAGCACGGGGTAGAACCGAGAACCCACACTCCAGCTATGGAAGTGACCTGGTTCAACGCGAAGACCACCTTGCGTTAAACGCAGTTCATCGAGCAATTTGTCGAGATTGCCGTCGGTTTGTTCAAGAATTCCGAGATCTTTATCAATTACGCTTTCAGTGGAGGCTGAGAACCGCCCCCACATGCCGCTTTGCACATACCAGAACAGCAATTTGTCTCGGGTGCGTTCATCGAGCCGACCGCCACGCATTTCGAGAAAACGAACCATGACAGGGACGGCAAACCGGGCAAAAAGCACGCGGTTGTGATCCAGACCAAGTCTGCCTGCCATCATATTCAGTGCAGTATCGGTGTGCCGAACAGCGCGAGCCAAGGCATCGGCAATCTCATCGGCGGAACGATCATGGAGATAGAGGAATTTGGCCTCCCCAGTCAGCACAGTATTTACGGACCGGAGCAGCCAATCGAGGGTAAAGTTGAAACCTGCGTCTTTCCAGCGAGTGAGGCTCGACTTCATGGTGTCGCGAGCCTCCGGCCAGTCGGCACAGATTTTTGCAAGTGCCAGATCGCCCTTGGAAAGCTTAGTGCCGCCGCTGTTCACGCGGTTGAAAATGTCGACAACAACATCAAGGGTTTTGTCCGATCCCGTCACCTCCTCAATGTGGAAGTTCTTGTCGCGAATGCTGAGTAATTGGTTCAAGCGGCCAACATATTCTCCCAATCGAGCCATATGCTCAGGGTTACTGTTCAAATCGTTGATGAAGTTTCCAACGCCTGCATTTCCGCTTTTCATGAGCTCGGTAACGTCGATCCAAAGAGGATCGTCGCGCATTTTGATGGGTTGATAGAACTCGAATTCTTCGGTTGCGAGATTGAACCGAAGCTCCGTGAAGGACTTTGCATTCCCATCGAAAAACTTCGGCGGCTCGCCCCGTATCACTCCATACAGAGAGGTGATCCGCTGCTGGCCATCAAGCAGCAACTTGACCACGCCTGGCGCAAGTTCCCCATCACCTCTATGAGCCGCGGTCGAAGCACTGGTCGCCCAGACCAGAAGGCTTCCGACCGGATGCCCGCGATAAAGGGAATGGAATAAGCCCCGGACTTGCTCTCGTCCCCAGACATATCCTCGCTGGAACTCGGGAAGAGCCATATGCCCATTGTCAATGTAATCGAGGATCGAAGTAATATTCATAGTAAAATGCCGCAGAAGAATTCGGTTTGGACTACACTGCCGCATGAGGCCCGTAGCATGCAACCTCTGATAGTCTCCGAAGCTAAGCGCGGAAGCCTTCGCTTGGAACTTAGGTCGTCTCAATGACTATAAATCGAATGTATATTTAATTAAATCAGAAGTTTATCAGATTTTTCAGATTCTCTCTTTGGGTTCAGCAGATTTGACCAATGTCTATTTTGCCAACGCCGCATTGTGTGGTTCTACGGGCCAGTTGTCCTGATGATCCAAATTGGCGGTAGGCAGTCGAAAAGCTTCTTGCTGTTAGGGAAGCTCCGGCTCTTGTCACCCGAAGCAGTCTGCCGAGGGCATCGTTTGGGAGAACATCATGTTCGATATACCCACCGCGCCAACGCGCGTTCACTACCTATTTCAAGAAAACAAGGAGGCGCTGCAAAATGCGGCGCTTCTACTGGGCGGTCCCCGCTGGCTCAAACGAGTTCAAAACCTATTCGAGACGCTCTGGACCGAAAATTCCCTTAACGGCCGTGTCGGCCGTGAAATCAACGCACTTCATAGTCTACTAACTCTCGTTCACGTGAATGATCCGTCCCGTCCCGAAGCGGCATACTTCAAAGCAATTGACCCGATGTCGCCTCATCTCGAGGAAATCTCCTTTTTGGCTTACCAGCTTCGTCAGGCTTTCGAAGAGGCTTGCGACGACAAGGGCCTCGACTGCGAAGAGGAGGAGCGCAAATATGAATGATACCGTCATTTCGGAAGACAGGCTCCAATCTCAAATCGAATCTGCTTTAGCTACCGCAGACAAGACGCTGCAAGCTATCGCTTTCGCAGTGGAAACGGAGGCACTTGAGGGGGCGCTACTCAACGATGTGCTCAATTTGAAAGAACGGATCGATGGGCTTGCCATCTTTGCGACCGACGAACACTTTGCCGTAATGAGAGTGGCTGATCGCCTTAAACCTGTTATCCTCGCAGCGACAACTGTTCATTACATCTCAGCCGAGGAATGGGACATCAATCCACCGAGCGAAGAGAAGGTTGTGGAGCGCTATGGTCTCGCGGCAATCGACCTCCGGAGCCTTCTGCGAGATCTCGCAGAACAGTTGGCTGGAATCCAGAACATGATGAAAGCGGAGCGGATTACGGCGGACCTTCGCTGCGACCAGGCCTGATCTGCGCACCCGCGTCGCCAGGTGAGGCGACGCGGGCCTTATCGGCCGCCCAGAACGACGGCCGATATATACGATTCAAGCCTGTCACAAAACACTTGCTGAAGTTGTCACATGCGTGGCACATTCACGGTCACACGCGGAGTCATACTGCGGTCGAAGGCGCTTTTTCGTTTGTATTCTGAAGGTTGTGGCCTGTTTCTTGGGCCCCTACCGCCGGAGCCAATATCTCATAGAGATCAATTAGATAAAGCCGCCTCAATAGGCGGCTTTTCTCGTTCTCAGGAGGGGATAGAACGCTCTTCTCCTGTAGCGCAAAAATGGGATGCGACCTTGGCCAATCGCCCTATACACCCCCCCTCAAACGGCCACCACAACCTTCTCCCCAATACGATGCACCCGGGCCGAAGTCCCATAAACCTCCGAAAGCATCGCATCCGTCACGACCTCCCGCGCTGCGCCGTGATGCGTGATCCGTCCGTCCTTCATCGCCACGATCTGATCGGCATAGGCGGCGGCGTAGTTGATATCGTGCAGCACGATCACGATGGTCCGGCCATGGGTGCGGGCGAGGTCTTGTAATGTGTGCATCAAGCCGCGCGAGGCCGCGATGTCGAGGTTGTTAAGCGGCTCGTCGAGCAGGATATAATCGGTCTCCTGCGCAAAGGTCATGGCCACCTGCGCGCGCTGGCGTTGACCGCCTGAAAGCGTGTCGAGGCGGCGCTCGGCGAGGGGGGCAAGGTCGAAGGTCGCCAGTGCCGCCTCTACCTTTTCGCGGTCTTCCGCGCTCGGGCGGCCCTTGTGGTAGGGGTAGCGGCCAAAGCTCACCAACTCGCGAACCGTCAGCAGGGGGGCCGCATCGCTGGTTTGGGGCAGAATGGCCAAGCGTCGGGCCAATGCGTCGTTCGCGCAGGCGCCGATTTGCAGGTCATCGACCATGATCTGTCCGTGCTGAAGCGGGATCAGCCGGGCGATCAGCGACAGAAGCGTCGATTTCCCCGCGCCGTTGGGGCCGATCAGCGCCGTGATCCCGCCGCTCTGCAAGGTCAGATCGATCTCGCGCAGGGTCGGCTTGCCGTCCCGGTCGTGGTTCAGGTCACGGATGGTGATCATCTGGGTTTCCTCCGCAGCAGCAGGATTAGAAAGACAAGGCCGCCAAGCACATCGACGATGACGACAAGCGGGGTCGAAGAGCGCAGGGCGCGCTCCAGCACCATCTGCCCGCCGACCAGCGTGATGGCCGATACCAGTCCCGCCGAGGGCAGCATGACGCTATGAAACATCACCGGGGTGATCTGGCGCGCCACGCTGACCACCAAGAGGCCGAGAAAGGCCATCGGCCCCACCAGCGCGGTCGAGACCGAGACGAGGATCGACACGAGGACCAGCACTTGAAACATGCCGCGCTTCGGGTCTTCGCCGAGGTTGACGGCGCTTTCATCGCCCAGCGACAGCACGTCGAGCTGGTGGCGCATCCGCCAAGCGGCGATCAGCGCGCCGCCGGTCAAGAGTGCGGCGAGGGTGAGCAGCGGGGTATCGACCCGGCCAAAACGGGCAAAGGCGTTGGCCTGCACGACCATGAATTCATTGGGGTCGATAACCCGTTGCAGAAAGCTTGAGACCGACCGGAACAGCCCGGCAAAGATGATGCCCGTCAGGATCATGCGAAACAGATCATGCCCGCCGCGGCGCAAGAGCGTGCCGAAAAGCGCCAGTGCGGCCCCCATCAGCAGGAGGCTGTTCATCAGAAACTGCGCAATTTCGGGCAGTTGGGTAAAGGTCTGGCCGCCGAGCACGAAGATCAGCACCGTCAGCGTCAGCAGATAAAGCGCATCGAACCCCATGACCGAAGGCGTCAGAATGTGATTGCGGGTGATGGTCTGGAACAGCACCGTGGCGGTCGAGACCGAGACGGCGACCAGCAGCAGGGCGATCAGTTTATTGGCGCGAAACGATAGGACAAAGCCCCAGTTCCCCCGCGCGCCGAGCCCGAGATAGAGCGCGATGCAAAGGCCCAGCAGTGCCAGAAGCCACCAAAGACGCTTAGGATACATGGCGTTTCGGCCCATGCAGCAACCACAGGAACAGCAGGGCGCCCACCACGCCGAATACCGTGCCCACGGGGATCTCATAAGGATAGCGGATCAGCCGCCCGAGGATGTCGCACAGCAGCACGAGGCCCGCGCCGGTCATCGCGGTGAGCGGCAGGCTCCGCCGTAGGTTGTCGCCTGCCAGCCGGGCCACGATATTGGGCACGACCAGCCCGACAAAGGGGATCAGACCCACTGTCACTACGGTCAGGGCGGTGACGATGGAGATGGCCAGCAGCCCCAGCACCATCGTCTGCCCGTAGTTCAGGCCAAGGTTGATGCTGGCCGTGCGGCCCATGCCGATGATCGCGAATTGATCGGCGGCGAGATAGGTCAGCGCCGCCACCAGCGCCACAAGCCAAAGCAACTCATACCGGCCCTGCAACACGCCGGAGAACTCACCGTTCATCCAAATCTCGACATATTGCAGCAGGTCCGCCTGATAGGCGATGAAGGTGACCGCCGCCCCAAGGATGCCGCCGTAGATCAGCCCCACCAGCGCCACCAGCAAGGGCTGGGTTGGGGGCAGGCGCTGCACGATGGCCAGAAACCCCGCGCCCGCCGCAAGGGCGGTGAGGGAGGCGAGGACCATCTTGACGAAGATAGAGGCCCCCGGCGCGAAGAGGGTGACCAAAAGAATGCCAAGCGCTGCGCCTTGGCCCGTGCCCGCGGTCATCGGTTCGACGAACCGGTTGCGCACCAGCATCTGCATGATGGCCCCGCTCACCGCCAAGGCCCCGCCCGAGATCACCACGGCGATGGTGCGCGGCGCGCGGCTAACCACCAGCAGTTCTAGGGCCGCCGGATCAGACCAAAGCGCCGCCCAAGACAGGTCGATCACCCCGACGAAAAGCGAGGCGACCGATAGGACCACAAGGAGAAAGGCAAGGGCGAGCGCCACGGGTTTACTGCTCCGTCAGGGCGGCGTTGATCTCATCCAGCGTGCGGGTCATCGACTGGATGCCGCCGCCTGCGATGTAGATGGGCGCGGCGCTCAGATGCACGACTTGGCCGGTTTTCCATGCGGTCGTCTCATGCACCAATGCGTTGTCGAGCGTAGCTCGCGCGCCGTCGCTTTCCTGACCGATGGCGGCCATCCGGTCGATCACCAGCAGGATGTCGGGGTTGGCCTCCCGGATGAATTCAAAGCTGATCGCCTCACCATGGTTGGCCATCTCGACATCCTGCACCGCTTCGGGCAGACCAAGCGCCTCATGCAGCCAGCCAAAGCGCCCGCCGATGCCATAGGCGCTGATCTTCGGCCCATTGGTCATCACGATAAGCGCGCGGCCCTTGCCCGCCAGCGCCTCTTTGGTTTGGGCAAGCTTGTCCTCAAAGGCCGCCGTCAGGTCTGCGGCCTCTTCCTCTTTGTCGAAAACTTTGCCGTATGCTTCCAACCGGGCCAGCCCTTCGCCGATGGTGTCTTGCCAAATGGTCATGTCCAAGGTGGGCCCGATCCGCGCCAGCTCTGGTACCTGTTCGGTGCTGCGCCCCCCGGCGATGATCAGGTCGGGGTTGAGGGCGAAAAGCGCCTCGTAATCCGGCTCGAAAAGGGAGCCGATGACCTCGGTCCCCGCTGCCGCCTCTTCAAGGTAGGGCAGATAGACCGGGCGCACCAAGCCCTGCGGTGTGACGCCGAGCGCGGTGAGGCTGTCGAAAGCCGCCAGATCGTAGACCGCCACCGTGGCGGGGGTAAGCGGCGCTTCGGCAGGGCCGCGAGCGGTGTCGACGGTCACGGTCTCGGCCAGCGTGGGCGTGGCGAGAAGCAGGACCAAGAGGGCAAGGGGTTTGATCATAGCGGTAACTCTTTCATCAGGGAGGAGGGGGAGCCGGGCCGGTGTTTACCATTCCAAAGGTCCGGCTTAGGACTAAGGCAGAAAATGCATCCGGAGAGAGCGCCATGCCGACGACAACAGGATTTTACCAAACCGAGAACGGCTCGAAATACTTGCAGCAGCTGTGCAAACATTTCGGCCATAAGATCGAGACATCTTACGACAGTGAAAAGGGCTGGGCCGCTTTCGAGATGGGCACGGCCTATATGACGGCGGACAGCAAGGGCCTCACCGTCACGGCGACGCTCGACGATCCCGAGATGGTGCCTGCGCTGCATAGTGTCATTGACCGGCATCTTGAAACTTTCGCCTTCCGGGAAGCAGAGAAGAACATGGTTTGGACGGTCGAATAGGCCGCCCCCTCACAGAAAATCCCGGCGCCGTAATGGGCGCCGGGTAAAAGGCCGAACCGGGGTCCGACCAAGCCTAGCCTTTGATCAGAAGACGATCTCGGCGCTGACGCGGATGGAGCGGCCCGGCTCGGTCAGCGGCTCCACTACGCCCACGAACTCTTGGCCATAGGTGGCGCGGCTGCTGTATTGCTCATCGAAGAGGTTGTTCACCTCGGCGCGCAGGGTCAGGTTGTCCATCCGCTTGGGCGTGTATTCGGCAAAGACATTGGCGATTGTGTAGCCGTCTAGCTCCGGTCCTCTTCCTCCTGTGTTCTCGTCATATGTATCCTCAAAGTCGAAAGCGATCTGCACGTCGCCACCCAAGAGAACGCCGTTGTTCAGGCGGTGTGCCACTTGGAAGGTCAGGAAATCGCCCATCGGCACGGTCAGGTAGTTGCCGTAGTAGGAGTCGGCGGAGCGGCCATTGATCTCTGTATCGATGCGGGCAAAGCCTGCGCGGAAGAAACCATCCTCCCATGCGGTGCCGAGGCCCAGTTCAAAGCCGCGCGATTGCACATCCGCCGTCAACGCAGGGCTAACGTTCCAAACAGCGGCGCGGGCGTTGTCGATGTTGGTGGCGAACAGCTTGCCGTCGACGACCCATGCGCCCATGGTGTAATTCGCGGCGAGGTAGAGGTTGTCGGCGGTGACTTCCTCGATGCCGGAAGCATAGCTCCACGTAGCGTCAAGGATGTAGTTTTCAGCCAATTCCAGACCGCTCCAGACGTGGGAATAGCCCGCGCTGATCGTCAGATCGTCCGAGAGGTCATATTCGCCCGAGATATTGCCCGAGAGACCGGATTCAGACTGCGAGGAGCCATCGGTGCCCTCGAAATCCTGAAAATCGGCTCGCGCCCCGAAGGACAGACGCGCGTTGCTTGTGGGCTCCATCCGCGCTTGGGCGAAAAGACCGATATTGCTGAGCTTCTCCGTTGCCGCCTCACGCGCGCCGGAGGAGAGGTCGCGATAGTCCAGATCGGCCTCATCGGAGTAGAAGTCGAGACCTGCGTTCAACTCACCCCAGCTCAGTGCGAAACGGTTTGAGAATTCGCCGCTCAGGCTCACGGTCTCACCGCTGGTGATCGAATTGGTCGTCAGCGCCGACTCGTCGTTGACCAGTTTGGTCCCGCTATAGGCCAGCCGCGCGGTGGGGTTCCACATCGCCGAGGGCGTGGTGTTGCTATAGCTCAGGACGATATTGGTGCGCTCCAGATCATAGGGGCGGTCCGCTGGACGACCACCGCCCCCGACGATGGCACCGAGGTTCGCCCGGTAGGGGCGGATTTCATCGTCGACCACCCGTTCGTACGACAGCTCGACCCGGTCGCCGCCTTGCGCCTCATAGGCTAGTTTGCCCAGCCCGCTGAGAAGGTCGGTGCCGGAGCCGATGATCTCGTCCCCATTGCCATCTTCGCGCAGCCCGCCTTCGGCGACCTTTGCAAAGCCGAGGTATTCGAACCCGCCTTCACGGCCATAGACCGACAGGCTGTTCGAGAAGATGTCGCCGTTGCTGTCGTATTCCAGCTTGTAGCGCCCGCCAAAGCTCTCGCCCGGGGCCAGCAGATCGCTCGCGTCCTTGGTCTCATAAGCCAGCGCGCCGCCCAAAGCGCCGGGGCCGGCATCGGCGGGGGCCACGCCGGGGTCGACGCGGGCGGCTTTCAGCAGGGCGGGGTCGATCAGCGTGGTGGTGTTGTGGTGGAACACCTTGTTGTTCTGCCGCGCGCCGTCGATAGAAATGGCGAGGTTGTTCTCCTCGATCCCGTTCACATAGACCTTCTGCGACATCGGGATCGAACTGCCGACCGCAATGGTGGGCTCGGCCACGAAAAGCTCGGACAGATCGGCGGGATTGCTCAGCGCCAGCCCTTCGCTGGAGATGGAGATGTCATCGTCTTCCATCCCCGGAACGGCTGGCATCTCAAGGACGATGGTGCCCAAGAATGCTTCGTCGTTATTGCTCTGCGCATGGCCTGCGGCGGGAATCATCCCCGCGGCGAGGCAAGCAAATGCATGTGTCGGCTTCATTAAAGTTCCCCTTACTCAAAATGCCCGGAACCAGAAAATGACCCCTCAGACGGCTTTGCGGCGATTCCTTATAGAAACTGTCGGGAATCTCAAGAGGCTTGGTTTGAGCGTGGGATGACCTGTGTCTTTTGGGTAAATTTGAGAGAATGCCGGACGCGGCCGGGGCCACGTATCCCCCATAGAAAGTGGGGAAGAGCGGGCGGCTATGACTGCGAAGGGGGCTTGCCCCCGTAGGCCCAAAAAGCGCAGGCGGCTTCGTCAGCCACCCGACCCATGGTCAAAGCCGCCCAAAGCAACCCTGCCAAAACAAACGGCATTTTCCGCCTCTGTCACAAATCTTTTGCATTCTCAGGCCACAAGGAGCCGCAATGCGTCGAAGTATAAATTGACCAACTGGTCTAACGCGCGCATTCTGCCGACAATGAGTACACTAGAAAGAGGATTTCCCATGACAAAAACCATTCTGCTGGCCGGCACCATGCTGGCGGGGCTCGCCTCCGTGGCCCAAGCCGACACGCTGCGCCTTTTGACATGGGGCGGCTACGCACCTGAGGACGTGGTCGCGAAATTTGAAGAAGAGACGGGCCATACCGTCGAAGTCACGAAATCCAACAACGAAGAGATGATCGCCAAGCTGCGCGCTACAGGCGGCGGTGGTTTCGACCTCGCCCAGCCTTCGCAAGACCGCATCATGGGCCCGCAGATGGAATTCGGCATCTACAAGCCGATCGATGTCTCCAAGCTGAACAAAGAGCTTTTCATCCCCTCCATGCTCGACGCGACCATGGCCAACACCACCGTGAACGGCGACGTCTATGGCGTGCCGCACGTCTGGGGCACCTCCGGTCTGGTGATGAACACCGCCGAAGCGGGTGACACGGTCAAGGATTACACCGACCTCTGCGCCCCCGAAGTGGCAGGCAAAGTCTCCTACCGCCTGAAGCGTCCGACACTGATCGGTTTCGCCTTCGCAATGGGCGAAGACCCCTTCGCCGCCTATGATGACGAGGCAAAATATGCCGAGATCATGGGCAAGGTCGAAGAGCAGCTGATCGAATGTAAAGAGAACGTCAAAACCTACTGGGGCGGCGGCGATGAGCTGATGAACCTGCTGCGCTCGGGCGAAGTGACCGCCTCCATGGCATGGGACACCGGCGGCTGGAAGCTGAACGACGACAACGCCGACATCACCTTCGTGGCCCCGGCCTCGGGTGCGCTGGGCTGGATCGACACCTTCGTTCTGCCCGCCAAAGGGCAGGCCGACGATGTGGCCTATGAGTGGATCAACTTCGTCATGCAGCCGGAAATCGCGGCGATGATCACCGCAGCGGCGGGCAACTTCACCGCCTCCGCAGGCGCGGATGAGTTTGCCGAAGACAGCCTGAAAGCCAAGTATCAGAACAGCTTCCCGCAAGAAGCCGTCGACAATATCAAATGGTATCCGCCGGTGCCCGCCGGTCTGGAAACCATCGAAGGCGAAGTGCTGGACCGCGTCCAAGCTGCCAACTGATAACTGACCCTACGAGCGGCACCCTCATATTGGGGGTGTCGCATCTTTATACGGAATTCACATGACCCCAGATCTGGAATGCGTCGACCTCGTTAAGCGGTTCGGCGATACCACCGCTGTTAACAACGTCTCCTTCACGGTGCCGCCCGGCAGTTTCTTCTCCATCCTCGGGCCTTCGGGCTGTGGCAAAACAACAATCATGCGGATGATCGCCGGGTTTCTTGACCCTACTTCGGGTGACATTCGGATCAAGGGCGGTTCGGTGCTCGATACGCCGCCGAACAAGCGCCCGGTGAACATGGTGTTCCAGCATCTGGCGCTTTTCCCGATGATGACGATTGCCGAGAATATCGGCTACGGGCTGCGCCGTCGCGGCATGCTCAAAGCCGAGATCGCGCGCAAAGTCGATGAGGCGCTTGACCGGATCGGCCTGCCGGGCATCGGCGCGCGCAAGGCGGATGAGCTTTCGGGCGGGCAGAAACAACGGGTCGCCATCGCGCGCTGCATGGTGTTGGAGCCTGACGTGCTGCTGCTGGATGAGCCGCTGGGGGCGCTGGACCTCAAGCTGCGCGAACATATGAAGGTTGAGCTAAAGGCCCTGCAAGCCGCCTTTGACACGACATTCGTCTATATCACCCACGACCAATCCGAAGCGCTGGTGATGTCCGACCAGATCGCGGTGATGAGCAACGGCCAGTTCGAACAGGTGGGCCGGGGGCAAGACCTTTACTACCGCCCCGAAACACCCTTCGTCGCCGGTTTCATCGGAGAGTCGAACCGCTGGAAAGGCCGGATCGAACGGGTGGAGGGCGACGCCCTGCAACTGCGCACCGACAGCGGGCTTGCCATGCGCGCCACCGGCGCGGGCCTTGTCCAAGGGGCAAAGGCCGAGATTTTCGTGCGGCCCGAATCCATTCGGCTGGCTGCCAGTGCCGATGCGCTGTCGGGTTTCGACAATCAGCTAAAGGGCACCGTCACCAGCCTGTTGTTCAACGGCGCGGCTTCCCGCGTCTTGGTGCAGGATGATGTGGGTGAAACGCTCGAAGTCACGCTGCCGCAATCGGGGGAGTTCTCAAGCCTGAAACGCGGCGACGTGGTGCATATCGGCTGGGGCGCGGGGCAGGCGACCTGCTTTGGGGTCGCGTGATGCGCAGCCAATCCCGATTGACATTCTACCTGCTGCTGACGCCCTTGGTGCTGTGGCTGGGGCTTTTGATCATCATCCCGCATATCGACATGCTGCTGATCTCGCTGCGCGAGCGGATCAGCTTTGGCGTCTATGAAACCAGTCTGGCGCAATATGAAAAGGCGCTGACCGAACCGCTGTATTTGCGCACCTTCTGGCGCACGGCGGTGATGTCGGTGCTGGCAACCGCGCTGACGCTGCTGATCGCCTTTCCAGTGGCCTATTACATCGCCAAAATGGCGAAGGGGCGCTTGCAGCAGGTGTTGTTCCTGCTCTGCCTGATCCCGTTTTACGTCTCCGAACTGGTGCGCACCTTTGGCTGGATGATCCTGCTGCGTGAGACGGGTCTCGTCTCGAACCTGTTGCAATGGGTGGGGCTGGCCGACCGTCCGGTCGAGCTGCTTTATACCGATGCCACGATGATGGTCGGGCTGGTCTATACCTCCATGCTCTTCATGGTGGTGCCGCTTGTCACCACGCTGGAAAGCCTCGACGACAGTGTGATCGAGGCGGGCTATGATCTGGGCGGCAGCGGTCTTTCCGTCCTGCGTGAGATCATTATCCCCCACGCCATGCCCGGCATCGTATCGGGCTGTATCGTGGTCTTCATGCTGAGCTTGGGCAACTACCTGACGCCGACGATGCTGGGCGGCAAGGACAGCCTGTGGTTCACCGAAATGATCTATAACCAGTTCATCGTGCGCTCCAATTGGGAGCTGGGCGCCGCCTTTGGCTTTATGCTTTTGGTGCTGTCTTCGGTGATCGTCTGGGGGATGCTCTGGCTCACGGGCCGGACCCTCAAGGAAACGATGGGGTGATCCAATGATCCCGACAATCCCGCAATCGCGCAGCTTTCGCATTGTCTATGGTGGCTATGTGGCGCTGTTCTTTCTCTATCTGGCCCTGCCGCTGACCGTGGTGGCGGTCTTCGCCTTCAACGACAGCCAGTTCCCCTCTCTCCCGTGGGAGGGGTTCACATGGAATTGGTTCTTTGGCGAGGAGCGCCCGCAGATCGGCGTCTTTCACGAACGCGGCATTCTGCGCGCGGTCGGCACCTCGGCCTTCGTGGCGCTTTGCGTGGCGGTGCTTTCCGTCTGCGTGGGCACGACCAACGCCTTTTTGTTCAACCGCTATGAGTTCCGTGGCAAGGGGTTCCTCTATGTGCTGATGCTGCTGCCGCTGGTGATCCCCGGCATCGTCTTAGGCATCTCGGTGCTGGTGTTCTCCTCAACACTGGCCAATGGCGTTTGGGACTTGGCGCAGATCGACATACAGGCGCTGCGCCCCGGTCTGCTGTTGGTGATCCTCGGGCAGTTCAGCTTTATTACCACCATCGCCACGCTGGTGATCTCGGCCCGGTTGCAGAAATTCGACCGGACCTTGGAGGAGGCGGCGCTGAACCTTGGCGCGGACCGTCTGACAGCGGTGCGCACGATCACGCTGCCCTTCCTTGCGCCTGCGATGGTCGGGGCCGTGGTGGTGGCGTTTCTGATGAGCTTTGAGAACTTCAACACCACGCTGATGCTCGTGGGCTCCGACGCGCCGCTGACCATCGCCATGTTCGACCGGCTGAAAGAGGGGTCGACCCCGCTGCTGAACGCCGTGTCGCTGCTCTTGATGCTGGGCTCGTCGCTTTTGGCGCTGCTGGTGATCCTGTTCCAGAAAAAGGGCTAAGCCCCTCGGCAGGCCCGCCAGCCGGGCCTGCCACTTCCGGCTAAAGCGCGGCACGCACCGCCCGGCTGAACCTTTCAAGTAAATCCGCATCCTCTGCCAGATGGCGCCTCAGCGACCGGGGCAGTTCAAGCTGCACCCCTGCGCCCTTGCGGGTGCGGTTGCAGATGTTCGTCTCGTGCAGGCCGGGCAGGGTGGTGTTTACCTCCGCCCCGAAGCCCGCCCTGCGCAGGGCGGAGCCGATGGCACCGCGCATCGCCTTGTCCCGCCCGCCGAGCCATACGGTTTCGGTGCCATCGTCCTTGCGGCCATGCACGGCGATGGCCCCCTCGGCGCTGCCGACAAGCGCCAGCGCCTGCGGCTCATCGAAACGGTGCGAGGTGATGTGAAAATCCCCATGCGCCCCGGGCTTTAGCGCCTCGAAGACATAGAGCGACAGGTCGCGCCCCGCGATCGCTTCGGCGATCAGCCCGGTCTCGGGTTCGATCGTGCCGCCATGCGGGGCCAGAATGACAACCGCGCTGCCGCGATCTTCGGCCCGGATGCGGTAATCGACGCCCGCGACCATCTCGGCGGAGAGGTCGGCGAAGTTTTGGAAACGATCTGCCATAAAGGCTCCTGTTGAATGGCGGTTACACGTCGAGCTTGCGGACCGTTTTGCGGATCAGCCCGTCCTTCCGCTCCAGAAACACGATCTCGCCGAATTCGATCTTCAGCCATTCCTCCGCGTTTTCGGTCAGCGGTTCCGACGCGAGGATGGCCGAGGTCGCCTCCCCCTCGGGGCAGGCGTCGATGTCATAGGTGTTCGCATAGTCCTGAAAATTCGCCCCGGTGAGCAGGTAGATCGGCTCAAGCAGCATCGACAGGGGCAGGTCCTCGTCCCGCAGCTTTTGCCAATCGCCTGTGACATCCGTCTCACCCTCATGGCCGCAGCCAAAGTTCACGCCGATGATCCGCTCCCGGCTGACCAGCGCGATCTTGAGTTTGGTGAGCGCGGCGAGGTCGAGGTCGCGGGCAGCCTTGCAGATCACCTGCAACAGCTTTTCAAACCCGCGCTGCACGTCTTCGTCGCTGTTGCCCTCCAGCAGGGACAGCAGCAGCACATAGAGGAATTCCGTATCCGTTGTGCCGCGCATCTGGGTGAGGTAGCGATCTTTGCAATGGGGCAAGAGTTCGCGCTGCAATTGCCGCCAATGGGGCAGGGCGCCGTTCTGGGCGATGATCCACGGCGTATGGTCAAAGGAGAATGGGTGGCAGTTCTCATCGGCCTGCACCACGCTGGCGTCATAAGAGGCCGCGCGGATATGCGACAGCAGCGTGTGCGCCTGCAGGCTAGGGATCACCGATTTGGCGTTGTCGTCGTGAAAGGCGGCCTTGGGCCGGTGGTAGCGCAGCGGCGCTTCGGGATGCAGCAGATGGTCGCTCCAGGCGGCGAAACCCCAGCCGGCCAGTTGCAGGCTTGGGTGCAGTTCCGGGTCGAGGCTTTGGTTCAGCAGGCTGTTCTCAGGCGCAAGGAGCAGCGACTCGATTGGCAGTTCAGGTCCGATATAGGCGAGAAAGCGGCACATGGTTTTCCTTACTCTTGAGATAGTTCAGCGACTTCGAAAAGGGTGTGAAGGGCTGAGATAGAGCAAGGCGTGCGAAAATCGACTTGGGACGTGGCAGCGCGGTCAGGGCAAGGTGTCCGTCGGCTGTGGGCGGCCCGGCACACGGGCCACCCGAGGTCATAAATCAGATGTCAGAGATATAATCCGCCGAAACATAGCCCTGCACCTCAGGCGCATCGGCGAGTGAGACGCGGCACCACAACTGCCCGATCTCGGTCACGCAATCGCGGCGGTTGAGGACGGTGCCGTCGGGCAACCCCATGATGATCCCGAAATCCAAGCCCGGCCCGGACCGCAGTTTTAAAAGCTCATCCGGCCCGGTGCGGTGCACCATGACGCGGTCACTGGCCACGCCCGCGCAACCAGCGATGAACATAGCGGTGGAAACGGCTGCGAATGTAATGCTGCGCATGATCTGCCTCTCTTTTGTTTTCTTTCTCATAGATCGAAAACCGGGGTGATCCTAGCCGCCTTATTCCGCCGCCGCCTTGCACTGCTCCAACGCCCGTTTCAACGAATGTTCGTCATAGGGTTTCATCAAGCTGATATAGCGCCCCGCCTCTGCATCGCCTTCGGCATATTCCCGCGGATCGGCGCCTGAGGCGATGATCACGGCGATTTCGGGGCGCAGCTGCGTCACATGCCGCACCAGTTCCATGCCAGAGCCATCGGGCAGGCCAAGGTCGGTGAACATGACATCGAACCGCTCTGCCTGAAGGCTGCGCTCCGCGGCGGCGACGCTGTCGGCCTCGGTTACCGCATAGCCCAGATCAGAGAGCATATCCGCAGTGGCCATGCAGATCAGCGCATCGTCTTCGACCAGCAGCACCTTGGGCGCGTCATCGGTGCTCGGCGCGGTCTCTGCAGCTGGTGGGGCGGCGTCGGCACTGGTTTGGCGCGAGAGGATTTCATGGATTTTCAGCGCCAGCCGTTCGCGGGTGTAGGGTTTGCTCAGCAGATCGACCCCTTCGTCGAGCCGTCCCGCATGAACGATGGCGTTCTGCGTATAGCCCGAGGTAAAAAGCACGCCGACATTCGGCAGATGCGCCTTGGCCTCGCGGGCAAGCTCGGGGCTGCGGATTTTGCCGGGCATGACCACATCGGTGAACAGCAGGTTGATCTGCACCCCGCTTTTGATGATCGCCAGCGCGCTGTCCGCATTCTCGGCAGTAAGCACGCCATAGCCAAGATCGCGCAGTTGATCGACGGCGGTCTCGCGCACGGCGGCATCGTCTTCGACCACAAGGATCACCTCGCCACTGCCGGTGGGCGTGTCGGTGGTGGCGGGCAGCGGGGCGCTTTCCTCCTTGCGCTGTGTGCGTGGCAGGTAGACCCGCACGGTCGTGCCTTGCTTCTCTTCGCTGTAAAGCTTGATGTGCCCGCCGGATTGTTTGACGAAACCGTAGACCATGCTGAGGCCCAGCCCCGTGCCCTCTCCGGTCTCCTTGGTGGTGAAGAAGGGGTCAAAGACCTTCTCCATGATCTCGGGCGGGATGCCCGCGCCGGTATCGGTGATCGCCAGCATGACATATTGGCCCGGCGCCACGTTCGGATGGTTCTGCGTATAGGCATCATCCAGCGCGGCATTGCCCACTTCGATCGTCAGCTTGCCGTGATGGGCCATTGCATCGCGCGCGTTGATGGCGAGGTTTAGGATCACGTTTTCCAACTGCGCCGGATCGACAAGACAGTTCCACAGGCCCCCCGAGATCACCGTCTCGACCTCGATCCCCTCGCCAAGCGTGCGGCGCAGCATGTCGCCCATGCCCCGCACCAATCGGCCAAGGTTCTGCGGTTTCGGCTCCAAGGGCTGCTGCCGCCCAAAGGCCAGCAACTGCGCGGTGAGCTTGGCCCCGCGCGACACGCCTGCCATGGCATTGTCGACGAACCGCCGCTTGGCGTCGCCCTCGGGCAGTTCTTTCGACAAGAGTTGCAGGTTACTGCCCACCACTTGCAACAGGTTGTTGAAGTCATGCGCGATGCCGCCGGTCAACTGGCCCACGGCTTCCATCTTTTGCGCCTGCACCAATTGCGCCTCAAGCCGGTCCCGCTCGGCCATGGCCTCTTCGATCTTGGTTTTCAGCGCGTTGTTGAACTCGATCTCGGCATTGCGGGCGCGCAGTTCTTCGCGCAGGTCGCGCACCTCGATCACCGTGCCCACGGTTTTGCCGGTCTCGTCCTTCATCGGGGAGGCGGTGAAACCCACGGGGTAGAAGCTGCCGTCCTTATGGACAAAGGTCTCTTCCCCTTGGGTCTGGTGGTTCTCGGGAAAGGCGCGGTCGATGGCGCAGTCTTCGATGGGGAAATGCCGCCCGTCGGGATGGGTGTGGTGGATCACATCATGCAACGGTCGGCCTGCGGTTTCCTCGAACCGATAGCCGGTCAGCTCTTCTGCCGCGCGGTTCATGAAAACGCATTGCTGTTTGTCGTCCATCATGAAGATGGCCATCGTCGTGTTGCTCAGGATGGCGTCCAGTCGGGCCGAGACCTTGGTCAGCGCCGCGTTGGCCTCTTTTTGTTTCGTGATGTCCTGAATGGCCGCGTAGAGGACCGTGTCATTCTCGGTCACGATCAATTGCAGATGGGTCAGCACGTTATAGCGCGACCCGTCCTTGCGTTGGTGGATCGTCTCATATTCCAGCGCCGTCTTCTCACCGCTCAGCAGCGGTTGGATGAGATCCAGAAACGCCTCGCGCGAGAGTTCGGGCTTGATGTCCCAAGCCGCCATGCCGCGCAGCTCATCCATCGAATAGCCAAGGTTCTCCCGCGCGCCGCGATTGGCGAGGGTGAAGGTGAAATCTTCGACTGAAAACAGGTAAACTTCGCTGGCCGCATCTTCGACGATCTGGTCAAGGCGATCACTCGCCAATCTGAATGCTTCTCGCACCATTTTCCTCGAACTTGTCGGCCATGATGACCGGCTAAATTATTCTGCAAGATGCAGGTTTGTTTAACCTAGCCTTATGGAGCGACAAGACGAGGGCAAAAAGCCACATTCGTATAAGGGGCGGGTTTTTGCGCAGATCAAAGGGAGGCGCACCCGCCGGGACCGGCGGATGCGCAGGGGGCAGGGCGCCGTCACGCCACGCGGTTGCCCATGGCATAGACCGAAGCCAGGATCGGCGCGTCTTTCATGATGTCAAAGAGGATCAGATCGGCCCGCGCGCCCAGAGCGATCTCGCCCCGGTCGGTAAGCCCTGCATGATGCGCGGGCGTGCGGGTCACGGTGGCGAGCCCACGTGCCATGTCGCCCCATAGGTTGCCCAGTTGCACCGCGCCCAGCAAAAGGGCTGCGGGCACATAGTCGGACGACAGGATGTCGAGCAGGTCCAGTTCCGCCAGTTCCTTGGCCGCGACATTGCCCGAATGCGAGCCGCCGCGCACGAGGTTGGGCGCACCCATGATCGTGGCGATGTCTTGGGCATGGCACGCCTCTGCCGCTTCGCGGGTGGTGGGGAATTCGGCCAGCCGCACGCCATGGGCATGGCTGGTCGCGACCTGTTCGGCGGTGGTGTCATCATGGCTTGCCAGCGCCGCACCATAGCGCGCCGCCGCTGCCACCGCTGCCGCTTCATGTTTCGCCCCAAGCCGGTCCTGCAACCCATGCAGAAAGGTGACGTAGTCGCCGAAATCCTCCCGCGGCAGGCCGTTCTTGCCGCAGACGTAATCTTCGAACTTTTGCACGTCGCGGAATTGCCGCTGACCGGGGGTGTGATCCATCAGGCTGACGATGCCAACCTTGTCGTCGGGGCCAAACTCGGCCAGTTCCTCCTCCAGCGTTTCGGAACAGATTTCGGCGCGCAGGTGGATATGGTGGCTGATCGCCAGCGCCCCGCTGTCGCGCATCATCAGGATCTCATCGGCCATGTCGCGGGCGTACTTCCCGTAACGTTTGCGCCCTTCGTCCGACAGGATCGACCCCACCCGGATCGCATCGAAAACCGTGGTGATCCCGGTGCCCGCCAACTCGCGGTCATGTGCGATGATCGCCGCGCGGTGTGGCCAGTCGACCTTGGGCCGTGGCTTCATGTGGCGCTCTAGGTTGTCGGTATGCAGTTCCACCAGCCCGGGGGCGACGTAGCGGCCCTCGCAATCGATCGCCCCCTTGGGCAGGGCGGTGCCTTCGGCGATATCGACGATCACCCCGTCGCGCAGCACCACGCTGCCGGGGATCACCGCATCGGGCAGGATGATTTTGGCATTGGCGAGAATGGTTTCTTTTGTCATGTGAAGGTCACGCTTGTTGCGCATCTATGGATGCAGGGAGAAGATGAATGAAGTTCGACCGCTACGCGATCTATTACACGCCCAAGGGCGCATTGGCCGAGGCTGGGGCCGCTTGGCTGGGGTGGGATTTGGCGCGCGGGCGTGCCGTGGCGCATCCTGAGGTCGCGGGGCTGGACGTGGCCGCGCTGACCCAGACGCCGCGCAAATATGGGCTGCATGCGACGATTAAACCGCCGTTCGTGCTGGCCGAAGGCACATCGGCTGATGGGTTGCTGTCCGAGTTCGAGGCGCTTTGCACGCGGCTTGCGCCGGTCACGCTGGATGGGCTGGCGCTGACCCCGCTGGGCCGGTTTCTGGCGCTGACGCCCGCGGGGGACACCGCCGCGCTCAACGCCATGGCCGCCGAGGTGGTGCGCGGCCTCGATACTTTCCGCGCGCCGCCGACCGAGGCCGATCTGGCCCGCAGGCGTCAGGCAAATCTGACCCCTGTGCAAGAGGCGAACCTCAGCCAATGGGGCTACCCTTATGTGATGGAGGCGTTCCGCTTTCACATCACCCTGACCGGCAAACTGCCCAAGGCCGATCTGCCGCAGGTCACCGCAGCGCTGGCCCCGTATATCACGCCGCATCTGCCACGGCCCTTCGTGCTGAACAGCCTGACGCTGGTGGGGCAGGCCGAAGACGGTATGTTCCATGAGGTTCACCGCGCGGCCCTTTCGGGATAAAGCGCCGCCAGCGCCTGTGCCACGGTCTGCGTGAGCGGGCCGGAATTGTCGATCTCGATGGCGGCGATATGGTCGGGCAAGGCCCGTTCGGCGCGGGCCAGCCGGGCGGTGATTTCCGCTTCGCTCTCGCGCCCACGGCCCCGCAGCCGCGCGGCCAGCACTTCGGGCGCGGCGGTGAGCGACAGCACCTCGAACCGGTCAAACCTGAGCTTCGCTTCGGTCAACACCGCGCGCGAGAGGTTGGCCAGCACGTCGCGCCCCTCGGCCAGCGCCATATCGACCGCGATGGGGATGCCATAGCGCAGCCCATGCGCGGCCCAGCTGAGGGCAAAGGCGCCCTCCGCCTCCAGCCGCAGGAACGTGGCCTCGTCGATCCCGTCGAAGTCTTCGCCGCCCGCTTCGCTGGGCCGGGTGATGGCGCGGCGGGCGAGGAAGAGGTCGGGCCGCGCTTCCGCCAGCGCTGCCATCACGCTGTCCTTGCCCACGCCCGATGGCCCCACCACCGCGATGAAACGCCCGCTCATGCGGCCAGCCCGGGGGTGAAGCGGGTCACGTCCACTTCGCGGTCGCAGATTTGGTCGCGGGCGGCTTCGTCATGGAAAATGCCCAAGATCGCCGTGCCGCGGGCCTTGGCCTCTTCGATCAGCGCCAGCACCGTGGCGCGGTTGGTGGCGTCAAGGCTCGCCGTCGGCTCGTCCAGCAGCAGGACGGGGTAGGGATGCGCAAAGCCGCGCGCGATGTTCACCCGCTGCTGCTCCCCGCCGGAAAAGGTCGTGGGGCTGAGCTGCCAAAGCCGTTCGGGGATATTGAGTTGTGCCAGCAATTCTCCGGCCCGCGCCCGTGCCTCGGCTTCGCTGCTGCCCACCGCGCGCAGCGGCTCGGCCACGACATCCAGCGTTGCCACCCGTGGCACGACGCGCAGGAACTGGCTAACATAGCCCAGCACATGACGGCGCAGCTCCAGTATCTCGCGCGGGGCGGCTTGGGCGACATCCAGATCGCCCACCATGATCCGGCCCGACGCGGTCAGGTAGTTGCCATAGATCATCCGCATCAGCGTCGATTTTCCGGCGCCCGACGCCCCGGTCAGCGCCACGCATTCGCCCCGCGCGACGGTCAATTCACCGCCGCGCATCACCGGGATCACCGCAGCACCCTGATTGTGCAGAGTGAAGGATTTGCTTACATTTTCCACGCGTATCATGGTTTAGCCTTGCTCGGTATAATTCTGAAATTGAATGGTTTTCTTTGCATGTTCACACCTGTAGCACGCTCGAGACCAAAAGCTGCGTATAGCCGTGCTGCGGGTCGTCGAGCACCTGATCGGTCAGGCCGGTTTCCACCACATGGCCATCCTTCATCACCATCAACCGATCCGCCAAGAGCCGCACCACCGCTAGATCATGGGTCACGATGATCGCGCTCAGCCCCATCTCGCGCACAAGCCCGCGCAGCAGGTCGAGCAGCCGCGCCTGAACGCTCACGTCCAGCCCGCCCGTGGGTTCGTCCATGAAGACCAGCCGCGGCCCGGTCACGAGGTTGCGGGCGATCTGCAAACGCTGCTGCATTCCGCCAGAGAAGGCCGAGGGCCGGTCGTCGATCCGGTCCTCGTTGATCTCGACCCGGCCCAGCCAATCGGTGGCACTGGCGCGGATGTCGCCATAGTGTCGCGCACCCACAGCCATCAGCCGCTCGCCGACATTGCCGCCCGCGCTCACGTTCATGCGCAGCCCGTCGCGGGCGTGTTGGTGCACAAAGGCCCAATCGGTGCGCGACAGCATCCGGCGCTCCGGCTCGCTCATTGTCACCGTGTCGCGCAGCCCATCGGCGCGGGTGTCGAAACGCACGGCCCCGCGATCCGGGGTCAGATGCCCGGCTAGCGCGTTGAGCAGCGTCGACTTGCCCGAGCCGCTTTCCCCGACGATCCCCATGACTTCACCGGGGTAGAGGTCAAAGCTGACATCGGTGCAGCCGATCCGCGCGCCATAGAATTTCGCGATGTTTTCAACTTGCAACAAGGGGGTCATGCCATGCCCTCCACCACAGGTGCCGCATCCGCGCCGCGATGTCCGGCGGCCTGACGGGCCGCGCAATAATCGGTGTCGGAACACATGAACAGACGCCCGCCTGCGTCATCGACGATCAACTCATCAAGATAGCTGTCCTCGGCCCCGCAGAGGCCGCAAGGATGGTCGGCCTTGCTCGCCTCAAAGGGGTGGTCCTCGAAATCCAGCGAGACGACCTGCGTATAGGGCGGCAGCGCATAAATCCGCTGCTCGCGCCCCGCGCCGAAGAGTTGGATCGCGGCCATTTCCAGTTTCGGATTGTCGAATTTCGGGATCGGCGAAGGGTCCATCACATAGCGCCCCTCGACCTTGACCGGATAGGCATAGGCCGTGGCAATCGCGCCGTGCTGGGCGATGTCTTCGTAAAGTTTCACATGCATCAGCCCGTATTCCTCCAGCTCGTGCATTTTGCGGGTCTCGACCTCCGAAGGCTCAAGAAAGCGCAGCGGTTCGGGGATTGGCACCTGATAGACCAGCACCTGATCCTCGCGCAGCGCGGCTTCGGGGATGCGGTGGCGGGTTTGGATGACGCTGGCCTCGGCCGTGGCTTCGGTCACGGCGACGCCAGCCGTCTTTTGGAAAAAGCGGCGGATCGAGACGGCGTTGGTCGTATCATCCGCCCCTTGGTCGATCACCTTGAAGGTATCCTCGGGCGTCAGCACCGCGGCAGAGACTTGCACGCCACCAGTGCCCCAACCGTAAGGCATCGGCATCTCGCGGCTGGCAAAGGGCACCTGATAGCCCGGGATCGCCAGCCCTTTCAGGATCGCGCGGCGGATCATCCGCTTGGTCTGCTCGTCCAGATAGGCAAAGTTGTAGTCGTTCATGCCTCGGTCCTCATGCCTGTCTTGGTCACACTGTGTCATGGCAGGGTTCATTCCGCGGCCTCCCGTGGTGCGTCTTGCGCCGCGGCTGTCGCCTCGCGGCGCAGTTTGCGGATCAGTTCGAGTTCGGATTGGAAGTCGACGTAATGGGGCAGTTTGATATGCTCCAAGAACCCCGTCGCTTGGATGTTGTCGGCGTGGTAGAGCACGAATTCCGCGTCCTGCGCCGGCGCGCCGAGGTTGTCTTCGCCCAACTCCTCCCAACGCAATGCCCGGTCCACCAGCGCCATGGAGATCGCCTTGCGCTCGGACATGCCGAAGACCAGCCCGTAGCCGCGGGTGAACTGCGGCGGCTCGGTCTTTGAGCCTGCGAATTGGTTCACCGTCTCACATTCGGTCAGCTCAACCTCGCCGATCTCAATGGCGAAACCCAGTTCGGGAATATCCATTTCGACAGCGACTTTGCCGATGCGCAGTTCTGCAACGAAAGCGTGGTTGCGGGCATAGCCGCGCTGCGTGGAATAGGCCATGCCGAGCACGAAGCCCTCGTCGCCGCGGGTCAGCGCTTGCAGGCGCAGGTCGCGGGTGGCAGGGAGTTCCAAAGGCTCGCGCGTCAGGTCGCGCGGCGGGGCCTTGCTGTCCGTGTCGCGCTGCATCAGCCCTTCGCGGTCGAGGAATTCCATGATGTGCGGCGTCTCCGCGGGCGGTTCGGCCTCGGGCGCTTCGGGGGCCGGGGGCACCTCACCATCGGCGGCGAGTTTGAAATCCAGCAGCCGGTGCGTGTAGTCGAAGGTCGGCCCCAAGACCTGCCCGCCCGGCGCATCCTTGAAGGTGGCCGAGACGCGGCGATCGCAGGCCATGGTGCCGGTGTCCATCGGGCGCGAGGCACCGAACCGCGGCAGGGTGGTGCGATAGGCGCGGATCAGGAAGACCGCTTCGATCAGGTCGCCGCGCGCCTGTTTGATCGCCAGCGCGGCGAGGTCGGGATCATAGAGCGAGCCTTCGGCCATCACCCGGTTCACCGCCAGCGTCATCTGCTCGCGAATTTGCGCGACGCTGAGTTCCGGCACCTTTGCGTCACCGCGCCGCTCTTCGGCGAGCCATGCGTGGGCGTTGTCGATCGCCCGCTCGCCGCCTTTTACCGCTACATACATCAGGACACCTTTGTGCTTCGGGGCAGCGCCGCCAAACGGTCGCCGCAGGTGAAAATGAAGTCCAGCCCACGCGGGAAGAGCGCCGCGTTCTGCTGAAAAGCGGCGCGCTCGGGCAGCGACAGTGCCGCGCTGTCTTTGATGCCGGGGCCGGAGAGGGTCGCGCCATCGCCGCGCAGATCATCCAACTCGACGATCAGCGTGGCAGAGCGGTCGGGGTAGGCGGCGGTCCCGAGGGGGAAGTCGCCGCGCGGCAGGTCGTCCCAGGCGCCCAAGGCGAATTGCGCCGCAGTTGCGGGGGCGAAGGGTGCGCCGGTGTGGAAGGTGATCCAGTCGCGCACTTCGGGTCGGTCGAAGCCGGGCGCGAGGTAGAGCGGCGTTTCGGGATCGCAGAGCGTCAGCAGGACGACCCCGGCGGCGGTGGAGAGACCCGCAGGCGGTTCGGCCCCGGTCACGCTGTTGATCTCCCCCGGTTTGGCCATGGCGTTCATCACCGCGCGAAAGGCAAAAGCGGCGTCTTTGGGCGCGTCGCGAAACCCGCCTGTCAGCGATAGGGTCTGCATCAGTCTTCTCCCCTGACCATGGTGAAAAAGTCGACCTTGGTGGCGGCGGCCTTGGCGGCCCGGCTGGCGCGGCGCTGGCCCTCGATCTCGGCCAGCGGGTCGAGCAGTTTGGCGCGGACCTCATCCGCCGCATCGCCCTGCATCAGCGCGTCGGTAAGGGCCGCTTGCAGCGCCTTGTCGCGGCTGCGGCCCTGCACATAGGCGTGGCCGTCTACCCCATCCGTCAGCCGCACCGAACAGCGCGTGACCGACATCTCACCCATGTTGAAGGCATCGCCCACAGCGCCCATCCGGCCCCGCAGCATGACGCCGCCGATCTCAGGCGCGCGAAGCACCTCATGGGCGGGCAGGGGGCCGAAGCCCTCCCATAGCCGGGCGAGATCGCGGGCCTCGGCCCGTGCGAGCAGGCCCATCCACGCCTGCCTGTCGCGGGACTTTTCCTTGGTTTCAACCGTCATCTAGACACCTTGTGCATTTGTCTAATTTACTATACAACTAGACAAGTATTAGCCGCTGGCCTTCCGCTGGCGCAAGCTTGGATATGTGAAACTTCTGCGACATGGCCCGTACTGCGATCTGGAAAACCATCACCGCCGCCCTGACCCACGATATCGCTGCGGGGAAATACGCCCCCGGTGACCGGCTCCCGACCGAGGCGCAGTTGGCGGCGCGCTTTGGGGTCAATCGCCACACGGTGCGCCGCGCGATCAGCGACATGAACGAGAGCGGGCTGACCTATAGCCGCCGGGGCGCGGGCGTCTTCGTGGCGCAGCGGCCCACGGACTATCCCATCGGCAAACGGGTGCGCTTTCACCAGAACCTCGCGGCGGCGGGGCGGGTGCCAGCCAAGGAGGTTTTGACCTTGGAGACCCGCGCCGCCTCGGCCCATGAGGCCGCGCAGTTGGGGCTGGAGGGCGAGGCGCAGGTGCATGTCTACGAGGGTTTGTCACTGGCCGATGAGCAGCCCATCGCGATCTTCCGCAGCATCTTTCCCGCCGCGCGGTTTCCTGCCCTGTTGGCGGCGCTTGAGGCCAGCCGTTCCGTCACCACCGCCTTGGCGCAGGGTGGGGTGGTGGATTACATCCGCGCCTCGACCCGGCTGACGGCGAAGCTTGCCACTGCCACGCAGGCGCTGCATCTGCGGCTGTCCGAAGGCGCGCCGATCCTGCGCTCGGCGGGGATCAATGTGGACCCCGAGGGCGTGCCGGTGGAATACGGGGTGACGTGGTTCGCGGGTGACCGGGTGACGCTGACGCTCAACCCCGGCGACTAGCCGTATTTCTCAAGAAACGCTTCGGCGGGCAGGGTTTGGAAGTCCTTGAGCGATGCTTGCAGTCGATCATGCGGCCAATCCCACCACGCCAATTCCTCCATCCGCGCGGCGATGCTTTCGGAAAAGCGGCGGCGCAGCGGTTTGGCGGGGATGCCGGCGACGATCATATAGGGGGCGACATCGCGGGTGACGATGGCCCCGCCTGCCACCACCGCGCCGTGGCCGATGGTTACCTCGGGCCGGACCTGCGCGCCGTGGCCCAGCCATGTGTCATGGCCAATCACCGTGCGGCGGCTGCGGCGCAGGGCGAACCAGTCGGCGTCATCCTCGGCCCCGTCGAAGTAGTCCCCGGCGCGGTAGTGGAAGTGGTGCAGGCTGGCCTTTTCCATCGGGTGATCGGTAGCCCCGATACGCACACTGGCGGCGATATTGCTGAACTTGCCGACTTGCGTGTTGGCGATGTCGCACCAGCGGTCGCAATAGGAGTAATCCCCGATCTCGGAATGGGCGAGGCGCGTGGCGCGCCCGATCTCGACATAGCGCCCGAACTGCGTGTCAGTCACTTCGCAGTCCGGGTGAAGGAAGGGCGCATCCGCTTTGAGACGCGCCATCAGTGGTCCGCCTCATTGCCCGCGATCAGTTTGCGGCGCAGCCAGCCCGAGAAGCTGTCCATCGCCACGACCATCAGAATGATCAGCACGATGTAATAGCTCACCTCCTCCCAATCCTTTTGGGTGATGATCGCTTGGGTCAGCAGCAGGCCAATGCCGCCGCCGGTGATCGCGCCGATGATGGTGGCGGACCGGGTGTTGGATTCCAGATAGTAGAGCACTTGGCTCAGCAGAACCGGGGTGATCTGCGGGATGACGCCAAAGCGGTAGCGTTGCACGGGGGCGGCCCCGGTGGAGGCGATGCCTTCGATCTGTTTGTCATCCACATTCTCAAGCGCCTCGGAGAAGATTTTGCCGAAGGTGCCGGTGTCTGTCAGCAAGATCGCCAGCGATCCGGTCAGCGGGCCGGGGCCAAAAGCGCGGGACAATACGATGGTCCAGATCAGCCCGTCGACCCCGCGCAGGAAGTCAAAGAGCCGCCGCGCGGCAAAGCGCAGCGCGCCAAGCGGAGAGAAGTTCTTGGCCGCAAGAAACCCCAGCGGCAGGGCGATCATCGCCGCGCCAAAAGTGCCGAGGAAGGCCATGAGAACGGTCTCGACCAGCGCCCAAGCCACATCGCCGTGACGCCACATCTTGTTGGTCCAGAAGTCCTGCCAGATCGCGCCGTATTCACCGCTGCGCAACAGCTCAAGCGGGGACATGCCGTAGTAGGGGCTGTCGAGCGTGAAGAAGAACAGCTCCCACCCGTTGAAATAGCGGAACACCTCGGCGCGGTTGCGGGTGATCGTCAGGCGGCCTGCCTCCGTGGTCACGGCAAGACGGTTTTTCGAGGCGTTGATCCACGCGGGCAAGGGGCCATCGGGCAGGGTGGCGTTGACGCCGCTGCGCCCCGGTGTGGCGGTGATCAGCCCGTAGCCCGGCACGTCATAGCGCACTTCCGGTCCCAGTTCGACGGTGTGCCCGTTGCCCAGCTCGACGATAGAAGTCTCGCCCAAGGTGACCCAATCGGGGGCGGTGCCGGGTGCATAGCGGCCCTTGCGCTCCCCTTCGATGGCGATCTCCATCTCGCCGTTGCGGTTGTCGCGGGCGACATGGGTTTTGTAGCTATAGCTGTCGGCCACCAGCGTCTTCATGTTCGACACATTGATGCGGTCACCCAGCCCGGCCACGTCGAAGGCAAAGAAGACGTAAGTGAGATAGGCAAGGATCAGCACCGGGGCGGCAAGGCTCGCCATGCGTTTGCGCCGGAAGCTACGGCTGGCGACCTGCTGAGCGGGGAGGGTGGAAGCGGTAAGGTCGGTCACAGGATGGCTCCCTTGTCCTTATAGGCGCGGCCATGGGTCAGCCGATCGCGGAAATGGCTTGAGACTTGGTCGACGATGATGATGGTGCCGAAGAGCAGCAGAAAGATCGCCGCCGCCTCGTCGAATTTGCCTTGGCCCCAAGACATCGTGTTGCGCAGGTCATAGCCGATGCCGCCTGCGCCGACGAAGCCAAGGATGGCCGAGGCGCGGATATTGATCTCGAACCGCAGCAGCGCGTAGGAGAGGTAGTTGGGCGCGACCTGTGGCACGACGCCCAGCACCATGCGTTGCAGCCAGCCTGCGCCGACGGAGGCAAGGCCGTCGACAGGTTTAAGAGAGGCGTTCTCATTCACCTCGGAAAAAAGTTTGCCGAGCGCGCCCACGGTATGCAGCGCGATGGCGATCATCGCGGGCACCGGGCCGCCGCCCAGAAGGAAGATCAGCACCAGCGCGACGACGATCTCAGGCACCGCGCGCAGCACGTCCAGCAGGCGGCGCAGCGGCGCTACGAGCCACGGCGCGGGGGCAAGGCCGCGGGTGGCCAGAAGGGCAGCGAAGAAAGCCAGCAGCGCGCCGATCAGCGTGGCGGCCCCGGCGATGTTCACCGTCTCGATCAGAGAGGGGAGGTATTTCACGAAATAGCCGGGCAGCAGATGGATGCGCTCCCAAGCCTCGCCCAGTACATCGGCGGGGAAGTCAAAGATATTGGGCAGCCCGTTCCAGAACCCGCCTGCGTTGCGGGCATTGGCGGTGCCGAAACCGCCGATCAGCAGGGCCAGGAAAACGACCAGCAGGATCATGTTCATCACCCGCTTTTGTCGGGTGTGGGCAAGGTAATCCGCCGTGATCTGCGGTGCGGTGGTGGTCTGGTGCATCTGTCGTCCCCCTATGACGACAGGCCCCGACAATCGTTGTCGGGACCTGCCAGATGTCTTGTAATCGCTGCGATCAGTTGGATTTCGCCTTGCGCGCTTCGACGATGGAGACATAGGCGTCATGCGCGATCGGATCGAAACCAAGGCTCTCGCCCGCGGCCACGCCGTAGGCGCAATCGGCGTCTTTCTCGTGCAGTTCATCCACCAGTTGGGTCATCGTCGCCTTGACCTCTTCAGGCAGGGCCTTGCGCAGCACGACCGGGCCTTCGGGGATCGGCTTGGAGCGCCAGATTTCCACCAGGTCGTTCATGTCGACGAGGCCCGCGTCCACGGCTTTGCGCAGCGCGCCGGAGTTGTAGCCGTCTTCCCAGTTGCCCTGACCGTCGGCCCATGTCACGCCGCCGTCGACGTCACCGTTGTTGACCGCGACGATGGTCTGCTCATGGCCGCCGGTGAATTTCACTTCGCCGAAGTAGTCGCCGGATTCCATCGTGGCACCAGTGGTCTGGGGGATTTCGATGGAGGGGATCAGGTAGCCCGAGGTGGAGTTCGGATCGCCAAAGCCAAAGACCTTGCCCTGCATGTCTTCGAGGCTCTCGATGCCCGCATCTTTGCGCGCAAAGCCGATGGAGTGATAGCCGTAGGAGCCGTCGAGGTTGATCTTGACCAGCACCGGCTCGACCGCTTCGGGGTCTTGCAGATGCACGGCGGCATAGGCCGAAGCGCCCAGCCATGCCATGTCGAGCGTGCCGCCCAGCAGACCTTGGATCACGCCGTTATAGTCGGCCGGGGCAAAGAGTTTGGCCGGAACGCCAAGGCGCTCTTCGGTGTAGCCGCGCAGACATTCGTAGGAGTTCATCCGGTCCTGCGCGTTTTCCCCGCCGAGGATGCCGATGCGGAATTCGTCGATCTCGGCACTTTGGGCCATGGCGGTGCCGGTGAGGGCCGTGGTTGCCAAGGCGGCGGCGATGAGCTTTTTCATTGTGTCGTCTCCGTTTGCAAAAAATGCCCTTTGGGGCGGGTCTTGTCAGGCTGGCACTTTGTCCAGCGTTTCGATCTCGGTTGAGGTGGCGGCTTCGGAAAAGCTGCTGTCCGCACCGTAGATTTCGCGGGCCATGCCGGTGGTCAGCTGCTCGGGCGTGCCGTCAAAGACGATCTTGCCGTCGCGCATCCCCACCACGCGGTCGCAGTAGCGGCGCGCGGTATCCAGCGTGTGAAGGTTGGCGATGACCATGCGGCCATCTTCCTCGTGAATGCGGCGCAGCGATTGCATCACCACCTGCGCGTTCATCGGGTCGAGGCTGGCGATGGGTTCATCCGCCAGAATGATCTGCGGGTCCTGCATCAGGGCGCGGGCGATGGCGACGCGCTGTTGCTGCCCGCCAGAAAGCGCCTCGGCCCGTTTGG
The DNA here is from genome assembly GCF_029285915.1 of Sulfitobacter sp. M85. NCBI lineage: Bacteria > Pseudomonadati > Pseudomonadota > Alphaproteobacteria > Rhodobacterales > Roseobacteraceae > Sulfitobacter > Sulfitobacter sp. M85. The sequence goes on from NZ_JABECQ010000004.1 coordinate 328,204, forward strand.
GCGCGTGCTGCGCGATGCCCAGCCGGTCGAGGATTTCGATGGCGCGGGTGATGTCGGCATCGGGGTAGAGGTTGAAGATGCTGCTCAGCGTCGAGCGGCGGTTGAGCGTGCCATGCAGCACGTTCGATACCACATCCATCCGTGGGACGAGGTTGAACTGCTGAAAGATCATCGCGCATTCCGCCTGCCAGCCGCGCCGGGCCGCGCCGCGCAGGGCGGTCACATCGCGCCCCTGAAACAGGATCTGCCCCGAGGAGGCATCGGTCAGCCGGTTGAGCATCCGCAGCAGGGTGGATTTCCCCGCGCCGGAGCGCCCGATGATTCCGATCATCTGCGGCTTGTCGACCTCTAGGTTGGCGCGGGCCACCGCTGTGTTCGCGCCGAATGTTTTGGTCAGTTCAGAAATGACGAGCATAAGTCCCCCGGGGTTTGCGGGGCGAGCTATCGCAGCGGTGAATGTCACGAATGTTTAAGTTTGACGAAGCTTTTGTAACGCGTCCCTTTTTGCGGAACGGCTGCCTAAGTCCGCGCGTTTGTGCTTGTTTTATAGGCGCTTGTGCGATGGTGCCGGTGCTGCGCATGGGGCAAACGAGCGGGGCTGCGAGGGCCTAAGGGCCGGTTTTATGCAATGAAATAAGGGCCTGCGAAATAGAGCTTGCGGAACAAACTGGGCGGATTAATGCTTTCTCTCACAAGGCGGTTCAGATAGGGCCGCATCTGGTCAGGCCGTGCAATTGGCGCAGCGACCGTTAAGATCTTTGGCCGGATCACCGCGCGCGCAGTGTCCTCCACCCGCGCCCCCTATGGTGAGACAGGCCCCCGACAAGCATTCAAAGGAGCGCGTTCATGGACGCCCAAGTTATCGCATTTCTGATTCTGCTGCCGATCACGCTGGTTTTCGTCTACGCCGGCATCCACGAGTTTCGGCGCTACAAAAGCGAGGGCAAGGCGAACTACGGGCTGGTCTTTGACGAGGAAAGCGGCACCACCCATGTCAGCGGCATCGCCGAAGACGAAGACCCGTTCGACCCCGAAGACTTTGACCCCAACGATTACAACGACCCCGAAATCAAAACCGACACGGATGAGCGCAAATCGTGAGCGCGAAGCGCCTTTGCGCCGCGATGCTGCTCTGGCTGGCGCTGCCCGCGAACGCTGACACCCCCGCCGAGATCGTGATCTTGGGCGAGGTGCATGACAACCCCCATGCCCATCTCGAACAGGCCGCTGCCCTAAAGGCGCTGCGTCCTACGGCTGTGGTGTTCGAAATGCTCACCGCCGAAGAGTCGGCAAAGGCCGACGCCGATCGCAGCCAGATTGCGCAGGCTTGGGCGGCGAGCGGGTGGCAGCACTTCGATATCTATGCCCCCATCTTTGACGCTTTGGGAGACGCCCGCATCATCGGCGCCGCCGCCCCGCGTGAGGCTGTGCAACGCGTGTACAGCGAGGGGGCAGCCGAGCTCTTCGGGCCTGAGGCGGCGCGCTTCGGCCTCGACCAGCCCTTGCCGGAGGATCAGCAGGCCGGGCGTGTAGAGTTGCAATTCGCCGCCCATTGCGAAGCCATGCCGCGCGAGATGATGGGCGGGATGGTCGCCGTGCAGCGCTACCGCGACGCCACCTTCGCCCGCGCCGCGCTCAACGCGCTCGAAGCCTACGGCCCGCCGGTGGCCGTGATCACCGGCAATGGCCACGCCCGCACCGATTGGGGCATTCCCGCCCTCATCGCCCAAGCCGCGCCCGAAGTCACGACCCATGCCATCGGCTTTGTAGAGGCCGAGACCGCGGTGCCTTTCGATGAGGCCCGTCTCATCCCGCCCGCCGAGCGCGACGCCCCCTGCAACGCCCTGATCGAGAACTAAAGGACAGGCCCATGTATCTTGCCATGAACCGTTTCACCGTATTGACCGAAAACGCCGCCGCTTTCGAAGAACTATGGCTGAACCGTGAAAGCCACCTGAAGGAGAGCGAGGGCTTCGTGTCCTTCCACATGCTGAAAGGGCCGGAGGCGGAGGGGACGATTCTCTATGCTTCTCACACCGTTTGGCAAAGCGAAGCACATTTCCGGGCTTGGACCACCAGCGACGCCTTCCGCGCGGCCCATGCGCGGGCGGGGCAGACCCGCAAGCTGCATGAAGGCTCGCCCCGGTTCGAGGGCTTCAGCGCCATTCAGAAGATCGACGCGGAATGACGCTTGGGGGCCGGCTTTTCTATACTTGACTAAAATAATCGGATTAAGTAGCCGTTAAGGGAGCCCGGTCTTTTTGCCGGGGGAATGAACGACTTTACGCCGAAACCGTCCAAGCCACCGCGCGTCGGAAGCCCGGATGTCAATGGAAAGGAGCCCGCCCCGTGAGGACACCCGTGACCACGCCCGAGCCAATGAGCCATGCCCGGCTACAGACCCCATCCAACAACAGCTGGCGCGATATCGCGCTCGGCAGCAGTGATGCCGCAGCCTGCGAAGGCTTCGGCCTTGAGCATCTCATCGATCTGCAACGCGCCCGCCAAATGGGAGAGATGGCATGAGCCTGATGCAAAAACTGCCCGATCCATCGCCCGCCGCCCAACCGGCCCAAGAGGCTGTGCATGATGCCCGCGCATTGGTGCCCAATGGCTCGACCGCGAATATCGTCTTGGACGGCCAGACCTATACGCTGCGCATCACGCGGGCGGGCAAGTTGATCCTGACCAAATAAGCCTGCGCGCTGTTTCAAAGCGCGGCTTGCCCTGTGGGCGCGGCGTCTTTACTGACGCGCCATGCCCTGCCGTCTTTGCCAACTTTTGCCGCTGACATGCTGGCCCTGCTGAGCCTGTTCTTCGCGGCGCTGCTGGCGGCCACCCTGATCCCCGCGCAATCCGAAGCGGTGCTTTTGGGGCTGATGTGGTCGGGCGCTCATGCCTCGGCGCTTCTGTGGCTGGTGGCGACGCTGGGCAATGTGCTGGGATCGCTGCTCAATTGGCTGCTGGGGCGCTACCTCAGTCATTTTGCCGATCACCGCTGGTTTCCCTTTTCGGCCAAGCAGATGGCCCGCGCCTCTGGCTGGTATCGCCGTTGGGGTTATTGGAGCCTGCTGGCCAGTTGGGTGCCGATCATCGGCGATCCGCTGACCTTGGCCGCGGGCATGTTGCGCGAACCGCTTTGGCGGTTTCTGCTGATCGTCACGCTGGCCAAGGGCGGGCGTTACCTCGTGCTGATCCTGATCGCCCGCGGGGTTTTGTGACCCTCAGTGCGGGGTGATCCCTTCGAGCGGCGGCAGCGGGTTGGGCGCGGTCACAAGATGGGCGCGGCGCTTTTCGTAAAAGGCATTGCCCCCCGCCGTCACCACATAATGCATGTTGTTGTAGTTCGCATTGTACCACGCCGCGTGGAAGAATTTTGCGCGGGTGACTTTCGGATGCCGCTCCCCCTGAAGCACGGCAAGTGCCGTGGCGCGGGCCAGCGGGGCGCCGCGGTCGGTCATCGGTTTCGTCATCACGCCGGGGGCGAATTGATTGGGCTGACCGACCACGCCGCAGACCGTGTCAGGGAAGGCGTCGGAGTGGACGCGGTTCAGCACCACCGTCCCCACGGCCACCATTCCGTCGCGGCTGGAACGGTTGGATTCGAAATACATCGCGCGGGCCATACACTCCACCTCATCCGCCGGAACCGCGACGACTTCGGTCTGTTTGCCACCACAGGCGGCGAGCAGGCCAAGGCCCAAGATTAAAGCGGCAGTGCGGATTTTCGGGGGCTGAACGCGCATGGGCGGCCTTTCTGGCTGAGGGGGCAGGTGGCGGGTAATTTTCCAGCAAACGCGGGCAGAGGCAAGACCCGCGCCCGGCTCCGGCGGTATCCCTCCGGGCGGGGCGCGCGGGGGGCGCTTGGGCTGGGGATTGATCTAGTGTAATGCTTGGTAAAACAGTCATGATCGCAGCAGGCCGCCCTATGAAAGTCACCTACCGGGATGTGAAAACCGACATCCTGTCAAAGATCACCAAGGGCGAGTGGCCGTTGGGCAGCCTTGTGCCCAATGAGGTCGATCTGGCCGAGACCTATGGCTGCGCCCGGGCGACGGTCAACCGCGCCATGCGCGAATTGGCCGAAGAGGGGTTCATCGAAAGGCGGCGCAAGGCGGGGACGCGGGTGCGCATGGCCCCGCTGCGGCAGGCCCGTTTCGACATTCCGCTGGTCCGGGCCGAGATCGAAGAAAAGGGCGCCGACTACCGGTATTCGCGGGTCAGTCACGCGGTTGAGCCTGCGCCCGACTGGCTGCGCGCCCGGCTCAAACTGGACGCGGGAAGCGAGGCATTGCATCTGGTTTGCATGCATTACGCCGATGGCGACCCCTATCAATTTGAGGACCGTTGGATCAACCTCGCCACCCTGCCGCAGGCGCGGGAGGAGAGTTTCACCGAGGTCGGACCGAACGAATGGCTGATCTCGGCCATTCCCTTTTCGGATGTGGAGATCAGCCTCTCCGCCGGACTGGCCGATCAGCGGCTGAGCGAATACCTCGCCTGCGGCTTGGGCGATCCGGTTTTTACCGTCGAGCGGTCGACGTGGTGGGAGGGGCAGGCGGTGACCTATGTGCGGCTGTCCTACCGTCCCGGCCACCGCCTGACCACGCGCTATTAAACTGCCGCCGCCGCGGGTGGGCGGCGGCGCTCAGCGCTTAAAGGATACCCGGCAGGTTCAGCCCGTGTTCGCGGGCGCAATCGCGCGCTTCGTCATAGCCCGCATCCGCATGGCGCATCACGCCCGTCGCCGGGTCGTTCCAGAGCACCCGCTCGATCCGGCGGTCGGCGTCTTCGGACCCGTCACAGCAGATCACCATGCCGGAGTGCTGTGAGAAGCCCATGCCAACCCCGCCGCCGTGGTGCAGCGAGACCCATGTGGCCCCCGAAGCGGTGTTGAGCAGTGCGTTCAGCAGCGGCCAATCCGACACGGCGTCGGAGCCGTCTTTCATCGCCTCCGTCTCGCGGTTGGGCGAGGCGACGGAGCCGCTGTCGAGGTGGTCGCGGCCAATGACCACCGGCGCGCTTAACTCGCCAGTACGGACCATTTCATTGAAGGCTAGCCCCAGCTTGTGGCGCACGCCCAGACCCACCCAGCAGATCCGTGCAGGCAGACCTTGGAAGGAAATACGCTCCCGCGCCATGTCGAGCCAGTTGAGCAGGTGTGTATCTTCGGAGAGGATCTCCTTCACCTTGGCATCGGTCTTGTAGATGTCTTCAGGATCGCCCGACAGCGCCGCCCAGCGGAAGGGGCCGATGCCGCGGCAGAACAGCGGGCGGATATAGGCGGGCACGAAACCGGGGAAGTCGAAAGCGTTCTGCAACCCTTCCTCCAGCGCCATTTGGCGGATGTTGTTGCCATAGTCGACCGTTGGGATGCCCGCGGTGTGGAAATCGACCATCGCTTGCACCTGCACCTTCATCGAGGCGCGGGCGGCTTTTTCGACCGCTTTGGGATCGCTCTCACGTTTCTCGCGCCATTCGCCCATCGTCCAGCCCTGCGGCAGGTAGCCGTTCACCGGGTCATGGGCCGAGGTCTGGTCGGTCACGATATCGGGGCGGACCCCGCGTTTCACCAGTTCGGGAAAGACATCTGCCGCATTGCCCAGAAGCGCCACGGACTTCGCTTCGCCCGCGGCAGTCCAGCGGTCGATCATCGCCAGCGCCTCATCAAGGCTGTCGGTCTTTTCATCGACGTAGCGGGTGCGCAGGCGGAAATCGATGCTGTCGGGATTGCACTCCACCGCCAGACAACAGGCACCGGCCATGACCGCCGCCAAAGGCTGCGCGCCGCCCATGCCGCCAAGGCCCCCGGTGAGGATCCATTTGCCTTTGAGGTCACCGTCATAATGCTGGCGGCCTGCTTCGACAAAGGTCTCATAGGTGCCCTGCACGATGCCCTGGCTGCCGATGTAAATCCACGATCCGGCGGTCATCTGGCCGTACATCGCCAGACCCTTCTTATCGAGTTCGTTGAAATGGTCCCAATTGGCCCAATGCGGCACGAGGTTGGAGTTGGCGATCAACACGCGCGGGGCGTCCTTATGGGTTTGGAAAACCCCCACGGGCTTGCCCGATTGCACCAGCAGCGTTTGGTCCTCTTCCAGCGCGCGCAGGGAGGCGACGATCTGGTCATAGTCCTCCCACGTCCGCGCCGCGCGCCCGATGCCGCCGTAGACGACCAGCTCATGCGGGTTCTCGGCCACGTCGGGGTGCAGGTTGTTCATCAGCATCCGCAGCGGCGCTTCGGTCAGCCAGCTTTTCGCAGAAAGCTCGGTGCCGGTGGCGGGATAGACGTCACGGGTGTTCTTGCGCGGATCGCTCATGCTGTGCCTTTCAGGGTAGGGGCCATCGCGGCCAGAGTTGTCAGGATATCGGTCAGATGCACGCGCAGCCGCGCGGCCTTGTCGGGGTCATAGGGCCAAGGCGGCGCCTCGGCGCCGAGGTAGCTGCTTTGTGCCAGTTCCATCTGGATCGCGTGGAGCCCTTCGGCGGGGCGGCCATAGTGGCGCGTGGTCCAGCCGCCTTTGAAGCGCCCGTTGCTGACGGCGGTGTAGCCGGGTGCGGCGGCGCAGATCTCGGCGACGGCGGCTTCGATCTCCGGCGCGGAGGTGGTGCCGAGGTTCGTGCCGATGTTGAAATCGGGCAGCGGGCCGTCAAAGAGGAAGGGGATCAGCGAGCGGATCGAGTGGCAGTCATAGAGGATCGCGACCCCATGCAGGTCGCGGACGCGGGCCAGTTCGGCCTCAAGCGCGGCATGATAGGGCGCGTGGTATGCCACGCGGCGGGCCTCAACCTCGGCTGCGTCGGGCGGGGTGGTCCAGATGTCCTGCCCGTCGAAATCCGTCAACGGCACCAGCCCAGTGGTGTTCTGCCCGGGGTAGAGCGATGCGCCCGAAGGGTCGCGGTTGGCGTCGATCACATAGCGGTGGAAGGTCGCGCGCACCGTGGTCGCGCCGGGCAGCAGCCCGTCGTAGAGCCGGTCGATATGCCAATCGGTATCCGCCAATTCCCGCCCGCGCGGGTTCAGGTCGCGCCGGATGGCCTCGGGCAGGTCAGTCCCGGTATGAGGCAGGCCGAGCACGATGGGGCTGTCGCCGCGGGTGATCTCGACGGGTGTGATCTCAGCGGGGGTCATGTGGAAAGCCCCGGCATCTCGCAGGCGGCGGCACGGGTGATCTCACCGCGCGCTACCATCCGTGCCGCGCGTTCCAGATCGGGGGCGAGGTAGCGGTCGTCTTCCAGCGTGGCGACCTCTTCGCGGACCCGCGCGACCACCCGCTGCAACGTCTCGCTGGTGGCAAGCGGCGCGCGAAAGTCGATGCCCTGCGCGGCGCAGAGCAGTTCCACCCCAAGGATGCGGTTCAGGTTCTCGACCATCTGCCCCAGCCGCCTTGCGCCATGGGCGGCCATGCTGACGTGATCTTCTTGGTTGGCCGAGGTCGGCGTGCTGTCGGTGACGCAGGGGTTGGCGAGGTGCTTGTTCTCGCTCATCAACGCGGCGGTTGTGACTTCGGCGATCATATAGCCGCTGTTGAGGCCGGGGGTCGGCGTCAGGAAGGGCGGCAGGTTGAAGCTGAGCACCGGATCGACGATCAGCGCCACGCGGCGCTGCGCGATGGCGCCGATCTCGGCCACGGCGAGGGCGATCATATCGGCGGCGAAACCCACCGGCTCGGCATGGAAATTCCCGCCCGAGACGATGAGGTCTGCCCCCGTCAGCACCAGCGGGTTATCGGTGGCGGCATTGGCTTCGACCTCCAGCGTGGCGGCGGCCATGCGCAGCACGTCCATCGCCGCCCCCGTCACCTGCGGTTGGCAGCGGATGCAATAAGGGTCTTGGACGCGGGCATCATTCGCCACATGGCTCTCCCGGATTTCTGAGCCATTGAGCAGGGCGCGCATGGTCTCGCCCGCCTCGATCTGGCCGCGATGGCCGCGCAGGACGTGGATCTCGGGCTGTAGCGGCGCGGTGGAGCCCATGATCGCATCCGTCGACAGGGCTGAGATCACCAGCGCCGAGTTCGCGGCCTGCCATGCGTCGAAGAGCCCCGCCAGCGCGAAAGCGGTGGAGAATTGTGTGCCATTGATCAGCGCCAGCCCTTCCTTCGGGCCGAACTCCAACGGGGTGAGACCCGCAGCAGTCAGCGCCGCGCCGCCCGTCATGACGCGGCCCTCCAACTCCGCCTCGCCATGGCCCATCATCACGGCGGCCATATGCGCTAAGGGGGCCAGATCGCCCGAGGCGCCGACCGAGCCTTGCGCCGGGATCACCGGGGTCACGCCCCGCTCAAGCATGGCTTCGATCAGGTCCACGACCGCCAGCCGCACGCCCGAGGCACCGCGCCCGAGGCTCAGCAGTTTCAGCGCCATCAGCAGCCGCGCATGGCCGCGCGTGATCGCGGGGCCAACACCGCAGCAGTGCGACAGGATCAGGTTGCGTTGCAGCGCCGCCGTATCCTCCGCCGCGATCTTGACCGAGGCGAGCTTGCCGAAACCGGTGTTCACGCCGTAAACGGCATCTTCGCCCGCCACGGCCCGAGCGATGCGGGCATGGGCGTCTTCGATTGCGGGGCGGCAGGCGGGGTCGAGCCGCACAGATGCCTCTTCGCGGTAGATGCGGGCCAGATCGTCCAACGTGGCCGCGCCGGGGGTGAGGGTCAGGGTGGTCACGATTGGCCTCCGAAAATGCGGGAATTAAGCGGGTTGAAGCCGATGCGATAGGCAAGTTCGGCCGGGTGTTTAATGTCCCAAACGGCGAGGTCGGCGCGCAGGCCGCGGCGGATCATGCCGCAATCGTCCAGCCCGAGCGCGCGGGCGGCATGTTGCGTGGCGCCGCGCAGCGCCTCTTCGGGCGTTATGCGGAACAGGGTGCAGCCCATGTTAAGCGTCAAGAGGAGGGAGTTGAGCGGCGAAGACCCGGGGTTGATATCCGTCGCCAGCGCCATCGGCACGCTGTGTTTGCGCAGCAGGTCGATGGGCGGCGCTTGGGTCTCGCGCAATGTATAGAAGGCACCGGGCAGTAGAACGGCCACGCTGCCCGCTTCGGCCATCGCGCTCACGCCGCTCTCATCAAGGTATTCGATATGATCCGCCGAGAGCGCGCCATAGGAGGCCGCCAGCCGCGCGCCGCCCAAGTTCGACAATTGCTCGGCATGGAGTTTCACCGGCAGGCCCAATTCCCGCGCCACGTCAAAGACCCGCGCGATTTGGGCGGGCTGAAAGGCGATGCCCTCGCAGAACCCGTCGACCGCATCTACCAGCCCTTCGGCATGAGCCGCACGCAGGGCGGGGAGGCAAACATCGTCGATATAGGCATCCGCGCGGCCTGTGTATTCGGCAGGCACCGCATGGGCGCCCAGGAAGGTGGTGGAGACGCGGATCGGGCGCTGCTGGCCAATGGCGCGGGCGGTGCGCAACATGCGCAGCTCGGTCTCGATATCCAGACCGTAGCCGGATTTGACTTCGATGGCCGTGACCCCTTCGGCGATCAGCACGTCGACGCGGCGCAGGGCATCGGCCAGCAACTCTGCCTCATCGGCGGCGCGGGTGGCGGTGACGGTTGAGACGATGCCGCCCCCGGCGCGGGCGATTTCCTCATAGCTGGCGCCCTCGAGCCGCATCTCGAACTCTCGCGCGCGGTCGCCGCCGTGCACGATATGGGTGTGGCAATCGATCAGCCCGGGGGTGACGAGGCGCTGACCCAGCGATTCGGCGGGCAGGTCGCGGTAGCCTTGCGGCAGATCATCGCGCGGGCCGACCCATGCGATCTGGCCCTCGGCAATCGCGATCGCCGCATCTTTGATCAAACCATAGGGCTGTGGGCCATCCATCGTCGCCGCCGTGAGGTCGACCAAGACCCGATCCTGCGCTGTCATCCTATCGCCTCCTCCTCAGGTTTCGCTTTTCTACATCGGTTTTATTTGCTATATGTCTATACATAAAGAAGCAAAGGGCCGTCAAATGATTTTCGCTACACATGCAAAACTGCCGCAGGGATGGGCGCGTGACGTTCGGATCACGGTTGCCGATGGGCGGGTGACGCAGGTTGAGACCGGGCAGGCACCCAAGGCCGATGACACCCGTGTCGACACCCTGCTGCCCGCGCTGGCCAATCTGCACTGCCACAGCTTCCAACGCGCCATGGCCGGGATGACCGAGACGCGCTTGGCCGGGAAGGACAGTTTCTGGACATGGCGCGATTTGATGTATCGCTTCACCGCCCATCTGACGCCCGCGCATATCGAAGCCATCGCGGCCTTCGTCTTCCTAGAGATGCAAGAGGCCGGTTTCGCCAGCGTGGGAGAGTTTCACTACCTCCACCACCAACCCGACGGCACGCCCTATGACAATCTGGGGGAGCTATCGGCCCGGATCGCGGCGGCGGCAGCACAGACGGGGATCGGGCTGACCCATCTGCCGGTGCTCTATACCTATGGCGAGGCGGGGCAGCAGCCCTTGCAGGCGGGGCAGGCGCGTTTTGGCAATGGGGTGGCGCGCTTCGGCGCGCTGGTTGAGCAGGCGCAGCGGGCGGTGCGGGACCTGTCCCCCGATTGCCGCGTCGGCATCGCGCCCCATTCGCTGCGCGCCACCGCACCGGCGGAATTGGCCGAGGTGCTGGCCGACCATCCCGATGTGCCGGTCCATATCCACCTCGCCGAACAGCCCAAAGAGGTCGCGGATGTCTCCGCTTGGCTTGGCGCACGCCCGGTCGAGTGGTTGCTGGCCAATGCCGAGGTGGCCGAGAATTGGTGCCTGATCCACGCCACCCATATGACGGAAGGTGAGACCGCTGCCATGGCCCGCAGCGGCGCGGTGGCAGGGCTTTGCCCGGTGACGGAGGCCAATTTGGGCGATGGGCCGTTCAACGGGCCGGGCTACCTTGCCGCCGGGGGGCGGTTTGGCATCGGGTCTGATTCCAATGTGTTGATTTCGCTGACCGAGGAATTGCGCACGCTGGAATATTCACAGCGTCTGCGGGATTTGGCGCGCAATGTGATGGTGGCGGGGGAAGGTTCGGTCGGGGCGGCGCTTTACACGGGCGCGGCGCGTGGCGGGGCGCAGGCGCTTGGCCGGGGTCGGGGCGAGATTGCCGTGGGCGAGTGGGCCGATCTTGTGGCGATCGACAGCCAAGACCCGGCGCTCTGCGCGCTGCGGCCTGACCAATTGCTCGACGGTCTGGCCTTTGCCGCCAAGGATCGGGTGGTGACCGATCTGTGGTCGGCGGGCCGCCATGCGGTGACGGGCGGGCGGCACCGGCAGCGGGATCGGATCGTGGCGGGTTACCGTCGCGCCATGGCAGAGGTGATGGCGCTTTTGTGAAACCTTCCCTTTTCGGGAACTTTGGCGCGGCCTGCCGGGTTGGCCCGGTAACGAGGACCGCGCGAAGTGCTGCGCGGCACAGCCCGAAGACAGTGAAAGGGAGCGGATCATGAGTCCACCAGACACGAACCTCAAAAAACAGGAAAGCCGTCACAAATGGCCCCTGATCGGCATGGCGCTTGTGGTAATCTTTGGCGTCGGGATCATCGTCTATTGGACGGGCGAGGAAGTCGCCACCGCGCCCGAGACGGAAGAGGAAGTGATCGTCGACGAGGAAAACGTCATTGAGGGCGACAATGAAGCATCCGTGCCGATCGCCCCTGATTGATCCAAACGGACAGCACCCAAATGCGAAACCCGGAAGCCTCGGCTTTCGGGTTTTGTTGTTTGACCTTGGCCGCGCAGGCGGGCCATCTTGCATCGGTATCGAGGGCAGCGGGGCAGGCACATGTGGTATTTGGTAGGGGACATCGGCGGCACCAATCTGCGCCTCGCAGCGGTAGAGCCGGCGGGGGCGGTGGTAGAACGCCGCAGCCATCCCACTGACGGGCTGACCACTTTGCCTGATGCCTGCGCGACGCTTTGTGCCGAGATGGGCCGCCCGCCCGAAGGGGTCGCCATGGCGGTGGCCGGGGTGGTTGTCGACGGGCAGGTGCGGATGACCAATGCGGCGCGCAGCATCTCGCGGGATGATCTGGCACGGGCCTGCGGTTTGGACCCCGCCAAGGTGCTGTTGCTCAATGATTTCGAGGCGGCGGCTTGGTCCTTGGCCACGCTGGATGCAGACAATGTGACCTATCTTCAGGGCGGGCCCGACCCGCGACCGGGGGCGCGGGTGATCATCGGCCCGGGGACGGGCCTCGGCGTTGGGTCTCTGGTCTGGCAGGGCGCGCGGCCCACGGCGGTGCCGGGCGAAGGAGGGCATCTGCGGCTCACCCCCCATAGCGCCGAGGAAGTGGCCTATTTCGAAGCCCTGATCGCGCTTTGGCCCGAGGTGCAGATGGGCGAAGCGCTGGCGGTCGAGGCCGAGGCGATCCTGTCGGGCACCGGTATGCCCTATTGGTATCGTGCCATCGCCTCCGCACGGGGCGAGGCGGCGCATTCGGAGGGGGCGGCGGCGATTTTCGCGGCGGCTAGGGCTGGGGAGGACGCGAGTGCCTGTCGCGCAGTTGCTTTGATGGTGCAGTATCTTGGCGGGGTCGCGGGGGATCTGGGCTTGGTCATGGGCGCGCGCGGCGGGGTCTTCATCACGGGGGGCGTGGCGCAGCAGAACCCGTGGATGCTGGATGACGACTTCCGCGCCGCCTTCAACGCAGGGGGGCGGCACAGCAAATGGCGCGCGGCAATGCCCTTGGGCCTGTGCAGCGACCCCGACTTTGGCCTGCTCGGCGCGCGCAACTGCCTGTTTGTCCAGCACGAACACCCCCTGCCGGATTGACAGCAGGCAACGGGCCGCCATGATTGCCGCAGCAGTCGGAGTGCCCTATGTCCAACCTCAATGACCCGAAACGCCAGTTCTTGGCCGAACTGTTCGACACCGCCGTCGCCGCCGCCGATCCGCATTTGATCCTGAAAGACCAGCTGCCGCCGCCGCCCAAAGGGCGCACGGTGGTGATCGGTGCGGGCAAGGGGGCCGCGCAGTTGGCGCAGGCGTTCGAGGCCATCTGGCCGCATCCCTATGACGGTATCGTGGTCACCCGTTACGGCTATGGCGCGCCATGCAAGCGGATCAAGGTGCTGGAGGCTGCCCATCCCGTGCCCGATCAGGCCGGGATCGAGGCTGCCCACGCCTTGCAGGAAGCGGTGCAAGGTCTGGGGCCAGAGGATCAGGTGATCGCGCTGGTCTGCGGCGGCGGCTCATCGCTTTTGCCCGCCCCGCCCGAGGGGCTGACGTTGGAGGATTTGCAGGCGTTGAATTCGGCGCTCTTGGCCTCGGGCGCGCCGATTTCGGTCATGAACGACATCCGCAAGCAGTTCAGCACGGTCAACGGCGGACGTCTGGCGGAACTGGCCCATCCCGCGCGGGTGGTGAGCTTTGTCGTCTCGGATGTGCCGGGGGATGATCCGGGGGCCGTGGCCTCTGGCCCCACGGTGCCGGGGCGGCGTACTGCGGCGGCGGTTTTGGAAGAGGTGGCCGCGCGGGGGTTGGAACTGCCGGGGCGCTGCATGGCGTTTCTGGAAAAGGCGGCAACGCAGCCTCAGCAGGACGCGCCGAGCACGACGCAGACCCATGTCATCGCCTCTGCCGGTCTGTCGCTTGCCGCCGCGGCCAAAGCCGCGCAGGCGCGGGGGGTGAACGCGTGGATCCTGTCGGACGCGATCGAGGGCGAGGCACGGGAGGTGGCGCTGGTGCATGCGGCTCTCGCGCGGCAGGCGCAAGAGAGCGGCTTTCCGCATCCCGCGCCGCTGGTGCTGCTCTCGGGTGGTGAGACGACGGTGACCCTGCGCCACAAAGGGCGCGGCGGGCGGAATAGTGAGTTTGCGCTGTCCCTCGCGCTGGCGCTCGAAGGGCAGGAGGGGATCACGGCCTTGGCCGCGGATACCGATGGTATCGACGGGTCAGAGGATAACGCGGGCGCTTTCGTGGAGGCAGGCACAGCGGCTGCCATGCGCGCGGCGGGGGTGGACCCGCGCGGCGCTTTGCAGCGCAACGATGCTTTCGGGGCCTTCGAGGCGATAGATGCACTGTTTCACACCGGCCCCACCGGGACCAATGTGAATGATTTTCGCGCCCTTCTGATCGGCGATCTGCCGTAGCGTCCGCCCGCCTCGGGGCCGATTTAGGACCGGTCGAAGACGATCACATTGCGCCGCGCGGCCCCGGTCTTGGTGTCGGCAATCGCCTCGTTGATCTGATCCAGCCGCCAGCGGCCAGAGATTAGGCTGTCGAGTTGCAGGCGGCCCTGAAGATAGAGGTCGACCATCCACGGAATGTCGCGCTGGATCACCACATCGCCCATTTTGGAGCCGACCATGCCTTGCCCTAGGGCGGCGAGGACCACCGGTTCATAGCTGGCCTCGGCCCCGCTGTGGGGCATGCCGACCATGATCACCCGGCCTCCGGCGGCAAGGTAGCGCGGCGCGGTTTCATAGGCGGGGATCGCGCCCACGGTGACGATCACGGCATCCGCCCCGCGCCCCATGGCCTTGAAGGCCGCGCGCCACGGCTTCGCCTCGGTTGCGAGCACAGTGTCGGTCGCGCCGAATTCGCGGGCGATGGCGAGTTTGTCTTCGGTCATGTCGACCGCCACGATTCGCCGTGCGCCTGCGATGCGCGCGCCTTGGATGGCGTTGAGGCCGACCCCTCCCGCACCGATGACCACCACGTCTTGTCCCGCCCGCAGGCCCGCCGCGTTGACCACGGCGCCGACGCCGGTGATCACGCCGCAGGCGATCAGGCAGGCGGCGTCTTTGGGAATGTCATGCGAGATTTTCACGACCTGCGACCGGTCGACGACGACCATCTCGGCGAAACCGCCGGTGTTCATCGCCTGAACGAGCGGTGCGCCCTCCGCCGTTTGCAGCGGCCCTTCGGGCGCTTGCGGGGTTTCGCAGATCGTCGGCTGACCCGAGGCGCAGTTGGGGCAGCTGCCACAGGCGCGGATCAGGGTGACCACCACGCTGTCGCCCTCGGCCAGACCCTGCACATTCGGCCCCACCGCGCTGACCCGGCCTGCGGCCTCATGCCCATAGACGGCGGGCAGGGTGCCGCCCCAGCTGCCTTCGGCAAACAGAATGTCGGAATGGCAGATCGCCACGGCATCCAAGGTCACCTCGACCTCGCCCGATTGGGGTGCCTTGATGCGGATGTCTTCGACGCTCAGCGGTGTGTCAAAGGCATGGCAGACGGCGGCTTTGATGGTTTGCAATGGCCTGTCCCTTTCTTTCAATTTTCGCCAGCCTGACGCGGATGGGCCGTTGGTGCAAGACGGGGAATGGGCCTACTGCGGCGAAGTTTCACCTTGTGACGTGGGGGTAGGGCGGCTGGCAAAGATCGCCAAGCCGCCAAGGGTCAGCAAGAGCGCCAGTAGGAAGGGCGCGCCGGGCAGGTAAAGCGCAGCTTCCGGCGCGGTGAAATAGGCAAAGACCGCCGTCATCGTCAGCGGTGAGAGGATCATCGCCAGCGCGGTGGAGGAACTGAGCGCGCCGTGCAGTTCCCCTTGGGCATCGGCGCTGACGCGGGCCGACATGATGCCTTGAAGCGCGGGCGGGATCACCCCGGCCAGCGCGGCGAGCGGGGTCATGATCAGCGCCCAAGTGCCCGAGGTCAGCACGGTCAGCGCGGCAAAGGCGGCAAGGGCAAAGACATGGCCCAAGATCACCGTGGCGCGCGCGCCCAGGCGGCGGATCACGGGGCCGATCAAGGCGCCTTGGACAAGCGCCATCAGCACGCCGAAAAGGCCCAGAGACAGGCCGATCATCGTCGGCGACCAGCCAAAACGCTCGACCCCGAAATAGGCCCAGACCGCCGGATAGGCGGCAAAGCCCACATGGTAGATGAAATAGACCGCGAGCAGCCTGCCAACCTCGGGCAGGCGGCCAAGGGCGCGCAGGGCGCCCAGCGGATTGGCCCGCCGCCAGTCGAAGGCGCGGCGTTGCGTCGGGGGCAGGGTTTCGCGCAGCACGGCCCAGCCGAGCGCCGCGTTGCCCGCCGCCAGTACCGCTGCCGCCCAAAAGGGCGCGCGGGTGCCATATTCGCCCAAGACGCCGCCCATCAGCGGCCCCAGAACAAAGCCCGCGCCAAAGGCCGCGCCGATCAGCCCGAAACGCGCCGCGCGGTCCTGCGCCGGAGAGATATCGGCCATATAGGCCGAGGCCGTGGCATGGGTTGCCGCCGTGATGCCCCCCACGAGCCGCCCGATCAGCAGCAGCCAAATGCTGCCCGCGAGTGCCATCACGCCATAGTCCACCGTCATCACGATCAGCGCCAGCAGCAGGACCGGGCGGCGGCCAAAACGGTCGGAGAGCCCCCCCAGCACCGGGCCGAAGAGGAATTGCATCGCGGCAAAGCCCGTGGCCAGCACCCCGCCCCAAAGGGCTGCATCGCTCAGCCCGCCGCCGCGAACTTCGCGGATCAGGTCAGGCATGACGGGCAGGATCAGGCCGACGCCCATGGCATCGATCATCACCGTCACAAGGATAAAGATCAGTGGCAGCGGCATTCGGTCAGATGTGGTCCGCGCGGGGGCCAAAGGCAAGGGCCGACGTCACGATAGGGCGCGAATGCGGCGCGCGTTGCAGGCGTTTGACCCGCTCGCTGCCAGAGACACCTGCCGCCACGCTCAGCCCTGCGCCTTCGGGATATGTCCGACACTGGCGAGGAAATCGTTCAGCGTTTCGGCGTATTCCTGCGGTTGCTCGACACAGGGCAGATGGCCCGCGCGGCGGATCAATTTGAATTTCGAGGCAGGGATCAGGTCCATCAACTCGCGCACCAGATCGGACGGGGTTGAGCCGTCTTCCGTCCCTGCGATGCCAAGTGCGGGCAGGCGTAGGCCGGAGGTCGGGGTCATGAAATCACTGTGCGAAATCGCCGCCGAACAGCCCGCATAGCCCGCGTCGGGCTGCCGCGTCAGCATGTTGCGCCAGAGCGCCAGTTCCGGCGTGGCGCGGAACCCGGTCGAAAACCAACGCTCCATCACCGCATCGGCAAGGCTTTCGATGCCGCCCTTTTCGACCTCCGCGATCCGCGCATCCCAGATGTCGCGGTTGCCGATTTTGGTGGCGGTGTTGCTCAGCACCAGCGCGCGGATCATGTCGAGCCGTTTGACCGCCAGCCCCTGCGCGATCATGCCGCCGATCGAGAGGCCGATGAAGACGCAGTCGCGCACCTGAAGGTGGTCGAGCAGGCGTTCGGTGTCGGTGATGAGCGACCCCATAGAATAAGGCGCGGGCGGGCAGGACGACAGGCCGTGGCCGCGTTTGTCGAAGCGGATGATGCGCAGGCCGGGCGCGAGCAGCGGCAGGATCGGGTCCCACAGGCGCATGTCGGTGCCGAGCGAGTTGGCGAAGACCACGGGCGCGCCGTCCTCGGGGCCGTCGACGCGGTAGTGCAGTTGCACCTCGCCGGTGTCGAAAATCTGCATGGGGGTCTCCTTTGGGCGGCGTTCAGGGTGCAGCATATCGTGCGAACGCGGGAGGTCAAAGACGGGACAGTTCGAATAGGTACCGCCCGGTGGCACACCGGGCAGCGCCGACCCGCCCCCCTGGGGCGGCGCTTTCAGCACCACCCCGCGGGTCGGCGCTGCCCTAATCGTTACCCCAGTGTCTGTAAGGCGCGGGCAAACATATCCGCATCAACGTTCCCGCCGGAGATGGTGACGATCACAGCGTCGCCCTCGATCTCCCCGCCCCGGAACAACGCCGCGGCAAGCGCCACGGCACCGCCCGGCTCGGCCACGAGTTTCAACCGGTTGAAGGCATGACCCATAGCCTGCAACGCCTCCTCGTCGCTCACCACCAGTCCCGGACCCACCAATCGCTGCATGATCGGGAAGGTCAGCTCCCCCGGCGCAGGCGTGACGATGGCATCGCAGATCGAGCCCAAGGCGCTCGGGTTCTGCTCGATCTGGCCGGAAACCAGCGAGCGGGCGGCATCGTCGAAGCCTTCCGGTTCCGCCGGGCGCACACGGAACCCCGGCGCCTCAGCCTCCAGCGCCAGCGCGATGCCGGAGGTCAGCCCGCCGCCGCCGCAGCAGACGATCACCTCGGCCGCTTCGATCCCGGCCTCGGCGGCCTGCTGGGCGATTTCCAGCCCCGTGGTGCCTTGGCCCGCGATCACCTGCGGCTCGTCATAGGGCTTGATCAGCGTAAGGCCGCGTTCTTCGGCCAGCGCGGCGCCGATCTCCTCGCGGCTTTCGTTCGCGCGGTCGTAGAGCACCACCTCGGCGCCATAGGCGCGGGTGTTGGCGATCTTCAGCCGCGGGCTGTCCTCGGGCATGACGATCACGGCAGGCGCGCCTTGCATCTTGGCTGCCAGTGCCACGCCTTGGGCATGGTTGCCGCTGGAATAGGCGATGACGCCCTTAGCGCGCTGCGCGCTTGGCAGGGCCGAAAGGGCCGACCACGCGCCGCGGAACTTGAAGCTGCCGGTATGCTGCAAGCACTCGGGTTTGACCCAGACCCGGCGGCCCGCGATCTCGTCCAGAAAGGGGGAGTTCAAGAGCGGCGTGCGCCGCACATGGCCCTTGGCGCGGTCGACAGCGGCGCGGATCATGTCGATGTTCATTTGATTTGTCCTATCCATTCGTGCAGCGCGGCAAGCGCTTGGGGTTCGTCGAGAAAGGGCACATGGCCGCGATCCGGCACTTCGGCCACGATCATATCGGGGCGGCGGGCCTGCATCTGCATCAGTGTCTCGCGGCTGAACAAGGTGGAATTGGCCCCGCGGATCGTGACCAGCGGCAACCCTTGCAGCGCATCGAAGAACGGCCACAGGTCAACAGCCTGCTGGCCTGCGGCGGCCACGGCATCGCGCAGATGCGGATCATAGGTGATTTTCAGCCCATCGTCGGTCGCCCTGTAGTGACGCTTGACCTCCTCAAGCCAGCGGCTCTCGGGCACGCCGTGAAACTCGGGGAAGGCGCGGGCCATGGCGGCGGCGGCTTCTTCATAGGTTTTGGCGGCGGGGTTGCGACCGAGATAGCCCATGATGAACTCGACGCCCTTGGGGTCAAGCTCGGGGCCCACGTCATTCAGCGCCACGCCCAAAAGGTGATCATGGGCGATCATCGCCAGCGCCATGGCGTTGAGCCCGCCGCGCGACGTGCCGATGATGGCGACCTGTTCCAACCCCAGATGCGCCAGCAGTTCCAACACGTCGCGGCATTCCACAGAGAGCGTATAGTTGCGCCAGTTCTTGTCGAAGTCCGAGCGGCCTCGGCCACGGTAGTCCATGCGGATCAGCCGGTGGTCGGCCAGATGCGGGGCGAGATAGTCGAAATCCGCGCCGGTGCGGGTGAGACCGGCAAGACAGAGGATCGGCAGACCGCTGCCCTCATCCGTGTAATGCAGCGACAGCCCGTCGGAGGTGGTGAAACGCGCCATTACAGCCCCGCCAACGCCGGGATACCGCTCAGCTCGCGCAGCTGATGCGCGGGTTTCCACGGCAGCCGGTCCACCGGATCGCCGTTCCGGTTCACCCATGCGGTGGTGAACCCATAGCCCGTCGCCGCTGCCGCGTCCCAGCCGTTGGAGGACACGAACAGCACCTCGTCCTTGGCACAGCCGAAGTGTGCCCCGACAAGGTCATAGACCGACGCATGCGGTTTGAAGACGCCGACGCTTTCGACCGAAAGCGAGACATCCAAAAGTTCACCGATTCCCGCCGATTGCACCGCCCCGTCCAGCATCGCGGGGGCGCCGTTGGACAGGATCGCAGTGTTCAGGCCCCCGTCTTTCAGCGCGCGCAGCATGGCGGGCACCTCGTCATAGGCGCGAAGCTCCCAGTAAAGCGCCAGCAGGCGCGCGCGCAGGGCAGGGTCATCGGCGAGGTTCATCTTCTCCAGCGTCCAATCCAGCCCCTCTTGGGTGACTTGCCAGAAATCGTCATGCGCCCCGGTTACCGCCCGCAGCCATGAATACTGCAACTGCTTGAGACGCCAGTGTTCTGCCAGTTCCGGCCAAGTCTCGGCGATGGCGGCGAAAGCGGGTTCGGCTGCGGCCTCACGGGCGGCGGCGGCCACGTCGAAGAGGGTTCCATAGGCGTCGAAAACGCAGGTCGTGATGGGCATCTGACAGGCTCTCCCTTTCCGTGTAGCGGCAGAGTGGCACGCAGGCGCGGCGGCGAAAAGGGGCGAATTCCGCGATCGACCCGGACGGGGGGTTTACTCTCGGGGTCACAATCTTCATGCTGTCGCGGAATTTGGAGCACCCGCGCAGATACGCGGCCTCCTTCCCTTTTTTCCCCTACAGATTGGAGACACCCGATGGCTGAGGTCAAATCCGGCGACACAGTACAGATTCACTATACCGGCACGTTGAAAGACGGCACCACATTCGACAGCTCCGAGGGCCGTGACCCGCTGGAGTTCGTCGTGGGCTCGGGCCAGATCATCCCCGGTCTCGACAGCGCGCTGCCCGGCATGACCGAGGGCGACAAGAAGGTCGTTCAGGTGCCCAGCGACGAAGCTTACGGCCCCGTGAACCCCGAGATGCGTCAGGCCGTGCCGCGCGAAGGCATCCCGGCGGACATCCCGCTCGATCCCGGCACGCAGCTGCAGATGCAGACCCCCGAAGGTCAGGCCCTGCCGGTGACCGTGGTCGAGGTTGACGAGACCACCGTCACGCTCGACGCCAACCACCCGCTGGCGGGCAAAGACCTGCGGTTCGACATCGAACTGGTCAAGATCGCTCCGGCGGCATGATATCGGTGGCCGGGGGGCTTCCCCCCGGCACGCCCCAAAGACGTCTCCGGCGTCTTTTCCCCTCGCACGCCCGCGCATTGGCGCTTATGCAGGGGCCATGGATACCCCGGATACATTCGAGATTTTCCTTGTCTGCCCGCCCGGGCTTGAGGATTTGCTCTGCGCCGAAGCGCAGGAAAAAGGTTTTGCAGCAGCGCAGGCCCAGCCCGGTGGCGTGAGCGTGCAGGGCGGCTGGCCCGAGGTCTGGCGCGCCAATCTGGAGCTGCGCGGCGCCGCGCGGGTGCTGGCGCGGATCGGCGGTTTCATGGCCTTCCATCTGGCGCAGTTGGACAAACGCTGTCGTAAATTTCCCTTTACCGATGTGCTGCGCACCGATGTGCCGGTGAAGGTGCAGGTGACGACGAAGGCATCCAAGATTTACCACGCCGGGGCGGCGCAGCAGCGGGTCGAAACGGCGCTGCGCGAAAGCCATGGCATCACGGTGGATGCCGAGGCGGCGCTGGTGCTGAAGGTCCGCATCCACGACAATCAGGTGACCTTCAGCCTCGATACCTCTGGCGAGGCGCTGCACAAGCGCGGCCACAAGGAGGCCGTGGGCAAGGCGCCGATGCGCGAGAACATGGCGGCGCTGATGCTGCGGTCCTGCGGCTATGCGCCCGGCGAGCCGGTGGTCGACCCGATGTGCGGTTCGGGCACGTTCCTGATTGAGGCGGCCGAGATCGCGGCGGGGCTGAAGCCCGGGCGCTCGCGGCGCTTCGCCTTCGAGGACCTGGCGAGTTTCGATGCCGGGGCGTGGGACGAAATGCGCGCTGCGGGGGCGGAGGCCGAGCCTGCCCTGCGGTTCCACGGCTCCGACCGGGACGCGGGCGCGATCCGCATGAGCACGGCCAATGCCGACCGGGCCGGGGTGGGGGCGTGGTGCCACTTCGCCTGCCATGGGGCAGGGGAGGTGCAGCCGCCCGAAGGCCCGCCTGGGCTGGTGATCGTGAACCCGCCCTACGGCGGGCGGATCGGCAACAAGAAGCTGCTTTATCCGCTCTATGGGACGCTGGGCGAGACGCTGAAGGCGCGGTTCCGCGGCTGGCGGGTGGGGCTGGTGACCTCGGAGCCGCCGCTTGCGAAGGCGACCGGGCTGCCGTGGAAGGGGCAGGGGCCGGCGATTGCGCATGGCGGGATGAAGGTGTGGCTCTGGCAGACCGAGGCGTTGCGGTAGAGGCTGCCACTTGGCCCGGAATCAAGCCGCAGGCGCCGGGCCATCGCCTGCCCGCCCGGACGGGTAGGCGATTTGGTGAGGCGTGACGCGACTTGGCGAAGTCACGTCACGGCTGAACCATAAAGTGGCATGAAACACCCTAGGATCGCCCACCCGCGGGCAGGCGATGGCCCTCAGTCTCTGGTTAAAGATGCTCCGCCTGCGGCATTCCCAGCACGTGGAAACCGCCATCCACGCGGATGATTTCGCCGGTCGTGCAGGCGCCTGCGTCGGATGCCAGATAGACCGCCGTGCCGCCCACAGCCTCCAGCGTCGCATTGGACCGCAGCGGCGCGTTCTGATCCGTGTGTTTGTAGGTCTTGCGCGCGCCGCCGATGGCAGCCCCCGCGAGCGTCTTCATTGGACCCGGCGAGATCGCGTTCACCCGGATGCCTTCCGGCCCCAGATCATTCGCCAGATAGCGCGTCGCGCTTTCCAGCGCCGCCTTGGCCACGCCCATCACGTTGTAATTCGGCGTCACCCGGTTCGAGCCCATGTAGGTCAGCGTCATCAGCGTGCCGCCGTTCTCCTTCATCAGCGGATGCGCGCGGCGCGCCACGTCGATGAAGGAATAGGCCGAGATATCCATCGAGTTCTTGAAGTTCGCCCGGCTGGTGTTCAAAAACCGCCCCGTCAGTTCGGATTTGTCCGAAAAGGCAATGGCATGTACGACGAAGTCGATGGTTGGCCAACGCGCGCCAAGCTCCTCGAAGGCGCGGTCGAGCGAGGCGTCGTCGGTCACGTCCACATCGACCATGAAGTTCGAGCCAACGCTCTGCGCCAGCGGCTCCAGCCGCTTGCCAAAGGCTTCGCCCTGGTAGGTGAAGGCCAGTTCCGCCCCGGCCTCGGCCATCGCCTTGGCGATGCCCCAAGCGATGGAGCGTTCATTGGCCACACCCATGACGAGGCCGCGTTTTCCTGCAAGCAATCCAGACATCCCGCGCCCTCAGCCTTGGTATTTCGACAGGATCATCGACCCGTTGGTGCCGCCGAACCCGAAGGAGTTCGTCATCACCGAGTCGAGGCCCGCGTTGTCGACACGCTCCAGCGCGATCTCGGAGGGATCGAGCGCGGGGTCGAGGTTTTGCACGTTGATCGACTTGGCGATGAAATCGTTGTCGAGCATCAGCAGCGAGAAGATCGCCTCGAGCGCGCCGGCAGCGCCTTGTGCGTGGCCGGTCATCGACTTGGTGGAGCTGACGGGCGGGGTGTTGCCCTCACCGAAGACACGGCGCACGGCCTCGATCTCGCCCACGTCGCCCACCGGGGTCGAGGTGCCATGGGCGTTGATGTAGCCCACCTTGCGGCCCTCGGGCAGGGTCTCCAGCGCAAGACGCATCGCGCGCTCGCCGCCTTCACCGGAAGGGGCAACCATGTCGTGGCCGTCGCTGGTGGCGGCATAGCCGGTCACCTCGGCGTAGATTTTCGCGCCGCGCGCCAGCGCGTGGTCGAGGTCTTCCAGCACCAGCATGCCGCCGCCGCCGGAGATCACGAAACCGTCGCGGTCCGCGTCGAAGGCGCGGCTCGCCGTCTCAGGCGCGTCGTTGTATTTGGAGGACATCGCCCCCATCGCGTCGAAGAGGCAGCTCAGCGTCCAGTCCAACTCCTCGCCGCCGCCGGCGAACATCACGTCCTGCTTGCCCAGCATGATCTGCTCGGCCGCGTTGCCGATACAATGCAGCGAGGTGGAGCAGGCGGAAGTGATCGAATAGTTGATGCCCTTGATCTTGAAGGCGGTCGAGAGGTTCGCGCTGACGGTCGAAGACATGCACTTGGGCACGGCGAAGGGCCCGATGCGCTTGGTCGCCCCGGTGTCCTTCACGATGTTATGTGCGGCGAACATGGCGGAGGTCGACGGCCCGCCCGAGCCTGCCACCAGACCGGTGCGCGGGTTGCTGATCTGCGCCTCGTCGAGACCCGCATCCTTGATCGCCTGATCCATGGCGACATAGGCATAGCCCGCGCCCGGCCCCATGAAACGCAAGGTGCGTTTGTCGATGTGATCGGCCAGATTGATCTTAAGCGTCCCTGCCACGCGGCTGCGGAACCCGTGTTCGGCCATCTCCGGGCTGGCTTCGATCCCGGAGGTGCCGTTTTTCAGTGCTTCGAGCACTTCTTCGGCGTTGTTTCCGATGGATGAGACAATCCCCAACCCTGTGACGACGACGCGGCGCATGCGCAGCACTCCTTTGTTTTGGCAGCCCCGGTGTATGCCAGCACGCCCATACGGCGCAAGCGGTTTGCCGATCCTCTGCGCGCGAAGGTCGCGGTCAAGGTTCTGTGATGGAACGGTGCAGTGGCAGGTGGTGTTGGCTTCACGAGACATAAAGGAGATTAGAATGCCCAAGATCAGTACGGTAAATCCCGCCACCGAAGAGGTGCTCCACACCTATAACGTGATGTCCGAAACCGAAGCGACCCAAGCGGTCGAGGCCACGCATGAGGCGTTTAAGGAATGGCGCAAGCTGACCCATGCCGAACGCGCGCCCTATCTGAAAAAGATCGCCGAGAAGCTGCGCGAAAATAAGGAAAGCCTGTCGGAACTGATGACCCGCGAGGTCGGCAAGCTCTACAAAGACGGGCTGACCGAGGTCGAACTCTGCGCCCAGATCTTCGAATATACCGCTGAGAACGGCCCCGACATGCTGAAGGATGAAGAGCGTAAACACGCGGGCGGCAAGAAGCGCGGTGTGGTGACCTATCAGCCCATCGGCGTGATCTATCAGATCCAGCCGTGGAACTTCCCCCTCTACCAGCCCGTGCGCGTGCTGGCCGCGAACCTGATGACCGGCAATGGCTGCGTTCTGAAACACGCGGAAATCTGCACCGGCAGCGGCTTGCGTCTGAAAGAGATCTGCGAAGAAGCGGGCCTGCCCAAAGACCTGTTCAACGTTATCATCATTGACCACGATACCTCCGACAAGCTGATCGGCCATAAGCTGGTGCGCGGCGTGACCATGACCGGTTCTGACAGCGCGGGCAGCCATATCGGGGCCGAGGCCGCGAAACATCTGAAGAAGTCCGTGCTCGAACTGGGCTCGAACGACGCCTACCTCGTGCTGGACGACGCCGATATCGAAACGGCGGTGAAATTCTCGACCATGGGGCGGCTTTATAACAACGGCCAGACCTGCGTCTCGGCCAAGCGTTTCATCGTGACCGAGAAGAATTACGACGCTTTCGTGAGCGCCTATGTCGATGCGATGAAGGCGATCCCGATGGGCGATCCGATGGACGAAGACACCAAGCTCGGGCCGCTGTCGAGCCAAGAGCAGTTCGAATCCGTCCGCGATCAGGTGAAAGAGAGTGTCGAGAAGGGCGCCAAGGTGCTCTGCGGTGGCGAAGTGCCCGACCGCACGGGTGCCTATTATCCCGCGACCGTTCTGGCCGAGGTCAAGCCGGGCATGCCAGCCTATGACGATGAGATCTTCGGACCCGTCGCCTCGGTCATCCGGGCAAAGGATGACGAAGACGCGATGCGGATTGCCAATGACAGCCGCTATGGTCTGGGCGGCGGCATCTTCTGCACGGATGAAGAGCACGCCCTGCGCCTTGCGCGGGATGAGTTCGACACCGGCATGGTGCGGATCAACAACTTTGGCGCCGCCGATCCGAATATGCCCTTCGGCGGGGTGAAGAATTCCGGCTATGGGCGCGAACACGGCGGCTTTGGCATGAAAGAGTTCGTCAACGCCAAGTCGATTTTCCTGCCGTCGTAACCGGCAAAGGGTGGGCGGCGCGAAACGCCGCTCGCCGGTATCAAACTAAATTCCGAGAGGTTCCATATGACCATGAAAGTACTTGTCGCCGGTGCGACCGGCAAAACCGGGCGTCTGCTCGTCAGTGAATTGAAAGATCGCGGGGCCGAGCCCATCGCACTGGTGCGCGACGGTTCTGATACCTCTGTGCTGCCCGAGGGCACCGAAGAGCGGAAGGGTGATCTGACCAACCTGCAAGCGGGTATGTGCGACGGTGTAGACGCCGTTGTTTTCGCCGCCGGGTCGGGCGGCAGCACGGGGCCGGAGATGACTGAGAAGGTCGACCGCGAAGGCGCGCAGCGTCTGGTCGATCTGGCCCGCGAGGCCGAGGTCGACCGCTTTGTGATGCTGAGTTCGGTGGGCGCCGATAATCCGCCGGAGGATCATGAGATGACCCATTACCTGAAGGCGAAGCAGGCGGCGGATGAACATCTGCAAGCATCCGGCCTGACCCATTCGATCCTGCGGCCCGTGGCGCTGACCGATGACCCCAAGACCAATGCGGTCAATCTGGGCGAGGGTGTCGATCAGAAGGGCGAGGCGCGTCGTGCCGATGTGGCAGCCGTATTGGCCGAGGCCGCTGTGACCGGACGTCATGACGGTAAGGTGCAGGAAATGCAGACGCTTTGAGCGACAATGCAAAAGGGGGCCGTGCGGCCCCCTTTTCATATCCGTAAAGTCGCAGCGCTTCAGCTCTCGCTGAGGGCGACTTTCATGTCTTTTACCTGATAGATCACCTCGCCGTCCGCCTCGACGATGCCATCGGCCACGCCCATGGTCAGGCGGCGGGTTTGGATCGCCTTGGTGAAATCAATCTTATAGGTCAGCATCTTGCGGTCCGGGCGTACCATCCCGGTGAGCTTCACCTCACCCACGCCAAGCGCATAGCCGCGCCCCTGCCAGCCACGCCAGCCGAGGTTGAAGCCCGTGAGCTGCCACAGGCCGTCAAGGCCAAGGCAGCCGGGCATGATCGGATTGCCGGGGAAGTGGCACTCAAAGAACCACAGGTCCGGGGTGATATCGAATTCGGCGGTGATATGGCCCTTGCCATGAGCGCCGCCATCGGCCGAGACATCGGTGATCCGGTCCATCATGAGCATCGGCGGGGCGGGAAGCTGTGCGTTGCCGGGGCCGAAAAGCTCACCGCGGGCGCATTTCAGCAGATCTTCCTTGTCGAAACTCGTGGGGTAGTCGGCCATCCTGCGGCTCTCCTGCTGCTCTGTTATAACATCCGGCCCCGTTTAGCACCCCGCCGCCGCGTGCCGCAAGGGCGCGGCAGGGACGCTGCGACGATTGGTGCAAGGTTTTCAATTGAAAACCGGGGATTTCCTCCTTTATATGACCCTGAAAGGCAGGGAACTGATGTGCGCAGAGGTACAAGAGGTCGGAACGCGCTGGTTGGCTCAGGCCGGGCTGCGCCCCACGCGCCAACGTGTCACGCTGGCGAACCTTCTGGTGGGCGATGGGCAAGACCGCCACGTCACCGCCGAAAGCCTGTTTGAGGCTGCGAAGGGGCAGGGCGAGGCTGTCTCGCTGGCCACGGTCTATAACACGCTGCGGGCGTTCTGCGATGCCGGGCTGTTGCAGGAGGTGACCGTGGATGGCTCGAAAAGCTATTTCGACACCAACACCCACGACCACCCGCATTTCTTTTGGGAAGACGACAGCAAGCTGACCGATGCGCCCTCGGAAGAGTTGGTGATCGCGCAGCTTCCCGATGCCCCCGAGGGGGCCGAGATTGCCTCGGTCGATGTGGTGATCCGGCTGCGCCGGAAGACCTGAACCGGCGGGGCAGGCCCCGCCGCCTGCGTGATCAGCCGCGTTTGCGCAACACTAGGAAGGTCATCATGCCCATGGGCGGCAGGGCGCGTTCGTCTTCGACCTCCAGCGCGTCTTGTTGCAGCACGGTTTCCATCTCGAAATCAGAATGCCAGCCGAGCGTATTTGCGAAGGGGGCCGAGACTTTTTCCAGAAAGCCCAGAACCCCCGTGGTGCGCATGAAATGGTTGGCAATAACCACCTGACCGCCGGGCTTCAGCACGCGGGCGATTTCCTCCATCACGCGCTCAGGCTCGGGCACCACGGAGAGCACATGCATCGCAGCGATCGTGTCGAAAGTGGCATCGGGGAAGTCGAGGTGGCGCGCGTCCATCTGGCGCAGGTCAGCTACATGTTGCAGCCCTTCACGGGTGACGCGCTGGCGGGCCTTGGCGAGCATCTCGTCGCTGAAATCAATGCCTGTGACGGAGAGGTGCGGCGCGTAGTGGGGCAGGGACAGGCCGGTGCCGACACCCACTTCGAGGACAGAGCCGCTGCCCTTGTTGATATGGGCCACGACATGGCGGCGACCGCCGCTGGTCAGCGCGCCGAAGGTCTTGTCGTAGATCGGTGCCCAACGGGCATAGGATGTCTCGACCGCCTTGATGTCCATTTCAATTCCTTTTGGTTAAACTCGTTTTCCGTGCTCTCAAAAGCCCCCAGATCACCATGCCGATATAGGCCACGCAGAGCACGACCAGAGTGGTCCATGCATAGGTGGCAAGGGCGGCGGCGAAAATTGCCACGCCCACCAGCAGGTATTTCACATGGCGTCGGGAGACTTTGGTGGTTTTGAAAGACCATGTGGGGATGCGGCTGATCATCAGAAATCCGATCAGCACCATATGCAGGCAGATCATCCAATCCGGCAGAATGGGCCGGTTGTGAAAGGCAAAAGACAGGGTCATCGGCAAGAGCACCAGCAGCGCGCCTGCGGGCGAGGGGATGCCGGTGAAAAAGGAACCGGATTCGCCCACCGCATCGCCATTCTTGGCCTTGGCCGCTTCGGCCTTGTCGTTGACGTTGAACCGCGCCAGCCGCACCACGCAGCAGACCGCGTAGACGAGCACGGAAATCCACGCCGCGCTGCGCATGTCTTGCAGCGCCCAGAAATAGAGGATCAGCGGCGGGGCCACGCCGAAGTTCAAAAAATCGGCCAGCGAGTCCAATTCCGCCCCCATCGGGCTGGAAGACCGCAAGAGCCGCGCAAGCCGCCCGTCCAACCCATCCAGCACGCAGGCCAAAAGGATCAGTTGCACCGCCAGCACATAGTTGCCCTGCACCCCAAAGCGGATCGCTGAAAGCCCTGCGCAAATCGCGGTGATCGTCAGCGCATTGGGCAGAAGCTGGATCAGCGCAAGGTCCGCGCCGGTCTTTTCAGAAGGGGGGCGCATGGGGTGTTTCCTAAAGCGGGGCGGTCTCTATGACCGGCTGTTTCAACTCGGCCAGCACGGTTTCCCCGGCGACCATGGTCTGCCCGATGCGCACCATCGGGTCGACGCCTTCGGGCAGGTAAACATCTAGCCGGGAGCCGAAGCGGATCAAGCCGAAGCGTTCGCCGGTCTCAAGCCCGTCGCCGGATTTCACGAAACAGACGATGCGCCGCGCCACGAGGCCCGCGATCTGCACCACGGCGATGTCGCGCCCGTCGTCCATGCGGATGCACAGGCTGTTGCGCTCATTGTCGGCGCTGGCCTTGTCGAGCGAGGCGTTGAAGAATTTGCCCGGACGGTAGGCCACGGCCTGCACCTTGCCCGCGACGGGGGCGCGGTTGATGTGGCAGTTAAAGACGCTCATGAAGACGCTGACGCGGGTCAGCGGCACATCCGGCATCCCCAGTTCGGCGGGCGGCACCGCAGGCTCGATGAGTGAGACGATGCCGTCGGCGGGGCTGACGATCAGGTCGGGCCGGTCGGGGGTCACGCGCTCGGGATCGCGGAAGAAGTAGTAGCACCAGATCGTCAGGCCGACGCCGATCCAGCCGAGGACTTCTTCGATGGCGAAGAGCACAAGCGTGACAGCGGCGAAGATCGCCACGAATTTGATGCCCTCGCGGTGCATCGGTTTGATGAATGTGTCGAGCAAGTTGACGGCCATCGGACCCTCCCGTTCAGGCTGTCTTCCGTCATAGGTGCATAGCGGGTGAGTGCAAGGAGGTTTTAGGTGGGCGCGTTTTTTGGGCGGTTGCGGGCTGAGTGTAGCGGATACCGGCGGCGTCTTTTCCGGGCATCGAAAATGTTAGCCGCCATGCGCTGAGGGTGTCGCCCTCCCTGGGGGGCGATGAGCGCTTGCGTGATGTAGGGACAGTCATTCTGGACCCTGACTGGCCCGTCCACCGAAACGTTGCAAGATCGCCCTCCGGGGGGAGGGAGGGCGATGCCCGGTGTGCCACCGGGCGGGTCAGTTAAAAGGGGGAGCCTGTCAAAACCACTGCCCCGGCTCCATCAAACCCAGATCCATCAGCTGCCGGGAATGCCACTCGAACGGCTCGGAGTTGTGCCACTGGAATGTGGGGATGTCATAGCGGCTGCCGGGATTGCGCTTCAGCGCCTTGGCCGTGCGGAACGAGCAGATCGCCGACGTGACGTTGTGATGCCATTCGCAGGCGTAGGTGTTGTATTCCTCGTCGTTGAACGTGTGGTCGCCGCGCAGCTTCAGCCCCGGTTTGGCGCGAAACAGCGGAATACGGTCGATCTTGCGGCTGTGCGGCGGCACATGTTCCTCGAACCGCCAGCGCAGCCCACCAAAGAAATCAAGCTGCCGTTCCTTGGGGTGCCCCTGCCGGGCCGCATCCTTGCGCGCCAGCGCGTAATAGCCCGAGCGGTCCAAATGCGCCTGATCCAGTGAGACGGCATTGGGGTGTTGCTTGAGGTCCAGCGCATAGAGGTCCACCACATAGGCCAGCATGGCATCGCGCCGCTCTTCGCTGTGAAAGGCCAGCAATTCTTTGACGTTGCGTGTCTCGCTGAAGGGGTGGAACAGGTATTCGGCGTTGTAGCAGTAATAAAGCCATTGCCCCGGCACCGCCGCGATCATGCGGTTCACGGCCCGCTCCAACGCGGCTTCGGCAGTGGTGTCATAGTCGACCCGCAGCACGCTTTCTTGCAAGTCGCGGGGCAGCTCGAAACCGGGGGGCATCAGCGCTACGACGCTGTCGAACCCCGCCTGCTGGTGGTGGCGCAGGGTGGTGTCGACCTCAACCTCATCCTCGACCAAGATCATGGCGATAGGGCCTGCGTTCAGCGCCGTGCGGGCCTCTTTGATAAGCTGGTCGAGATCGCGATACCGCATAGGCCCCCGCTGGAATTTGCCGCCGGTAAAGTCGGCCAATTCCGGGTGCATTGCAAGACGCGGCCACCGCTGTTAGACGACGCCATCTGCCCGAAATCCGTCAAAACCCTTGGATGCCCGCCATGACCCAACCGAAAAAGCTGTTCATCAAGACCTATGGTTGCCAGATGAACGTCTATGACAGCGAACGCATGGCCGAGAGCCTGGGCGGGCAGGGCTATGTCACCACCGACCGCGCCGATGACGCGGATATGATCCTGCTCAACACCTGCCACATTCGCGAGAAGGCGGCGGAGAAGGTCTATTCCGAACTGGGCCGTCTGAAGCCGCTGAAAGACGCGCGGCCCGATCTGAAGATCGGCGTGGCGGGCTGTGTGGCCCAAGCCGAGGGCGAAGAGATCATGCGCCGCCAGCCCGCCGTCGATCTGGTGGTCGGCCCGCAAAGCTATCACCGCCTGCCGGAGATGGAGGCGAAGGTGCAGGGCGGGCAAAGCGCGCTCGACACTGATTTCCCGGCAGAAGACAAATTCGACCACCTCAAGGGCCGCCCCAAGGCGAAACGCGCCCCCGCCGCCTTTCTGACCGTGCAAGAGGGCTGCGACAAGTTCTGCGCCTTCTGCGTGGTGCCCTATACCCGCGGCGCCGAAGTCTCCCGCCCCGCCGAGAAGGTGTTAGAGGAGGCCCGTAATTTGGTCGAGCGCGGCGTGCGCGAGGTCACCTTGCTGGGCCAGAACGTCAACGCCTACCACGGCGGCGTGACGCTGGCCGGGTTGATCCGGGCGCTGGCCAAGATCGACGGGCTGGAGCGTATCCGCTACACCACCAGCCACCCCAACGACATGGGCGATGATCTGATCGCGGCCCATGGCGAAGTGCCTGAACTGATGCCCTATCTGCATCTGCCGGTGCAGTCGGGCAGCGACCATATCCTGAAACGGATGAACCGCAGCCACACCGCCGAGAGCTACCTCAAACTGCTCGAGCGCATCCGCGAAGCGCGGCCCGACATCGTGCTGTCAGGCGACTTCATCGTCGGTTTCCCGGAAGAGACCGAAGCGGATTTCGAGGCCACGATGGAACTCGTTCGGCAGGTGCGCTACGGATATGCCTATTCCTTCAAATACTCCACCCGCCCCGGCACGCCCGCCGCCGAACGCCCGCTGGTCGATGCAGCCGTGGCCGATGACCGTTTGCAGCGTCTGCAAGGGCTGATCACCCAGCACCAGCAGGAAATCCAGCAGTCGATGGTGGGGCGCGAAGTCTCGGTTCTGGTTGAGAAAAAGGGCCGTCTACCCGGTCAGATGCTGGGCAAGTCGGAGTATCTGCATGCGGTGCATATCGAGGATAGCACGGCACAGATCGGTGATATCCAGCGCGTGCGGGTGACCGAGGCCAAGACGAACTCTCTGGCCGCTGTTCTGGTCTGATCGGCATCCCCTAAAGCTGCATCGGGTGCGCGTCGCCGCGCACCCTTGGCTTGTCAGTAGTTGTGTTTGCGGTGCGATGCGGCGTCCGCAAAGATCCGTTTCATCGTCGCTTTCAGCCCCTCGGGGTTGCCGACGAGTGTGTGATCCCGGCAGACCCGTTCTGCCACGGCATGGGCGGTGGCAAAGTCATAGCCCACGGCCACGAGGCTATCCACAAAAACCGAGTTTGGCCGGTCCCAGATTACGTCGTTCCACGGGCCGCGGTAGCAGCTGACGTGGATCACATTGCCCGTGGGATGGGCCACACCTTGGTTGTGATAGGCGTATTTCACACCCCCCGCGAAAGCGGGCAGGGCAAGCAGGCCGGTGACGGCGGTGGCGAGTAGCGTTTTCATCATAAGTTGGTCCCCCAGTTTTTATTGCAGAAATCAAGATCGGCAAAGCCGCGCGAAGTCCCACCCTCGCGATCCGATGGAAAGAGGTTTAGGTCTAAAGGTGCGGTTTTCAAGAAGATTCAATGGCAGGGGCTGCTCTTTGCGAACAATCCCAAGGGCTTGCGCGGGATTGTCGCCAAGCCATCTCCAATGGCCTGTTTTCGGCGGTTCGGGGCAGGGAGAAATGGCCGCGCTCCGAAGCCGTTTCGCCGCTACCCCGCGGTGGATTCGTTGTAAGCCGCCAAGGTTCGGCCACAAAATGTTGATTTCACAGCTTCACAGCGAGACCGTTTTTACCTAACCTGACCCTATGCTCAAAAGGCGCGGGTCCGGGGAGGGGTCGCATTTGCCAAAGATAAGAACCAGAAATTAGAATAGGACAAACGCTGTGGGACCCACTATTTCCAAAGCACTGCGCGCCATGGCCAGCCTGACGATGGCGGCGGCGCTGACCGTGGCCAGCACCTCGGTCGATGCGCAGACACCCTCGCAACAGGGCCGTGACAAGGGCGTTTACACGCCGACCATCTGGGTTGACCCGGATGGCTGTGAACATTGGGTTATGGATGACGGGGCCGAGGGCTATATGACCCCCCATGTCACCCGGCAGGGCATTCCGGTGTGCCGCCGCGGCGATGTCTGCGGCGTGATGGAGGCGGATCAGTTCTTCGCCACCGACAAATACAGCATCTCGCCGCAAGGCCGGGCGCGTCTGGCGAATTTTTTCCAATCGACCGGGGCGGTATCCTACATCATCACCGGCCATACCGACAGCCGCGCGTCGGACGCCTATAACATGCGCCTGTCCTACAACCGGGCCAATGCCGTGGCGCGCATCGCCAATCAAGTGGGTGCCAAGATCGCCGATGTGCGGGGCTATGGCGAACGGATGCCCGCCGTGCCGAACAATTCCGCTGCGAACATGGCCAAGAACCGCCGTGTCGAAATCATCTGCATTCGCTGAAGGGACCGTAAAAGTGATTAAGACAAAACTTCTCATGGTCACAGCCTGTGCCGTCGGCCTGTCGGCCTGTACCGATTACGAAGGCGGTCTGGGCCGGGGCTACCCTTCGGACAAGACCTTTGACCGGGGCATCGACAAAAAGCACCTGAGCAACCTTCAGGCGGGCATCTGGGTCGATCCCAACGGTTGCGACCACTGGATCATCGACGACGGGGTCGAGGGCTATCTTTCGGCACGGCTCGATAAATTCGGGAAGCCGGTCTGCTCGGGCGTGGCGCCACCGACACATACCGCGGGCCACTTCAAGGGTGGCTCCAACATCAAAGACCCGAACTGACCTTGGCGGGCCATATCACAGACCCCGGGCCGGAGCGCGTTGCGCTTCGGCCCTTTTTGTCGCGACGGGTTGGTAATTCGGTCCGGTCTGACTATTTCAACATTTAGTGCTTCACAAAGGATACGCGCATTGCCTTCAACTGATCTGATGACACCGGAAACCGCGGCCGAACGGGTGGTGGAATTTCCCGACAACCGCCTTTTGATCGACCTCTGCGGCGCCTATGACGCGCATCTGGCTGCCATCGAGAAATCGCTTGAGGTGCAGATCATCCGGCGCGGCAATCACCTGCAAATTCTGGGCGAGGGCGAGGCCGTGGAGAAGGCCGAGAGCCTGCTCAATGCACTCTATGTCCGGCTTGAAAGTGGCCGCGCGGTTGAACCTGCGGATGTGGACGGTCTGCTGCGTATGGGCAACTCCGGCGCAGGCACCGGCGTGCGTCAGGGTGACCAGCTTGAAATGCCGATCTCGGATGCGATCGAAATCCAGACCCGCAAGAAACGGGTGGAGCCGCGCACCGATGCGCAGAAAGCCTATGTGCAATCGCTCTTCGACAACGAGCTGGCCTTTGGTATCGGCCCTGCGGGCACTGGCAAGACCTATCTGGCCGTGGCAGTGGGCGTGTCGATGTTCATTGGCGGCCATGTGGACCGGATCATCCTCAGCCGCCCTGCGGTCGAAGCGGGCGAGAAGCTGGGCTACCTGCCCGGCGACATGAAGGACAAGGTCGACCCCTATATGCAGCCGCTTTATGACGCGCTGAACGACTTTTTGCCGAGCAAGCAACTGGCCAAACTGCTGGAGGAAAAACGCATTGAGATCGCGCCGTTGGCTTTCATGCGGGGCCGCACGCTGTCGAACGCTTTCGTGGTGCTGGACGAGGCGCAAAACGCCACTTCGATGCAGATGAAGATGTTCCTGACACGTCTGGGGCAGAACTCGCGCATGGTGATCACCGGAGACCGGACCCAGATCGACCTGCCGCGCGGGGTGCAGTCGGGGCTTCAGGATGCGGAGCGCTTGCTCAAGCAAATCCCCAGCATCAGCTTCAACTACTTCTCGTCCAAAGACGTGGTGCGCCATCCGTTGGTCGCCGCGATTATCGAAGCTTATGAGGCCGATAGCGGTGCCGCTTGACGTGATGCTGGAAGATTTCGACATCGTGATCGAAGACGACCGTTGGGCGGCGGTCGACCTTGAAGCGCGCGCTCATGCCGCGGCGCGGGCTACCCTGGGCCATCTCGGCCTTGATGCCGAAGCCGCTGAGATGACCCTGCTGGCCTGCGACGACAGCCGCATCGCCGCGCTAAACGAAGACTTTCGCGGCAAAGCGCGGGCGACCAATGTGCTAAGCTGGCCTGCCGAGGAACGCGGGGCGGTCACCCCGGGCGGCGATCCGCTGCCTGTCGCCCCCGGCATTGACGGGATGCTCGAACTGGGCGACATCGCCTTGGCTTATGAGACCTCCGCCGCCGAAGCCGCGGCGGCGGAGAAGCCATTAGATGCCCATGTGACCCATTTAATCGTGCACGGGCTGTTGCATCTTCTGGGCTATGACCATGAAAATGACCCCGACGCGACGTTGATGGAGGGGTTGGAGCGCGAAATACTTGGCAAAATGGGTTATGATGACCCATATAAGGAAAATGGGCCTTGAGGGGCTTTGTAACACAGACGGGACCCAATGGGCGATACAGACGGATCATCTGACGCGGCGCAGAGCGCGCTGACAGATGAAGACAGACATGAGCAGCCGGACGATGGCGCGATGCGCACCGGCAATTTCTTCTCTCGGGTGTTCGAGGCATTAAGCCCATCGGACAGCGAGGAGGACACGCCAGAGACCTCGGCAGAGGCCGAGCGGCCCACGGGCCATGGCATGATGAACCTGCGCCGGATGCGGGTCGATGACGTGGCGATCCCAAAGGCGGATATCACCGCCGTGCCGGTCAGCGCCACGCTGGATGAGCTGGTCTCGGTCTTCAAGGAAAGCGGGATGACCCGCCTGCCGGTCTATGATGGCACGCTCGACACGCCCGTGGGCATGGTCCACCTCAAAGACCTTGCGCTAAACCACGGTTTCAACGGCAAAAACACCAAGTTCGATCTGCGCACCCTGCTGCGGCCACTGGTCTATGTGCCGCCGTCGATGACCATCGGCGTTCTGCTCACCAAGATGCAGGCCGAGCGGCGGCATATGGCGCTGGTGATCGACGAATATGGCGGTGTCGACGGGCTGGTGACCATCGAAGATCTGATCGAGCAGGTCATAGGTGAGATCGAAGACGAACATGACGTCGATGAGGGCACCTATTGGACGGTCGAAAAGCCCGGCACTTATCTCGCGCTCGCCAAGACCCCACTGGGGGATTTCGAGGCTGAGATTGGCCATTCCCTGACCGACCATGAAACCGTCGACGAAGAAGAGATCGATACGCTTGGGGGCTTGGTCTTTATGCTGTCGGGCCGCGTGCCTGCGCGGGGCGAGGTGGTCTTGCACCCTGATGGTCCGGAGTTCGAGGTGATTGACGCCGATCCGCGCCGCATCAAACGGTTGCGGGTCCGCACCCAAGGGGCCGGGGGATGAGGCAACGGCTGGCGATGCGGGGCCGGTTGCTGCTGGCCCCCCTCGCCGGGGCCATCGCAGCCTTCGGGCAAGCGCCTTATGAACTGCCACTTTTGCTCTTCGCCGGGCTGGTGGCGGCGTTTTGGCTTTTTCGCGCGCAATCCGGCGGGCCAATGCGCCCGGCGCTTTTAGGCTGGGGCTTTGGTTTTGGCTATTTCCTGCATGCGCTGCAATGGATCGTTTCGCCCTTCATGGTCGATGTGGCGCAGCATGGGTGGATGGCGCCTTTTGCGCTGATCCTTCTGGCCGCTGGCATGGCGCTGTTCTGGGGGCTGGCCTTTGGCCTCGCCCGTTGGATCGCGCCGAAGCGTGGGCTGGCGCTGGCGCTGACTTGGGCGGCGGTGGAACTGCTGCGCGCCTATATTTTCACCGGCTTCCCATGGGCCATGCCCGCTCAAGGACTGGTTGGCGTGATGGCGGGGCAGGGCCTCGCCTGGGTCGGCCCCTATGCGCTGAACCTCTGGCTATTCGCCATTGCCGCGATCTTGCTGCTGCGCGGCCCTTTGAGCCTGCGGTTGGGGCAGGGGGCGCTGGCCTTGTCGACGGTGCTGCTGTTGCTGTTGCCCCCGCAAGCGCCGCCCGCGGTGCTGACCGAGAACGTGGTCCGTTTGGTGCAGCCTAATGCTGCGCAACGCGATAAGTGGAACCCCGATACCTTTGAATTCTATTTCTCCCGCCAGCTCGACTACACTGCCGCCGCACCGCCAGACGAAGGCACGGCCCCCGATCTGGTGATCTGGCCCGAGACCGCGATCCCATGGTCGTTGGACATGGCAGGCAGCGCTTTGGATGAGATCGGCGCGGCCTCGGACGTGCCGGTGGCGCTGGGCGTGCAGCGCCGGTCGAACATGCGCTACTACAACTCGCTCGTCCTGCTCGACGAAGGCGGCGCGGTCGATCAGCTTTATGACAAACATCACCTCGTGCCCTTTGGCGAATACATGCCCTTGGGGGATCTGATGGCGCGTTTCGGGATCCACGGCCTCGCCGCGCAGGAGGGGAACGGCTTTTCCAGCGGGCCGGGGGCGCAGGTGTTGGATATGGGATCGCTCGGCGCCGCATTGCCGTTGATTTGCTACGAGGCCGTCTTTGCCCATGATGTGAACGCCGCGCCAGCGCGGCCCGCCTTCCTGATGCAGGTGACCAATGACGCATGGTTCGGCAAGGCCGCAGGCCCGCGTCAGCATCTGGCCCAAGCGCGGATGCGCGCGATCGAGCAGGGGCTGCCCATGGCCCGGGCGGCCAATACTGGCATCTCGGCGATGATCGACCCGCAGGGGAGGGTGATCGCTTCGCTGCCGCTCAATTCCGCAGGCTTCATCGACGCGCCGCTGCCAGCGCCACTGGCGCCCACGCTCTATAGCCGCAGCGGTGATTTGCCTTTAATCCTGCTTCTGACCCTCTGCCTTGCCGGGCTTGCCGTGGCCCGCCGTCGCAGCCCGGGGAATGCCGATTGACCATCCACCAGCGGTTGTCTAAGCCGTTGGGAGAGCACCACAACGGCTTCCTGACGTGGTGCGTAATTTTTATTGGAGCACTACATGTCCCGTCAGAACTATACTTTCACTTCGGAATCCGTTTCCGAGGGGCACCCGGATAAGGTCTGCGACCGGATTTCCGATGCCATCCTCGACGCTTTCATCAGCGAGGAACCCGAAGCGCGGGTCGCCGCCGAAACCTTTGCCACCACCAACCGCGTCGTGATCGGGGGCGAGGTCGGGCTGGCCAACAAGACCAAGCTCGATGAATATCTGGCGGGTGTCGAGGATATCGCCCGCGCCTGCATCAAAGACATCGGTTACGAGCAGGATGAGTTCCACCACGCGACATGTGAGATCACCAATCTGCTGCACCCGCAGTCGGCGCATATCGCCCAAGGCGTCGATGCCGCCGATGGCAAGGAAGAGGGCGCAGGCGATCAGGGTATCATGTTCGGTTTCGCCACCGATGAGACGCCCGAGTTGATGCCCGCGCCGATCCACTACGCCCATGCGATCCTGCGCCGTCTGGCCGAGGTGCGCAAAGACGGGACCGAGCCGACCCTGCGGCCCGATGCGAAAAGCCAACTTTCGGTGCGTTACGAGAACGGCAAACCGGTGGGCGTAAGCTCCATCGTGCTGTCGACCCAGCATGAGAGCGAAAGCCAGACCAGCGCCGATATCCGCGAGATCGTGGAGCCCTATATCCGAGAGGTTCTGCCCGAGGGGTGGATCGATGCCGACACCGTTTGGCATGTGAACCCCACCGGCGTTTTCGTGATCGGCGGGCCGGATGGCGACGCGGGGCTCACGGGCCGCAAGATCATCGTGGACACCTATGGCGGGGCCGCACCGCATGGCGGCGGGGCGTTTTCGGGCAAAGACCCGACCAAGGTCGACCGTTCGGCGGCCTATGTGGCGCGCTATCTGGCGAAAAACGTCGTGGCGGCGGGGCTGGCGAACAAATGCACCATCCAGCTGAGCTATGCGATTGGCGTGAGCGAGCCGCTGTCGATCTATTGCGACACCCATGGCACCGGTGACGTGCATGACGCTGCGATCGAAAAAGCGATCCGCCAGATCATTGACCTGACCCCGCGCGGCATTCGTGAGCATTTGCAGTTGAACAAGCCGATCTATCAGCGCACGGCGGCCTATGGCCACTTTGGCCGCGCGCCCGACGCGGATGGCGGTTTCAGCTGGGAGCGCCGCGATCTGGTCGATCAGTTGAAGGCGGCTGTGTAAGTATTCAGGGGGTGGGCGACAGCGCCCCCCACTTTCGCGGCGGAGGTCAGCCCCGTTTCGCCTCGACCAAGGCCACGGCGGCGGCCACTGCATCTTCAATCGCCATTTCCGTCGTGTCGATCTGTTTCGCATCCTCGGCGGGTTTCAGCGGCGCTTGGTCCCGGCTCATGTCGCGTAGATCGCGCTGGCGCACGTCTTCCAACACATCTTCATAGCTGGTCTCGATCCCCTTGCCCGACAGTTCGGCGAAACGGCGCTGTGCGCGCACTTCGGGGCTGGCGGTGATGAAGAGTTTGACCGGCGCGTCGGGGCAGATCACCGTGCCGATGTCGCGCCCGTCAAGCACCGCACCACCTGCGCGGGTGGCAAAGCTGCGCTGGAACCGCACTAGGGCGGCACGCACCGCGGGGATCACCGCCACTTTGCTGGCCTCTTGGGCAACCTCGGGGCTGCGCAGAGTAGGGTCTTCCAGATCGACGGGGGCGAGGGTCTGGGCCGCTTCTTCCGGGTCCATCCCGGTGAGGGTCTTGGCCGCGACCGCGCGGTATAAAAGCCCGGTGTCGAGATGCGCAAAGCCGAAATGTGCCGCCACCGCCTTGGCCACGGTGCCTTTGCCCGCCGCGGCGGGGCCGTCGATGGCAACGGTGATGCCGTTGGTTTTGTTATCCGTCATCGCAAATTCCTTTTGTTCCGGGCCCGCAGGCCAAGCAGCAGGGCCGCCGTGAAACAGCCCGCCAGTATCAACCATTTCGCCTTTGTGAACAGGCTCGCCGTTGCGACGGCCTGTGCGGTGATCCGGTCCGGCCCCAATTCGACCAGCCGCCCGATCAGCATGTTTTCAGTGTAATCCGCCCCCAGATACAGCGCTACGGCCAGCGTCAGCCCCAGCCGCAGCCCGCCCGATGACCAGCGACGGAACCACAGCAGCAGGGCCAGCGCCAAGAGGGCGGGGAAGGCGGTGTCGGCCAGCCGGAACTGGCCCAGATACAGCGCCGTCTGCTCGGGACTGAGTGCTGACAGATAGGCGCGCACCTCGGGCAGATCATAGCCCAGAAGCCGCCCGTCCAAGACGCCGATGCCCGCCGCGCGCAGATGTGTCTCGGCAAAGCCCGCAAGGGCTGCAAAGGCCAGTGCAGCGCAAAGGCTGAGCCAGATCAGCCGGTCGCCTGTCACGCAGGCAACCGTTCGACCTGCGCACCCAAAGAGGCCATCAGCGGCTCGAAAATTGGAAAGGAGGTGGCGATGGGGCCGCCATCGTCCACCTGCACCGGCTGTTGCGCGACCATGCCAAGGATCAGGAACGACATGGCGATACGGTGGTCGAGATGGCTTTGGCAGGTCGCACCCCCGGGGATATTGCCGTGGCCCAGCCCTTTGACAGTCCACCAATCCGGCCCGTCTTCGACCGCGACCCCATTGGCGCGCAGCCCGCTGGCCATGGCCTCGATCCGGTCGCTTTCCTTGACGCGGAGTTCCTTGACGCCGCGCATCACGGTCTCGCCGGTGGCACAGGCTGCCACGACCGAGAGCACGGGGTATTCGTCGATCATGCTCGCCGCACGTTCGGGGGGGACTTCGATGCCCCTGAGGTTGGGCGAGAACTTTGCGCGCAGGTCGGCCACAGGCTCGCCGCCCTCGGTACGTTCGTTTTCATAGGTCAGGTCCGCGCCCATCTCGCGCAGGGTGGTGAACAGCCCCGCGCGGGTCGGGTTC
This sequence comes from Sulfitobacter sp. M85, assembly GCF_029285915.1. Lineage (NCBI taxonomy): Bacteria > Pseudomonadati > Pseudomonadota > Alphaproteobacteria > Rhodobacterales > Roseobacteraceae > Sulfitobacter > Sulfitobacter sp. M85. The sequence continues at coordinate 369,231 of NZ_JABECQ010000004.1, forward strand.
AACCCGATGCCCGGTACCAGCACGTCCGAGCCGGGCACGATCAGCGCGGCACATACGGGGAAGGCGGCGGAGGAGGGGTCGCGCGGCACGTCGATATGCTGCGGCTTCAACTCGGGCTGGCCGGTCAGGGTGATGACGCGGCCCTCGTCGGTCTCTTCAACCGTGATCTCGGCGCCAAAGCCCGCCAGCATCCGCTCGGTATGGTCGCGGGTGGCTTCGGCCTCGATCACCACGGTTTTGCCCGGCGCATTCAGCCCCGCCAGCAGCACCGCGGATTTCACCTGCGCCGAAGGCACGGGCACGGTGTAGCGCACCGGCACAGGCTCGGCGGCACCCACGAGCGTCATCGGCAGGCGGCCCCCGGCGCGGCCCACGGATTGCGTGCCGAACAGCGCCAGCGGATCGGTCACCCGCGCCATCGGGCGGCTGTTGAGGCTGGCATCGCCCGTGAAGGTGACCGAGATCGGAGAGGTCGCCATCGCCCCCATCAACAGCCGCACGCCGGTGCCGGAATTGCCGCAGTCGATCACATTGTCCGGCTCGGCAAAGCCGCCGACACCCACCCCGTGCACGGAATAGGAGCCGCCGCCGTGGTCGACGACCTCGGCCCCGAAAGCGCGCATGGCTTTGGCGGTGTCGAGCACGTCTTGCCCCTCCAAAAGCCCGGTGATCGTGGTCTCGCCCACGGCCATGGCGCCAAGGATCAGGCTGCGGTGCGAGATCGACTTGTCGCCGGGCACTTCGGCGGTGCCGCTAAGCGGCCCGCAGGCGCGCGATGACATAGGAATGGGGCTGCCGTGACTGGACATGAGGTACCTCTGATCTGCTCAAGGTTCCTATTATCGCAGGCGGGCGGCAGCGTCCATCGCCGCGCGTGCGATGGGCGCGATCAGGCGGCGCGGTTCAGCGTTTGCGGAAGGTCAGGTAATGCGGGGTGCGGCCTTCGCGCAGCGCTTTTTGCTCATAGCGGGTCGAAATCCAGTCATCCCAAGGCGCGCGCCAATCGTCCGGCCCTTCGGCCAGCCAATCAAACCCATGCTGCGGCACCTGTTCGAGCGTCTGGCGGACGTAATCCTCGATATCCGTCGCCACGCGGAAGATCGCGCCGGGTTTCAACACGCGGGCCAAGGGCTCCAGATGCTCGGGCGTGACAAAACGGCGGCGGTGGTGGCGGGTTTTCGGCCAAGGATCGGGATAGAGCAGGAACGCCCGGTCGATTGAGGCTTCGGGCAACACGTCGAACATATCGCGCACGTCACCGGGGTGAATGGCGAGGTTGTCCACGCCCGCGCGCCGGATTTTGCCCAGCAACATGGCGACGCCGTTGATGTAAGGCTCGCAGCCGATGATGCCTACATCCGGGTTTTGCCCGGCCTGATGCACCAGATGCTCACCGCCGCCAAAGCCGATTTCCAGCCAGACCTTGCGCCCGCCAAACAGCGTATCAAGGTCAAGGGGCCTACGGTCGGGATTGCTCTCCCAATCGACGGCCCCCGGCGACAATGCGTCGAGGTCTTCGTCGATATAGGTCTTTTGCGACTTCTTCAGCGCTTTGCCTTTGAGGCGGCCATAGAAGTTGCGGCGGGGGCGTGTTGTATCACTCATGGCGGCTCATGTAGCGGCCTCGCCGCGCCACCGCAACATTCCTCTGCAACGCTGGCGGCGAATAGGGGCGGGTTAACCATTTGTTAGGCTCCGTGGGTCTAAATGCCGAGGCAAAGCAGGGGGACGGCTGATGAACGTGGCAAGGCGCGGAAGCGGTGCAGGCGATAGGGCGGATGGCGCGGCGGGGCCTTTGGCGGCGGCGCGTATCCTGATCGTCGATGACCAGCGCTTTGACCGGATGCGGATCAAACGGCTCTGCGGCGGGCTGGACTTTCCTGTCTCTTTGACAGAGGCGGAGAGCCTCGCCGCCCTCGGCCAGCAGTTGGATGAGGGGGCGTTCGACCTGATCTTGCTGGACTACAACCTGCCCGACGGGGATGGCCTGCGCGGCTTGCAGATGATCCGTGCCCACCCGCGCAACGGTGGTGTGGCCACGGTGATGGTCACCGGGACGGAGCAGAGCGACGTCGCAATCGAAGCGCTGCGCGGCGGTTGTAGTGACTACATCGCCAAGGATGAACTCTCGCAAAGCACGCTCAGGCGTTCCGCCTTTCACGCGCTTCACAAGACCGCGCTGCAACTGGGCGTGGCCACGCAGGAGCAAAAACGGTCTGAGCTGCAAAGCGTTCTACGGCGGTTCACCGAGGAATGCGCGCAGGATATTAAGCCGATGGTGAATGAAAGCATGCGCGCGCTATGCGCCTTGGACAGGTCGAACCCCGCCGCCGTGGCGGAGGCGTTAGGAAAGGTTGATTACACTTTCTTGCGTCTGTGGGAGTTTGTTGAGGACCTTGCCAGCTATCAAGGCAGTGACCTTGCCGAAGGCGATCTTGCTGATCCGCCGAAACCCGCGCCGGGGCTGGGCGCGGGCTGGGGCGGGTGAGCGGGAGGCTTGCCGCGGCGAAGGCCGTGCAGATCGCTATGAAGAAGTTGCAGCGCCGCGATGGCTCTGATCAGTTGTGGTGCCCTCTATCCCCGGGCGCACTACGGAACCCTCGCCCGGCAGAACCCCGCATATCCCCCGGCCAGCACGCCATAGCCCTTGCAGGAGCGCCAAAATTCGCCTATACGCGCCTTGTCTAAGGGGCGGTTACAGCTTCGGACGCGATATAGCGGGCAGGGTCGGTACTAACCGGCCCTCTTTTGTTTGCGTTCGGCTGCGGGTCAACCGCTGTGCTATTATGTCGGAGCTTCTCTGACAAGATCGGCACGGTGCCACCACAACGACCAATTGCAACTCCAGACCGGCGGAGACAACCGCGCGGCCAGAAACATTTGATAAGGATACGAAAAGCTACATGACCAAAGCAATGGACGAATTCGAAGCGCTTCTTAACGAAAGCTTTGAAATGGACACGCCCCAAGAGGGCACAGTCGTCAAAGGCAAGGTGATCGCTGTCGAAGCGGGCCAAGCCATCATCGACGTCGGCTACAAAATGGAAGGCCGCGTTGAGCTGAAAGAATTTGCTGATCCCGGCGAATCCCCCAAAATCGAAGTTGGCGACGAAGTCGAAGTTTTCCTTCGCCAAGTCGAAAACGCGCGTGGCGAAGCCGTCATCAGCCGCGAAATGGCCCGCCGTGAGGAAGCCTGGGATCGTCTGGAAAAAGCCTATGCCGCAGAAGAGCGTGTCGAAGGCGCGATCTTTGGCCGTGTCAAAGGTGGCTTCACCGTCGACCTCGGCGGCGCAGTTGCGTTCCTGCCCGGTTCGCAGGTCGACGTGCGCCCCGTGCGCGACGCAGGCCCGCTCATGGGTCTCAAGCAGCCGTTCCAAATCCTCAAGATGGACCGCCGTCGTGGTAACATCGTTGTATCGCGCCGTGCGATCCTCGAAGAGTCCCGCGCCGAACAGCGTGCCGAAGTCATTGGCAACCTGACCGAAGGTCAGACCGTCGATGGTGTGGTCAAGAACATCACCGAATACGGTGCGTTTGTTGACCTTGGCGGTGTCGACGGCTTGCTGCACGTCACCGACATGGCATGGCGTCGCGTGAACCACCCGTCCGAGATCCTGTCGATCGGCGAGACCATCAAGGTTCAGGTCATCAAGATCAACAAAGAGACCCACCGCATCAGCCTCGGCATGAAGCAGCTGCAGGAAGATCCATGGGATTTGGTTGGCGCGAAATACCCGCTGGGTTCCGTGCACAGCGGCCGCGTTACCAACATCACCGATTACGGCGCATTTGTTGAGCTGGAGCCGGGCGTTGAAGGTCTGGTTCACGTGTCCGAGATGTCTTGGACCAAGAAGAACGTGCACCCCGGCAAGATCGTGTCCACCAGCCAAGAAGTCGAAGTCATGGTTCTGGAAATCGACAGCGCCAAGCGTCGTGTTTCCCTTGGTCTCAAGCAGACCATGCGCAACCCATGGGAAGTGTTCGCTGAAACACACCCCGAGGGCACCGAAGTCGAAGGCGAAGTCAAGAACATCACCGAATTCGGTCTGTTCGTTGGCCTGCCCGGCGACATCGACGGCATGGTTCACCTCTCCGACCTCAGCTGGGACCAGCGCGGCGAAGAAGCGATCCAAGACTACCGCAAAGGTGACGTGGTTCAGGCCGTTGTCTCCGAAGTCGACGTTGAGAAAGAGCGCATCTCGCTCTCGATCAAGAACGTTGGCGGTGACAAGTTCGCCGAAGCCGTGGGCGGCGTGAAGCGCGGCTCGATCGTGACCGTGACCGTGACCTCCATCGAAGATGGCGGCATCGAAGTCGAATACGAAGGCATGAAGAGCTTCATCCGTCGTTCCGACCTCAGCCGTGACCGTGCCGAACAGCGCCCCGAGCGTTTCTCGGTCGGTGACAAGGTCGACGTGCGCATCACCAACGTTGATGCGAAAGCACACCGTCTGGGCGTCTCCATCAAGGCGCGTGAAATCGCAGAAGAGAAAGAGGCGGTACAGCAGTACGGTTCCTCCGACTCCGGCGCGAGCTTGGGCGACATCCTTGGCGCGGCGCTGAAAGGCGACGACGAGTAAGCATATTCCACGTTGAATATGTAATCTTAGCGAAGGCCCCGCATGGCGATATGCGGGGCCTTTTGCTGTTCCGGGGGCGGGGTCGAATCGCGAAGCGGGTTTTGGCCCTTATACCCAATCCCTACGCGCCATGGCCTCCAGCGGCGGCAGGCGGCGGAAAAGGGCCGAAATAACAGGGGTTTCGCTGCGAAAAATCTATCGCGGCGCTGGTGGAACACCTTCCCGTGTGGGGCGTTATTTCCTATAGTCGGGTAAGACATCAATAAATTCTCGGGGGACGTGCCATGATCCGGTCGGAACTGATCCAGAAGATCGCTGACGACAATCCGCATCTTTATCAACGTGATGTTGAGCGGATCGTAAACACGGTCTTTGATGAGATCACGGGCGCCATGGCGCGTGGGGACCGGGTCGAATTGCGAGGCTTCGGTGCTTTTTCTGTCAAGAAACGCGATGCCCGTGTGGGGCGCAACCCGCGCACCGGTGAGACGGTGAATGTCGAAGAAAAGCATGTGCCCTTCTTCAAGACGGGCAAACTCTTGCGTGACCGGCTGAACGGGAAAAGCTGATGCGTTACATTCGTTATGCCTGCATCGCGCTTTTCGCGATTGCGCTGGTTTCCGTTGCTCTGGCGAACCGGAATATCGTGACACTTCAAGTGCTTCCGACCGAGATTTCAGGTTGGTTTGCCGTGAACCCCTCTATTGAACTGCCGCTCTTTGTCGTGATCCTTGGCGGGATCATCGCAGGGCTTTTGGTGGGCTTCGTTTGGGAATGGATCCGCGAACACGGCCACCGGGCCGAACTGGCGCGGCAAGCGCGTGAACGTCGTCGGTTGGAGCGGGAGGTGATCCGCCTCAAGGAAGAGAAGCATCAGGGCAAGGATGAGGTGCTGGCGCTGCTCGACGAAGCAGGCTAGACCCCACCCATGCCTGAGAACGTTAACGTAAAAATCTGCGGTCTGACCGACCCTGCCGATGTGCCCGCTGCCCTCTTGGCGGGCGCACGGACACTGGGATTTGTCTTTTTCGAAAAATCCCCGCGCCATCTGTCACTGGAGGCCGCGGCGCATATGACCGAGGCCGTGCCGGACGGCATTTGCAAAGTCGCGCTGACCGTCAATGCGGATGATGCGGCGCTGGATGCGCTGCTGGCCGCGGTGCCCTTTTTGGACATGCTACAGCTGCACGGCAGCGAAAGCCCGGCGCGGGTGGCCGAGGTCAAGGCGCGCTATGGGCTGCCGGTGATGAAGGCCATCGGCGTGGCGGATCGCGATGATCTGGCGCTGCTGAACGACTATGTCACCGTCGCGGATCAGCTTTTGGTCGATGCCAAGCCGCCCAAGGATGCGGTGCTGCCGGGCGGCAATGGGCTGGCCTTTGACTGGCGGCTGATCGCCGGGCGGCGCTGGCCGAAGCCTTGGATGCTCGCCGGGGGGCTGAACGCCGAGAATGTGGGGGAGGCGATTGCCCTCACCGGGGCGCGACAGGTTGATGTCTCTTCGGGTGTCGAGAGCGCGCCGGGGGTGAAGGATGCCGAGCGCATTCGCGCCTTCTGCGAAGCGGCGCTGAAGTAAGCTCTTTTAGTTCAAAGAAAAAGGGCCCGATGGCGATGTCCCGGGCCATTGTCGTTCTGGTGCCGTAAATGGCGATCAGATCGATTGATCGTAATCGCCCACGCCCGGCTCGGTGCGGATCACCGCATCGATATCGGCGAAGATCGCACGCATTTCAGCGTCAGATTCGGGGCTTTCACACACCACGACAAGGTTCGGCGTGTTGGAGGAGGCCCGCACGAGGCCCCAGCCGCCGTTGTCGAGCATGACGCGTGCGCCGTTGACGGTGATGACCTCGGCAATCGCGCGGCCGCCGATCTTGTCCCCGGCTTCGGCCTTGGCGGTGAGCTTCTCCACGATCCGGTCGAGGATGTCGTATTTCTCGGTGTCCGAGGCATAGGGCGACATGGTGGGCGTCGAATAGGTCTGGGGCAGGGCGCGGCGCAGGTCCGACATGGATTTGTCGGGGTTGCGGTCCATCAGCTTGCAGATTTCCACCGCAACGCGCATGCCGCAGTCATAGCCACGGCCAATCGGCTCGGCCAAGAAATAGTGGCCGGACTTTTCGAACCCCGCCAGCGCGCCCAGTTCTTTAACACGGCGTTTCATGTGGCTGTGGCCGGTTTTCCAATAGTCCGCCTTGGCCCCGTGTTTCTGCAACTCAGGGTCCGAGGCAAAGAGGCCGGTGGATTTCACATCCGCGACGAAGGTGCTGTTTGGGTGCAGTTTGGCCAGATCGCGGGCCATGATGACGCCCATCTTGTCGGCGAAGATCTCTTCGCCTTCGTCATCCACCACGCCGCAGCGGTCCCCGTCACCGTCGAAACCGAGCGCCAGATCAGCGCCGGAGGCGCGGACGCTGTCGGCCATGTCGTGCAGCATCTCCATGGCTTCGGGGTTTGGGTTGTAATGGGGGAAGGTGTAGTCGAGCGTGTTGTGGCTATCGACGACCTCGACCCCCAAGCGGCGGAACAATTCGGGCGCGAAGGCCGATGCGGTGCCATTGCCGGTGGCGCAGACGACCTTCAGTTTGCGGGTCATTTTGAAGTCACCGACGAGGTCATCCAGATAGGCTTCGCGCACGCCGTCGACGAACTCGTAAGCCCCGCCCGGACGCCGTTCGCCGCGGCCATTCAACACGATGTCGCGCAGCTCGGCCATCTCGTCCGGGCCGTGGGTGAGGGGGCGCTGAAAGCCCATTTTGACGCCGGTCCAGCCGTTCGGGTTGTGGCTCGCCGTGACCATGGCAACGGCAGGGGCATCGAGGTGGAACTGAGCGAAATAGGCCATGGGAGAAAGCGCCGGGCCGATATCCTTGACCGTGATCCCGGCCTGCATCAGCCCCAGCATCAGCGCGTTTTTGATCGAGAGCGAATAGTCGCGATAGTCATTGCCCACGGCGATGACAGGCTCAATCCCACGCGCATGCATCTGCGTGCCAAGCCCAAGGCCGAGGGCGGTGATGCCGGGCAGATTGATATCGTCGGGGTATTTCCAACGCGCGTCATATTCGCGAAAGCCCGTCGGGGTGATCATCGCATCGCGCAGGAATTCCCAAGTGTTCGGGGTCACGGTGGAGGCCGGTTTACTCACGTCAAATACTCGCTTTTTGGGATAAATTTAGAAAGTCAGCGGATGGCTTTTGGCCAGCGCGTCGAATTGCATCAACAGGTTGATCAGCCCCGGCATCTGGTCGAGGTAGATCATATTGGGCCCATCGCTGGGCGCGCGGTCTGGGTCTTCGTGGGTTTCCATGAAGATCGCGGCCACGCCAATCGCCGCCGCCGCGCGCGCCATGACGGGAGCAAACTCACGCTGGCCGCCCGAAGAGCCGCCCTTGCCGCCGGGCTGGGCGACGGAATGGGTCGCGTCCATCACCACCGGGTAGCCGGTTTGGGCCATCTGCGGCAGGCTGCGCATGTCGGCGACCAGCGTGTTGTAGCCGAAGGTGGTGCCGCGTTCGGTCAGCAGGATGTTGCGGTTCCCGGTGCTTTCGATCTTATCGACGATGTTCTGCATCTCCCAAGGGGCGAGGAACTGCCCCTTCTTCACATTAACCGCCTTTCCGGTCTCCCCGGCGGCGAGCAGCAGGTCGGTTTGGCGGCAGAGGAAGGCGGGGATTTGCAGCACGTCGACCACGTCACCGGCCTGTGCGCATTGCGCTTCATTATGCACATCCGTCAGCACCGGCACGTCATTGGCGCGGGCCACAGATTGCAGGACTTGCAGCCCCTTTTCGATGCCCAAACCGCGCTTGCCCGAGAGGGAGGTGCGGTTGGCCTTGTCATAGCTGCCCTTGAAGATGAACTGCGCGCCGGCGGCGTCACATGCCTCTTTCAACACCCCCGCGACCATCTGCGCGTGGTCTTCGCTCTCCAACTGGCAGGGGCCAGCGATCACGGTGAGGGGACGATCATTGCCGACGGTCAGATTGCCAATGCGCAGCTGGGTCATGAAGTTACCTGTTCTCTTAGAATGGACGCTGTCAGAGACAACATCAGGTAGATGCCTGCAAAGATAAGGAAAGCCAATATCGTGTTTTCGAACTTGCGAGGGTAGGTCGCCTCGTCCGGGGCCACGGGGTTGACCGCCACGGTGAGGTAGCGAACCTGCCGCCCGGCCTCGGTTCGGGCCTGTTCCATGGCGGTTTGCGCGCTTTGCAGCACCATGTCGGCAGAGGCCAGATCGGCCTGCGCAAGCTGTGCGGCGACGGCCTGTTGCGCCAGCGAGTTTTCGCCTTCGTTGGCGGCGGTCATCCGCTCGCGCAGTTTGGTGAGCTGCTCGCGTAGCCGTCGCACATCCCCGCGCGCGCCATCGACCTTGGCTTGGTTCGGGCGCTGGTTGTCGAGCAGGGCGGCGAGTTCGAGTTCCTTTTCGATCAACAGGGTCTCGTAATTGGTGATCTGCGTGCGGATCGAGGCGATCATCGCCTCAGGGTCGACGTTGTTGTCGACCTGCAGTTTGATCAGCGCCTCTTGCGCCGCCCGGCGGTTTTCCAATGCGGTTTCATAGCCCTCGAGCGCGTCGCGCATCCCGTCTTCGCGCTTTTGCTTGCTTAGGTCATTCACCCGCTCTTCGGCATAGGTGAGCAGACGTTTAGAGAATTCTTCCGAGACCTCGGGATCGGCGGCAATCACCTCCATCCGGATCACGCCTTCGGTCGGGTCGTAGCCGATTTTGACGTTCTTCTTGTAGGTCTTATAGGCTTCTTCGTTGCTGGGGTCTTCGGAAAGCCGTTGAATCGCGTCAATCTCAGGATCGGCGAAATGGGCGCGAAACCCTGCGTCTTCGTCGAGCCGCAGCATCGCGTCTTTCGATTGCAGATAGGCCTGCGTGGCGATGCTGTCGGCGCTATTGGCGAATTGGGTGGGCAGAAGCCCGCCAAAGGGGCTGGAGCCGCCGCCACCTTCGTTCTGAATGATCAGAAACTGGCTTTCGGTGGCATACATCGGTGTGGCGATTTTGTAGAAATAGTAACCCGCGGCGATGGTGGGCAGCATGACGAAAAAGGCCAGCCGGACCAGCAGCATGGCCGCTTTGCGGCGGCGGCGGCGGGTGATGTCACGCTGAATGTCCGAGATCTCGCGCTGGCGACGTTCGGCGGGGCTGACATCGGTCGAGGGCAGGCCGCGCGGGCCGCGGGGCGTGGTCTGGGGCAGTTGCACCTTCGGGTCGCCGGGCTGGCCGCGGGTGGCGGGCAGGCCGCTGTCCGCCGGATCACCCGCCTGCGGCACCACGAGTTCCAGCATGTTGGACCGCTGAAACGGGTCGATCCCCTTGGCCCGCAAAAGGCGCACCGCGTCGAAATCCGAGGTCGGCGCCAGCCCGTGTTTCTGCGCCACCCGCCGCGCCATGCGCAATTGGCGGCCTGTCAGCCCCTCGCGGCGGATCGCGTCGATGTCCTGCTCGGCCGAGACTTCATTGGGGGAAGACACCTCGCCCGAGCGGGCGCTTTCGGAATGGGGCGCTTTGCCGCTGCGGGCGGCATGTTCCAAGGCTTCCTTGCTGTGCGAGGGTTCCACCTCGGTCGCATCCGCGACGGCGCGCAGCTTGGCCTTGCGCGCAGCCTTTTCGGCATCGCTTTGGCCCGCCTGCGCCTTCTCGGCGCTGCTCGGCGCGGTGCTGCTGCCCGAGGGGGGCGGCGCCTTGCGGATGCGGAATTTTCTAGCCTTGGGTTTCGTAGTCATAGAGCTGTTTCGCTTCTTCCAAGGTGTCGAACATATGTAGCTTGCCGTCCAAAAGGACAGCGGCGGAGCGGGCAAATTTCTCAAGCGTATGGGCCTGATGCGAGACGATGATGATCGTCGTGGTGCGCAGCCGTTCTTTCAGAATATCGCCCGCCTTGCGGTTGAATTCCACGTCTGTCGTGCCGGGCATGCCTTCGTCAATCAGATAGATATCAAAATCCAGCGCCAACATCAGCGCGAAAGAGAAGCGCGCCCGCATCCCGGCGGAATAGGTGCCGAGCGGCTGATCGAAATACTCCCCCAGACCGCAGAGCCAGCGGCAAAAGCTTTCCACGTAATCGGGGTCGAGCCCATAGAGCCGCGCGATATAGCGGGCGTTCTCCATGGCCGAGACCTTATTGACCACGCCGCCCATAAATCCCAATGGAAACGAGATGTTACAGCCGCGCCTGATCTCTCCTTCGTCGGGTTTTTCCAGCCCCGCCATCATGTTGATCAGGGTCGTTTTGCCGGTGCCGTTGGGGGCCAGAATGCCCAAAGAATTGCCAAGCTCCACGCGAAAAGACACCCGGTCAAGAATGACCTTGTGCTGCGATCCCGTCCAAAAGGACTTGGACACATTTTCAAATTCCAGCATTCGCTGCTCCGGTTGGTGCTAAGCGGGGCGTCGCGGCGCCTCTGGTATCAGAGGTATCATAACCGTTTATTCACGGAATTTGACCACAATATGTCGAAACGCAGGCGTTCACTGGGACAGGCTGGCGCGCGGGGGCCGTGCAGCGGCGGCAAAAACTGTTGCCCGCAGGACGGGAATCCTGCGGGGGTAGGGGCATGGCGCCAGGGCATGTCGCCCCGCGCCCGCGCGGGGTCAGTGCAGCGTATGGGTGCTCTCGGTCGGGGCCATCTCGCCGATGTAGCTGACGTTCATCAAGGCCGCCTGCGTGCGGTCACCGTCGATGTTTTGCACCGGGCCGACGGGCACGGCGCTCATCAGCCCAAGCCGTGTCATCCAGCGGCTGAAGGTGGCGGGCACGATGCCCAGAACATGGCTTGCGCCCATGGCATAGGCGGCACCGGCCATCTGGTTCATCAGCATACGCTGCACGGCGATGCGGCGCTGCGCGGGGACCGCGCTGGTCAGGAAAAGACGCGTCGCTTCCCAGATGTCGTCGCGCACGGGGGCTTTGAAGAACAGCACATCCTGCGGAATGTCCGGCAGCATCCCCAATTGGGCATCGCGCAGCATATAGCTGTATTGCGCGCAGGTCGAAGTGGTGGGCATCAGGCGCACGCCGCCCATGACCTCGCCATATTCGTGCAGAACGATCCAGCGGGCGCGGGGCGTGTCGTATTGGTCAAACTCCATCCCATCAACCTGAGGGAGATCCCATTGCTTGTCGTCGATGAAGATTCGGCGCCGCGCCCGGAGGAAATTAACGAACAATTCCCCATGCTGGTGCATGTTCAAAAATGACAAAGTTGTGGCGCGCATATAGGGGTTGGCCCGCGCAAGGGCTTCGGGGCTATAGGGGTCAGTCTCTGTCGATTTGCTGCCAAGCAGCTTTCGCGGAAAGCGGTTGTTCTTTACTTCCAACGCCTTAGCGTCCTGTGGGGTCAGTTCGGGAAGAACATCCTGCCAAGATTTTCCACTGAAGCTCCGTCCTTGCAGACTCATGTTGGACCTCAAAAATTCGCTGTAAAAATACCTCTTATCAAGAGGCTAACCTCTAGTTGCATGAAATGGCCATACTTATGTCCCATTTCCGGGTGTAGAAAGGAAGATGATCGCGTCTAACATGTGCTTCGATGCCGAAATGCAACATGTTAAGAGCGTTTGTCGGCAGAATGCCGGCATTCGAGCAGCCGACCGAAGAAAACGAGAGCGATGTCGCAGGAAAAAGTAACATACGGCCCGATTCATACGCCGCATCTGGCAGACGCGACAAAGGTGCAGCAGATGCGGGACTACTCCCAAGTCGGCGTCAACCTGTTTTGGCAGCGGCAGATGATCTTTGCGGCGGCCATTTGCCTATCTGCGTTCTACTATGATCTGTGGCTGTCGATCTCGACCGTGATCCTGATCGCGATTTCCGAGACTTTCGACTATCTGCTTTTCCTGCGCATCACCCGCTGGCGGGGGCGCAGCCCACGTTTGGCGCGTTTGTTCATGAACCGGATCTATATCGGCACGGTGCTGAGCGCCGGGGTGATCAGCTATTTCGCTCTTGGGATTGCGCTGCAGCAGGGGGCGACGACGCATTTCCTGCCGCTGTTCTTCCTTTTCGCGGCGGCGCTCTTCGCCTCGATGAACAACCATCATATCCTGCCGGTGTTGATGCTGCGGCTTGCGATCTATGGTGTGACATTCCTTTTCATCCCGATCTGGGACATCGTGCGCACGGGGGCAAGCATCGAATCCGAGCTTTGGACCCAGTTGTTCACCGTGGTCTTCGTGCTCTATTTCATCGTCGATTGCTCTCGCATCTTTTTGAAGATGTACCGCACCAACCTGCGCCAACTCGAAGAGTTGAAGGTCGAGCATGAGAAAACTAAAATCGCCTTTAAGGTGAAGACCGAATTCGTCTCGACCATCAGCCATGAGCTGCGCACGCCGATGACCTCGATCAAAGGGTCGCTCGACATGGCCTGCGCCGGAGTTTTGGGCGAGATGACCCCACAGATGGAGAAGGTTCTGAAGATCGCGCAGCGCAATTCGGCGCGGCTGACGTCGATCATTAACGAGATCCTCGACCTGCAGAAGTTTGAGGCGGGCAAGGTCAGCTTTGATATCGAGCCGCTTGAGGTGCAGACCATCATCGAAGACGCGATCGAGCTGAACCAGTCCTTTGCGGGCAACCTTGGCGTGACGTTGCGCTATGCCAAACCGTCGGAGCCTGCGGGGATCGCCACCGACGAAAAGCGGCTGCAACAGGTGATGTCCAACCTTCTGTCGAACGCGGCCAAATTCTCGCCCGCGGGGTCGACGGTCAAGGTGACCTCGGTCAACCTCGGCGACAAGGTGCGGATTAGCGTGATCGACGAGGGGATCGGCCTTGCCGAATCCGAGCGCGAGAAAGTCTTTGACGAATTCTCGCAGATCGATTCCTCTGACCAGCGGGCCGTGGGCGGCACCGGGCTGGGGATGAACATCTCCAAACGGATCATCGAAGCCTTGGGTGGGCAGATCGACTATTTCAAGAACGACGGCCCCGGCACGACCTTCTATATCGATATGCCCTTGGGCAACGGTACGGGGAAGGAACTGGCCCATGGGATGCACGTCAAGGACATGGTGAATGGTGAGGGGCCGATTGGGGATGAGACCTCTGAGAAGCCACGCGGGGAGCGCGCGGCGGCCTAAGTCAGGCGCGTTTCGCTGCCCGGCCTCTCGGCGCGGGCGACATCGGCCTTCGCCCCAGTGACAATCTCAAACGGAAAAGGGGGCGGCATTTCTACCGCCCCCGCATTCGGATCGTCCGTCCGACGCGGTCACGCCACCAATTGCCAGATCACACCCGCAAAGATCGCCCCGACGAAGGCAAAGCCGATATAGGCGGCGAAAACATGCGGTTTCACCAGTGCCCAGACCGCGACGGCCGCTGGAATGCAGCTTACCCCGCCCGCCACGACAAAGGACATGGCCGCGCCTTGGGTCATCCCTTGCGCCAGCAGCGCGTCGATCAGGGGCACGGCGGCATAGCCATTCAGGTAGGCCGGTGCGCCCACGAATGCGCCCAGAATGATCGGCATGATCCCGGTGCCGCCCAAGACATTGGCGATCCATTCGGCGGGCACATAGGTCAGCATGAGGGCTTCGACCACATAGGCGAGGGTCAGCCATTTGACGAGGAACAGCGCATTGGTCAGCGCCGTGTCGGCAAAGCTCGCGCGGCGCTCGGCCTCTTGCCAGAACTTCCAGACCGGCGCGCCGGAGAAGGGTTTGGCCGAAGAACAGCAGCTGCTTTTCGCGGGCTGGGGGCGCAGGGGGTCATTGAAAATCGGCGTGCGGGACAGGGCCATGACGGTGAAGCCCCCGAACATGCCCACGCCAAGCGCCGCGATGGTTTTCGCCAAGGCGAAGTCGAAGCCGAGCGTGCCCGAGGTGATCGCGAACATCGCCGGGTCCATCAGCGGGGAGGCCAGCCAAAAGGCCATCACCGCGCCGAGCGGGGCACCCACCGCCAGCAGCGCGGCGATGAAGGGGATCACCTCGCAACTGCAAAAGGGGGACAGGCCGCCAAGCGCCGCCGCCATTATCACCATCCGCGCCGGGTTGCCCTCAAACGCGCGGGCAAGCAGGCTCTCCGCCCCGCTGGCTTTGAGATAGGCCACCGCCAGCACCGCGAAGGCGATGAAGGGGGCGGTGTGCAAAAGCGCCTCGGACGCGAAGATGACCGTCGGCACGACCTGCGGTGGATCCAGCAGCGCGATCAGCGCCAAGAGCGCCAGCGTGATGCCCCAAGCGCCTTTCAGAAAGGCCAAGCGGTGCAGCGCGGGGAGGGTTTGTGTGGTATCAGTCATGGTTATGCTCCGTGCAGCCGTCGATTGCATCCGCGCAGCATTCGGTCAGCAAGAAATTCGCCAAGGCTTGAACTTCTTCATAGGCGACGGCGGCGCAGATGGTGCTGCGGCCTTGTTTTTCCTGTTTCACCAGACCGGCAGAGGCCAAGAGTTTCAGATGATGTGTCAGGGTCGAGCCGGTCACGCCGGTGCGTTCGCCCAGCGTGCCGATGTTCAGCCCCTCTGATCCGGCGCGCACCAGCGTGCGCAGCACCAGGAGGCGTTGTTCCGATCCAAGCGCCGCAAAGCTGCTGGCGGCGAGGGTGAGGGCGGGGGTTGCGGATTCTTGTTTCATGATTCTAGAAATATCGAAACGTCAGCGCGATGCAAGGTTTATTTCGATAATTCTCGAAGTGATGGCCCGCCGCCCTTTATCTTTTGGTCCTATCGCTTATCTCCTGCTCATGAAGGATATCCGAGATGATCTGGCGGCCTGCCGCCTTTGTGCCGAGCGTTTCGCCGTGACCGCCACCCAGCATCGCCCGCGGCCCATCGTCTGGTTCAAACCCGGCGCACGGCTGCTGATCGCCAGCCAAGCGCCCGGCAAGCGGGTGCATGAGGCGGGCAAGCCGTTCTGGGATGTGTCCGGCACCCGCCTGCGCGACTGGCTGGGGCTGGATGAGGCGACATTCTATGATCGCGACAGGGTCGCCATCGTGCCGATGGGCTTTTGCTTTCCGGGCTATGACGCCAAGGGCAGTGACCTGCCACCGCCGCGTATCTGTGCGCAGACTTGGCGCAAACCGGTGCTGGAGATGCTGCCCGATCTGCGGCTAACGGTGTTGATTGGGGCCTATGCGATGAAATATCACCTCCCCGGATTTCGCAATGTGACCGAGGCCGTGGCGGGCTGGCGGGATCATCCGCCGGGGGTCTTTGCCTTGCCTCATCCGTCGTGGCGCAATACCGGATGGTTGAACAAGAATCCCTGGTTCGCGGAAGAGGTCTTGCCCCGTCTGCGCGCCGCCGTGTCCGAGGTGATGAATGACCGACCGCCAAACTGACCCCAAGACCGAGCTGACCCCGCTCGACCAAGCCCATACTGCGATGACCTCCGCCCCCGACGACGACGCGGCGCGTCTGCGTTTTTACGAGCGTATCGCGGATGTCGAGCTGTTCATGCTGCTTGAGGATGAGCCGCAGGGCGATCAGATCAGCCCGGTGCTGCTTGATGATAGCTATGTCATGGTCTTCGACCGCGCGGCGCGGCTTTCGGCCCATGTGGGGGAGGCGTCTCCTTATGTGGCGCTCTCGGGGCGTGCGATTGCCGCGATGTTGGCGGGGCAGCCCTTGGGCATGGCGGTGAATATCGGTGTGGCCCCGTCCGAGATCCTGCTGCCTGCCGAGGCGATGGACTGGCTGCGCAGCACATTGGCCCATGCGCCGGGCGAGGTCGAGGCGGGGATCGACCGCGTTTTCCCGCCGCAGGGGTTGCCCGAGACGTTGATCGCCGCGATTGACGCGAAGCTTGCCACGGCCACGGGCATGGCGGCGGGGGCCTTCCTTGTCGGTGTCGAATACAGCGGCGGCGGGCGCGGGCATCTGCTGGCCTTCGTCGGTGCGATCCCCCGGGCGCAAGACGCGCTGGTGCGGGCGGCGTCCGAGGCGTTGACCTTTTCGGGGATCGAGGCGGGGGCGATGGATGTGGGCTTCTTCGGTCCCAATGACGCGGTGGTCGAGAAGCTGGCCCGCGTCGGCCTGCGCTTTGATCTGCCTCAGATGGAGCCTTTGCAGAACACGCCCCGGATGGCCCCCGGCAGCGATCCGGCGAAACCGCCGAAACTGCGCTGATCTTGACCTCAGGCAAAGAAAAAGGCGGGCAGGGCACTCAAGCCCGCCCGCCTTTTTCGTTTCATCGCGCCGGTCTTAGCGGCGGCGGTCGCGCCGCGCGCTCATTGGTTGGAAGGCGACGCCAACATGGGCTTCGCAATAGGGTTTGCCCTGTTGCACCGGCAAGCCGCAGAACCAGAAATCATCGGTCGCCGGGTCGCCCACAGGCCATTTGCAGGTGCGTTCGGTCAGTTCCATCAGGCCGATCTTCTTGGCCTTCTTCTCAACTTCGCTGACCTTGGCCAGCGCCTCTGGGCTGATCTCATTCGCCGACGGCTGCGGCGGCAGGGGTTGGCCTGCGGGGATGATCTGTTTGCGCGCGGGCAGGTTGGGCTTGGGCGCCGGGGCTGCGGCGGGCTCTTCGGCTTCGGGCGCGGGGGCGGCTTCGGCCTCCGGCTCGGGCGCGGCTTTGGCGGCGGGCTTTGCCTTGGCCTCGGCCTTGGGGGCTGCGGGCTTGGCCTTGGGCTCCGGCTTGGCAGTCGCCGCCGCCGCGGCGGCGGGCGCCCCGGCGGTGCGGTTCGACAGGCCCAGACGGTGCACCTTGCCGATCACGGCATTGCGCGTCACCCCACCCAGTTCCTTCGCGATCTGGCTGGCGGACTGGCCTTCGCCCCACATCTTTTTCAGTGTCTCTACGCGCTCATCAGTCCAGGACATACGGGGTTCCCCAGTTAAAAAGCGGCCCCCTAGCCCGGACCGCTTTGTCAGTGTATCGGCCCCCATTTTATCTTCTGGGGCCGCAGGTGCAAGCGCCGATGCCCTCTGGGCACGGGGCGCTGCGATTGGGGCTTTACGTGGGGGATGAAGGGCGGCTATGCAAGAGCCATGATCAAATCTGCCGCATATTCCATCCGACGACGCTTCGTCCGATAACATGGTGCCCCTTTGGGGCGGCGTGATGGCCTGATCTCGCAGCATGCGTGCTGCATCCTTTCAAAAACAAGCAAATCCCATTGACCCTGCGCCAGCCCCATGCCCTTTTACCGGCGTGACACGGCCCTCTTTCAAGGACAAACAGATGATCCCTTCCGTTCTGCCAACCTATAATCGCGCTCCTTTGACCTTCGTCAAAGGCGAAGGCACTTGGCTGATCGAGGCGGATGGGCGACGTTTTCTTGATCTGGGCGCGGGGATCGCGGTGAACGCGCTTGGCCATGCGCATCCGGCGCTGGTGAAGGCGCTGACCGATCAGGCGCAGGCGCTGTGGCATACGTCGAACCTCTACCACATTCCGCAGCAAGAGGCGCTGGCCGACCGGCTGGTGGCCGAGACCTTTGCCGACACCGCCTTCTTTTGCAATTCGGGGACCGAGGCCTGCGAATTGGCGGTGAAGATGGCGCGCAAGTATTTCTATGAGGCGGGCCAGCCCGAGCGGGTCGAGATCATCGCCTTCAACGGGGCCTTTCACGGCCGCTCTTCCGCCGGGATCGCGGCGGCGGGGTCTGAGAAGATGACCAAAGGCTTCGGCCCGCAACTGCCGGGTTTCGTGCATCTCGACCTCGGCGACAGCGCCGCACTTGAGGCTGCCATCACCGACAAGACCGCCGCCATCATGGTCGAGCCGGTACAGGGCGAAGGCGGTATCCGCGCCGTGCCGGATGCCGAGTTGCAACAGATGCGCGCGCTTTGCGACGCCCACGGGCTCTTGCTGATTTGCGATGAGGTGCAATGCGGCGTGGGCCGGACCGGGCGGCTTTTTGCCCATGAATGGGCAGGGGTAGCTCCCGACATCATGATGGTGGCCAAGGGCATCGGCGGGGGCTTCCCGCTGGGCGCCGTACTGGCCACGGAAAAGGCGGCCTCGGGCATGACGGCAGGCACCCATGGTTCAACCTATGGGGGCAACCCGCTGGGCTGTGCCGTGGGCTGCGCGGTGCTGGATGTGGTGGCCGACGCGGCCTTTCTGGCCGAGGTGAGCCGCAAGGCGGGGCTGCTGCGTCAGCGTCTCGAAGGGCTGGTGGCTGAGCATCCGGAGGTTTTTGAAGAGGTGCGCGGCGCGGGGCTGATGTTGGGGCTGAAATGCAAAGTGGCGAATGCCGATGTGGTCGCCTCGGGCTATGCTCATGAGCTGATCACCGTGCCCGCCGCCGACAATGTGATCCGCCTGCTGCCGCCGCTGACCATTTCCGACGATGAGATTGCCGAGGCGGTGACCCGCCTTGACGCTATCGCGCGTGACCTGACCCCGGCCTAAGCGCCATTCACCCCAAAACATTCCTCGGGCTTTCAAGGCCGTGGCCTTCGACCCCGCAAGACAGAGACGACAGATGAACCATTTCCTCGATATCCACCAAACCGACCCCGCCGATCTGCGGCAGATCATCGACAATGCCGCCGCCATGAAAGCCGCGCGCAATGGCCGCCCGCGCGGCGCGCCGGATGATGACCAGCCGTTGAAGGATCACATGGTCGCGCTGATTTTCGAGAAGCCCTCGACCCGGACACGTGTCTCCTTCGACGTGGGCGTGCGTCAGATGGGCGGGCAGACCATGGTGCTTTCGGGCGCCGATATGCAGCTTGGCCATGGTGAGACCATCGCCGACACCGCCCGCGTGCTGTCGCGCTACGTCGATATGATCATGATCCGCACTTTTGAGGAGCAGACCCTGCTGGAGATGGCGGAATATGCCACCGTTCCGGTGATCAACGGGCTGACCAACCGCACGCATCCCTGTCAGATCATGGCCGACATTCAGACCTTTGAGGAACACCGCGGCCCGATCAAAGGGCGCAAGGTGGTCTGGTCGGGCGATGGCAACAATGTCTTTGCAAGCTTCGCCCATGCGGCCAAGCAGTTCGACTTCGATCTTGTCTTCACCGGGCCGGAGCCGCTCGACCCCGAGCGCGCGCTCGACGGGCTTTATACCACCGAGCGCGACCCCCAGAAGGCCGTGGAGGGTGCCGATCTGGTGGTCACGGACACGTGGGTCAGCATGCATGATCCGCAATCGGCGCGGGAGCGGCGGCACAATCAGCTGCGCGGCTATCAGGTGAACGATGCGCTGATGGCGCTGGCCAAGCCCGACGCGCTCTTCATGCACTGCCTGCCTGCGCACCGCGATGACGAGGCGACAAGCTCGGTCATGGACGGGCCGCATTCGGTGATCTTTGACGAGGCCGAAAACCGTCTGCATGCACAGAAAGCCGTCATGCGCTGGTGTCTGGGCGCATGAGCGACGGCCCCCGCATCGTTGTTGCGGGCGCGGGGGCGGTGGGCTGCTTTGTCGGCGGGCTGCTGGCCAGTGCGGGGCATGCTGTGACCCTGCTGGCGCGGCCCCGCATTCAAGCCGAAATCCGCACCCATGGGCTGACCCTGACGGATTTCGGCGGCATGGCGCGCTACCTGTCGGCCGATGATCTGAGTCTTGCGGGCGATGAGACCTGTCTGCGCGATGCGGATATCGTGTTGGTCACGGTCAAGTCGCGCGACACCGAAGACATGGCCCGTCTGATCGCCCGCCACAGCGCGCCCGGCGTGCAGGTCATCAGCCTGCAAAACGGCATGGGCAATCGCGCGGTTCTGGCGCAGCACCTGCCGCAGCATGACCTGCGCGCGGGGCTGGTGCCGTTCAATGTCGTGGCCATGGGGCAGGGTTGCTACCACAGGGCAAGTTCGGGCGATCTGGTGATCGAGGGTGGCCCCGCCGATCTGGCCGCGCGGTTGTCGCTGCCGGATCTGAAGGTTGTGGAGCACGCCGATATCACCGCCTTGCAATGGGGCAAGTTTCTGATGAACCTCAATAACGCGCTGAATGCGCTGAGCGGCCTGCCGTTGCAGGCCCAGTTGCAGGATCGCGCATGGCGCCGTCTGATGGCTGATCAATGGGCCGAGGCGCTGGCGGTCCTGCGCGCAGGCAAGATCCGCCCCGCCATGACCACACCGATCCCGGCGCGACTGGTCCCGATGCTCTTGCGCCTGCCGACGCCGATATTCACCCGCGTCGCTGCAGCCATGTTGCAGATCGACCCGCAGGCGCGGACCTCCATGGCGCAAGACCTTGCCGCCCGCCGCCCGACCGAGATCGACGCGCTTCAGGGCGAGGTGCAGCGCCGCGCAAGGGCGCTTGGCCGGGCGACGCCGGTGACGGATATGGTGCTGCGGGTGATGGGCTGGGCAGAGCTTGCAGGCGAAGGGTTGCCGCATTTGCCGGTCGCCGCGCTGCGGGCCGAAATGGCGGCAGGGCAGGACCGGCAAGAAGGGTAAGGCGCGCCCGCGCCTGACCTAGTTCACAAAGGCGTTGAGCACCCAAAAGACGATGCCAGAGAGCAGCGCCGCAGCAGGCACGGTGATCACCCAAGCCGCAACGATGGTCATGAAATGCGAGCGGCGTACGAGCTTGCGGCGGCGGCGTTCTTCCTTGGCGATGCGCTTGACCTCACCGCTCTTGGCTCCGATCCGGCGCAGGCGCCGTTCCATGTGCCATTCACGGTAAAAGCCCACGCCAAAGACCCCGCCCACGGCGATATGGGTCGAAGACACGGGCAGGCCCAGCCAGCTTGCCACGATTACGGTGATGGCGGCTGAGAGTGCTACGCAATAGGCGCGCATCGGGTTCAGCTTGGTGATCTGGCTGCCGACCATGCGGATCAGTTTCGGCCCGAATAGGAACAGACCGAAGGAGATGCCGAAGGCCCCGATGATCATCACCCATGTGGGGATGCTCACCTTATCCTCGAAACCGCCGAACTCAGTCGCATGGACGATCGCCGCCAGCGGGCCGACCGCATTGGCCACGTCATTGGCCCCATGGGCAAAGCTGAGCAGCGCGGCGGAGAGGACCAGCGGCAGGCCAAAGAGCGTTTTGACTGAGCGGTTGCGGTTCTCCATCCCTTCCGAGGCGCGGCGGATCAGCGGGGCGGAGATGGCATAGACCACCAGCCCCGTCACCAGCCCAATGATCAGGGCGACCGGCATGTCGATGCTGATGATCTTTTTCAGCCCCTTGAGCGCCAGATAGGCGGCAAAGACCCCGGCCATCAGCCCCACCAGCACCGGCACCCAGGTGCGCGAAGCGGCGATCTTGTCGTCTTGGTAGAGGATGCGCGCCTTGATGAAGGCCAAGAACATCGCCGCCACCGCACCGCCCAGCACGGGCGAGATCACCCAGCTTGCGGCGATCATGCTCATTGAACTCCAGTTGACCGCGCCAAGGCCCGCAGCCGCGATGCCCGCGCCCATGACCCCGCCGACGACCGAATGGGTGGTCGAGACCGGCGCGCCGACCCATGTGGCAAGGTTGACCCAGAGCGCGGAGGAGACCAGCGCCGCCATCATCGCCCAGATGAAGATGCGCGTGTCCGCGACACTCGCCGGGTCGATGATGCCCTTGGAAATGGTCGAGACGACATCGCCCCCCGCCAGCAAGGCCCCGGCGGATTCGCACAAGGCCGCGATGACGATGGCGCCGCCCATGGTCAGCGCATTGGCGCCCACGGCGGGGCCCATGTTGTTGGCCACGTCATTCGCGCCGATGTTCACCGCCATATAGGCGCCAAAGACCGCCGCGGCGATCACGACAAAGCTGGAGGGCTGTTGCCCGAAGATTACCGCCGCAACGGCACCTGCCACCACGATAAAGGCCAGCGCGATGCCCGGCGCCACAAGGGGGCGGGCGACATAGGTCGCGGCCAGTTCGACTTGCGAAATACGGTTGAGGTCCTTGTCCAGTGTCTTCCACTGGCTGCCCTGCGGTTCCGTTGCCATTCCTGTATGATCTCCGATCCTAACGTTCAGCGGGGGGTGACATAAGGCTACCGAGGGCGCAAGTCACCCTGTCACAAAATTGTAACATCCCGAAACGGGCAGGGGCGGCAATGGGGCAGGGGGGAAATGGCACCGGACAGCGGCCCGGCGCCGAAGGGGCTTAATGGAAGGCAGATAAGATTGCTTTAAGATCAGGCTCATCCACGAGTTCCGATGCCTCTTGCGGGGTGAACCACGCGCGTTTGCGCATGCCCGCTTCGGGGTATTCCTCGCTCAGATCGCGGACGCGGGTGAGGTAGACCTGTGTGGTCACGGGCACGGTCAGGCCTTCGCCGAGACCCTTGTCATAGTCGAAAATACCCATTGGATCGGATTCGATATCCGCTTTGGTCACCCCGGCCTCTTCCCATGCTTCCTGCAAGGCGGCTCCGGCACCGTCCAACCCGTCGATCGGCCAGCCCTTGGGCAAAATCCAGCGGCCCGTGTCGCGGCTGGTGATCAGCAGGACCTTTTTGCCCGTCTCGGTGTCGCGGTAGCACAGGGCGGCAACCTGCACACGGCGGGGACGTTTGAAAATAGGAAGGACCATATCCTCCCATGCGCGTCTAAATACTTGTGTCATTACAGAACTATGCCTCGGTCGGGTGTTTTTCTTGTTATCCGCACATTATATAGTCTTCCCGAACGCAAATCAAACTGCGGCCTGCCGGATAGGCGGGCTAGGCAGTATGACAGGCTAGAAATGAGGCATGATCGTTATGGCAACTGGCACGCAGGCGGACGGGGGCGCGGCACGGGGCGCGGGCGCCGATATCGGGGTATACGGTCTGGGCACCATGGGCTCGGCACTGGCGCTGAACTTGGCCGACAGTGGCTTTACCGTCGCCGTCAGCAACCGAGAGACCGACTGGATCGCGCCGTTCCTTGACGAGGCCGGGCCGCTGGCCGAGCGCCTGATCGGGACCGCGCAGTTGGAGGATTTCGTCGCCGCCATTGCCCGCCCGCGCAGCATTCTTTTCATGATCCCCTCCGGCGCGCCGGTCGATGCGATGATCGAGGCCATCAAACCGCTGCTGGACGAGGGCGACACTTTGATCGACGGCGGCAACGCCGATTTCCACGATACCCGCCGCCGCAGTGCCGAACTCGAAGGCACGGGGCTGCATTTCGTCGGCATGGGCGTGTCGGGTGGCGAGGCCGGGGCGCGCAATGGCCCGTCGATGATGGTCGGCGGCAACGCGCATTCCTGGACCCAGTTCAAACCGATGGCCGAGAAGATTGCCGCGCAATTCGAGGGCACGCCTTGCGTGGCGCATCTCGGCCCCGACGGGGCGGGGCATTTTGTCAAAACGGTGCATAACGGCATCGAATATGCCGACATGCAGATGATCGCCGAAGTCTACGGCCTGCTGCGCGATGCGGGCGGGCAGGGCGCGGTGGAAATTGGCAATCTCTTTGCCGACTGGCGTAAGGGACCGCTGAACTCCTATCTGATCGAAGTCTCGGCCGCGGCGCTCTTGTCGGTCGACACCCAGACCGGGACGCCGATGGTCGATGTGATCCGCGATCAGGCTGGGCAAAAGGGCACCGGGCGCTGGACCTTGATCGAAGCGCTCAAGATGGGGCAATCGGCCAATACCATCGAAGCCGCCGTCGGCGCGCGCGGTTGGTCGAGCGAGAAGTCTGTGCGCGAAATGGCCGAGCCGCTGTTGTCCGAAGGCGTGCAGGACGCGCCGCTGCCCGAAGAGGCGGATCTTGAGATGGCGCTTTTGGCGGGACGGATCATCGGCCACGCGCAGGGCTTTCGCATCCTTTCCGCCGCGTCGGAGGAGTTTGGCTGGTCTCTCGACATGGCGCGGATCTCCGAGATTTGGCGGGCAGGCTGCATCATCCGCTCGGCGCTGCTGGACGAGTTTGCCGATGCCTTCCGGGGCGAATTGCCCGGTGGGCATCTGATTCTCGCCCCCGCCATGCGCAAACGCTTGGAAGGGAGCATTCCGGCGCTGCGCCGGGTGGTGGCAGCGGGTGCATTGCTCGGTGTCGCGCTGCCCGCGCTGTCGGCGGCGCTGGCGTGGTATGACAGCATGCGCCGGGCGCGGGGCACGGCGAATATGATCCAAGCGCAGCGCGATTTCTTTGGTGCGCATGGGTTTGAGCGGATCAGCGAAGAGGGGAAATTCCACGGGACGTGGACGCCTCTGCCGTAAGAGGGCTTATAGGTCCGCAAACAAGCTGAAGACGCCGGACCATCGCCTGCCCGCCCGGTCGGGGAGGCGATTTCGCCAAGGGCGGTGTCCTCTAGGTAACGCGCCCCTAGGCT
Source organism: Sulfitobacter sp. M85 (assembly GCF_029285915.1). NCBI lineage: Bacteria > Pseudomonadati > Pseudomonadota > Alphaproteobacteria > Rhodobacterales > Roseobacteraceae > Sulfitobacter > Sulfitobacter sp. M85. Next base: position 393,967 of record NZ_JABECQ010000004.1, read on the forward strand.
GCAGGATAAAGTGGCATGAACCGACTGAAGCATCGCCACCCCGCGGGCAGGCGATGGTCCGCGTCACGCCTTAGCGAACGGGTCCACCGGATAGCTCACATGCGCCAAGTATAACCCCTGCGGCGGGCAGACTGGCCCGCAGGCGGCCCGATCCTTCGCCGCAAGTGCTGCACCCATATCCGCCACGCTCCATGACCCCGCGCCGACCCGCTCCAGCGAACCGACGAAACTGCGCACCTGATTGTGCAGAAAGGACCGCGCGCGCACGTCGAAGTGATACTCCGTCCCGGTCATGGTCTCGACCTGCGAGACCTGTAACCGGTCGAGCGTTTTCACCGGGCTTTCCGCCTGACAAACGGTCGAGCGGAAGGTGGTGAAATCATGCTTGCCCACCAAAAGATCCGCCGCCGCCTGCATCGCCTCTACATCCAGCCGATGTTTGATCTGCCAGACCAGCCCCGCTTGATGCACCGCCGGGGCGCGGCGGCTGAGGATGCGGAAGTGGTAGCGCCGCTCAAGCGCCGAAAAGCGGGCGTGAAAATCCTCGGGCGCCAGCACGCAATCGGTGATCGCGATGGGCTGCGGCTTGAGGTGATAGTTCAGCGCCTCGCCCAGCCGAAAGGGCGACCAATCGCGGGCCATGTCGCAATGCGCAACCTGCGCCAGCCCATGCACCCCTGTATCGGTGCGCCCGGCGGCGGCGATGGTGTGGTCACCGGGTTCCAGCTTAGCCAAAGCGGCCTCGATCGCGCCTTGCACCGTGGGTTGGTCAACCTGACGCTGCCACCCGTTGAAGGGCGCGCCGTGGTATTCGATTTTCAGGGCATATCTGGGCATGACCGGGCCTTAGCGCGGGCGGGCGCTTCTGGCAATCCCTGCCTGCCGGCCCTATGTTGAGGCCAAAGAAAGAAGGACGGGCGCAGCTTTGGGTATCACAGGCATTGCCGACGGGATTTGGCGGCAGTTTGAGAATGTCACCGACACGGTGGGCGAGACGTTTTTCGAGCCGGTGATCCGGCTTGGGGTCACGGGGCTTGCGCGCTCGGGCAAGACGGTTTTCATAACCTCGCTGGTGGCCAACCTGCTGGACCGAGGCCGGATGCCGGGGCTGCTCGCGGCCTCTGAGGGGCGGATCGAGGCGGCGTTTCTGCAGCCCCAGCCCGACGATACCGTGCCCCGGTTCGAGTATGAGACCCACCTCGCCGCGCTGACCGGAAAGACGCCCCATTGGCCCGAAAGCACGCGCGCGATTTCGGAACTGCGGCTCTCGCTCAAGGTGCGGCCCAATGGGTTGCTGGCAGGTCTGCAAGGGTCGCGCACCTTGCATCTGGATATCGTGGATTACCCCGGCGAATGGCTGCTGGATCTGGCGCTGATGGATGTCACCTATGCCGAATGGTCGGCGCAAGTCATTGAACGCATCGCGTCGCGTGAAGAGGCGGCGGGCTACCGCGCACTGGCCGAGCAGACCGATCCTCATGCCGAGTTGGAGGAGACCACCGCCCGCAGGCTTGCCGATAGCTTTGCCGACTATCTGCAAACCGCCCGCGCCAATGGCTATTCCGACTGCACGCCGGGGCGCTTCCTGCTGCCGGGCGATCTCGCCGGATCGCCGGTGCTGACCTTCGCGCCGCTGCCCCGCTCGGACGGCGCGCCGCGCAAATCGCTGATCCGCGAAATGGCGCGGCGGTTCGAGGCCTATAAGAAACAGGTGGTGCAGCCCTTCTTCCGCGATCACTTTTCGCGGATCGATCGGCAGGTGGTGCTGGTTGACGCGCTTGGCGCGATCCACCAAGGGCCGCAGGCGGTCGAAGACCTGCGCGGCGCCATGGCCGATATTCTGGGCGCGTTCCGGCCGGGAACGAACAACTTTCTGACCACCCTCCTGCGGGGCAAACGGGTCGAGAAAATCCTCTTTGCCGCGACCAAGGCCGACCATCTGCACCACAGCCAGCATCCCCGACTGAGCGGTATCATGCAGGCGCTGATCCGCGAGGCGCGGGATCGGGCGCAATATGCGGGGGCGGGCACGCGGGCCATGGCCATCGCGAGCCTGCGCGCCACGACCGAAGACGTAATGACCCATGGGGGAGAGCCGCTCGACGTGGTGCGCGGCACCCTTTTGAACGAGGATGAGACGCGCGGGCGGCAGGCGGCATTCTATCCCGGTGAACTGCCCGAAGACCCGGCCCATCTGCTGACCCCCGCACGGCAGGGTGCGCAGGAGTGGCTGGGGGCGGACTATCAGATTATGCGCTTCGCCCCGGCGGTGCTGGACCTGCGCCCCGGCGACGGGCCGCCACATATCCGGCTTGACCGCGCGGCGGAATTCCTGATCGGGGACCGGCTGTGAGCGCGGTTGTGACAGGCCCGGCCACCCTGCGCCCGGCCCAGCCCCTCGACGCAGGCGCTGTGGGCGGCATCATGAGCGATTTCGCCCGTGACACCGCTTGGTTGCCGCGCATTCATACCGGTGCCGAGGATATCGCCCATGCGGATGCGATGATCGCCCGGGGCTGGGTCACGGTGGCCGAGCGGGAGGGCCGCGTGGCTGGTTTCGCGGCCTGCGAGGGCGGCGCGTTGGATGCGCTATTTGTGGCCCAATCGGCGCGGGGGCAGGGCATCGGCTCGGCCCTTCTGGGAGCGTTAAAGACACGGCATAAGTCGCTGACCTGCTGGACCTTTCAGGCCAATGCGCGGGCCATCGCATTCTACCGCCAACACGGGTTCGCCGAGACCGCGCGCAGCGATGGCAGCGCCAATGACGAAGGGCTGCCCGATTTGACATTGCACTGGCAAAGGGAGGCCGCCTGATGGCCCGCGGACCGATCCTGTTCGACCTTGAAGAAGACGCCAAGCCGCAGCCCTCGGTCGCCGATGCGCCCGCCGTGCCCGAGTTGGACGTCGAGGCTCCGCCGCCCAAGGGCCAAGCGATGCAGATCGCCGCCCGGCTTGCGGCGCGCAAACCGTCGCGCTTGGTGCGGCTGTTCTGGGCGCTGGCGGGGGCATTGGTCACGGCGCTGGTGTCGATCGCGGCTTGGACTTTTGTCACAGACCTGATGGCGCGCTACCCGCTGCTGGGCTGGGCGATGACGCTGCTGATCGGGGCGTTTCTGCTGGTCCTCTTGTTGCTGTCGCTGCGCGAGATGGCGGCCTTTGGACGGCTCGCGCGGCTCGACGGGCTGCGCCATGACGCGGGCGAGGCGCTGGCGCAGCGGGATCTGACCGCCGCGCGCAGCGTCACGAACCGGCTTGAGGCGCTTTACAAACACCGTGAGGATACCCGCTGGGGCCGCGACCGGCTGACGGAGCTGCGGGGCGATCAATTCGATGCCGAAGCGCTGTTAGGGCTGGCCGAGAGCGAGGTTCTGGCCCCGCTGGACCGTGCCGCCACCCGCGAGGTCGAAGCCGCGGCCCGGCAGGTCGCCGCCGTGACCGCATTGGTGCCTCTGGCGCTGGCCGATGTTGCCGCCGCCCTCAGCAGCAACCTGCGGATGATCCGACGCATCGCGGAAATCTACGGCGGGCGCTCGGGCTTTTTCGGCTCGTGGCGGCTGACCCGCGCGGTGCTGTCGCATCTGGTGGCGACGGGCGCCGTGGCCGTGGGGGATGATCTGATCGAGCCGCTCTTGGGCGGGTCCATCGTCGCCAAGCTGAGCCGCCGTTTCGGCGAGGGGCTGGTGAACGGGGCGCTGACCGCGCGCGTTGGCGTGGCCGCGATCGAGGTTTGTCGCCCGCTGCCCTTTGCCCGCGGAAAACGCCCCGGCGTGCGGGGCATCATCAAACGCGCGCTGACCGGGGTGCTCGGCGAGGGCTGACCGATCAGGCTGCCTCGACCGCTTCGCGCACGGCGCGCAGCGGGTGCCGGATCAGGCCGGGCCAAGGCGAGACCTGCAACCCGGGGGCATAGCCCCACCGCGCGGCCTCGGCCGCCTGTGCCTTCGTCATCTGCGTGGCCCCGGCGTAGGTTTGATTTCCATCCGCAATGCCTTCGGGCAATGCCGCCTCGGGCAGATCGGTGAAACGCGCGATGCGGCGCAAGGCGCGGGGGGCGTCGGCGACGATATCCTCGTAGCGCAGAACCATCACCGCATGCAGATAGGGCAGGTCATCCAGCATCTGCGCCTGCGCCGCGATCCAATGATCGATCAACGCCTGCGCCGGCGCATCTACCCATGACGCGACCGAGGCGGCGACGGCCTCGGGGTGGCGCAGGACGACGATGAATTGCGACATGGGAAAGAGGTGTTGCATCAGCCGCATGCGGGTCAGGTTCAGCGGTGACTTCTCAACCCGCCACTGCAGGTCCGGAGCAAACCACGGCGCCCAGTCCTGCGCCAGCCGGGTCTTCGTCTCCAAACTGTTGAGCGGATGCGCCTCGGTCAGATGTTCCTCAGGGTTGGTCGCGAAATGCATGGGCCGCCCGGATTGCGCCGTATGGGGAATGGCCCCTTGCAGGTAGACCCCCTCATTCTCGGGCGCCGCCGATCCGGTAATGCCGCCCGCGCCGGGCAGGGCATTGGCCAAGCGGTTGACCAGCGAGGTGCCAGAGCGGTGCAGCCCGCCGATGAACAGGTAGCGCGGGGGGATTTCTGAGGGCATCACGACGGCTCTGATTGGGGGAGAGAGAGGCGGGGTTCAATGGCAGGCAGCTAGGACGTCCAACCGCGCTGTCCAGCGATGTATGCATTAACATTTGTTATCGGAACGGATGGGCCGTGAGAGGGGTCACCCCCCCATAAGGAGACCCATTCATGTTCATTTGCCACATTGCCCTCGGGGGCTGCCTCACGGCGCCGTCTGTCAACTATGGCGTGACCGAAGATACCGGCGGTCACATCGCCTATATCTTGGGGGCGGCCCGCGCGCAGGCGGCGCGGGGCGACGTGGATGCGGTGCAGATCGTGACCCGTGCTTTCGATGAACCAAGCCTTGGCGCTGTGCATGCCCAGACCGAGCAGCAGGTCAGCCGCAGCCTGTCGATCCGGCGTCTTTGGACGGCGGAGCGGGGGTATCTGAGTAAGGAAAACCTCGCCGCGGAAATCCCCGCACTGGTCGAGGCGTTTCTTGAGGATCTGGCGCAGGCCAAACGGCTGCCGGATGTGATCCACGCGCATTTCGCCGATGCGGCGCAATTGGCGCTGGCGGCGCGTGCGCGGTTCGGCATTCCGGTGATCTATACCCCCCATTCGCTGGCCTTGAGCAAGTCAGGGGCTAAGGTGGATGCCGCGCGCGTGTCGGCGGAGCGGCGCGCGCTGTTGGAGGCCGATGCGGTGGTGCTTTCCTCGCGCGATGAGGCCGAGGTGCAGGTCGCGGCCTATGGGGCGGATGCGCAGGCGCGGGTGCACCGCGTCTCTCCGGGCGTATCGCTGCGCCGCCCGGCTGAGGCCGGGGCGGGCCGTGCGCTCTTGGCCGGTCAGTTGAGCGACCCCGACCGCCCCACGCTGCTCGCCGTGGCGCGCCCCGTGGCCCGCAAGAACCTTGCGACCTTGGCGCGGGTCTATGCGCAAAGCCCCGCTTTGCAGGCGCGGGCGAACCTTGTGATCCTCGCCGGCCAGCATGGCGATGCGCTACAGGCGAATGCAGAAGCCCGTGCGGAGCTGATCCGCCTGCGGGAGACGTTGGAGGTGCCGGAATTGCGCGGCAAAGTAGCGCTGCCGCCGAGGCATACGCAGGGCGATGTGGCGGCCCTCTACGACCGCGCAGCGCAGACCGGTGGGGTTTTTGTTAACCTCGCACTGCATGAGCCCTTTGGCCTCACCATGTTGGAGGCGGCATCGCATGGCCTGCCGGTGGTGGCCACGCGTGAAGGCGGGCCTGCCGATATCGTGGCGGACCTCGGTCATGGGCTCTGTGTGCCGCCCTGCGATGGCGCGGCCATCGAGGCGGCGCTGTTGAAGCTGTTGGACGATCGCGCATTCTGGACTGAGGCATCGGAAGCCGGGCGTGCCAATGTTGGGCGCTACGACTGGTCGAAATGGGCCGAAGAGGTGCAGCATATCTGCGAAGATATCCGCCACGTCGCGCCACTGCCGACGCAAGCGCCCGTCCTGTTGGCGAGCGATATCGACAACACGCTCACGGGCTGCGCGCCATCCGCCGCCCTGTTCAACGCTTGGATCGCCCGGGACCGACCGCTTTTTGCCGTGGCCACGGGGCGCAGCCTGCCGGAAGCCCGCCGCATCCTGCGCGATTGGAACCTGCCCAGCCCGCGCGTCTTTATCACCTCTGTCGGCACCGAGGTCTATCTGCCCGATGCCGAAGGGCGGCTGTGTCTGGATGAGCGTTTCGCCCAAAAGCTTGACGCCGGATGGGACCGGGCCCGGGTGGAGCGCGCCCTGAAGGACTTTGGCTTTAACTGGCAAGCGCCGGTCGAGCAGCGGCGGTGGAAGCTCAGCGGTTTTGGTGACATGCGCACCGCGCGCCGGTTGGAGCGGCATCTGGCCCGGCGCGGTGCTGCAGCGCAGATCGTGGCCTCGCATGGGCGGCTGATCGATGTTCTACCCTTGGCGGCGGGCAAGGGGCCTGCGGTCTGTGCCGCCGCGCGGCGGTTGGGCATGCCGATGGACCGGGTTGTCGTGGCCGGGGACAGCGGCAATGATTTCGACATGTTGCAGGCGGTGGAGGATGGCCCGGGCCGGGGCATCTTGGTGGGCAATGCGATGGACGGGCTGCGCGAACGCCTGAGCGGCAGACGGCTCTACCACGCCCGCGCGGCCCATGCGGCTGGGGTCTTGGAGGGGTTGGAAACCTTCGGCTTCGCCCTCAACGCGATGGAGTCGCCGGTGAAGATGGTGGCGCAATGACACGGCCCATCGGTTACTTCGTCCATCATCAGGGGCGCGGCCATGCGGAGCGCTGCGCGGCGGTCGTCAACGCGCTGCCCGAGAGCCAGCCGGTGACCGTCTTCTGCGCGAAACCGGACATTTTCCCCGCCTTCACCCGGGCGGTGGAAGTCATCACCCTGCCATCGCTTTTCGAGGCGACGGGGGCCGAGGACATCAACGACACCACCAGCGCGCCGGATATGGTGCATTGCGCGCCGCTTGGCTGGCCCGGCATCCGGCAGGCCATGGCGCAACTTGCCGCTTGGTTCGCCAGCGCCAATCCGGTGTTGATGATCAGCGACGTCTCGGCTGAGGTGGCGCAGCTTGCCCGGCTTTGTTCGGTGCCGCATGTGAAAGTGCTGCAACATGGTCAGCGCGGTGATCCGGGGCATCAGGCGGCCTATGACGGGGCGGTCGGGTTGCTTTGTCCCGCCGCCAAGGCGCTGGCGCAGCCGGACTGGCCCGCGCGGCATATGGCCAAGACGCATTTCGCCGGGGGCTTGGGCGTCGATGTGAAACGCCCCGATCCCGCGCGGCGGGACAGGTTGCGCGAGAGGCTTGGCGTCGGGCCAGAGCAGCGCATGGTGCTGGTCATGTCGGGCGGGGGCGGCACGGGTTTCGCCTCCGCCCCCTTCGGCATCGCGGCGCGGGCGATGCCCGAGACGGCTTTCATCACCATCGGGCGCATGGCACGCGATTGGCATGCCACCGAGCCTGCCAACCTGCGCCATCACGGCTGGGTCGAAAACGCGGCGGATTATCTGGCGGCGGCGGATATGGTCGTGGCCTCGACCGGGAACACCACCTGCCACCAGATCCTAGCGGCAGAGACCCCGTGGCTCGCCGTGCCGGAGTGGCGCTATTTCGACGAACAGGTCGAAAAGGCCGAGGCGCTGGCGCGGGCGGGGGCAGCGCATCACCTGCCGCATTTCCCGTCTTCCGCCGCAGCATGGCGCCGCGCGATCCAAGATACCTTCGATGCCCATGACCCCGTCCTGCAGCGGGCCTTGGTCAACGAGGATGCCGCCGTAGAGACGGCCAATTGGCTGATCGGCCTCACCGATCAGTTGCTATCTGAAACACCCAGAATTACCGGAGAGTTACATGACGTCGTTCACCCCATCCGTGCCTGAAAATACCACAGTTAGCGCGCTGACGCTCGCGCGGGGGCGGGCGGCGCATCTGCGCAATGTGATCCTTGGCCTGACCCGACAGACCCGGCAGCCGGATGAGCTGGTGATCGGGGTCATGCAGGACACGCTTTACGACGACCTGCCGCAGACCGATTTCCCGATCCGGCAGGTTCAGGTGACGGGCAGCGAATTGCCCCTCTCACGCGCGCGCAATACCGTCGCGGCAGAGGCCAAGGGCGACTGTCTGGTCTTTCTCGACGTGGATTGCATCCCGGCGCCGGAACTGATCGCCGACTATATGGGCTATGCGGTGCCGGGCAACGGGTTGATCATGGGCGAGGTCAACTACCTCCCCGCAGGCACGGCCACCGAAGGTTGGAGCTATCCGAAGTTGGAAGCCGTCGCCGTGCGCCATTCCGACCGTCAGGGGCCGCCCGCCGAGGGGCTGAAACGCTGCAACGATTACCGCTGCTTCTGGTCGCTCAACTTTGCCATCCACCGCGAAGATTGGGACCGCTCCGGCGGGTTTGACGAGCGTTTCACCGGCTACGGAGGTGAGGATACCGACTTTGGCCGAGAGTTAGACGAACGCGGCGTGCCGATCCACTGGGCGAAGGGGGCGAAGGTCTTTCACCAGCATCACCCGCATTGCATGCCGCCGATCCACCACATCCCATCGATCCTGCGCAATACCGAGATTTTTGCTGACAAATGGGGGCACCGCACCATGAACCACTGGCTCACCGCCTTTCGCCTGATGGGGCTGGTGGGGAGCGACGGCGACGCGCTGGTGCAGCTGCGCGAGCCGGATGCAGATGATTTCGCGCTTTGCGAGCAGCAGTCGGACCAGCCTTACGCCAATACCGCGCGGGTGCTGCGCTATCTGCGCGGCGAAGAGCGGATCGCGGCGGAATGACCCTGCGCATCGCCATCGTCGGCCATATTCGCCACCCCATCGCCGCCCCCTTCAAGGGCGGGATGGAGGCTTTTACCCACGGTCTTGCCCGGATCTTGGCCGAACGCGGCCATGAGGTGACCCTATTGGCCAGCGGGGACAGTGCTGCGAGCCTGCCGCCGGGGGTGAAGCTGCTGCCCATCTGTGACGCGCATTATGATGCGCGCTATCCTTGGCATGACTTTCACGGCACCGATGCGCTGAACGACCACCTCGACGCCTGCTATGCCCGCGCCGCGCGGCTCTTGCTGGAAGGTGGCTTTGACGTGGTGCACAACAACGCGCTGCACCGCTTCCTGCCGCGCCTGTCGCGGGCGGAGCGGCTGCCGATGGTGACCTCGCTGCACATCCCGCCCTTCAAAGTGTTGCGCGGCGCGCTGATGGATGGGGCGGCGCCTTGGCATCTGTCCTCCGTCGTCTCGGCCCGGCAACGCGGCATCTGGTGGCCCGAGGGCGCGCCCGACACGGCGCATGTGGTGCACAACGGGATCGACCTTGCCGAATGGCCCCAAGGCGGGCCGGGGGATGGCAGCGCCGTTTGGGCGGGGCGGATCACCCCGACCAAGGGCACCCATCTGGCGGCAGAGGCGGCGCAGATCGCAGGGGTGCCCCTGCGCATCTACGGCGTCGTCGAGCATCGGGATTACTTTAACGATCTGGTAAGACCGCATCTTTATGGCGATGTGGCCTATGTCGGGCATCTGGAAACGGCGGCGCTTGGGGCGGCCTATGGGCGGGCCTCGGTGGCGCTCTTCACCCCGCAGTGGGAGGAACCCTTTGGCCTTGCCGCGGTGGAGGCGATGGCAACGGGCCTACCTGTTGCCGCGACCCCGCATGGCGCAGTTGAGGAGGTGCTTGGCGAGGCGGGTGTCATCGCGGCTGAGGATAGCGCGGATGCCTTGGCGCAGGCCCTGCTACAGGCGCGCGATATCCACGCCGAAGTGCCCCGCGCCCGTGTGGCACGGCTCTTTGATGCGCAGGCAATGGTGACGAAGTTCGAACGGCTCTATCACGCGGCCCGGGCGCAGAGGGATGTCGCGCTGCCGCGTAAAACCTATCCGGCGATTGCTTTGCAGGTAGAGCGTGCGCCCGAGCCTCTGGCAGAGGCGGGCTAAAACGCTGCTTCGGGTTGGGGCATATAGAGGTAGGCAGGCTCGAACTGGCCCACTTTATGCAGCCCCGCGCGGTCGTGGATCAGCAGTTTGCCGCCCGTCACGGCGCAGCAGCCATGTTCGCGCAGCTCACGCAGGGTGCGGCTGACATGGACCGAGGTGAGGCCGGTGGCATCGGCGATATCGGTCTGGCGCAGGCTGAAGGGCAGGCTCTGACGCTCCATCCCATACGCAGCGGTCATGCGGGCATCGAATTCGCTCAGGAAATTCGCCACCCGGGCCAGCGCACGCATGGCGCTGTTGCGCATCACCCAATGGCGGTGGATGGAGGCATCGACCAAGGTCATCAGCCAGAGTTTCCGGGCCATCTCGACATCGCCATTGAGCAACTCGCGCAGCGGCTCATGCGAGATGATGGCGACATGGGTATCGGTCAGCGATATCACATCATGGTCGAGTTGCTTCAGCGGGAAGGCGTGCAGATCGACAAACTCACCGGGGAATTGGAGGGCGACGAAGGTGCTGCGGGCACGCTGTCCGCGCGGCACGCTGCGGGCGATCAACCCATCGAGCAGCAACAGGCTGTGATCCAGAAAATCACCCCTGCGGCTGATCACGGTTCCGGGCGTGAAACGCTTGTGATGGGTCATCAGCGGGGCAAGTTTGGCCCATTGCGCGCCGCTCAGATGGTCGACCATGCCCGACGGTTTTACGGCCATATCGTGATAAAAGGTGTCTTTGATGGTCACACGCAGGTCTTTCTGCCCATTAGAATTGTCGCGGGTTCCCCAAAACGGAGCCCGCGGAAATAAAGCTTTGTCGAATACCTTATGATGCTGTTTTCGCCGAAAAATTCAAGCGAAGGCCGGGGATCATAAAAAATGTTAAGTCCGGCGGGCGGCGTCTCTGGCAGTGTTTTCAGCCCGATTGTCGCGCGTCTTCCGGGGCTTGTCGGGGCAGGGGGGGCTGTTTATAAGCGGGCCCATGACACGCCCCACCGCGATCATTATTCGAATTATATTCCCGGCGCTCTAAGCAGTTGAGACGCCGGGCCGAGGTGCTTGAGCCATTCGCACCGACCGAGATTGAATAACCCCCCAAATGCCTAAAGGACGCCCCCCATGTGCGCCGAGACCCCCGACTACAAAGCCACGCTGAACCTGCCCAAGACCGATTTCCCCATGCGCGCCGGACTGCCCAAGCGCGAGCCCGGCTGGCTGGAGCGTTGGGAGAAAATCGGCGTCTATGACCGCCTGCGCGAGAAGGAGGGGCGGGAGCCTTTCACCCTGCATGACGGCCCGCCCTACGCCAATGGCAACCTGCACATCGGCCACGCGCTGAACAAGACGATCAAGGACATGATTGTCCGCTCCCACCAGATGATGGGCTATGACGCGCGCTACATCCCCGGTTGGGACTGCCACGGCCTGCCGATCGAGTGGAAGATCGAAGAGCAGTATCGCAAGAAGGGCCGCGACAAGGATCAGGTGCCGATCAACGAGTTCCGCGCCGAGTGCCGCGACTTCGCCGCCAAATGGGTCGACGTGCAGCGCGAGGAGTTCAAGCGTCTCGGGATCACCGGCAATTGGGAAAATCCCTATCTCACGATGGATTTCCATGCCGAGCGGGTGATCGCCGAGGAATTCATGAAGTTCCTGATGAACGGCACGCTCTACCAAGGCTCCAAGCCCGTGATGTGGTCGCCGGTCGAGAAGACCGCGCTCGCCGAGGCCGAGGTCGAGTATCACGACAAGGAAAGCCACACCATCTGGGTGAAGTTTAAGGTGGAGGGATACATGGCAATGGATGCCGGCCCACCCTCCTTTGGTGACGAAAAACTACCCGAGGTCGATAAAACCCCGTACGAAGACCTTGTGGGTGCATATGTAGTAATCTGGACCACGACACCTTGGACGATTCCGTCTAACAAGGCTGTCGTCTTTGGCGATGATATTTCCTACGGCCTCTACCGCGTGACCGATGTTCCGAATGAATGCTGGGCGAATGTCGGTGACCAGTACCTTCTAGCTGACGAATTGGCGGCTGAAGTTTTCGCTAAAGCTCGATTGAATGAGGGGCAGTGGGAACGAGTAAGGGATGTAAGTGCGCACGTTCTCAAGGGACTTTGTTTGAAGCACCCGCTGGCGGGGGTCGAGGGCGCGAATGGCGAATGGGACGATCTGCGCGATTTCCGTGCCGCCGATTTCGTCACCTCGGACGAGGGCACCGGCTTTGTGCATTGCGCGCCCTCCCACGGTCTGGAGGAATACGAGCTCTACCGTGATCTCGGCATGCTGCCGCAGGTCATCACCTACAACGTCATGGAAGACGGCCGTTTCCGCGACGATCTGCCGTTCTTCGGTGGCAAGGCGATCCTCAAGCCGAACGGCAAGGAGGGCAACGCCAACAGCGCCATCATCGACAAGCTCGTGGAGGTCGGCGGGTTGCTGGCGCGCGGCAAGATTAAGCACAGCTATCCGCACAGCTGGCGCTCCAAGGCGCCGGTGATCTATCGCAATACGCCGCAGTGGTTCGCCGCCATCGACAAGGAGGTGGGCGACGGTCTGGATCAGAACGGCACAACCATCCGTGAGCGTGCGCTCACTTGTATCGACAAGGTTAACTGGGTGCCGAAATCCGGCCGCAACCGCCTGCATTCGATGATGGAGGCGCGGCCCGACTGGGTGCTGAGCCGCCAGCGTGCCTGGGGCGTGCCGCTGACCTGCTTCGTGCGCAAGGGCGTGGCGCCCACGGACGAGAACTTCCTGCTGCGCAACGACGCGGTGAACCAGCGCATCGTGGAGGCTTTCGAGGCCGAGGGGGCTGACGCGTGGTATGCCGAGGGCGCGAAAGAGCGGTTCCTTTCGGGCATCGTCGACCCGGCGGAGTTCGATCAGGTGACAGACATCCTCGACGTCTGGTTCGACAGCGGCTCGACCCATGCCTTCACCCTGCGCGACCGCGAGGACGGCACCGAGGATGGCATCGCCGATGTCTACATGGAGGGCACTGACCAGCACCGCGGCTGGTTCCATTCCTCGCTCTTGCAATCCGTCGGCACCACGGGCCGCGCGCCCTATCGCAACGTGGTAACCCACGGCTTCACACTGGACGCCAAGGGCATGAAGATGTCCAAGTCCATCGGCAACACCATCGTGCCCGAAAAGATCGTGCAGCAGTATGGCGCCGATATCCTGCGGCTCTGGGTGGCGCAGACCGATTACACCGCCGACCAGCGCATCGGGGATGAGATCCTCAAGGGCGTCGCCGACAGCTATCGTCGCTTGCGCAACACCATGCGCTACATGCTGGGCGCGCTGAGTGACTTCTCCGAGGCAGACCGCGTGGACCCGGCGGAGATGCCGGAGCTTGAGCAGTGGGTGCTGCACCGGGTGGCGGAACTCGACAAGGTGGTGCGCGACGGTTTCGCGCGTTTCGACTTCCAAGGCGTGTTCCAAGCGGTCTTCACCTTTGCCACAGTCGATCTCTCGGCCTTTTACTTCGATATCCGCAAAGACGCGCTTTACTGCGACGGCGACACCCTGCGCCGCCGCGCCGCGCGCACGGTGCTGGATATCCTCTTCCACCGTCTGACCACATGGCTGGCCCCGGTGCTGGTCTTCACCATGGAAGAAGTCTGGCTGGAGCGCTTCCCGGGCGACGACTCCTCGGTGCATCTGGTCGACATGCCCGAGACGCCCGAAGCATGGTTGAACCCGGAACTGGCGGCGAAATGGGCCAAGGTCCGCGCCGCGCGCCGGGTGGTGACCGCAGCGCTTGAAGTGCAGCGGACCGAAAAGGTGATCGGTGCGTCGCTCGAGGCGGCCCCCGTGGTACATGTCGACGACGCGGCACAGCGGGAGGCGTTGGAGAGCGTGTCCTTCGAGGATGTCAGCATCACCTCCGACATCACCGTGACCGGCGATCCGGCACCTGCCGAGGCTTTCCGCATGCCCGAGACCGATGGCGTGGCCGTGGTTTTCGAAAAGGCCGAGGGCGCAAAATGCGGGCGCTGCTGGAAGGTGCTGCCGGATGTCGGCACGCATGAATATCCCGGCGTCTGCGGGCGCTGTGATGAGGCGGTGCGTGAGGCATTGGCGGAAGCCTGAGGCGTTTTCAGAGAGTGATCAAACGGGCGTCGGGAAAACCGGCGCCCGTTTTCGTTTGTCAGGTCGCCAATGCCTCGCCCGTGGAAACCACGGGCATCGCCCTCCCTCCCCCCGGAGGGCGATTTTGCAGCGTTTGCGCAATTCGCACCTTTAGCGTCTCTTGCAAGTCCACAACCGTCAGAAAAGGATGGACGCCCCCCAGGGAGGGCGATGCCCTCAACGCTCTTTCGCAGGCGTGATTTCTGGCGCAGAGTAGGGCGATGAAACAGGCCTCTCTCTCCACGCCCTTCGGCGATCTGATCGTCACCGAAGAGGATGGCGCGATCACGGCGCTCGGCTGGGGGCAGGCGGCGGGGCAAGACCGCTCGGAGCTGCTCGGCACCGCTTTGAGGCAGATTGACGAATACGCGACAGGCCAGCGTCAGCGCTTTGACCTGCCGCTGCGCGTCACCGGCAGTGACTTCCAACGCGCGGTCTGCGCCGCCATCGCGGCCATTCCCTTCGGTCACACCCGCACCTACGGCGAGATCGCCCGTGACCTGGGCGTGCCCGCGCAGGCCGTGGGTGGGGCCTGTGGCGGCAATCCGATCCCGATCCTTATCCCCTGCCACCGCGTCATGGGTGCCAAGGGGCTCACCGGTTTCAGCGGCGCGGGCGGGGTCGAGACCAAGGTCGCCCTGCTGCGCCATGAAGGCGCGGCAGGGCTGTTGATTTGAGGAGCAATGGCGGGTTTAATCGTCGCCCGACGGGATCAGCTGTTGCGCGGCGCCGGCGCAGATCAGGTAGACAGAGGTGATCACCAGACCCCAATGCGCCCAGCTTTCAGGGTGGAAGTTCACCCAAGCGGACCAGCCTGCAAAGAAGGTCCATGCCAGCGCCATGGGCAGCGTCACTGGACGCCAACGCTCGGTCCGGACGGGGTGGACGAATTTGATCGGCAGAAACATCGCTGCGGCAAGGATCGTGACCACGATCAGGCTGATCCACCACTCGGGCTGCAAGGCAAAGAGCACCAGCACCAGCATGTTCCAGCAGCCGGGGAAGCCCTTAAAGGAATTATCCTTTGTTTTCATGCGCGTGTCAGAGAAATACATGGCACTGGCGAAGGTGATGATAATGATCATCGCCCAACCGCTCCAGCCGTCCATCAGCCCCGAGGTAAAGAGCGCGAAGGCCGGGATGAAGACATAAGTCAGATAATCGATGATCAGATCCATCAAGACGCCATCGAACTCAGGCGCGTTGGTCTTTACATCATATTTGCGCGCCAGCGGCCCGTCGATGCCATCGACGAAAAAGGCGATCACCAGCCATAGAAACATGAGGTCCCATTTCTCTTCCACGGCGGCGAGCATGGCGAGCATGGCCAGCACTGCTCCGGTGGCAGTGAAAAGGTGAACGAAGAGGGCGCGCATCTGTATGGTCATGCGTCTGCATCGCAAATCCGCCGAGAGGATGCAAAGGAAACTCTGGCCCCGATGGCAAAAACCAGCGTAGCGGGGGCAGGGCGGGGCAGCTGCGCTTGACGCGATCGGCGGTGGGCGCAGGAAATATGGCCAAGTCCCGCGCACCGGGTTGACGGCTACCGCGATTCCCCTTAAAGCCAGCGAACCAATTCAGGGTCGGCTCTGCGCGGCCCCCACGTTATGTGTGTTTCCGGATCGCTGGAAGGACACAACAGCAAAAGGATGAACCCATGTCGCGCCGTTGCGAATTGACCGGAAAAGGCCCGATGACGGGCAACAACGTAAGCCACGCCAACAACCGTACACGCCGTCGGTTCCTGCCGAACCTCAACGACGTGTCGTTGCAGTCCGAAGCACTGGGCCGCGCGTTCAAGCTGCGCATCTCTGCCGCAGCCCTGCGCAGCGTTGACCACCGTGGTGGTCTGGACAAGTTCCTGGCAAAAGCCAAAGACGTTGAACTGTCCGACAACGCGCTGAAAATCAAAAAGGCCATCGCGAAATCCAGCGCGACTGCCGATGTGCTGAGCTAAGGCTTACCGCATAGAGATTGGGGCCTCGATCCGAAAGGATCGGGGCCTTTTTCGTTTTGGGCTTAGGGATTTGTTAGGGTTTCCTGCCTATCAGGGGCTAGGGCCACGGCGGCCCGGGGTAATTTTCTTGCGCAGGGGCATGTTTTAATTCGGGAAACCTTGGAAATGCGCGCTAATTGATCTGCCGACAATTGTTGTTCTGACCATGCTACCTGCCGAGCGGGGTTCAGACAGTGCATCAAGATCGGAGACTCCATGACCGACCCCACACCCGGCACGTCCAGTTCCACTACGCCACCCGATACGAATGAGATTGAGACTGATTTCGAGGTCGGCCAAGACAATATCGACGGAACCCTCGGCCCGTTGGGTTTTGACATTCACAACCCGGTTTTCATGGTGTCCGGTCTGACGGCGGTGGCCTTTGTGCTGCTAACCATGCTTTTCCCGGATCAGGCCGGTGTGCTCTTCCTCGCGGTTCGCGATTTTGCCACGACCAAGCTGGATTGGCTGTTCATGATCATCGTGAACATCTTCGTTCTGTTCTGCATCGCGCTAATTTTCATGCCGATTTCAAAGGTCAGGCTTGGCGGGCAAGAGGCCGTGCCGGAATATTCCTATCTGGCGTGGTTCGCCATGCTTTTTGCCGCGGGCATGGGGATTGGCCTGTTGTTCTTTGGCGTGCTCGAACCGGTGTACCATATGAACGTCTCCGGTCCGCTGGGGGTGCCCCTGCCGATTGCCGAGGATGGGTCGATCATTCCCGAGAATGTGGAGGCCGCCCGCGCCATGGGTCTTGCGGCGACCTTTTATCACTGGGGGCTGCACGGTTGGGCGGTCTATGCGATCATGGCGCTGGCCTTGGCGCTCTTCACCTATAACAAGGGGCTGCCTTTTTCGATCCGGTCGTGCTTCTACCCCCTGCTGGGGGATCGGGTCTGGGGCTGGCCGGGGCATATCATTGATATTCTGGCGGTTTTCGCGACGCTCTTTGGTCTTGCCACATCGCTTGGCCTTGGCGCGCAGCAGGCCAATGCAGGGTTCAACTTCGCCTTCGGGCTTGAGATTTCGACCAATGTGCAGGTGATCATCATTCTCTTGGTGACCGCCGTGGCGCTGGTGTCGGTCTGGCGCGGGCTGGATGGCGGGGTAAAGATCCTGTCCGAGGTGAACATGATCGTGGCGGTCCTATTCTTCCTCTTCGTGCTTTTCGTCGGCCCAACGCTGGTGGGGCTGGACGGGTTCTGGACCGGTCTTTTGGCCTATACGCAAGAGATCATCCCGCTCTCCAATCCCTTCGGTCGGGAGGATGATTCCTACCGTGAGGGTTGGACCGCGTTCTATTGGGCCTGGTGGGTCTCCTGGGCGCCTTTCGTGGGCATGTTTATCGCGCGCGTCTCGCGCGGGCGCACGGTGCGGGAGTTCATCATCTGCGTGTTGCTGATCCCGTCGCTGATCATCTTCATCTGGATGGGCGTCTTTGGCGGCATCGCGATCGATCAGATCCTTGCCAGCCCCGAGACATCGCTGGTCAAAGCCAATGTGATCGACAGCTATTCGCCGGAACTCTCGCTTTTCGGTATGCTGAATGAGCTTCCCTTTACCAAGATCGCCTCGACCATCGCGATTCTTCTGGCGCTGGTGTTTTTCGTTACCTCCTCGGATTCGGGCTCGCTGGTTGTCGATACGATCACGGCGGGTGGCAAGATTGATGCGCCGGTGCCGCAGCGCATCTTCTGGTGCATCGTCGAAGGGTTGATCGCCATCGTGCTGCTGATCGGCGGCGGGCTGTCGGCGCTGCAGGCCGGGGTCACCGCGACGGGGGTGCCCTTCGCGATCCTGATGCTGGTGATGTGCTACACGATCTACAAAGGGCTGCGCAGCGAACCGCGCTGACAGCCCGTGGCGCGCCGGTGATTAGCGGCGCGCCTCAAGCACTTCGGCCACCCATTCCGGCACTGTCTGGTTGGCGGGCCCGATGCGATGTTCGGCGAACTGATTGCCCACGGCGGAGCGTTCGAGGTTGAACTCAATCGTATGCGCCCCGGCGCGGCGGGCTTCGGCGACGAAACCGGCGGCGGGGTAGACATTGCCCGATGTGCCGATGGCGGCAAAGATATCCGCCTCGGCCAGATGATCGAAAAGCGCGTCCATCTCATAGGGCATTTCGCCGAACCAAACGATATCGGGTCGCGCGGCGGGGGCACCGCAGGCGGGGCAGGGATCGCCCGGCGCCATGACCATGGGCGCGGGCCAGCGGTGATCGCAAGCGGCGCAGAGCGCGCCTTTGAGCGCGCCATGCATATGCATGACCTGCAGCGAGCCGCCCTGTTCGTGCAGATCGTCGACGTTTTGAGTGATCACCACCACCTCGCCGTGCAACTCGGCCTCCAGCCGGGCAAGGGCGCGGTGCGCGGCGTTGGGGGCCACTTCGGCGGCCTGCGCGCGGCGCGCGTTGTAGAAGTCGACCACCAGTTTGGGGTTGCGGGCGAAACCTTCGGGCGTCGCCACGTCTTCGACCCGGTGCTGCGCCCAGAGGCCATCTGAGGCGCGGAAGGTCTCAAGCCCGCTTTCGGCAGAGATGCCCGCGCCGGTGAGGATCACGATCTTGGTCAAGGGGCATTATTCTCCGATAGGGTCCATGTATTCAAGCAGGTGAAAGCCGTCGGCCAGCCAAGGCAATTGCGCGATGGCGGGGGCGATCATATGGGTCTGCATCAACTGCCGCAGGGTCTGGGCGATGTCGCGCGGCACGGGGCCGGACCATTCCGCACCGGCGAAGAGAGAGATGGTGCGCGCAGGCGGTTGGGCCTGTGCCGCCGCGGGCAGGGGGTGCGCGGCGAGGCGGTCGTGAAAACGGGCGGCGCGCATGTATCCCAAGGGCGTGGTCATCGCCCAGCCGATGCCGCGGGCCACCATGGCCATCAGCGCCAGATGGCTGCCAATCTCGAAGCGGGCGGGCAGGCTATGGCCCTCAGATGCAAGATGCGCCTCAATCTGCCGCGCGATCAACTGATCGGCGGCATAGCGCAGGAAGGGCAGATCGGTGGCGCCGCGCAGCAGGGCGTCGGGATCGGCAGAGGTGCCCGCGGGGGTAACGAGGATAAACGGATCGCGGGCCAGCGGGTATTCCAGAACCCCCGCCATCGGCCCGTCAATCTGCGCCGAGAGTGCCATATGCAGGCTCTTGTCGCGCAGTGCTCCGGCCAGTTCATTGCTGCCTGCGGTGATCATCCGAAAGCGGCATCCGGTCAGGCTATCGCCAAGGATCGTGGCAAGGCGCGGGGTCAGGTCATCATCGAAATCGTCGATCACGCCGAGGTTCAGCGCCTCCAGATGGGCCAAATCCATCACCGTGACTTCGCTCTGCGCTTGGCGCAATTCGCTGAGCGCCTGTTCGGCCCGGCGCAGGAACATCTGCCCGGCTGGGGTCAGTCGCATGGGGCGGCGGGTGTGGTCGACCAGTTCCGCGCCGATGGCGGCTTCGAGGTTGCGCATCTGCTGGCTGACGGCGGGCTGGCTCAGCCCCGTGGCCTCGGCCGCCTGCGCCACCGATCCGCTCCGCGCCAGCGCCTCAAACACTTCGATGCCCCGCAGGGTGATGCCCTTGTTCAGCATATGGTCCCATCTCTTTCAGATCTTGTGAAACCATGGGCGGCTCGGGTCAAGCCTTTGCCCAAGCAAGCGGCAGCCCCTCGGACGGTTCCATGAAAGCGACGCCGCCCGTCTTGAAGCCACCGGTAAAGCCGCGCAGACTGCGCGAAAATGAGGAGCCTTTTGAATGAAAATCGCCACAGCCGCCTATCCGCTCGATGTTCTGACATCATGGGCGCAGTACGAAGACAAGCTGGCCCATTGGGTCGCCGAGGCGGCGGTGCAGGGGGCGGAACTGATGGTTTTTCCCGAGTATGCGGCGATGGAACTGGCGACGCTCGACGGGGCCGAGGTGGCGGGCGATTTGGAACGTTCGCTCTTTTCGGTGTCGGACAAGCTTGAGGAGGCGGACCGGTTGCATGTGAAGCTCGCCGCTGAGCATAATGTGCATATCGTGGCCGGCTCCGGCCCCGCAGCGACTGAGAGCCGCCCGGTCAACCGTGCCCGGCTGATCACGCCCACGGGGCAGATCGGCGTGCAGGACAAGCAGATCATGACCCGTTTTGAGCGTGAGGAATGGGGCGTGATCGGGGGCAATGCGCTTCAGGTCTTTGACACGGCGATTGGCAAGATCGGGATTCTCATTTGCTATGACAGCGAGTTTCCCTTGCTGGGCCGCGCGCTGGCGGAATGTGATGTGATCTGCGTGCCCAGTGTCACCGAAACGCTCGCGGGCTATTGGCGCGTGCGCATCGGCTCCATGGCGCGGGCGCTTGAGAATCAGTGTATCACTGCCATGTCCTCGGTCGTAGGCAAGGCCGATTGGTCCGAGGCTTTGGGACAATCCTATGGCGCGGGCGGGATTTTCTGCCCCCCGGATCGCGGCTTCCCGCCCACGGGGATTTTGGGTGTGCGCGAGGTCAACGCCCCCGGCTGGACCGTGGCGGACGCCGATTTGGCGCAGGTCGCCGAGGTGCGCGCGGATGGCATCGTGCTCAACCGAAGGGACTGGCAAGACCAGATTGGCCGCGACGGAAAGGCGATAAACGTCGCTTTGCGCTGAATCCCCCTTGAAAAAGCGCGAAAATGCGCCCATTTAAGCCTGCGCCCTCGTTTTGGAGGGTTTTGTGCTCAAGGAGAGACCATGGCCAAGGAAGATACGCTCGAATTTCCCGGTGTCGTGAAGGAACTCCTGCCTAACGCGACGTTTCGGGTCGAGCTGGAAAACGGCCATGAGATCATCGCGCATACGGCAGGCAAGATGCGGAAAAACCGCATCCGTGTTCTGGCTGGCGACAAGGTTCAGGTGGAAATGACACCCTATGATTTGACCAAGGGTCGGATCAACTATCGCTTCAAGTAAGCGGCACCGCGTTCGCGCGTTGCGCGGCGCAGGCGGGGCCGTGCGCGGCCCCGACCGGGCCGCCGGCCTCAGGCAAAGAGGCCCATAAGATGCAATTCATTCTTGGATCAGGATCGCCGCGCCGGTTGGAGCTTTTGGCCCAGATCGGCGTGACCCCCGATGCCATTCGCGCCCCCGACATCGACGAGAGCCCCCATAAGGCCGAGCTGCCACGCCCCTATTGCGCCCGTATGGCGCGCGAGAAAGTGGCGGCGGTGCCCGCGGGTGCGGATGACATCGTGCTCTGCGCCGATACCACCGTGGCGCTTGGCCGGCGCATCCTCGGCAAGCCCGAGGATGAGGCCGAGGCCGAAGCCTTTTTGCGGCTGATGTCGGGCCGTCGTCATAAAGTGGTCACCGCCGTCGCCGTCAAACGTGGCGACAAGCTGTGGCAGCGCGATGTGCAAAGCAGCGTGAAGATGAAATCCCTGTCCGAGCCCGAGATTCGCCGTTACCTCGCCACCGGCGATTGGCGCGGCAAGGCGGGCGGCTATGGCATTCAGGGCCCCGCTGGCGCGTTGATCCCTTGGATCAGCGGGTCATTCACTGCAATCGTCGGCCTGCCATTGGCTGAGGCTGCGAACCTGCTGCAAGCGGCAGGCTACCCATTTGACGGAAGGACGCCATGAAAGGCCGTACAATCATTCTTGACCATCTCGGTGATATCGAGGCCGCAGCCCTCATGGTGGACGGCAAGCTGGACGATTTTCTGATCGACAGCGACGCACCGCGTGTTGGCACGGTGTACCGCGCGATTGCGGATCGTCCGGTGAAGGGGCAGGGGGGCATGTTCCTCAAGACCCCCGATGGCGCGGCCTTTCTGCGTCAGATCAAGGGGCTGGCCCCCGGTCAGACGATTCTCGTGCAGGTCTCGGGCCATGCCGAGCCGGGCAAGGCGATCCCGGTGACCAATAAGCTGCTCTTCAAGTCGCGCTATGCCATCGTGACGCCGGATGCGCCGGGGCTGAACATCTCGCGCTCGATCAAGGACGAGGAAGAGCGCGACCGGCTGCTCGAAATCGCCCATGAGGTGGCGGACGGCGCCGATCTGGGCCTGATCCTGCGGTCCTCCTGCGCCGGGGCCGATGCCGAGGATATTGCCGAGGATATCGCCAATATGCTTAGCTTGGCGGATACCGTGGCCAATGATGACGCGCAACAGATGGAGGTGCTGAGCGAAGGCGATGGTCCGCACCTGCTCGCTTGGCGCGACTGGACCGCGCCCGCCGAGGTGGTGACCGAGGCCGGCGGCTTTGATGACCACGGCGTTCTGGAAGAGCTCGACCGCGTGGCCTCGGCGCAGGTGCCGCTCGGCGGCGGCGCATCGATCTTTGTTGAGCCGACACGCGCGCTGGTTGCGGTCGATGTGAACACCGGCAACGACGCCTCGCTCGCCGCCGGGGTGAAGGCCAATATGGCCTGCGCCAAAGCGCTGCCGCGTGCTTTGCGTCTGCGCGGACTTGGCGGGCAAATCACGCTCGACCTTGCGCCCATGCCCAAGAAGGACCGTCGGACGTTTGAAAGTGCCCTACGTGTTGCTTTCCGCGCCGACGATGTGGATACGACGCTGGTCGGCTGGACGCCTCTGGGCCATTACGAGCTGCAACGCAAACGTGCCCGCCCGGTGCTGGCGGAGGTGTTGGCAGGGGCAGGCCAATGAGCTGCCCGATCTGCAAAGCCGAAACCGTCAAGGCGCATCGCCCCTTCTGCTCGCGCCGCTGCGCCGACATCGATTTGGGCCGCTGGTTCAACGGCAGCTACGCCGTCCCCTCGCGCGACCCCGAAGACGTGGAAGCCGCCATCGACGCCGCCGAAGCAGCACAAGACCGCCCTGCAAAGCCCCATTAACACAGGAAAATTCGCGTTTTTTGAAAAGAAGTGGGTTTCAGGGAAAAATGGGGCTGGACACCCCGCGCCACAGGTCCTAGAACCCGCTCACCCGACCTCGAAAGAGGTGACCCGTGCCCGGGTAGCTCAGGGGTAGAGCAGTGGATTGAAAATCCTCGTGTCGGTGGTTCGATTCCGCCCCCGGGCACCATTCGTCCAGCTAACACACTGGTAACGCTTCAGCTTTTAGCCACTGCTAGGAGCCGTAGACCATGTCGGAGACCATTTCCCCCTCGTACACCTTCGTTAAGGATGGGGTCTATTACTTCAGCCGACGCATCCCAAAGGAGCTGAAGTCTCATTATTTATCGCCGCGCATCGCTTATTCGCTGCGTACAAGATCAGCAAAGGTTGCAGAAGCGAGAGCCAGACGTGCCGCCGATCAGCTTGATGAGTATTGGTATCACCTGAGATCACAAGAAGTGGCATTGCCCGGCAAACACATGCTGAGGCGGAAGCAAAAGCCTGGGACGACCCTGACCGATAACCCGGCCGCTGTATCTCCGTCAGCTGTATTGCTGTCTGAAGCCGTGGGCATCTATCTGCGTCACAAGGGCAAAGGTCGCCCTATCACCTTTCACAGAGCTGCCGAGAGGTCCTGCGGCTATGTCATCGACGCCTGTGGTGCCAAGCACCTTGACGCTTATACCAAGGCGGATGCCAACGCTTTTCGGGATGCTTTGGTCGCTCGCGGTTTGGCTGGCAGCAGTATGACGAGGATTTTCGGGACAGTTAGAGCAGTAACAAACTTTGCTGCCAGCGAACTGGGTCTTTCCATGATCAATCCATTTGCTGGGGTATACTATGATCGCTCGGCGGGTGTCTCAGATCGCCACTCGATTCCCGAAGAAGCGATTGACCTCATTCAAGTCAAATGCCGTGAGATGGACGATGACTTGCGTTGGCTAGTGGCGTTGGTCTCAGATACTGGAATGCGCTTAGCTGAAGCGGCGGGACTAACTCGTGACGACATCGTTCGCCATAATGATGGGTCTCTTTTCGTCCGCGTTCGCCCACACCCTTGGCGACGGCTTAAGACCAAGGGCAGCGAACGAGATATCCCGCTGGAAGGGGAGGCACGATGGGCTGCGGAGCGTATCCTTGACCAGCAGACCCCATCCCAGTTCGCATTTCCTCGCTACAACAGGAAGGATGCGACAAACGCGAATGCCGCAAGCGCAGCACTGAATAAATGGATGAAAGAGTATGCGCCGAAAGGATGCACCATGCACGGCTTCCGCCATGCCATGCGGGACCGTCTTAGGGCGGTGGAGTGTCCTGCTGATATTGTTGATCAGATTGGAGGATGGCAGACAAAGGGGGTGGGGCATGGATACGGTACAGGTTACCCGCTCGACGTCCTCAGGAAATGGATGAAGAAGGTCACTTAAGCCGACATGGTCTACGGCTCCTAGCAGTGGCTAAAAGCTGAAGCGTTACCAGTGTGTTAGCTGGAGGAATGGTGCCCGGGGGCGGAGGGTTTACTCCGTTGTGTTCCCGTTACAGGCATCCCTTCAGCTGGTAGCTCCAGCAAAACAAGGGCTATCGCCATGGACCACCCAGCGTCAATAGGCACCAGGTGGTC